>NC_018704.1:0-642371 GCF_000307165.1 Amphibacillus xylanus NBRC 15112
TTGTCCACAATCTATTCTCTTTAATTTTTTTAATATTTTTTATCCACACTACATATAGACAAATTAATCACAAATCAACTACTTGTGGATAATCTTTGTGAACACTTGTGTTTTTATGTGGATAAGTGTCGAATTACCTTGCAAAATCAATTCTTTTTTGCTAAAATCGTTGTTAATAATTAATATAACTTTTACAAACAGTGAGTGACTATCCACAGGGTGTGAATAACTTGTGGACAGTTGTTCACATCTGTGTAGATTGAATGATTAACATATATGTGGATAACTGTATAAGTTTTATGATACTATATAAATCTATTTTATACACTCCCGCAAAGTTTAAACCTTTCGATCTATTTGTGTTTATTGATAAAGATAGATTGCGAGAGGTTTTTTTTCCTCATTTTTTTTTATAAATTCAAAATTATATTCAATTGTATGGAAATCATTAATTTTACAAAGAAAGGGGCACTATAATGGAAAATATTGATGATTTATGGGCGAGAACTCTCAATAATATTAGACAGAAAGTTGCTAATGAAAGTTTTGAAACTTGGTTTAAAAATACCAAAGCCCATCATCTAGACAACGATCAGTTGGTCGTTTCCGCTCCTAATGAATTTGCACGGCATTGGTTAGAAAATCGTTATACAGAGCTTATTTCTGACGCCATTTTTGAAGTAACTGGAGCAAAATTAAACGCACATTTCATTTCAGCTGAAGAAGATAAAAATGAAGAAAATATTACTAAAGTGAAGCCGAAGCCTGCTGTTGTCAACAATAATCAAGAACAAAGATCAAAAACTATGTTAAATGATAAATATACTTTTGATACATTTGTTATTGGGTCTGGTAATCGATTTGCCCATGCAGCTTCACTTGCTGTAGCTGAAGCACCAGCAAAGGCCTATAACCCTTTATTTATATATGGTGGAGTTGGTCTTGGAAAAACACACTTAATGCATGCGATTGGCCATTATATTCTTGATAATAATCCGAATGCTAATGTTGTCTATTTATCTTCAGAAAAATTTACAAATGAATTTATCAACTCGATTCGTGATAATAAGACAGAACAATTTAGAAATAAATATCGTAATGTAGATATTTTATTAGTTGATGATATTCAATTCTTAGCAGGAAAAGAACAAACACAAGAGGAATTTTTCCATACATTTAATACACTTCATGAGGAAAGTAAACAAATTATTATTTCTAGTGATCGTCCACCTAAAGAAATCCCAACTTTAGAAGACCGATTACGTTCTAGATTTGAGTGGGGGCTAATTACAGATATTACACCACCAGATTTAGAAACAAGAATTGCAATACTACGGAAAAAAGCAAAAGCAGAAGGATTAGATATACCTAATGAAGTTATGTTATATATCGCTAATCAAATTGATACGAATATCAGAGAATTAGAAGGTGCACTTATTCGTGTAGTAGCCTACTCATCACTAATTAATCAAGATATTGATGCAGCATTGGCTGCAGAGGCCCTAAAAGACATTATTCCTAACTCTCGTCCAAAGCGTATTACCGTTAGTACAATTCAAGAATTAATTTCGAAAAAATATAATATTAAGCTAGAAGATTTTGCAGCTAAGAAGCGAACGCGCTCAGTTGCATTTCCACGTCAAATAGCTATGTATCTAAGCCGAGAATTAACAGATCTCTCTTTACCTAAAATCGGAGAAGAATTTGGAGGACGAGATCATACAACTGTTTTACACGCACATGAAAAAATCTCAAAATTAATTACCGATGATCAATTATTCAGCCAGGAAATCGATGAATTAATTGAACAATTAAAAACTCTATAAGCTTTTTCTATTTATACACAGTGTGGATATTGTTAATTTGTTTTTATCTTTATAAACATTTTATCAACAAGTGGATAACTAATGGTTTGATGTTATACATTATGTTATCCACATACTCACAGGCCCTATTACTATGATTACTATATTTATTAATAATTAATATATAATAGACTCTCATTAGGAGGATTTTTTATGAAATTTACAATTCAAAAAGATTTGTTACTAGAAAGCATTCAACATGTTATGAAAGCTATCTCTTCTAGAGTAACAATTCCAATCTTGACAGGAATTAAAATTGAAGCAAGTTATGAAGGTATTAAATTAACTGGAAGTGACTCAGATATTTCAATTGAATCATTTATACCTAGCGAAGAAGATGGAATCATTCATGTTGAAAATATCGAACCAGGAAGCATTGTTGTTCAGTCTAAATATTTCCCTGACATTATACGTAAACTACCTTTGAAAACTGTAGAAATTAATACAACAGAAGATTATAAAGTTAATATAATTTCAGGTGGTTCAGAATTTCATTTAAACGGACAAGATCCAAATGAATATCCACAACTTCCTGTTTTATATACTGAAAATAGTTTTACTTTATCAAATAGTGTATTAAAAGAAATTATTAAACAAACTGTCTATGCAGTCTCAACAGTTGAAACTCGCCCTATTTTAACTGGTGTTAATATGACATTAAACAATGATGCATTAAATTTTGTAGCTACAGATAGCCATCGATTAGCTTCTCGTCATCTATCGATTGAATTAGTAGAAAATCAATTAAATCTAAAAAATGTTGTAATTCCTGGTAAGAGTCTTGGTGAGTTAAATAAAATTATTGAAGAAAACGATGATCCAATTTCAATTAGCGTGACGGAAAATCAAATACTGTTCCAAACTAAAAACCTGTACTTCTTATCACGTTTACTAGACGGTAATTATCCTGAAACATCACGATTAATTCCTGATCATAGTAAAACGACAATATTAACAAATACGAAACAATTATTAAATGCGATAGATCGTGCATCATTATTAGCTAGAGAAAATAAAAATAATGTTGTAAAGCTTGAAACAAAAGGTAATAATCGCTTAGAAATAAGTGGACACACACCTGAGGTTGGTCAAGTAATTGAAGAAGTCAATGCTGAAGCGATTGACGGCGAAGAATTAAAAATTTCATTTAGTGCAAAATATATGTTAGATGCACTTAAAATTATTGAAAGTGAAAATGTTAAGATTGAATTTACAGGTGCTATGAGACCATTCATTATTAAGCCTGAAAATGATCATGATATACTTCAATTAATTTTACCTGTAAGAACTTTTTAAGTGAGATGAAATAGGGTGTAATAACACTCTATTTCTTTTTTTATTAGCTAGAAAACTTGATAAGAATCGACACTTTGCTTATCTTGTGAACTTTAGTAAAATAGATAGAGGGACATGTACGGATTACATGATGTTTAGTAAAAGAAGGAGTAAAAAAATGAAACCCGAAAAAATTCAAATTAAAACGGACTATATTCAGTTAGGCCAATTTTTAAAATTAGCGAATATTGTTGATTCAGGTGGTAGTGTTAAGTACTTTTTAAATGACTATGCTGTTTTTGTTAACGGAGACCAAGATCAGCGCAGAGGCAAGAAGTTGTATCCTGGTGATATAATTGAGGTAGAAGAAGTCGGTCAATTTCAGATAGTAAAAGAGTAGACTACCTGGTCTTCTTAAACAAAAGGTAGGCATGATCTAAATGTATATAAAACATATTAAATTGTCACATTATCGAAATTATGAACAATTAAATTTATCTTTTGATAATGGCATTAATGTTATTATTGGCGAAAATGCACAAGGAAAGACAAACCTAATGGAAGCTATCTATCTTCTAGCTTTTACACGCTCCTATCGAACGTCAAAAGATAAAGAATTAATTCAATGGGATCAAAACTATGCTAAAATAGAAGGGTTAATAAGTAAGAGGAATCAACAATTCCCTGTAGAAATTCAGCTTTCTAATCAAGGAAAAAAAGCCAAACTAAATCATTTAGAACAAAAACGTTTAAGTGATTATATTGGGGCTTTAAATGTTGTCATGTTTGCGCCTGAAGATCTCAATCTAGTAAAGGGTAGTCCACAAGTTAGAAGGAGATTTGTCGACATGGAGATTGGACAAATCCAACCTGTTTATATATATCATCTCGGTCAATTCCAGAAAATTTTGAAACAACGAAATCACTTGTTAAAAAGTCTACAACGAAAACAGACAAATGACTTAGTGATGCTAGATGTTTTAACTGATCAACTAATAGGACATGCCAGTGTCGTTTTAGAAAAACGATTTTTGTTTTTGGAATTATTAAGACGTTGGGCAATTCCAATTCATAAACGAATTAGTCAAGGTAAAGAAACACTAGAGATTCAATATCAAGCCTCAATTGATGTATTAGAATCAGATAATAAGGAAAAAATAAGCAGTATCTACTTAGAAAAGTTCACACAAAATCGTGATAAAGAAATTGAACGTGGAACGACGTTATATGGCCCTCATCGTGATGATCTATCATTTTACGTCAATGATCGTGATGTACAGAAGTTTGGTTCTCAAGGTCAACAACGAACAACCGCATTGTCATTGAAATTAGCTGAAATTGAATTAATCAAGCAAGAGGTCGGTGAATACCCGGTATTACTGTTAGATGATGTGTTAAGTGAGCTTGATCAATACCGTCAATCGCATTTACTTGATACGATTCAAGGTAAAGTTCAAACTTTTGTATCAACAACTAGTGTAAGTGATATTAAACACGAGACAATTGAAAAAGCTGATCTTTTTTATGTTAAGAGCGGTACGATTATAGAACAGAAAAGAGGCTAAGGAATGTTTTTTGATATAGGTGACCAACAATTTGTTAAATCAGACGATATTGTGATGATGATAGATCAACAATATGTCGATTCATCAGTCATTAACGGTGAAATGATTGAATATCAACAGAATTTAAATGATAAGCAGAATCAAACTGATAAACCAAAAACAATTGTTGTCACAAAAGATAACATTTATTATAGCTCTCTATCTATTACAACATTAAAAAAAAGGTCTAGTTTACAAATGATGATTAATCACCTTGATGACTATACTGATGGTGATACGTTTACTTAGTGAAATTTTAATAGTCAATATACTAATAGATCATATTCGATTTCAAATAGAAAATAATAAAACTTAAAGGCTAAGTTTTATGGAAAAGTGTAGGTGAATCAATTGGTTATGGAAGATAATTCATTAAATGTGCAACAATATGATGAAAATCAAATTCAAGTTTTAGAAGGCTTAGAAGCAGTTAGAAAGAGACCAGGAATGTATATTGGCTCTACAAGCTCTAGAGGACTCCACCATTTGGTCTGGGAGATCGTTGATAATAGTATTGATGAGGCGTTAGCTGGATATTGTGATGAAATTCAAGTTACGATTGAAGAGGATAATAGTATTACTGTTACGGATAATGGCCGAGGTATCCCAGTAGGAATCCATGAGAAAACAGGACGACCAGCTGTTGAAGTTATTATGACTGAATTACACGCAGGTGGTAAATTTGATAATTCAGGTTATAAGGTTTCTGGTGGTTTACACGGTGTAGGTGCATCTGTTGTAAATGCTTTATCTACATCATTAAAAGTATACGTTCATCGCGATAATAATATTTATTACTTAGATTTTAAACGTGGTGTATTAAATACAGAAATTAAAGTGATCGGACAAACGGATACAACAGGGACGAAAATCCACTTTAGTCCAGACCCAGATATTTTTACTGAAACAACAGAATTTGACTATGAAACTTTACTTTATCGGATTAGAGAACTGGCATTTTTAAATAAAAAAATCAAGATTAGTATAGAAGATAAAAGAAAAGGTAAAGAGCGTAAACAAACGTTTTACTATGAAGGTGGTATTAAAGAGTACGTTGAGTACATGAATAGATCAAAAGAAGTTTTACATGAGACGTTTTTCGCTGAAAAAGAAGAAGAAGAT
This sequence comes from Amphibacillus xylanus NBRC 15112, assembly GCF_000307165.1. NCBI lineage: Bacteria > Bacillati > Bacillota > Bacilli > Caryophanales > Bacillaceae > Amphibacillus > Amphibacillus xylanus. The sequence continues at coordinate 5,867 of NC_018704.1, forward strand.
ATTATTGTTGAAGTAGCCCTTCAGTATAATAGCGGTTATTCAAGTAATATTTATTCATTTGCAAATAATATTCACACTCATGAAGGTGGTATGCACGAATCTGGTTTTAAAACAGCACTGACTCGTGTGATTAATGATTATGCAAGAAAAACTAAAATTTTCAAAGACAATGATGAGAATTTAACAGGTGATGATGTTAGAGAAGGGATTACAGCAATCGTCTCTATTAAACACCCTGATCCACAGTTTGAAGGACAAACAAAAACTAAGCTTGGTAACAGTGAAGCAAGAACAATTACGGATTCAGCATTTAGTGAAATGTTCTATAAATTCTTAGTAGAAAATCCAGATACAGCAAAAATTATTGTTAATAAGGGTGTCATGGCTTCTCGTGCACGTATGGCTGCGAAAAAGGCGAGAGAATTAACAAGAAGAAAAGGTGCTTTAGAAATTTCAAGTTTACCTGGTAAATTAGCTGACTGTTCATCACGCGATGCATCAATTAGTGAACTCTACATTGTGGAGGGTGACTCAGCGGGTGGTTCAGCAAAACAAGGTAGAGATCGTCATTTCCAAGCGATTTTACCTCTTCGTGGAAAGATTCTTAACGTTGAAAAAGCTAGACTTGACCGAATTTTATCTAACAATGAAATTAGATCAATGATTACGGCAATGGGAACGGGTATAGGCGAAGAATTCGACATTACCAAAGCAAGATATCATAAAGTTGTTATTATGACTGATGCTGATGTTGACGGTGCTCATATTCGGACATTATTGTTAACGTTCTTCTATCGATTTATGCGTCCATTAATTGAAGAAGGATATATTTATATTGCACAACCACCACTTTATAAAGTTCAACAAGGTAAGACGATCAGGTACGCATACGATGATAGTGAATTAGAATTGATTTTAAGAGAATTACCGAAACAACCAAAACCAGGCTTACAGCGATATAAAGGTCTTGGTGAAATGAACGCAGAACAATTATGGGAAACAACAATGGATCCTGAGAATAGAACGTTACTTCAGGTTAAGCTAAATGATGCGATTGAAGCAGATCAAATCTTTGATATGTTAATGGGAGATAAAGTAGAGCCTAGAAGAGAATTTATTCAAGAAAATGCAGTCTATGTGAAAAACCTAGACGTGTGATGTAGTGAGATCATAGTTTTTCAATAAAACAAATGTAAGATTATCAATAAGTAGTACGATTAAGTATTTTGTTATTTTCAAATAGATCAAATAGGTCCTCAGTTTGATAGGAGGTAATTTAATGGCGGATAATCAACGTCCCCAAATTCAAGAAATAAGTATAGGTAAGGAAATGCGGACATCTTTTTTAGATTACGCAATGAGTGTTATCGTATCACGTGCTATTCCAGATGTTCGTGATGGTTTAAAGCCTGTGCAACGTCGAATTCTTTATTCTATGAATGATTTAGGTATGCATGCAGATAAAGCTTATAAGAAATCAGCTAGAATCGTCGGTGATGTAATCGGTAAATATCACCCACATGGTGACTCAGCTGTTTATGAAGCAATGGTAAGAATGGCGCAAGATTTTAGTTATCGCAATATGTTAGTAGATGGTCATGGGAACTTTGGTTCTGTAGATGGTGACCCAGCTGCTGCAATGCGTTACACAGAAGCAAGAATGTCGAAGATTTCAATGGAATTATTAAGAGATATCAACAAAAATACAGTTGATTATCAAGATAACTATGATGGTTCTGAACGTGAGCCAAAAGTTTTACCTGCACGTTTTCCTAATTTACTTGTCAATGGTACTTCGGGAATTGCTGTTGGTATGGCAACAAATATACCACCACATCAATTAGGAGAAACGATTGATGCAATTCTAGCAGTTAGTGAAAATCCTGACATTACAATTGATGAATTAATGGAGAATTATATTTATGGTCCTGATTTCCCTACTGGTGGAATCATATTAGGGCGATCAGGGATTAGAAAAGCATTTGAAACAGGAAGAGGCTCAATTACTATTCGAGCTAAAACAAGAATTGAAGAACAAAAGAATGGAAAATCAACCATTATTGTTAGTGAATTGCCTTATCAAGTGAATAAGGCAAAACTAATTGAAAAAATTGCTGAATTAGTTCGTGATAAGAAAATTGATGGTATCACAGATTTACGTGATGAATCTGACCGTAATGGAATGAGAATTGTGATGGAGCTACGTCGCGATGCCAATCCAAATGTATTATTAAATAACTTATATAAGCAAACCGCTTTACAGTCATCATTTGGGATTAATATGCTAGCATTAGTTAATGGCCAACCTAAAGTATTGAGTTTGAAGGAAACATTGACTCATTATTTGGATCACCAAAAAGATGTTATTAGAAGAAGAACACAATATGAATTAAACAAAGCCGAACAAAGAGCTCATATTTTAGAAGGATTAAGAATTGCACTTGATTACATCGATGAAATTATTGCATTAATTCGTGCATCTAACACTACTGATATTGCTCGTGAAGGATTAATTCAAAACTTTAAATTAACTGAAAAGCAAGCTCAAGCTATTCTAGATATGAGGCTCCAAAGATTAACAGGCTTAGAGCGTCAAAAAATCGAAGAAGAATATGAAAAATTATTAGAATTGATTAAAGAGCTAAAATCAGTTTTAGAAAATGAAAATAAATTGCTAGATATTATTCGTGAAGAATTAATTGAAATTAAAGAGAAATATAATGACGAACGTCGAACAGAAATAGTGATGGGTGGAGTAGATTTCTTTGAGGATGAAGATTTAATTCCAGAAGAAGATATTGTTGTCTGCCTAACACACCGTGGTTACATTAAACGACTTCCATCATCAACTTACCGAACGCAAAACCGTGGTGGGCGAGGAGTACAAGGTATGAGTACACACGATGATGATTTTGTTGAACATCTTGTGACTGCCTCTACACACGATACGATTCTCTTCTTTACGAATAAAGGAAAGGTCTATCGTCTAAAAGGTTATCAAATTCCTGAATATGGCCGTGCTGCAAAAGGTTTACCAGTGATAAATATATTAGAAATTGAAAAAGACGAATGGGTAAATACCGTTATTTCAGCTCCAGAATTTGATGAGGATAAATTCCTTTTCTTCACAACAAAACACGGTATTTCAAAACGAACATCATTAAATCAATTTGCAAATATTCGCCGTAATGGAATCATTGCACTGACATTACGTGATGAAGATGAATTGATCTCTGTTCAACTAACTGATGGAAGTAAGGATATTATGATCGCAACAAGAAATGGCTACCTAATTAGATTCGATGAGCAACAAATTCGATCAATGGGACGATCAGCAGCTGGAGTAAAGGGAATCTCCTTACGTGATGATGACGAAGTTGTTTCAATGGAAATAGTTGAAGAGAATGACTATATATTAAACGTCACTGAAAATGGTTATGGTAAACGTACTCCAGAATCAGATTATCGAATGATTAATCGAGGCGGTAAAGGTGTATTTACTGCCAATGTTACAGATAAAACAGGTTCAGTTGTTGCCGTTAAATCTGTTAATGGAGACGAAGACTTAATGATTATGACTGATTCAGGTGTCTTAATCAGAACACCAATTGAGGCAATATCAATTACAGGTAGAAATACACAAGGTGTGCGTTTAATTCGCCTACAAGAAGATCAAAAAGTTGCTACAGTTGCTTGTGTAGAAAAAGAAGAATCAGAACAAGAAGACGTAGAAGATAATTAATTACTACTATATTAATTCTAGGTAGGTGTAACAAATTGTTTGTTCATCCTAATCAACTTGTCGAAAAGTGTTTAATCGTAAGTGATGTATATGGTCCATCTAATTATCCAATCATTAAAAAAGATACCGTCATCACTGCAACACATATTAAAGTATTAAAAAGTTTTTTAATTGATCGGGTTGAGGTTGATCCTAATTTAGTTAATGGTCAACCATTTAAACCAAATCAAGTTATTAAAGTTGAAGAAAAGCCTATCAAGAAAAGAAAGGTGACTATGGTTAATCAGTCGCCTTTCTTTGAACACTATCAATCTGTTGTATCAGAATATGAAAAACTATTTCTACAATGGCAAAGTGGATCACCGTTAGACATTAATAAAGTTAGACAAATAATTGTCCCTTTATTAGAGCGAGTTGACCAATATCAAGGGTTGATCTTTCTATTAGGCAAATATACAAAAAAAGATAAGTACTTATACCAGCATAGCGTAGCTGTTAGTTTGCTAAGTACAATTTTAGCTAAACGCCTTGGTTTTGAAAGAGAATCAATTCAAATAGGTATTGCTGCATTTATTGCTGATAGTGGTATGTCTAAAATCAATCAACGTATATTAAATCTTAGTCGTAAATTAACTCATGCAGAATTAAAAGAAATAAAGAAACACACAACATATTCATATCGTCTAATTGAAAAAAATGCTGCTTTAACGCGTTCTGCTAAATTAGCTGTACTGCAGCATCATGAACGTGTTGACGGTAAAGGGTATCCTTTAGGCTTACCAAAAGAGAGAATTAATCCATATGCAATGATCATAGCAATAGCTGCTGCTTTTCATGCGATGACATCAAATCGCTTATATCAAGAGAGAGTTTCCTTTTTTGAAGCGATCATAGAGATGAAAAAGTTAGCTAGTAAACAATTTGATGAACGCTACTTAAAAGTATTTACTACATGTTTAGAAGATGCATTATTAGATAAGAAAGTTTACTTATCAAACGAACAATCAGGTACAATTGTTGCGTTAAGATTTACTAATATACCCGAAGTGATCATTCAAATTGATAACACATATGAAATTATTTCATTATTAGATCAAAAGGATATTAAAGTTAAGTCAATCATTTAAAACTAAATTGATCATTTGAATCAAATAGAGTTGTCATTGTTATGCAACTCTATTTTTGTTAAGATAAATTTATAGATAGTGATGTTTTGAGCATAAATTTTAACGAAACAGTTGAAATATACTTGAATTTAATCGTCGGTTATCGTATTGTATTTAACAATAGAAATAGAACAACCAATTGACAAAATTGAAGGAGGAGTTAGAGCAATGAGGGAGGACAAGTTTACAAAAGAAGGTATTACATTTGATGATGTGTTATTAATACCTGCGGCATCTGAAGTTTTACCGAGAGATGTATCTATTCAATCAAAATTAACTAAAAATCTGACATTAAACATTCCAATTTTAAGTGCTGGTATGGATACGGTAACCGAAGCTGAAATGGCAATTGCTATGGCAAGACAAGGTGGACTAGGGATTATCCATAAAAATATGTCGATTGAAGAACAAGCTGAAATGATTGATCGAGTAAAGCGTTCTGAAAGTGGTGTTATAACAAATCCATTTTTCTTAATGCCAGATAATCAAGTATTTGATGCAGAACATTTAATGAGTAAATATCGTATTTCAGGAGTACCAATTGTTAATAATCCTGAAGATAAGATCCTTGTTGGTATTTTAACAAATCGTGATCTTCGCTTTATTGAAGATTATTCAATTAAAATCTCTGATGTTATGACGAGTGAGAATTTAATTACTGCTCCAGTAGGCACTACTCTAGATGAGGCAAGCAAAATTTTACAAAAACATCGAATTGAAAAATTACCATTAATAGATGATCAAGGCGTACTAAAAGGCTTGATCACCATTAAGGATATTGAAAAAGTAATTGAGTTCCCAAATGCAGCTAAAGATAGTCAAGGCCGCTTACTGTGTGGCGCAGCAGTTGGAGTAACTGCTGATTCAATGACTCGTATTGATAAATTGGTTGAAGCAGGCGTTGATTGTATCGTTATTGATACTGCGCATGGTCATTCAAAAGGCGTAATTGATCAAGTAAAACTTGTACGCGCAAAGTATCCTGAATTAGATATTATTGCTGGTAATGTTGCAACAGGTGAAGCAACAAGAGCATTAATTGAAGCGGGTGCGTCAATAATTAAAGTTGGAATTGGACCTGGTTCGATTTGTACAACACGTATCGTTGCAGGTGTTGGCGTTCCACAAATTACAGCAGTATATGATTGTGCAAAAGTTGCTGATGAATATGGAGTACCTGTTATAGCTGATGGTGGTATTAAGTATTCTGGTGATATAGCTAAAGCTATAGCAGCAGGGGCTAAAGCAGTTATGCTTGGTAGTTTACTTGCAGGGGTAACAGAAAGCCCAGGTGAAACAGAAATATTCCAAGGCCGTCGTTATAAAGTTTATCGTGGTATGGGATCAGTATCAGCAATGAAATCTGGTTCAAAAGACCGTTATTTCCAAGATACTAATGATACTAAGAAATTAGTTCCTGAAGGTATTGAAGGTCGAACAGCTTATAAAGGCCCACTTGCAGACACAATCCATCAGCTTGTCGGTGGTTTACGTGCAAGTATGGGGTACTGCGGATCTAAAGATATTGAAACATTACGCTTAGAGGGACAATTCGTTCGCATGACTGGTAATGGTCTGCGCGAGTCACACCCACATAATGTTCAAATTACAAAAGAAGCACCAAACTATTCAGTTCAATAAAACTACTCATATACAAGGAAGGATGCAATGTATCCTACCTTGTATTTTTCTATAAAAATCATCGCAATATAACTGTAAAACGAATGTACATATTAAAAATCATATAGTTATTTACCATTATATAACGTTAGAAAAGTTAATAATGGGTTAGAATTCCAACTAAAGAACATACCTAAATAGTTTATGATATGTTAAAATACTAGAGTAAAAGATTTTAATGGGGGGTAAAAAATTGAGATATATTAAGAAAACTATTGTAAAATTAATTATTTTAACATTTCTATTAAGTATTTTTCAACCAAATTTATTAAAAGTGAATGCACAATCACTTAATATAGAAGCAGAATCAGCTATTTTAGTAGATGCAGAGACTGGTGAAATCCTTTTTGCGAAAAATGCCGATTTAAAGTTACCACCAGCAAGTATGACAAAAATGATGACTGAGTATTTAGTTTTAGAAGCAATAGAGACTGGCCAAATTAGTTGGGATACAACAACTTGGATTAGTGACTATGCCTATTCGATTTCAGCTAATAACTCTTTTTCAGGAATTGGTTTAAGACAAAATAAAGATTATACAGTTCGTCAATTGTATGAAGGAATGTCAATTATCTCTGATAATGCGACGACTATTGCACTTGCAGAGATGATTGCTGGTTCAGAAGGCGAATTTGTTAAAATGATGAATGCAAAAGGTCAAGAACTAGGATTAACTGATTTTGAATTTGTTAATTCAACAGGATTACCGAATTCTAGCTTAGGAGAAAACTATCCAGAGGGCACAGATCCAAATGGTGATAATTTAATGTCTGCTCGTTCAGCGGCACTTTTAGCTTATCATTTAATTAATGATTATCCTGAAGTATTAGACTTTTCAAGTACGATTACATCAGAATTAGATGATCAACCACTTGAAAACTTAAACTGGATGCTTCCGTGGAATAATACTAACTTCGCTCAATATTATGTTGAAGGCGTAGACGGTTTGAAAACAGGTTACACAGATGTAGCTGGTTACTGCTTTACTGGTACCGCAATTAGAGATGGACGTCGTTTAATTACTGTTGTGATGCGTGCGGATAGTTATGGTTCACGCTTTAAAGAAACAGCTAAGCTATTAAACTACGGATTTGGAGAGTTTGAGAAACTTGAATTATATGAAGCTGGTTATCAATTGGCTGATTATGAAACGGTAGAAGTAGCAAAAGGAAAAGAGGATGTTGTTAATATTGAGTTAGCTGATCCAATGTCTACTTTAGTTCGTTTTGGTGAAGAAGAATCTTATTCAATTGAGTATATTTTAGATGAGACAAAATTAAATGAAGATGGAAAATTGGTTGCACCAATTGAAAAAGGTGAGAAAATTGGTGTAGCTAAATTAAACTATAACGGAAATGCTGATTATGGCAATATCTTATCAGATCATGATGGACAGACAGTTGATTTGATTACGTCAGATAGCATTGAAAAAAATAATTGGTTTATGTTAATGATTGGAGCAATTGGCGATTTCTTTGGTGAGCTATTCTCATCAGTTGCTGAATCAGTATCTAATTGGTTTTAATTAATAGAGGTTCAAGAGTAGCAATTATACTTTACTCTTGGACCTTTTTATTAAAACAAATTTATTAACTTGCGTTCATACAGAAGGTAATATAAAATATTAGCTAACTAAAAATTTGAAATTTCAATTAATTTAAATAATTTAGTAGTTAGTAAATAATTTAGGGGGAAAATAAACATGGCAGGAAAAGTTGATTTTAGAAATGGTGGCGTCATCATGGACGTTGTTAATGCAGAGCAAGCAAAAATCGCAGAACAAGCAGGAGCGGTAGCTGTTATGGCATTAGAAAGGGTACCTTCAGATATTCGTGCTGCAGGTGGTGTTGCCCGAATGGCTGATCCAACAATTATCGAGGAGGTTGTCAATGCTGTCTCGATCCCTGTAATGGCTAAAGCTCGAATTGGTCATATTGTTGAAGCACGTGTATTAGAAGCACTAGGCGTTGATTACATCGATGAGAGTGAAGTATTGACTCCTGCTGATGACGTATTTCATTTAAATAAGCGAGATTTTTCAGTACCGTTTGTTACTGGATGTCGAAATCTGGGAGAGGCAGCTCGTCGAATTGGTGAAGGTAGCTCAATGCTACGAACGAAAGGTGAACCAGGTACAGGTAATATTGTCGAAGCGGTTCGTCACTTAAGACAGGTTAATGCAGAGGTAAACAAATTAATTCATATGTCAATTGATGAAGTGATGGTATACGCAAGAGATCTCGGAGCTCCTTATGAAGTGTTACTAAAAATTAGAGAAGAAGGACGCTTACCAGTTGCGAATTTTGCGGCAGGTGGTGTGGCTACTCCAGCTGATGCGGCACTAATGATGGAATTAGGTGCAGATGGTGTGTTTGTAGGATCAGGAATATTTAAATCGGAAAACCCTGAAAAATTTGCTAAGGCAATTGTTCAAGCCACTGAAAATTATCAAGATTATCAGTTAATTGCAAATGTCTCTAAAGGATTAGGTGAAGCTATGAAGGGACTTGAAATGAGCACATTAACTGTCGACCAAAGAATGCAAGATCGTAGTGAATAATTTTTATTACAGACTTGCATCTAGCACTACTTTTAGTTATGATAAATTAAAATTGTTTAATATATATAATGCGTTGAGAGGAAGTAGTAATTATTTTTTCAACTTTAGCGAGCTGATGGATGGTGAAAATCAGTGTGGAAAAATAGTGAATCCGTCCTTTGAGTGATATGTGGTAAAAAACATGTCCGGTTTAATCACCGTTATCTGAAATCAAGCTGGGGGATTTTTTTATCTCCAATCAGGGTGGTATCGCGGGAGTAGCTCTCGTCCCTATATTTATTTAGGGACGAGAGTTTTTTGTCTATTTATTTAATAAAACAACATCAATATTAAAGGAGGAAATCTGATGTTAGATATTAAGTTATTACGTCAAAATTTTCAAGAAGTGAAACAAAAACTACAGGCTCGTGGAGAGGATTTATCTGATTTAGAGCAATTTGAAGCGGTTGATCAAAGACGAAGAGAATTAATTGCAAAATCAGAAGTACTAAAGGCAAAACGAAATGATGTGTCAAAGGAAATTGCTCAATTAAAGAGAGAAAAACAAGATGCTGAAGCGATGATTCTAGAAATGCGTACTGTCGGTGATGAAATCAAGACAATCGACGACGAATTAAAGGATTTAGATGAAAAGCTAAATAAAATCATGTATTCAATCCCTAATATCCCACATGAATCAACACCAATTGGAGAAACGGAAGATGATAACGTTGTGACAAGAACCTGGGGAGACGTTGTTAAACCAAATTTTGAGCAAAAACCACATTGGGAGCTAGCAACAGATTTAGACATTTTAGATTTTGAACGAGCTGCAAAAACAACTGGAAGTCGATTTGTATTTTATAAAGGCTTAGGTGCTCGATTAGAGCGTGCATTGTTAAACTTTATGATGGATCTTCATTCAGATGAACATGGATATCAAGAAATGCTTCCACCTTATCTGGTAAACCGTACAAGCATGATTGGTACAGGACAACTACCTAAATTTGAAGAAGATGCATTTAAAATCGAAGATTGGGAGTATTTCTTAGTGCCGACTGCAGAAGTACCGGTAACAAATTATTTACGTGAGGAAATTTTATCTGTAGATGATTTACCACAAAAATTTGTAGCCTATAGTGCATCATTCCGTTCTGAAGCAGGTTCAGCTGGTCGTGATACGAGAGGTTTAATCCGTCAACACCAATTTAATAAAGTTGAACTCGTTCAATTTGTTAAACCCGAGGATTCATATAAAGCACTAGAAGAATTAACAGGGCACGCTGAGAAAGTTTTACAATTACTAGAATTACCTTATCGCGTGATGAGTATGTGTACAGCAGACTTAGGCTTTACAGCAGCGAAGAAATACGATATTGAAGTATGGATGCCAAGTAATGATACGTATAGGGAGATTTCATCATGTTCAAACTTTGAAGCTTTCCAAGCAAGAAGAGCAAATATTCGTTTTCGCCGTGAAGACAATGGTAAACCAGAATTTGTCCACACATTAAATGGTTCTGGATTAGCGATTGGTCGAACAGTAGCTGCAATTTTAGAAAATTATCAAAACGCTGATGGATCAGTGACCATTCCAAAAGTGTTACAACCGTATATGGGTGGGAAAGAAGTCATTAAGTAATTTATACTTAATTGTGCTAATATTGGATGTGAATGTAGTATTATGTAGCTGCAATGACTGATTCAATAAAGGAGAAGCGATCATGAGAAAAATCAAACTTGGAACAAGTGATTTAGACGTAAGTGTTATTGGTTTAGGCTGTATGCGAATGAACGGATTGTCGAATCAAGAAGCAAATCGTGTCATTCAAAATGCACTAGACTTAGGGATTAACTTTTTTGATCATGCAGATCTATATGGACAAGGAAAATCTGAAGAAATTTTTGCAGAAGCCATCGATATGAATCCATCAATTCGCGAAAAAATGGTTATTCAAACGAAGTGTGGGATTCGTAATGGTTACTATGATTTTTCAAAAGAACATATTTTAAATTCTGTTGAAGGTAGTTTAAAACGACTAAAAACAGATTATATAGATGTATTTTTATTACACCGCCCGGATGCATTAATGGAACCAGAAGAAATAGCAGAGGCATTCGATGAGCTCTATCAAAGTGGTAAGGTTCGTCACTTTGGCGTTAGTAACCATACGCCTTATCAAATAGAATTGCTAAAAAAATATCTTAATCAAGACTTAATTGCGAATCAACTCCAACTAAGTTTAATGTTCACCCCAATGATTGATGAGGGAATCAATATGAACATGGAAGATAAACCAGCATATGTGAGAACTGATGGCATTTTAGATTACAGTCGACTTCATGATATGACCATTCAGCCTTGGTCCCCATTCCAGTATGGTTTCTTTGAAGGTGTATTTATCGATCATGAAAAATTCCCTGAAGTCAATCAAAAACTTCAACACTATGCAGATAAATATGGTGTTACGAAAACGACGATTGCTACTGCTTGGTTATTACGTCACCCTGCAAAAATGCAACCAATCGTTGGTACAATGAATACAGATAGACTAAAGGAAATTGCTAAAGCATCTGACATTAACTTGCTTAGAGAAGAATGGTATGATCTTTATCGTGCTGCAGGTAATCGATTACCATAAATCTATTCCATATTAATAAAAAGATAAGAATATGAAAAAAAGTAAAAAAAATTGCTAATAAATATTGACAAGTATAATTAGAACTGATAATATAAACTTTGTCGTCAGTTCACGGAGGAATACCCAAGCCCGGCTGAAGGGATCGGTCTTGAAAACCGACAGGGGCTTCACGGCCCGCGGGGGTTCGAATCCCTCTTCCTCCGCCATAATTATACAATTTATTAGACGATATAAATAAAACTTAGCTAAGATCATTTAGCTAAGTTTTTTTGTTTAATAATGTAGGAATATTAAACTTAATGTCGCAAGTATGACAGCTAGATTGAGTACAATAACGGCTGATATTCCTAATTTGTTTTTATTATCTTTAAGGTGTAAGCATAGATGTATACAATAATAGGTTAAATAGATCGTTGCGATGATAAATAAAAAGGAAACCATATTAATCACTCAATTCATTAAGATTAGTATCATAAATTGATTTTCCAAACTCAAGCCTCTCTATTTTAAAACGGACATTAATCTCAGCGTTTGGATAAATTTCGCCTTGCCAATCTGCCTTTTCATAGCTAGGTATGTCTTTGAATAATCTTCTAATATATAGTGATAGATAAAATGGATCACCTTTATATTCTTTTTGTGTTTTCTCAATAAATTTATGACTAGTTGTAGTGAAATAATTTTCTAATGCTTTTAATAATATCAACTCTAACTCACCATTTGATGAATAATTCACCATACTAGGTACAGCGAGAACTTCAAAGTCAAAAGGAACAAGGATATCAAATTTTGCATGATTAGTATTTGCATCATAGTATACTGAAACCTTAGGATCTTTCTTTTTAACAAAACTCCCAGAGATTGAGTAATTTGGCTCTATTGGATCAGCAATTGCTGCAATTAAATCATCCATCTTAGTTGTTTTATTTAAAATATTAACTATTCTCGTTTCTTCTCCAGTTAAAACATCAATCATCTTACCATTCTTAAAAACAGCTGAACCAATAAATTGTGCTGGGTTTCCCCCAGTTTGAACAATTTCTCCAGCAATTTTTTCAATTGATTTTTTCTTAAGGTCTTCTTGTTCTTGAATTGTTGTCCCGTACATTGCTAAGAATAATCTATCCTTCCCTTCAGTAACCTGGAAAAAACGATGAAAATCAGCAAAAGCTGTCACACCAGTTTCCTGAACTCGGGAGATCATAAACTGGAAGTACCGATTTGGTTTTGATTCAAGTCCATGATCAATACTCCTTAAAAATTGCTCGGCATTCTCTCTTGAAACGATAATTTGGATATTACGCTGGATTTTGGCTGTTCTTGTGGCAGGTTGAATAACGCGAATAAAATCACCGGCCCTAGCAAGTTGTTCTGAGACAACAATAACTAATGTATGATCTAAATTAACCTTTTTTGTTAAGAAGTCATTTGCAATATCAGTTGCGGTAATAATATCTGTGCTAGGAATTGAGACGACTTGATCCGGTGTCTGACCACTTCCTTCAGCAGGATCAGAGGAGATAGGATTAGCAATTTGAAATGTAAATTGGTATATTCCTTCTTGTTCCGTTTGATCAATTCCAATCGCAATGACATATGATTGTTTTTCTAATTCAATTATGTCTTCGCAACCAACTAGTAAAATAACTAAAAATAATTGACTAAGTAATGTGAGACTTCTCATTTTGAGCCCCCCTTTTTATCTTTAAAGAAGTGAGAGAATAATAATAAAAAAGGAAAAGCCCACATGAAAATAGTTAATAAGTCGTAATATTCATCATGATAAAGAGACTCGACAATCGTTGCATTTGATGGTAATAAACCAATGATCATGAGTAAAAAACCAATAGGTAAGATAAGCAATTCAAATTGTGTAATATTAAAAACAGCACCAAATAACCAGGAAATTAAATAAAGTAATAATATAACGCGTATAAATAACGCTAATAACCAAAAGAACAAGAAAAATGTTTCAATATTGGTGAAAAAATCACCAATCCTAACATATTGCGTAATTTCGTGAAATGGGAATGGGGTTGTTTCAATAGAATTATAATCAAAAAAGCTTGTGTAAATAAAAAATACAAATATTATTTGAATGACTGATATGATAAGACCAATTATACCTCCTTTATAGAAATCTTTAGGTTTTCGAACAGCTGGTAACATCATTAGAAGTAGAATAAAACTAGAAAATAGTGAGCTTTTTAGAAATCCTTCACGAAAGACTTGGGACATACCTGTACCGAAAATAGGAAAAATTTGATCTGGTACAATTGATGGGTAAATTAAAATTATTAATATCGCTATTGATACTAAGAAAAAAGGTAAAAATAATTTTGCTGTGTAGCCGATAACCTTAATTCCTTTTATTGATCCATAAATACTTACAATTGTTAATAAAGCGAATATCACGACAATTGGAGACTGCTCAAAGTAAAGTATTTTAATTTGTCCCACGTAGCTCCTCTTTTCAAATGCAATAATAAAGAAGGCTAAAAGAAATAACATAACTCCTAATATTTTCCCGAAAAATCCACCTAACAATTCTTCAAATAGATCAACGAGATGCTCTGCCTCATAGCGATGCATGAGATATAACAGAATGATGATAGGCGGTAACATACTAATAAATGATATGAGTGGTACATACCAAAAGGCATTTTTAGTTTGTTGTGCAATTAAAGAAGGTGTCGTATCAGTAATAACCATGGAGATTAAGATATTGGTTAGACAAAACACCTCAAATGAAGAGAGTTTGCTATTTACTTTCAATTATATTTTCACTCCTTCTTATTGTGACTTCCCTTTTTTAAATCTTTTGGTAATAGGTAGTGTGGTCTCCACTTTTCATCTCTTAGTGGTTTTCTAAAATATGTGTCCGCATTTGATTGATAGCTTGGTGCTAATGGTGCGAAGTATGGGACACCAAATGATTTTATGGAAGCAGCGTACATTAATAATATGGTCAGTGCTAGTACTAGGCTGTATACGCCATGAATGATTGCAGCAAAGATAAGCACAAAACGGGTCATTCTAACGGTAAAGTTAAAACTAGGATCACTAATTGCAAATGATGTTAACCCAGATAATGCGGAGATAATGACAATAATCGGACTTATAATATTTGCCTCTACTGCAGCTTGTCCCAGTATTAAAGCTCCTACAATACCAATTGTAGGCCCTAAAGGATTAGGGATTCGCACTCCTGCTTCTCGAATCAATTCAAATGCCAGCTCCATAATTAAAACTTCTAAAAACAAAGGTAATGGTACTTTATCTCTTGCTGAAGCAATCGCTAATAATAAATCAACTGGAATCAATTCACTATGGAAATTTGCTAATGCAATATAACTGGCTGACACCATAGTAGTAATAAAAAGAGAAATAAATCGAATTAATCTAGCAAAGTTACTAAAGAGAAAACGCGAATAACGGTCTTCGATATTGTGAAAGAAATCCCAGAATGTGATTGGAACAATTAAACATGCTGCCGAGCTCTCCATTAAGATAATGACGTGACCACGATTAATATACGAACAAGCATTGTCTGGTCTTTCGGTATATAAAATTGTAGGGAAAAGAGAAAGAGGGCGTTCTTCAATATACTGTTCTAATAATTCAATGTTTTGAACAGTGTCTACTTTAATATCATTAATACGTGAGCGAATATCAGCTAATAAATCTTCATTAACCAAATCTTTAATATACATGAGTTGAACATCTTGCTTTGAACGCTCGCCTACATGTTGTACTTCTATAACGAGATTTTCATTTCGTATTCGTTTTCGAATTAGGGAAATATTAACATGAATTGATTCAGTGAAAGCCTCCTTTGGCCCACGGATGACACTTTCATTTTCAGATTGACCAATACTACGATGTTGAAAGTCAGAAACATCAACTGTATACGCCTGTTTTGAACCATCAATAAAAAGGATGACTTTTCCGCTCGTCACATTTTGACTAATCTCATCGTGATTAGTGATAACTTCGATAGATTCAGCTGTTACAATATTAATAATTGTTTTACCGTCCTGTTCAAGTAGAGGCTGAATAATTGAGCGTTCAATTTTATCACTATTAACAAGAGAGGCGTAATAACAGAGAGCAATTGTTTTTTGATTATATTTTGCTTCTATCATTCTAATAGCAAAATCATTATTCACTTGATAACTAAAATGATTTTTTATTTTATCAATATTTACAGATAAGTCTTCACTTATTGTGTTATGTGTCTTTTTATTTCTTAGCATAGAAACCACCTCATTTACGACATTAGTTTGAGTGGTTCCAATGGTTTTTATACTAAAATATCGAGTTATATTGCTGTAAAATTGAATATTGATGTATTTATTCGGATAATAGTTTACCCCACTTCAAACTAGAAGTGGGGTGATCTTAGTACTTTTTAATTGTAAACTGATCGTCTAAGAGTAACCAATTTTGCGGGAAGGCTAAACCTAGTTTCCAATAGCTAATACCACGTAATCCTTTTTCTTTAATTAAATCGAATTTAGCTTGGATTGAGCGAGCATCTTCGAACCATACCTCATGTTGTTTATTATTTGCATCAATGTACCTAAAGTAAGGTGCTTGTGCAGTTGAATCATATGAAATGGCTTGGTTGTTTTCACGAGCTAGTTGAATGGCTTGTTGTGGACTTACTGCACGTGCATACTCCCCTCCAGGTACGTATGGTAATGTCCAATCATAGCCATATAAATTTTGACCTAGCATTATTTTATTTGCGGGCATTTCAGTTAAAGCATAATCAACTACACGTCTAACTTGGTCGATTGGCGAGACAGCCATTGGAGGGCCACCACTATAACCCCACTCATAAGTCATTAACACGACAAAATCAGCAATTTCACCATGTGCTCTATAATCATGTGCTTCATACCACTGACCTTGTTGGGTTGCGCTCGTTTTTGGTGCTAATGCCGTTGACATTAATAAATTTTCTTGATTTAGACGGGTCTTAGCACGACGTAGGAATTGATTATAAGCTTCTCGATCAGTAGCTGGAAGAAATTCAAAATCAAAGTGAACATCACGGAAACCAACTTCCTTTGCTGTTGCTATAATTTGATCAAATAGTCGATTTTGTATGTTGTGATCATTAACGATTAAACTCCCGAGTTCCTGGCTAAATGCACCGTCTTCTAAGTTTGTTACAGCTAGCATGAGTGATGCTTGATTGTTTTTTGCAATTTGAGCAAAGTTATTCAATAATGGTGCTCGCAAACTGCCATCTCGATTAACTTGATAACTAAATGGTGCTAAATAAGTCAGTTGATCAGCATATTTTTCAGCGGCATTAATTAATGCCGGTGAAACTGTATCACCCATAGGTTCAACATATGCATTTGCTTCAATTGTTGTTTTGGGTTCTTCCGGAAGATAAAGTCTTAAATTGACCGGTAGTGGAAGATTGGGATTAAGCGCGTTAATTCGAGCTAATTCATCAATTGTTAAATTGAATCTTTGGGCAATTGTGTATAGACTATCTCCAGGCTGAACATAGTAGAATTGTCCAACAATAGGAATGACAATGGTTTGCCCGACTACAAGAGATTCAGGGGTCTCCAACTCATTAGCTTGCTCGATATCAGAAGCAGATATTCCAAAATTATTTGCTAGTTTATAAATAGAATCCCCTGGTTTTACAGTATAAATTTGCACAACTCATCCTCCTAACTTTACTTTCGTGTTATCATATGCAATTTACATTAGGCAAGTGACATGAAATTTAGTTCATTTTTACATATAATATTGATACACTTAAGTCATGAGAGATTGAATTAAGGAGTACTTAAAATGACAGATGAAGAATATATGGATCTCGCAATTAAAGAAGCATTAAAAGCAGAGCAATTAGGGGAAGTTCCGATTGGTGCTGTACTTGTTTATGAAAATAAAGTTGTAGCACGTGCATATAACTTACGGGAAACACGTCAAACAACAGCATCACATGCGGAAATGTATTTAATAGAAGAAGGTAATAAATTATTTAATAGCTGGCGCTTAGAAGGCTGTACGTTATATGTAACGTTAGAGCCTTGCCAAATGTGTGCAGGAGCGATTTTGCAAGCCAGAATTCCGCGGGTTGTTTTTGGTGCTTATGATCCTAAAGCAGGTTGTGCAGGTTCTATCATTAATATATTTGAAGATCAACGATTTAACCATCAAGTGGATTTAGTCGGAGGCGTGAGAGAAGAAGAATGCTCAGCACTTTTAACAGACTTTTTTAGAAGGCTCCGAGCAAGTCGGAAAGGAAAAAAATAACAGCTATAAAGATTTGATTTTTTCCTAAAAACAGACTATACTAGTAAGTGCGCTAATAAGCGCTTTAAACATGTTATCAAACTTGCCGTGCTAGGTGGGGAGGTAGCGGTGCCCTGTACTCGCAATCCGCTATAGCGAGACTGAATTCCTATCTGAGGTGCAGAGCAATAAGGTCTGCCTTAACGGACTGGTGTTGAAGTTTGGGTCCTGCGCAACGTGAACCCGTGAACCCTGTCAGGTTCGGAAGAAAGCAGCAGTAAGCGGTCTTTCATGTGTGCCGTAGGGAAGCCTGAATTGAGCCAAGAACTTAAGTAACGCTTAGGGTTATGTGATCGACGATAGGTGCACGGCGTCTATATAATAAACAAATGCTCTTGCCTAGATAGGTAAGAGTTTTTTATTTTTTAAATGAAGATAAAGAATGATTTGTTATCGTTCCCATTTAGCTGCAAATTCAGTTATAATAGAAAGGAATTCCATGTTGGGAGGACAAAGTTAAAATGAGCTATCAAGCACTTTATCGAGTATGGCGACCACAAACATTTAATGATGTAGTAGGACAAGTACATATTACGCGTACTTTGCAAAACGCAATTTACCAAAATAAGTTTTCACATGCATATTTATTTTCTGGTCCAAGAGGGACAGGGAAAACAAGTGCAGCGAAGATTTTTGCTAAAGCAGTTAACTGTCAATCAGCTCCTGTTAAAGAGCCATGTGGGAAATGTGATGCATGTATTGGTATTCAAGATGGGACTATCTCAGATGTTATTGAAATTGATGCGGCATCTAACAATGGTGTAGAACAGATTCGTGATATTCGTGATAAAGTAAAGTATGCACCGAGCGTCGTCGATTACAAGGTGTATATTATTGATGAAGTGCATATGTTATCTATTGGTGCCTTTAATGCATTATTAAAAACATTGGAAGAGCCACCTCAACATGTTATTTTTATCTTAGCAACTACTGAACCACACAAAATCCCACTAACGATTATTTCGAGATGTCAGCGATTTGATTTTAAAAGAATTGGTCATTCATTTTTAGTTGAACGAATGAAGCAAATTATGAACGAAGAAAAGATTAGTGTAACAGATGAAGCCTTTCATGCGATTGCGCTTGCAGCAGAAGGTGGTATGCGTGATGCATTAAGCTTACTTGATCAAGCTATTTCATATAGTCAAGATGTGGTTGAGTTAGAAGATGTGTTGGCTATTACAGGCTCAGTTTCTCAAAGTAATTTAATTGAATTAATTGACGCACTATATCATCAAGATGCAAAAACTGCATTAAAATTAGTTGATTTATTTATTCAAGAAGGAAAAGATCCTGGAAGGCTTGTATATGACCTGATCTATTTTTTAAGAGACCTATTAATTTATCAGGACACAACGGATTCTGAAGATTTACTCGAACGAGCAATTGTAGATCAGGCATTCAAAGAATTACAGCAGAAGCTCACTAGTAATTGGATTCAAAATTCAATTACCGAATTGAATCAATGTCAACAAGAAATGAAATGGACGAATACGCCGAAAGTATTTATTGAGATTACAGTTTTAAAAATTGCAGATCAACAAGCAGAATCAAAAAGCTCGGTACTTGATGATAAACAACTTTTGCAGTTAACAGAAAAGCTTGATAAACTAGAAAAAGAATTGCAATCAGTAAAACAAAATTATCATAAAGCTTCTGAACCTGTGAAGGCAAGTGCTCCAAGTAATCGTAGAAGTCCTGGAGTGACAAAAAATAAGTATAAAATTCCGTATGAACGAATAAGAGATGTGTTAGCTCATGCAGAAAAGCAATATTTAACAGACGTTCAACAAAAATGGCCTACTTTTATGAATATGTTAAAACAGCAGAGCGCTCCAGCACATGCGGTTTTACAAGATGCAAAACCAAGTGCTGCCTCAGCGGATAGATTGGTAATAGCATTTAGATACGATATTCACTGTTCATTAGCTTTAGATCATCAACAACTGATTGAATCACTACTACTAGAGATACTTGGTAAAGTGACAACATTTATCCCAATACCAGAACAAAGTTGGGTTGAATTGCGCCAAGAATATGTTGAAAAACAGCGCCAGCAATCTCAAGAAGTCTCTTCAAATCAAACTGTGGAAGACCCAATTGTTGCTCAAGCAAGAAAGCTTGTTGGTGATGATTTATTAGAAATACATGAATAATAATTTTTTATATTAGGAGGAAATCACAATGCGTGGAAATATGGGTAATATGAATAAAATGATGAAGCAAATGCAAAAAATGCAAAGAGATATGATGAAGGCACAGGAAGAACTACTAGAAATGACTTTTGAAGCTTCTTCTGGTGGTGGTATGGTTAAAGTAGTTGCAAATGGTAAAAAGGAAATTCTTGATATTGAAATCAGTGAAGAAGTTGTTGATCCAGATGATATCGAGATGCTACAAGATTTAATTATTGCAGCAACTAATGAAGTATTAACAAAAATAGAAGATACAACAAATGAGAAAATGGGTAAATTTACTCAAGGCATGAATTTACCTGGAGGCTTGTTCTAGGAGGTTAATGTCTTGTACTATCCAGAACCGATTTCAAAGCTAATTGATAGCTTTACAAAATTGCCAGGTATAGGACCAAAAACGGCGGTTCGACTGGCCTTTTTTGTACTAAATATGAAAGAAGAAGATGTATTAGATTTTGCTAAAGCGTTAGTAAGTGCTAAACGTGAACTTACACACTGTCATATCTGTGGTAATATTACTGATCAAGATCCATGCTTCATCTGTCAGGATCAATCACGAGATCAATCTGTAATTTGTGTTGTTCAAGATCCTAAAGATGTGATTGCAATGGAGAAAATGCGTGAATATAATGGTCTATATCATATTTTAAATGGTGCGATTTCACCTATTGATGGTATTGGCCCAGAGGACATTAATGTACCGAGCTTGTTAGATCGACTAAAGGATGAGCGTGTTACAGAGTTGATTTTAGCAACTAATCCTAATGTAGAGGGAGAAGCAACAGCAATGTACATTTCTCGACTCGTTAAGCCGTCAGGAATTAAAACAACTCGAATTGCTCA
The DNA here is from genome assembly GCF_000307165.1 of Amphibacillus xylanus NBRC 15112. Classification (NCBI taxonomy): domain Bacteria; kingdom Bacillati; phylum Bacillota; class Bacilli; order Caryophanales; family Bacillaceae; genus Amphibacillus; species Amphibacillus xylanus. The sequence continues at coordinate 27,004 of NC_018704.1, forward strand.
TGGGCTACCAATGGGTGGCGATCTAGAATACGCTGATGAAGTGACTCTCTCTAAAGCATTAGAAGGAAGACGCGAACTGTAAAAAAGGATGTGAAAACTCATGTTTGGTAAGAAAAGTTGGAAAAAAGAAAAAGAGAAGCTCTTAACACAAATTTTTCAGCTCCAAAAAGAGTGGAAACAGCTAAAATCTATTTTAGATCAAAGTGTTGACCCGTCTGATGTAGGTCGAGTTGATTTGAGAGTTGCTGAAATAAAGTATTTCTATTTATTAAGAGAAGCTAAATATTATCATTTAAATGCGAATAAGTAATTTCAAAGAATGTTCAATAAGTTGAACGTTCTTTTTTTTTTCGCTAAACATATATTTAGGGTAAAGGAGTGGAGGTTTATGAAGACACTACTAACAATAGTATTGATAATAACTATTCTATTCATATTATTTAATGCGAAATCACTAAAGTGGATACCGTCAGCACTCACTAGACTTGTAATTGGGGCATTAGTAATATTTTTCTTAAATCTAATAGGCAATAACTTTGGATTACATATACCGATTAATATATTTACCTCAATCACTGTCGGTTTTTGTGGTTTACCAGGTATTATTGCCATAGGTTCATTGTTTTTGTTTATCTTATAATGCTGAATAATTACAAATTGGCCTAGGGACCATAAATTCTCTAGGCCAATTTTTTCTAATTGGATAAATGTAGATTAGTAGATAAATATTTTTTAAAATTATCCGTTACATAGAAAATGTTCATAAAGTTTTAATAAATGATTAAATTACTTTAAAAAGCTTAAGTAAACACCCAAATATCTAAGGATATTATATATGTAGGAAAAGAAACGTTGCAAAAAAATAAAAAACCCATTAATATAGTCTTACGGTTTTAAAAATTGCAATTAGTCAAAAAATTTAGAAGAGATTGATAAAATAATTAGATTAGTTATTGCTTTTTTATAACTTATTAACTATAATGTTTTTAACCTACTTTCTTCAGTCTCGAAATCATGAAGGAGTAAATCAAGAAGTTAGTATATATTAAATTATCAGAATAATTGTTTTATTTAGATTTATTTAAATTTACAAACGGATGCATAGGGGGATAACGTTGGATAATAAATTATTAGAAATAAATCAGTTGTATACCTCCTTTCGAATTCGTGATGATTATTATGCGGCAGTTGACAATGTCTCATTAAGTGTTAAAAAGAATGAGGTCTTAGCCATTGTGGGAGAATCTGGGTCAGGGAAAAGTGCGTTAGCTTTCTCAATCATGCGCCTGCATAATCGCGCGAAAACTGAAGGGGAAATCTTATTTAAAGGTGAAAATGTAATTGACATGTCACCATCTCGTCTAAATGAGGTGAGAGGTAAGGATATGGCAATGATTTTCCAAGACCCTTTAACTGCATTAAACCCATTAATGACAGTAGGGCAACAGATCGGTGAGGCACTCTTTTTACACGACCGCAAATTAACGAAAAAGGACGTTCAAGATCGAGTAATTGAATTGCTAGATCAAGTTGGTATTCCTCGACCAAATTATGTGATTGATCAATATCCACATGAATTATCAGGTGGAATGCGCCAACGTGTGATGATCGCAATTGCGATTGCAAATGATCCAGAACTACTAATTGCAGACGAACCAACTACTGCTCTTGACGTAACAATTCAAGCGCAAATTCTCGATTTGATTCGAGACCTAAAGGAAAAAATGGATGCAGGTATTATTTTAATTACTCATGACCTCGGGGTTGTGGCGGAGATGGCAGACCGTGTAGCGGTAATGTATGCAGGGGAAATTGTTGAAATTACCGATGTAAAAACATTGTTTGAAAATCCAAAACATCCATATACACGTTCATTATTAAATTCTGTGCCAAATTCTACGTCAATGGAGAAGCAGGATAAACTTCATGTTATCCAAGGTGTTGTACCATCACTAGCTCACTTACCACGGGTAGGTTGTCGCTTTAAAGATCGGATTCCTTGGATTGATGATTCAGTGCATGAAGAACATCCAGAACTTCATGAAATTGAGCCAGGCCATTTTGTCCGCTGCTTATGTTATCAACATTTTTATTTTCCAGATAAAGAGGAGGTCGAAAAGAAATGACCTTTCTTGATATAAAAGATTTAAAAGTTCATTTCCCAATTAGGGGAGGAATCTTGAATCGTAAGATTGATGTAGTTCGTGCAGTCGATGGGGTATCATTTCAAATAGAACAAGGAACGACTTATGGTCTTGTTGGTGAATCAGGTTCAGGTAAAACAACGACAGGTCGAGCTATCATTGGTTTAAATGATATTACATCCGGTCAAGTCATTTTTGAGGGTAATGATTTATATGCTAAAGAAAATAGGAAGTTGGATTTCAGACGAGATATTCAAATGATCTTCCAAGACCCATATTCATCACTTAACCCGAAAAAACGTGTCCTTGATATTGTTGCTGAACCTCTTAGAAACTATGAAAAGATGACGAAGAGAGAAGAAGTTTTTGAGGTTATCAGTTTATTAGAAAAGGTAGGTTTATCTGAAGAGAGTATTTATAAGTACCCTCACCAATTCTCAGGTGGACAACGCCAACGTATAGGGATTGCTCGTGCAATTGCTTTAAAGCCAAAACTGATTATTGCTGATGAGCCTGTATCTGCACTTGACGTATCAGTTCAAGCACAGGTGCTTAACTTTATGCAAGATATTCAGAAAGAACTGAATTTAACGTACTTATTTATTAGTCATGATTTAGGTATTGTTAAACATATGAGTGACCGGATTGGCATTATGTATAAAGGTCGTTTTGTAGAAGAAGGGGATACAGAAGATATCTTCTCTAATCCACAACATATTTATACGAAGCGCTTAGTTGCAGCCATTCCTGATATTAATCCAAATAATCGAGCAAAGCAAAAGGAATTTAGAAAAGCTGTTCAAAGAGAATATGAACAAGATTATGATAAATATTTTGATGAAAGTGGCTTAGCTTATCCATTGCGTCAACTCTCAGACACTCATCTTGTTGCTTTGCCAGGAAGAGGGTGAATGACAGATGTGGAAATTTATTATTAGACGTTTAATCACAACATTACCGCAAATTCTTTTACTAAGTGTGCTGATCTTTTTAATGGCACAACTCATGCCAGGTGATGCATTAACAGGTTTAATTGATCCAAACCTTGACCCTGCAACAATTGCAGAACAGAGAGAACGTCTTGGTTTAAATGATCCTTGGTACATTCAATACGGAAATTGGATTTCAAATGCGTTACAAGGTGACCTAGGTCAATCGTTCCGATTTAAAATGGATGTTACTGAGTTAATCGGTCAACGTTTAAACAATACGGTTTGGTTATCACTAACAACGTTAGTGTTTACGTATTTAATTGCCATTCCACTTGGTATTACAAGTGGTCGTTACAATGATACGTTACGTGATCAGTTGATTACAGGTTATACGTATGTTGGTTTTGCAACACCATTATTTATCTTTGCCCTTGTTGCTTTATGGATTTTTGGTTTCAACTTAGGTTGGTTCCCAACGGGATCAAGTGTGCAAGCAGGTTTAACACCAGGTACATTTGAATACGTGTTGAGTCGAGCGCATCACTTAATGTTACCATCTTTATCAATGGCATTGATTACAACGGTAAGTACCGTTCAATATTTACGTAATGAAATTATTGATACGAAACAAAAAGATTTTATCTTAACTGCTCGTGCTAAAGGTGCTTCAGAATCACGTGTCTATAACCGTCACGTGCTGAGAAACTCACTATTGCCGATTGCTGCATTTTTCGGATTTGAGATTACAGGGTTAATTGGTGGGACCGTGTTTATTGAAACCATTTATAGTTATCCTGGAATGGGCCTTCTATTTATGGAGTCAATCATTCAGAGAGACTATAGTGTCGTAACGTCGGTCGTGTTATTATTCGGAATTGCTTCTATCTTAGGAGCGCTACTTTCTGATATTATCCTAAGTTTAGTTGACCCGAGAATTCGAATTAAGTAATCGAGAAAGGAGTGAGTGGAGTGGAAGAGTCAAAAGTAGAGGCAGTAAATTTAGATATTAAGAAACAAAAAAAGGCACACCGCAGCCAAAGTGGTTTAAACATTCTTTGGCGAGAAATTGTGCGTGATAAATTAGCGCTATTTTCTCTAATATTCTTTGTTGGGATTACTATCATTGTGTTTGTAATCTCTGGATTATTAGATTTAAATGAAATTGTAAAAGTTGACCTATTTGCGATTCACGAACCACCAAGTAGTGAATTCTGGTTAGGAACAGACTACGGTGGACGTGACGTTTTCGGTCAGTTAATCATCGGTACACGAAACTCATTATGGATCGGATTTGTCGTAACCTTCTTAACAGGGGTTATCGGTGTAACATATGGCTTAATTGCTGGTTACTTTGGTGGAAATGTTGATAACGTTATGATGCGTATTTTAGATTTCTTTCAAATTTTACCGTTCTTGATGATCGTTATCGTATTTGTTGCAATTGTACCAAGCTATAGTACATTAGCTTTTTCATTAATTATGACCGCCTTTTTATGGATGGGTATTGCCCGTTTAATTCGTTCAAAGGCATTACAAGAGCGCGAGTTAGATTACGCGCAAGCATCAAAAACGTTAGGTACACCACAATGGAAGATTATGTTTAGTCAAGTGTTACCTAACCTTAGTTCAATTATTATTGTTTCAATGACATTGAACTTAGCAGCAAACATTGGTTTAGAATCAGGTCTATCTTTCTTAGGCTTTGGTTTCCCTGAATCAACACCAAGTTTAGGTACATTACTCAGCTATGCAAGAAACCCACAAACATTAGAGTACCGTTGGTGGATTTGGTTACCAGCTGCGATCTTAATTTTCTTATTAATGCTTAGTGTCCGAAATGTCGGTGAAGCATTGAAGAGAGCAACAGACGCAAGACAGCGTCGCGGTTAATTTACTTTAATACCTACATCTAAAATAGATGTTAGTATATATCATCAACGTAAGTTGATAACACACATAAAAAAATAGGGAGGTTATTACATGACAAAATTTAGTTTAAGAAAAGGCTTATTTGCACTTATCTTATTGTCATTGTTAGTATTAGGAGCATGTAGTGAAAAGTCATCTGATCAAATGTTCTCAATCGATGATTTTTCAAAAGTATCATCAAATGATGGGGAGCCAACAGGTGGCGGAACATTAATTTTCGGTCTTGTATCGGATACACCATTTGAAGGAACATTAAACTATAACTTCTACTCAGGAAACCCTGATGTTCAGATTATTGACTGGTTTAATGAATCATTATTAGCAATTGATGAGAACTATAACTATACACAAGATGGAGCTGCTACTTTTGAAGTAGACAGAGATACAAACTCTATCACATTTAAGATTAATGAGAACTTAAACTGGCATGATGGTGAGCCGGTAACAGCTGAAGACTGGGCATTTGCCTATGAGGTTGTAGGACACCCAGAGTATGAAGGTGTACGTTATACACAAGCGTTGAGTAGTGTTGAAGGTATGCCAGAATACCATGCAGGCGAAGCAGATACAATTTCAGGTCTTGAAATTATTGATGAGAAGACACTTAAGATTACTTATCACCAATTTACACCATCACTATTATCAAGTGGTATTTGGGCTTATCCTTTAGCTAAACACATTTTTGAGGATATTCCAATTGCAGACATGGCATCATCAGATGCAGTTCGTCGTAACCCAATTGGTTATGGTCCTTATAAAGTTGAATCAATTGTTCCAGGTGAGTCTGTAACAATGGTTAAAAACGAAGATTATTGGAGAGGTGAACCACAACTTGATGGTGTAACTGTTCAAGTTATTAACCCTAACGTTGTTGTTCAATCACTAGAAACTGGTCGTGTGGACGTTGTAAGTTCATTCCCAGCTGATCAGTATAAAGATAATCACAAGATGTCAAACGTAGAATTCTTAGGTATGGTTGATAATGCTTATACGTATATCGGATTTAAGTTAGGTCGTTGGGAAGATGGCGAAGTTGTTATGGACCCAGATATGAAGATGTCTGACGTAAATCTACGTCGTGCAATGTGGTATGCAGTAGACAACGATACAATCGGAAATCAATTCTATGATGGTTTACGTTGGAATGCGACAACATTAATTCCACCTTCACACCCAGATTATCACGATGATTCAATTGAAGCACCAACATATGATCCAGATAAAGCAAATGAGATCTTAGATGAAGCTGGTTATATCGACGTTGATGAAGATGGATTCCGTGAAGATCGTGATGGAAATGAGTTAGTAATTAACTTTGCATCAATGTCAGGTGGAGATACAGCTGAACCAATTGCTCAATACTACATGCAAGCATGGGAAGCAGTTGGCCTAAAAGTTCAATTACTAGATGGTCGTTTACAAGAATTTAATACATTCTATGACCGTGTAGAAGCTGACGACCCAGAAATCGACGTATACCAAGGTGCATGGGGCGTAGGTTCTGACGTTGACCCTTCAGGTCTATATGGTCGTACAGCAGCATTTAACTATCCACGTTATGCTAGCGAAGAGAATGACCGTCTATTAGAATTAGGTTTATCTGAAGAAGCATTTGATACAGATTACCGTAAATCAGTATATAGTGAGTGGCAAGAATTAATGGTTGAGGAAATCCCAGTATTCCCAACAGTTTACCGTTCATTAATCGTACCAGTTAACAAACGTGTAGTTAACTACGCAATTGGTGCAGGTACTGGTGTGTATCGCTATCAAATTGGTGTAACACAAGACGAACCAATTCAAGCAGATAAAATTACTCCAGTAGAAGAAGAAGCAGAAGATGCAGAATAATAAGTAAACTAATCTACCCTATTAGATTATCCTAGTAGGGTGGATTTTTTTTGTGAAAAATGCTTAAAATCTATAAATATAGTGTATAAGTATTTTATAAATCGGTAAAACTAGTAATCGGAGGTGGAGATGATGCATTATTGTCATATTTGTGAGTCGAATCAATCAGATGGTATGTTTATTTATTACTTATATGTTTGTGAGTCGTGTCAGGAGAAAATAGTTGCAACAGATCCAGAAGACCCTGATTACCGAGTTTTTGTTCATAAGATGAGGAAAATGCGAGAGTTAGCACTTAAAAGCTAATATTAAAAGTCTTATATTCTTATAGTAATAAGAGTATAAGACTTCTTTTTAAATAGTAAAAATCACCTGACAAATTAAATTAAAGATAATTTAATCTTTTAGAATAAACGTGATACAATAATAGTAAGAATTAACAGAAGGCAATTTGATTAATAACGATGAATCGCCTAAATGCTTATTGTATAGGTTCGCTTCAGAAACAAAAGGGGAATAGAAAATTGAGTGGATATTTTGTTACATTTGAAGGAGGCGAAGGGGCGGGGAAATCATCAGCTTTATCCGGTGTTGCAGAAAAACTGGAAGAGGAAGGATATTCAGTTTTGATGACGCGGGAACCAGGAGGCATTAATATTTCCGAGCAAATTCGCAATATTTTATTAGATAAAAATAATACCGAAATGGATGCAAGGACAGAAGCGCTACTTTATGCAGCTGCTCGACGTCAACATCTTGTAGAAAAGGTCAAACCAGCATTAAGTGAAGGAAAAATAGTCTTATGCGATCGTTTTATTGATAGTAGTCTAGCTTATCAAGGTTATGCTAGAGGTTTAGGAATTGATCATATTTTTCAAATCAATCAGTTTGCGATTGATCATTTTATGCCAGACTTAACGCTATTTTTTGATATAAAGCCGGAAGAAGGGTTAGCTAGGATTCAAGCAAATCAACATCGTGAAAAAAACCGATTAGATGTTGAGCATGTATCGTTTCACCAAAAGGTATATCAAGGTTATCATTTGTTGAAAGACCGCTTTCCTTTAAGGATACAATCAATTGATGCAAGCCGATCACTTGATCTTGTGATTCAAGATTCTTATGAGAGAATTATTTCTCATATTAATACCTAATAACAATTTAGGAGGCGATATTAAATGAAATTAATATTAGCGGTTATTCAAGATAAGGATAGTAATCGTTTGATTGATGCACTAAATAAAAAGGACTTTAAAACAACAAAATTATCATCAACGGGCGGGTTTTTAAAAGAGGGTAATACAACATTAATTATTGGCTGTGATGATGAATATGTTGATGATGCTTTAGCAATAATAAAGAGAAAATCAAGCCAACGTGAACAAATGGTTGCACCGATCTCTCCTATGGGAGGCAATACAGACTCATATATTCCTCAACCTATTAATATAGAAGTTGGTGGAGCAACAGTATTTGTATTACCAGTAGATCAGTTTCATCAATTTTAAGCAAGTAGTAGGTGAATATTGCTGTGAAAATAAATAAAGACATACGTTCGCAACTCGATGCGAGAAAACTGAAAAAAACCACAACTAAGAAAAGTGGTCTATCATTTGATGCAATGGTCATGTCTCAAAGCGAAAAACTACAAGTTGAACAGCTTGAACAATTAATTGAGGAGATAGCAGATCAAGGAGAACGACTTGCACGCTATCGGACAATTAGAGAGTTAGCAAAGTTTAAACGCTATGTAAAAGAGTTTCTAAGAGAAGCAGTCCAATATGGACTTGATATTACTCACTCACATACATTTCAGATGAACCATAATAGTCGTCGGTTATCTTTAGTTAAACAAATTGATGAGAAATTAATCGAATTAACAGATGCAATTGTAGAACAAGAACGTCGATCAATTGATCTTTTAGATATGATTGGTGAAATTAAAGGAATGTTAGTTAATTTATATTCGTGAACCAGTGACATTCCAATGATCTATGATAAAATAATAGTAGGAATAAAAGGATGAAATCAATTATATGATTTCATTCTTTTTTAATAAATTACTTTTGATTTGTTACGTACTAGATAAAAAATATGGTGGTGCAGGCATGGCAAAATGGTCAAATTTAACCGAGCGACAACCCATTGCAACTAAGATGTTAAAGCAAATGTTGCTTCGAAATCGTGTGGCTCATGCTTACTTAATTCAAGGTGATGAGGGAACGGGTAAGAAGGAGATTGGTTACCTTATCGCTAAAAGCTTATTTTGTCAACAAGTAAGAGATGGTGAGCCGTGTGATCAATGTATAGAGTGTAATCGAATTGAATCAGGTAATCACCCAGATGTCCATTGGATCCAGCCGGATGGCGCTTCAATTAAGATAGATCAAATAGCCCAGCTACAAAAGGAATTTACCTATAAGGGTATGGAGTCTAATCAAAAGGTCTATCTTATCTATCATGCTGATTTAATGACCGCAAATGCTGCCAATCGATTACTAAAATTTTTAGAAGAACCAAGTCAAAAAACGACTGCAATATTAATGACAGAAAACAGTCAAGCTATTTTGGATACAATTAAGTCTAGATGCCAAACTATTATGTTAAAGCCACTTTCGCCGACATACGTTCAGTCAATCTTAGAAGAAGAGGGTATCTCTCCGGAAAACGCTCGTTTATTTTCGGTAATAATGCCTAATCTCCAACAGGCAAGGGAATTGGATCAAGATGAGTGGTTTGCGCAGGCGCGAAGCTTAGTGGTACAATTGATAGGTACACTCCAATCCAATCCGGATGAAACATTACTTTTTATCCAGAAACAATGGATCGATCATTTTTCAGATCGTGACAAGCTTAATTTTAGTTTAGATCTATTAATATATTGGTTTAAGGATCTTGTTTATTTAAACCTTGACCAAGATGACCAGGTAGTATTTCAAAGTTATTTAAAAGAGTTAGAGCAAGCCCGTTGGCATTGGTCACAAGCTGATATTGTGGAGACTCTAGCTTTAATCTTAGAAGCTAAAAAACAACTAATGCAAAATGGTCATCCGACTTTAGTGATGGAGAAATTAGTACTGCAAATGCAGAGGTGATAATAGGTGGTAGAAGTTATAGGTGTCCGTTTTAAAAAAACGGGTAAAATATATTATTTTGACCCAGACCAACTAGATATATCTAAAGATGAATATGTTATAGTTGAGACGTCTCGGGGCATTGAGTTTGGTAAAGTGGTCATCGCAAATAAATCAGTTGATGAAGAAGATGTTGTTTTACCACTTAAAAAGGTAATTAGAGTTGCTACAAAGAAGGACAAAGTAACAGTTTTAGAAAATAAAGAAAGTGCTGAAGAAGCATATCGTACGTGTTATGAAAAGATCAAAGAACATAATCTAGATATGAACTTAGTAGATGTTGAATATACATTTGATCGAAATAAAGTCATTTTCTATTTTACTGCTGATGGTAGAATTGATTTTAGAGAGCTAGTTAAAGATTTAGCTGCTATTTTTAAGACGAGAATTGAATTAAGACAAATAGGTGTTCGAGATGAAGCTAAGTTATTAGGTGGGATTGGGCCATGCGGCCGAATGCTTTGTTGTTCAACCTTCTTGGGGGATTTTGAGCCAGTATCAATCAAAATGGCAAAGGATCAAAACTTATCCCTAAATCCTACTAAAATTTCAGGACTTTGTGGACGTCTCATGTGTTGCTTAAAATATGAAAATGATGATTATGAGCAAGCTAAGAAACAATTACCTGATCTTGGTGAGATTATTGAAACGCCAATTGGTAAAGGTAAAGTTGTTGGCTTAAATATACTCGAACATGTCATCCAAATAGAAATAATTGGTAAGGAACGTGTTGTTGAATACACGTTAGATGAACTAATCGAACAAGGTGTAGTTGATATAATGACCATGGAATAATGAGGTGGTAAGTGCCATGAACAAAAAAGAAATGTTTGATCAAGTATCAAATATGGAAGAACAAATCGGTCAACTTTACCAACAGCTTGGTGATTTAAAAGTTCATATAAAGGAACTTTTAAAAGAAAATCATCGAATCACAATTGAAAATCATCATCTTCGTCAGCGTTTAGATCAAGAAGTTAAAACAACTGAACAGGTGAATCGTGATAAGAGTGGTCAATCAAGCTTAATTGGTGAAGGCTATGATAATTTAGCGAGACTCTACGATGAAGGTTTTCATATTTGTAATGTTCATTTTGGAAGTCCTAGACAGGACGAAGACTGCCTATTTTGTTTGCAATTTTTAAATAAAAAATAGTATTGATAAGTGAGAAAGACTAGCTTATGGGTTTAAAACGACGGCTCATTTAATACGAGGAAAAAATGCGTACGAGATGGGCATCCGTTTTAAACACAGGAACTAGTCTTTTTTAGTATTTGTAATTAAATTGTCGTGGAGGTTAGTTATGGTCGATTTAATTGGGGATGAGCGTTTAGATCATCTCTTTACTGATCAATCAATTCAAATTATTCAAAGTCCAACAGTATTCTCTTATTCAATTGATGCTGTTTTGTTGGCGCGATTCGCATCGATGCCGTTAAGAAGAGGTAAAATCATTGATTTGTGCACAGGTAATGGAGTCATTCCGCTATTAATGAGTAAGTTTACGGAAGTTCCTATCACAGGTATTGAGATTCAAAAACGCTTATATGATATGGCATGTAGAAGTATTTTGCATAACAAAAAGCAAGATCAGATCAATATGATCCACGGTGATATTAAAGATATGCCAGCCTATTTTGGTAATAATAAATTTGATCTTGTAACAGTCAATCCGCCGTATTTTAAGACGACAAGTGAAAAGCAATTAAACAAAAATGATCATTTAACGATAGCTAGACATGAGGTATATGTGAGTTTAGAGCAGGTCATTGATGTATCTAGTCAATTAGTTAAGCCGGGTGGTAAATTTGCGATGGTTCATCGCCCTGGTCGTTTAGTTGATATTGTTAACTTAATGAGACAATATAAGCTTGAACCAAAGCGAATCCAATTTGTTTATCCGAAATCCGGGAAGGAAGCGAATATTTTACTTGTTGAGGGAATTCGAGATGGGAAACCAGATTTAAAGCTATTACCACCGCTTTATGTATATGATGAAGAAGGTAATTATACAAAGGGGATGCAAGAACTTGTCTATTGAGCATTGTGTTTATATTATAGAATGTAGTGATGGTTCGCTATATACTGGTTATACCAATGATTTAGCTAAACGACTTAAAATGCATGAGCAAGGTAAAGGGGCTAAATACACACGTGGTAGAGGACCTCTTAAGCTCCGTTTTCATCAAGTATTTAGTACAAAGCAAGAAGCGATGCAAATCGAATACAGAATAAAAAAACTAACAAGATTTCAGAAACAACAAATTATAGCCAAGCAAAGGGTAGGTGACGTCATTGACATTAGAGAATAGTAGTCAGGATCACAATCAATCAGGAACTTTATATGTTGTGCCAACACCAATTGGTAATTTAGAGGATCTAACTATTAGGTCGCTAAATATATTAAAAACAGTCGACTTAATTGGAGCTGAAGATACACGTAACACGAGGAAATTACTATCACATTATGAGATTCACTGCCCACTTACAAGCTATCATGAGCATAGTGAACAATCAAAGCTAGACTATTTAGTAAGTGAATTGAAAAATGGAAAACAAGTTGCCATAGTGAGTGATGCAGGGATGCCTGGTATTTCAGATCCAGGTACTGTGCTAATTCAAAGAGCCATAGAAGAAGATATAAATGTCGTCGTTTTACCAGGAGCAAATGCTGCTCTTTGTGCACTTGTTGGTTCAGGTCTACCTACAGATCAATTTTACTTTTATGGTTTTTTACCACGTAAGAATAAAGAACGAAAACAAGCCTGGGACGAATTATTAATGCAAAAAAGCACCATTATTTTATATGAATCACCGTACCGATTAGTTGATACATTAAAAGAGCTTAAAGAACATTTAGGTAACAGAAGAATGGCAGTAGCACGTGAACTAACAAAGAAATTTGAAGAATATATTAGGGGTTCAGTTGATGAAGTATTAGAATGGGCAAAAACGGGTATCATTAAAGGTGAATTTTGTCTTGTAGTTGAAGGATCAGATGGTATAGTTCTTAATGATACGGAATGGTGGAAAGAGTTGACGATCAATGAACATGTTGATCATTATATTGAATCAGAACAGTTAATGAGTAAAGAAGCAATTAAAAAGGTTGCAAAGGATCGAGGCTTGCAGAAAAGAGATATTTATCAAATATATCATAAGATTGACAAATAAAAAGAGAGTCTTTCGATTGAATTAACCTATCAATAATTCAAATACGAAAGACTCTGCTTTTTTAAACATTATTTGTTTAATGTTTTGTTGATTTCTTCGATTAGTTGTTTTGCGCCTTCAGGGCTTAAAATTAACTTACCGTTTGCAAGTGAAAGGTTGTCATCAGAGATATCACCAGTAATTTGGCAAGTCATGTTTGGCTTATACTTTTGTAAGATGATACGCTCATCATCAACATAGATCTCTAAAGCATCCTTTTCTGCAATGCCTAAAGTACGGCGTAATTCGATAGGAATTACAACACGTCCTAACTCATCAACCTTTCTTACAATACCTGTAGATTTCATTAAAAACTCCCCTTTAATTTATATTCGGCATATTTCGACAACACCTATAATGAATATACCAGTAATTTCAATAAGTGTCAACAATAAAAATCCATTTTTATTATAATTAAGGAAATTTAATAGTAAACAACTACTAATTGTGTATATCATTCTAAATTTGGAAAAGCAGTTAGAAGGGTATTGGGAAAAGCTGATTGAAATAACGTTGAAATATTCCACTATAGATGGAAAAGGGAATTAAAAACCGTTACAATATATAAAGACTTAAAAGATTGTCTAGCTGAACTGATATAGATGGACATTGAAACAGAATGTTAAGGAGGACTAACAATGTCAGACAAACAAACATTTTACATTACGACACCAATTTACTACCCAAGTGGGAAACTTCACATTGGTAGTGCGTATACAACAATTGCCTGTGATATTCTTGCGCGATATAATCGTCTTCAAGGCAAGGATGTTTTTTATTTAACAGGAACGGATGAACATGGTTTAAAAATTCAAGAAAAAGCAGAAAGTGAAGGGAAAACGCCACAAGAATTTGTCGACCAACAGGCAAAGGATATTAAAGAACTGTGGTCTAAATTAGAGATTACAAATGATAAGTTTATTCGCACAACAGATCAGGAGCATAAGGAAGTTGTTGCGAAAATTTTTGAAAAGTTACTCAAGCAAGGCGATATTTACCTTGATGAATATGCAGGCTGGTATTCGGTATCAGATGAAGAGTTTTTCACAGAGTCACAATTAGCTGAGGTCTATCGTGATGATAATGGAAAAGTCATTGGTGGAAAAGCACCTAGTGGTCATGAAGTTGAGTGGGTAAGTGAGGAATCATATTTCTTCCGCATGAGTAAGTATGCAGATCGACTACTGGCACATTATGAAGAAAATCCTGATTTTATCCAACCACAGTCACGTAAGAATGAAATGATTAATAATTTCATCAAGCCAGGGTTGGAGGATTTGGCAGTATCACGTACAACATTTGACTGGGGCGTTAAAGTCCCGTCTGATCCAAAACACGTTGTCTATGTATGGATCGATGCGCTAACAAACTATATTACTGCTTTAGGCTATGATCCTGATTTAGGTGGGTATGAAAATCAACCAGAATTATTCCGTAAGTTTTGGCCAGCGAATGTTCATATGGTTGGAAAGGAAATTGTCCGCTTCCATACGATTTATTGGCCAATTCTATTAATGGCATTAGATTTGCCACTACCAAAGCAAATCTTCGGTCATGGCTGGTTATTGATGAAGGACGGAAAAATGTCGAAATCAAAAGGTAATGTGATTTATCCTGATTTTCTAGTCGATCGTTATGGACTAGATAGTTTAAGATATTACTTAATGCGAGAAATTCCGTTTGGTTCAGATGGTATCTTTACACCAGAAGATTATGTGACAAGGGCAAATTCAGATTTATCAAACGACCTAGGTAACCTGTTAAATCGAACAGTTGCGATGATTAATCAATATTTAGATGGTCATATTCCAGCTTTAACAGCAGGACAAACGCCATTTGATGCAGAGTTAAGAGAAACTGCTGAGAATGTAATTGCTGAGTACAGGTCATCATTAGATAATCTTCAGTTTAATGTGACGCTACAAAATATTTGGACACTTATTTCACGGACAAATAAGTATATTGATGAAACAACGCCATGGGTATTAGCGCGCGAACAGAAACAAGCTGAATTATCAAATGTTCTTGCACATTTAGCAGAGAGCTTACGCATCATTGGCTTATTACTACGACCATTCTTTGTAGCAACGCCAGGTAAGATTGCGACACAATTAGGATTTGATCTAGAAACAGATATGGCTTGGGATCAGCTAACGTTTGGTAAGCTTCCAAAAGGTACAAAAGTCGTTGAAAAAGGAGAGCCAATCTTCCCTCGATTAGATGTTAAAGAAGAAACAGCGATTATTCAACAATCGATGACAATACCAAATGAGGATGAAGAAGATGTAGAGTGGGATCCTGAAACAACAGAATTAACCACTGTAAAAGAAGCTGAAATATCATTTGAGCAGTTTGATCAAGTCGAATTAAAAGTCGCAGAAGTAATCGATTGTACTCGAGTTGAGAACGCTGATAAACTATTAAAGTTCCGTCTAGATGCTGGTGATAAAGGTGGTCATCGCCAAATTCTGTCTGGAGTTGCAGAATACTACCCAGAACCTGAACAATTGATTGGTAAAAAAGTCATTATCGTTGCGAACTTAAAACCAAGAAAAATGCGCGGTGAAATCAGTCAAGGAATGATTTTATCGGCTGAAGATGAATCAGGGAAGTTAGAGCTAATAGACGCACCTCAAAATATGCCAAATGGCTCAATTGTAGGTTAATTTATACTATATAGGTGAGGTTGGGAAAAACTAATTACTATAAATAAAAAACGGTTGTGACTATCAGAGAGATAGATACAATCGTTTTTTAGTGAACGTGAATAAACTTTCAAGGGTTCTATAATTTTTGGTGTTGGTGAGTTCTTTTTTTCGAATTCGCTGACACCTTTTTTTGTATTTTCATAGAAAAAGGCCAGTAGATTCCTTTATCATTAAGTCGACGAAAACCAATTTAAAGGAGAATCTACATGGCCTACGCTCATTGTATACGAAAAACATTTAATATTAAAGACGAAGGGTTAGATCACTTACATTTATAGAGGAACGAAAGCAAGAGGAAACTGCTTAGTTAAAATAGCAGCCATTTAATTAAGAAGTGAAAAACAGCAGGTGAAATACACGAGACTCCTGTGGGAATAAATCTTTTCGCTGTGACGAGTAATCGCAGTCCCAGTACGAGCTGAAGATCCACTCAGGCAAGCGCTCTTTGCTTACCTTAGTTAGCTAAAAGCCGTGCCTGCGAAAAGCGAGTGTGTTTCACCCCCTGTGAACAAGTTGAAACTTAATTAAAATTAATATACATTTATTCTCGGCTAATGATAAAACCTACCAACATTATTTGACATTGAACCATTAAATTTTGCTCCTACACGGTTACAAAGGTGTAGGAGTTTCTTTTTTGAAAAATCGGTGCTAGTATAATTGAAAAAGTCATCTCGATTAATTTTAGGAGGCAGTCAACATGTTATTTGACACGCATGCACATTTAAATGTTAACCAATTTGCTGAGGACGGAGCTGAAGTTATCAAGCGAGCAAACGAGCAAGGTATTTCAAAGATTGCTGTCGTTGGCTTTGATCATGAAACAATTGAAAAGGCGCTTGCGTTAGCTGAAAAGTATTCGTGTATTTATCCGATTATTGGTTGGCATCCAACCGAAGCGGGTCGTTATTCAGATCAAGTAGAAGAAAAATTAATCCAACTGATTCAATCAAAGCATATTGTTGCAATGGGAGAAATGGGTTTAGACTATCACTGGATGGAAGATCCTAAAGAAGTTCAAATCGATGTGTTTAGAAGACAAATTCGAGTGGCCAAGCAATTAGATATTCCAATCGTGATTCACAACCGTGACAGTACTGAAGATGTATATCAAGTATTAAAAGAAGAACATGTAGAGGATATAGGTGGGATTATGCATAGCTTTAATCTTTCACCAGATTGGCAAGAGCGCTTTTTAGATTTAGGGATGCATATTTCCTTTAGTGGTGTACTCACATTCAAAAATGCGATTGATGTGAAAGAAAGCGCGAAAGTTGTTCCTTTAGATAAAATGCTAATTGAAACGGATAGCCCTTACCTGGCACCACATCCTAATCGCGGTAAGCGCAACGAACCAGCTTATGTCAAACTTGTTGCAGAAGAAATTGCGCGGTTAAGGGGAATGACAGTTGAAGAAGTAGCTAAAGTTACGATGAAAAATGCAAATAAACTATTTAGGTTAATATAAAGGAAACGTTCCAATATTTGTATATATTACATCAATGTAACGGAATGCTTTAATTGTAACCTTTACTTAATATCAGTAAAATAAGCACTATTTTTGCGGTCAAACCCTTGATAAATCAAGGGTTTTATTTGTAACAAATTTAAAAAGCCCGATTTGACAACCTTTTTAAATGTTTATATAATACTGGCGCATAACAAAAAGGAGGCTTAATAGCATGAACCTAGTATCTAAGCTATTGCCAGTATTAAAAAACAAGGTTTTTATTTCACTTGTGAGTGTTATAGCTATCATTGTTATTAGTTATATTACATTTCTAGAAATTACAAAAGCTGAAATTAACTTTACGCATAATAATGTAACTGAAACTTTCATCACACGTGAGGATACTGTTGGCGAGTTTTTAGCCGAAATGGGTATTGAAGTAAGTGAGCATGATAAATTGTCACATTTACTTGATGATGAAATAGAATCTGGTATGAATTTAAGTTTAGAAAAAGCAAAGCAGATCATCTTAACGATTGATTCGGTGGATGAAGTTCATTATACAACTGAGGATACAGTTAAAGACTTTTTCAATGCAATTAATGTAACTGTAAATGAGCACGACGATTTAAACTTATCACCTAATCAAGCGATTGTAGAAGAACTTAATATTATTTTAAATCGTGCGATTGAAGTGACAATTAAAGATGCGACAGAAGAAGAGTCTGTCTGGACAACTGCGAATACAGTTGGTGAATTATTAGAATCAGAGGCGATTGAATTAAATGAACTTGATCGTCTTGAGCCAAAGAAAGAGGCTGAACTAGAACAGGACATGACTGTAAGTATTACAAGAGTTGAAGAAGTTACAGATGTCATTGAAGAAAAAATAGAGTTTTCTACTGTTCGTAGAAATGATGCATCAATTGAAAAAGGTAAAGAGAAGGTTATAGCATCTGGTTCAGATGGTTTAATTGAGAAGAAATATAAAGTCATCATTGAAAATGGTAAAGAAGTGTCTCGTGAATTAGTCAGTGAAGAAGTTAAAAAGCAAAGTGAGCAACGAGTAGTAGCTGTTGGAACTAAGGTCATCCAAAAGGTTGTTTCTCGTGGTGGAAGCTCTAGCTCGACAAGTGCAAAGAGCGGTTCAAAAACTTTTACCATGTCTTCAACTGCTTATACAGCGGGTT
This sequence comes from Amphibacillus xylanus NBRC 15112, assembly GCF_000307165.1. Taxonomy (NCBI): domain Bacteria; kingdom Bacillati; phylum Bacillota; class Bacilli; order Caryophanales; family Bacillaceae; genus Amphibacillus; species Amphibacillus xylanus. The sequence continues at coordinate 45,556 of NC_018704.1, forward strand.
GCAGTGGTTGTAGTGGCGTGACAGCGACAGGGATTAACTTAAATAACAATCCTAATATGAAAGTTATTGCAGTTGACCCGAGTGTGATCCCTTTAGGAACACGCGTTTATGTAGAAGGCTATGGAGAAGCAATTGCCGGTGATACAGGTGGATCAATTAAAGGAAATAAAATTGATGTTCATGTACCAACTAAAGCAGATGCTAAAAGTTGGGGACGTAAGACAGTTAAAGTCACTATTTTAGATTAATATAACGACCCTTGTTAATGAATAGATTAACAAGGGTTTTCTTATTTGTGATGATTACTTGCGTTTGTTAAAATCGGAAGTTTATAATACAGGAGAAGTTTTATTACGGTCAGGAGTTTTTTTAAATGCGAATCAAAGAAATTATCGTCGTTGAAGGTAAAGACGATACAGCAAAACTTAAACAGTTTTTTAATGTTGATACAATTGAAACAAATGGTTCTGCAATTGATCAATATGTACTCGATCAAATTCAGCATGCAAAGAAAAAGCGTGGTGTGATTATTTTTACTGATCCAGACTATCCCGGACAGCGGATTCGTCATATTATTGATCAGGCTATACCAGGATGTAAGCATGCTTTTCTAACGAAGGATGAAGCGAGAGCAAAATCTGATAAAGGGATTGGAATTGAACATGCAACTAAAGCATCACTTGAAGCGGCTCTAGCTGATATATATGAACTTGTTCAAACCGACGAACAATTAATTAGTCGAGATGATTTAATTGAGTTTGGTTTAATTGGTGGAACAAAGGCTAAGGCTAGACGTGAAAAGTTAACCGAGCGGTTGCGAATTGGTTACGCAAATGGTAAGCAATTACTAAAAAGGCTCCAGATGTTCGATATTACACCTGAGCAATTAAAAGCTGAGATGGAGATTATTTTTCAGGAGGAAGACAATGAGTAAAGAAAAGGCAATTGCAACACCAAGCCAAACGAAGGCTTATTTAAATAAGTTTGGTTTTTCATTTAAGAAAAGTTTAGGACAAAATTTTATTATTGATGTCAATATTTTAAATAATATATTAAACGTTGCGGGTGTTACAAAAGATGTTGGTGTGATTGAAATTGGTCCAGGCATGGGGGCATTAACCGAACAACTTGCACAAGCAGCTGATCACGTTGTTGCATTTGAAATTGATCAACGTTTAGAGCCTATTTTAGCAGAGACTCTTGCTGATTATGATAATATTTCAATAGTTTTTGAAGACGTCCTAAAAGCAGATGTGCAAGCAGTAATTAATCAACACTTTAAACCTAGTCAGCCGATTAAGCTGGTAGCGAATTTACCATACTATGTTACAACACCGATTATTATGCAATTGTTAATGTCACGATTACCACTTGAAAGTATTACGGTCATGATTCAAAAGGAAGTTGCAGAGCGAATGGCGGCAGAGCCAAATAGTAAAAGTTATGGTTCACTTTCAATCGCGGTTCAGTATTATACAGAGGCGATACATACGTTTAATGTACCAAAAACAGCATTTATGCCTCAACCTAATGTTGAATCAGCTGTTTTACATTTAACGTTCCGTAAAGAGCCACCAGTCCATGTTGAAGATGAGCCATTTTTCTTTAGTCTTGTTAGGGCGAGTTTTGCACAAAGACGAAAAACGTTAAGAAATAATTTAGTGAGCTTTTTTAAAGGCAAGTATGATAAAGAAATGGTTGAGGAAAAATTAAAGCAAGCTGAAATAAGTGGCGATCGCAGAGCTGAAACATTATCGATTGGGGAGTTCGCAAATTTGGCAAATACTTTTTGTTAATTCTAATCCGCGATCTTCCATGATAAATGCAAATAAAACGAGTGACCATTTTAAATGATCACTCGTTTTGTTGTGTGCCCAGCATGGGTGCAGACTCTAGGGTGAAAGTCCCGAACAGTGAAGGCAGTAGTAGCTGTAGCTTAAGACAAGGATATGACAAGTGACCGTCATATCTGAAGGAAGTCGGCGGCAAACCTCCGCTCCGAGGAACACGAACCTCATATAAGGCTAAGTAATACTGGATGAGTTTGCAACACAAAACAAAGTCCTTACTGTCAAAGGTATTATAGAGTAAATGAGGCGGGGACATGGAGGGAAAGTCTGTACCCTTACCTGGGGAGAACCTGTTGGAACGCCATGCACACATGGTAAGCAACTCCGTGAAGGGTTGTTGAACAACAGGCGTCAGCAGACGTCATAGTACCTGTTTACTTAAGGAAACAGGGAAGGACTGAACCAAGTATGAAGAATCACATCTAGGCGTTCATTCCGTTCAATGAAGCAGTAAAAGATAACAACCTACTTTAAGGAGGAGATGGTGAATCCCATCAGGGACTTAAAGAGGGTGGAGAATGGAATGGCACAAGAAGAACCGTGATTCACGCAGGAGGAATATCAAATGATGGAACAGATTCTGTCACGACCAAATCTTTTAAAAGCAATCAAACGCGTAGAAAAGAATAAGGGAAGCCATGGTATTGACCAAATGCCCACAACAGACCTAAGGGTGTATGTGATGGAGAATTGGCATACCATGCGTGAACAACTGTTATCTGGTACCTATCAACCGCAACCCGTGCGACGGGTCGAAATCCCGAAACCTAACGGCGGAGTTAGAAAATTAGGTATCCCTACAGTGACAGATCGTCTTATCCAACAGGCAATTGCCCAACAACTAACGCTAGTATTTGATCCGACATTTTCAGAATTCAGTTATGGATTCCGTCCAAATAGAAGGGCGCATACAGCGGTCAAACAGGCAAGAGCTTACATTGAAGAAGGATATCGCTGGGTTGTAGATATGGATCTAGAGAAGTTCTTCGATAAAGTGCATCATGATCGCCTTATGGCGAGACTTGCGACTAGAATTAAGGACAAAGTATTACTGCATCTCATTCGTCAGTTTCTACAAGCGGGTGTAATGGAAAATGGGCTCGTCAGCCCAATGACAGAAGGAACACCTCAGGGTGGCCCGTTAAGTCCACTACTTTCAAATATCGTACTGGATGAATTAGACAAGGAACTAGAGAAGCGTGGTCATAAATTTGTCCGATATGCCGATGATTTCCATATTTATGTGAAGTCAAGCCGAGCAGGAGAACGTGTGATGGAATCGATCACGACTTTCATTGAAAAGAAACTACGCCTCAAGGTAAATCGTGAGAAAAGCGCAGTAGACCGCCCATGGAAACGTAAACTTTTGGGATTTAGCTTTACATGGAATAAGAAGCAACCTAAAATCCGATTAGCAGAAGAAACCATCAAGCGGTTCAAAGCTCGTATAAGACAATTAACATCAAGGAAATAACGTATATCTATGGAGCAACGTATTGATAAACTAAATAGCTATCTAGTCGGTTGGTTGGGTTATTATCAATTAATTGATACACCAAGCAATCTAACAATATTAGAATCATGGCTAAGTCGAAGACTTCGAATGATACGCTGGAAAGAATGGAAATTACCCAGAACGAAAGTAAGGAATCTAATATCGTTAGGGATTTCTCCACAGAAAGCTTATGAATGGGGAAACTCTCGAAAAGCATACTGGCGTATCGCGAAAAGTCCAATACTACACAGAACCCTAGGCAAAGCCTACTGGGCTAACCTAGGGTTAAAGATCATATCTGCAAGATATGAGATTCTGCGTTCGACATAATTTGGAACCGCCGTATACGAGAACCGTATGTACGGTGGTGTGAGAGGGACGGAGGTTAGTCACCTCCCCCTATCTCAATTAGGATTTGTCTGTTGCTAAGTTCGTTGACCTCGTTTTCTGATTGTACCTATCGTATCCAAGCTGTAATAGTCTAAAGATACTAAACCCAATCAAGATACTAAGGCTATTGAGGATAATATCATCAATGTCAGAACTACGACCAATAAAGTATTGAATGAATTCAATTGTTGTAACAAAGCCAATACCTAATAACAAAATGCTTTTAAATGAACGTAGCTTTATCCATAAAAGTGGTGCAAAAATACCTAAAGGTAAAAATAACATTAAATTAGCTAATAGATTTAGTGAGGATATTGCTCCCCAATCATCAACTGCAGAGTTAGTCGTATAAAGGTATTCAGTAATTGACTTAAACGGTATAAGATTTATATTGGCATTTATATTATCAAAATTAAACCAAAAGTACAGTTCCCTAGTAAGACTATCTACCCCAAATGTGAAGTCTGGCATAATTGTTTGAGAAAGCAAGCCACTCAGATAAGCTACGAATAGAGATAGTATTATTTCGCGGAGCCAATAGATTTTTAATTGTTTCTTTTTAATGAGGATAATTCTAGGAACCCCATATATAAACAAGCCAATTAAGCTATATATAAACATGCTTTGTAAATAGGTAGCGATTAAACTCATTGTTTTCTAATATATCCTGAAAAGTTACTTGGTGCTTTAAAGCTAATGAAATATTTATCTGCTTTGGTTAGTGAAATATCAAATGTTGTTTTTCCGTTAGAAGGAACTTTAACCTTTTTCTGAGTTGGAAACAAGCCACTGTCTTTAACAACTTTAACTTCTAAGTCTTTTGTTTTGTGCGTGTTATTTACATGGATTCGCACTTTAGATGCGTTAGTAAATTTGTAATTTGTATAAAGCATAGATCCAGAAGCTTTACCTGAAAATTTATATTGTCCCTCTTCTGTTAAATCCCATGTTTTTGTTGGTTTACTTATAGCAGCTTCAACAGTAATTGAATTAAATATATTTGTTGCAAATACAATAACTAATAGCAATAAGGTGATTCTTCTCAAATTACCCATACTATCCCTCCTTTTGTAATATATAGACATTATAACTTTTAGGTATTTATTGTCAATAGTTTAAATGAGGTGTTTTAGCTTTTATAGAGAAATTAGGAATCAGTTTAAGGGATCCACTAATTAAATTATTTTGACTTAGGCAATGCACCTCGTATTCATCTTTAACATAAGCTAGGGTTAGATGGGAAGGAGGCGTTGGGGGATGGACTTTATTATTGGTGATCTTGTTACGCGCAGGTCACACAAGCACGATATTATCTTTCGGATCGGATCAATTGAAGGTGAGACAGCGATTCTTCATGGTGAGGATCTACGTTTAGAGGCGGATGCACCTTTATCGGATTTAGAAAAGGTAGCAGATCGAGAAATTGAAAGGTATCTGGAAACCGAGAAAGAACAGGTCGATTATTCATTTCGACTATTTCGACAGGATTATCAGTTGATGAAAGAAAAACGCAACTACGAAGCTTCTGATGGCTATCAGAAGCAAAGTTACTTTCAACTGCCTGCTCGCGTGCTCCACTTAGATGGAGATCGGAATTATTTAAAGAAATGTATAGATCTTTACCAAAGAATTGGTTTGCAGGTTCATGGCCTTCATATTTTAGAAGCAGATATGCCAGCAGAGATCGCTGGCTTAATTAAGCGTATACAGCCAGATTTACTTGTCATTACTGGTCATGACGCTTATTCTGAAAAAAGGGGTAGTAAGAAGGATTTAAAAGCTTACCGACATTCTAAATACTTTGTTGAAGCAGTTCGAGAGGCGCGTCGAGTTGAATCAAATCTAGACCAGCTTGTTATTTTTGCTGGAGCATGTCAATCACATTTTCAATCGATTATTCGAGCAGGTGCAAATTTTGCCAGCTCACCTTCAAGGGTTAATATTCATGCACTTGATCCGGTTTATATAACAGCTAAACTTGCGTATACCTCATTTATGGATAAAGTTACAGTGTCTGATGTGCTTAGAAATACACTAACTGGAGAAAAGGGATTAGGTGGTATTGAGACTCGTGGATTTTTACGGACGGGTATGCCATATTTGACAGAAGAATGAACAATTGTAATGCGATTTACCAGATTGATGAATAATTTAACTAGCTGAAGCCATAATACTAACAAATAATCGCCAGAGTTTTGAATTATAGCAAAATGAAAAAATGTATTGACAATCAAAATAGTATCCTGTTATAATTGAATATTTTATTGACTATTACGTTTTTTTGTGCTATAATTGGATCAGAGAGGTGGAGTATAGTGGCAAAAACTTTAGCTGAAATTAAGAGTGCCTTAGATGATCAGATCGGAAAACGCCTAAAACTGATAGCAAATGGCGGAAGAAGAAAGACAGTAGAGCGTCATGGAGTTCTAGCGGAGACATATCCTTCAGTTTTCATCGTTGCTTTAGATCAAGATGAGAATGCATTTGAACGTGTGTCTTATAGCTATGCAGACATCTTAACAGAGACAGTAGAATTAAACTTCATTGAAGAGAAAAAAGCAGTACCAGCTAATGAGCAGTAAATTTACTGCTCTTTTTGTTTGCTTATTTTTCAACAGTTACGGAGATATTAGATGTAACTTGATTATTAGCTTGAACAAATACGAATAAAATGATATATTTATTAAAAAATATTCGGTTTTGAGAGGTGAAATAATGAAAAGAAGTGATCGTTTAGTCGGAATGACGAACTATCTATTAGAACATCCACTAGATCTTGTTTCTTTACCTTTTTTTTCTGAGCGATATGATGCTGCAAAATCATCAATAAGCGAAGATTTAACGATAATAGATAATATGTTTAAGTTTGAGGGCATTGGATACTTGGAATCTATTCCTGGTGCAGCAGGTGGGATTCGCTATATACCTAAGTATGATCAACAAAAGAGCATGGCATTTGTCGATTCATTAGCAGAAAGACTTAATGACCCGTCAAGAATATTACCTGGTGGTTACTTATTTATGAGTGATTTACTTGGCGAACCTACAACAGTAAGGGAAATTGGTCGTTTATTTGCGACAGCTTTTGCCTCATTAAATATTGAAGTGGTCGTTACTGTTGCGACAAAAGGTATTCCGCTAGCTTATGCCGTTGCTTCATTTTTAAATGTTCCAGTAGTCATTGCCCGTAGGGATCCAAAAATAACTGAAGGATCTACAGTTAGTATCAATTATGTATCTGGCTCATCAAGGAAAATTCAGTCGATGGTCTTAACTCGCCGTAGTTTAAAACAAGGCTCGACAGTTTGTATTATTGACGACTTTATGAAAGCTGGCGGGACGATTGATGGGATGAAGAGTTTATTAAAGGAATTTGATGCAACTGTTGCTGCTATAGGTGTATTAGCTGAAGCAGAGGACGAAGAAGATGAGCGTGTTGTAACGGATTATACTTCATTACTGAAGATTGCGCATGTAGATGATCGAAATAAAGAGATCGAAGTAGTAAGAGGAAATTATTTCAATTAATTAGTGTTAATCACTGGTGCTGTTCGAATCAAATAACGATTATGTAGGCCAAACCTTTGAATGATTTGTATGAAAATTCCATTAAAGCGATAAAAAGAGAGAAAAAATTAAAGTTTTTTTCAAAATTATCAAATTAAGCAGGATTTTTGCCTTATCTTGTTGAATCTATAACTTTAGAACTGCAAGTGCAAAGAAAAGGGTGGTGAACATAATGGAAGTAACAGATGTAAGATTACGCACAGTAAAAAGTGACAGCAGGATGAAAGCAATTTCCTCGATAACTTTGGATGATGAGTTTGTTATTCATGATATTCGGGTAATCGATGGTAACAATGGCCTATTTGTTGCAATGCCATCGAAGCGTACGCCTGATGGGGAGTTTCGTGATATTGCTCACCCAATTAATTCGAATATGCGAGCGAAAATTCAAGATGCTGTATTGGCTAAATATGAGAGCGTTCTCAAACAAGCCGAAAAGTATGAAGAAGCAAGTGTGTCATAATTTTTATTTGTACAAAAGTCTAATCAATTTGATTAGACTTTTTCTATGCCAAAAAGTAGATAATTTGTAGCTGCTGTTGAAATTCGTGTTCTTTTAAGATATATTTTTTAATGGTATAATTTTATTTAACAATTACTTTAATTACAGTTGGATGGACTGTAATCTAGTTGTTTTGAAGTTAAGTAAGTTTAGTGTGAAGTAAATTAATTGATGGAGGTTTCCTAGAATGTCAAATAAGTATGCAATTGTACTTGCTGCAGGTCAAGGAACACGGATGAAATCTAAACTTTATAAAGTTCTTCATCCTGTAATGGGGATTCCGATGGTGGAGCATGTGATCAATCAGTTAGAAGCTTTAAATTTGGATAGAATTATTACCATTGTTGGTCATGGAGCAGAGAAGGTTAAAGAGCAACTGGGTGACCGGACTCTTTATGCAAATCAACTTGAACAATTAGGTACTGGTCATGCTGTACAGCAGGCAGAATCCTTACTTAAAGATAAACAAGGTATCACGCTCGTTGTATGTGGAGATACACCTTTATTAACTAAGGAAACTCTAGCGCAACTTTATACCTACCATCAGCAAACTGAAGCTAAGGTAACGGTTTTAACAGCTAAAATGTCAGATCCAACTGGATATGGACGTGTTCTACGTAATCAACATGGCGGCGTAGAGAGAATCGTTGAACATAAGGATGCCTCTTCAGAAGAACTTCAAGTAACGGAAATCAATACAGGTACATATTGCTTTGACAATCAATTTCTTTTTAATGCATTAAGTGATGTGACTAACGAGAATGCACAAGGCGAGTACTATTTGCCAGATGTAATAGAGATTGCTAAGATGAGAAATGAAAAAGTAAGTGCATATATGACGGATGATGCTAATGAAACAATCGGGGTTAATGATCGCGTCGCATTAGCTCATGCTGAAAAACTTATGAAAAAACGGGTAAATGAGTATCATATGAGGAATGGTGTAACGATAGTTGATCCTGATCAAACTTACATTTCCCCTTCTGTTAAAATAGACCCAGATGTAATAATTGAACCTGGATCAATTATTAGAGGTGAGACAACGATCTCAAGTGATACTGTTATTGGACCAAATTCAGAGATAGAAGATTGTCACATTGGCAATTCTACAACGATTAAGCATAGTGTCGTGCACCAAAGTGAAATTGGGTCAAATGTTCACATTGGTCCATTTGCTCATATACGACCGCAATCTGAAATTCATGATCATGTTAAAATTGGTAATTTTGTAGAAGTGAAGAAATCATTGATTCAAGATGCAAGTAAAGTTTCACACTTAAGTTATATTGGCGATGCAGAAATCGGTAAAGATGTAAATGTTGGCTGTGGGACGATTACTGTTAACTACGATGGGGAAAATAAGTACAAGACAACTATTAAAGATGGTGCTTTTATTGGTTGTAATAGCAATTTAATTGCTCCAGTAACGATAGGAGAAGGTGCTTTAGTTGCTGCTGGATCAACAATCAATAAAGATGTACCGGATGACGCTCTATCAATTGCTAGATCAAAACAAATAAATAAAGAAAACTATGCGAAAAAAATTAAAAAAACATCAAAATAAGTATTATGGAGGTTTGACTAAATGTCGAGGGGATATCAAGATCGTACGTTGAAAGTTTTCACGCTAAATTCAAATCCGGAGTTAGCGATGGACGTCGCAAAACTAATAGGTGTGCCATTAGGTGAGTGTTCTGTTTCAACCTTTAGTGATGGCGAGATTCAAATTAATATTGAGGAAAGTGTTAGAGGTTGTGATGTCTATGTGGTTCAATCAACATGTGCCCCTGTTAACCGTCACATCATGGAATTACTCATTATGATTGATGCTTTAAAGAGAGCGTCAGCTGCAACAATTAACGTTGTTATTCCATACTACGGCTATGCACGTCAAGATCGAAAGGCAAAGCCAAGAGAGCCAATTACAGCAAAGCTAGTTGCTGATATTCTCCAAGTGGCTGGGGCTTCACGAGTCATTACAATTGATTTACATGCACCACAAATTCAAGGATTCTTTAATATACCAGTAGATCAGCTTGTAGGCGTACCGATCTTAGGCGATTATTGGGAAAGTAAGCAATTAGATGAACTGGTGATTGTTTCACCTGACCACGGTGGAGTATCACGAGCACGTCAGTTAGCTGAACGTCTAAAAGCCCCAATTGCGATTATTGATAAAAGACGTCCACGACCAAATGTTGCAGAAGTGATGAATATTGTTGGTGATATTCAAGGTAAGACAGCAATTTTAATTGATGATATGATCGATACGGCTGGAACAATTAGTCTAGCTGCAGACGCATTGATTAAAAATGGTGCTAAAGAAGTTTACGCTTGCTGTACACATGCTGTTTTATCAGGTCCAGCAATGGAGAGAATTGGACAATCCCCAATAAAAGATTTAGTTGTAACCAATACGATCCCGTTACAAGAAGAGAAATTGACAGATAAAGTAACGGTATTATCAGTGGCGCCTTTGATTAGCGAGGCGATTATTAGAGTGCACGAACAGTTACCTGTAAGTGTCTTATTTGATTAATTACTCAAAAACCTGTTTAATAGATATAGGCAACGGGAACATCAGTTATTATTATTAGTTTTCACCAATCGACAAGTTGGACAAACTTGTTGGTGAGAAAATAGATTTTCGCGCTTATTATATAACATGATGATTGCGAATGAATATCAATTAAATATGGAGGATGGGAATTATGGCAGTGAAGTTAAAGGCAGAACGTAGAGATGATTTAACAAAATCCTACACGAAACAGTTAAGAGATAAAGGTTTTGTTCCGTCAGTTGTATATGGTAAAGATAAAGAACCAGTTACTATAGCGGTAGAAAACATTGAATTATTGAAAACCCTTCGTGATGAAGGACGAAACGCCGTTATTACACTTGACGTTGATAAAGGTGAAGCAGTTCAAGTCATGCTTCATGAATATCAAATGGATCCACTCCGTGATGAATTAATTCACGCAGATTTTTATGTTGTTGATATGTCTCAAGAAATGGATGTTACTGTTTCTATTCAGTTAGAAGGAGAGCCGGTAGGAGTATCTAACGGTGGTGTCCTACAACAACCGCTATATGAATTACAAGTAAGAGCAAAGCCTGCTGATATACCAGAGGTTATTACGGTTAATGTAGCGGAATTAGAAATAGGTGATGCAATTTCAGTTGGCGATTTAGAAAAAGTAGATAGCTACGAAATAACTGAAGATCCTGATGCAACAATCGTTACAATTACACCACCTGAAGCTGAGGAAACTCTAGAACCAGCAGAAGATGGGGATGTTGAACCAGAACTTGTTGACCAAAAAGGTGGACAAGGCGAAGAAGCAACAGAATAATATCGTAATAGTAGGCTAATGGGAGATCCCCGTTAGCCTATTTTAAATGGTATTGCTTTATTTTTAGCTGAAAAGCAAGTAAAATATGATGCATATATACGCTTGATAGAAAGATGGGAAAATGATGAAATGTATTGTTGGATTAGGTAATCCAGGACGGAAATATCAAAAAACACGACATAATGTTGGTTTTATGGTAATTGATGAATTATTAAATCGCCATGGTTGGTCGCTAGATAAGAAAAAATTCAATGGTCACTATTGTCTAGAATCGCTTCATGGAGAGAAAGTCGTTTTACTACAGCCACAGACATATATGAATTTGTCGGGAGATTCAGTAAAGCCGTTACTAGATTTTTATCAGATTGAACCGAGTCAATTACTAGTCATATATGATGATCTTGATTTGCCAATAGGTAAAGTGAGATTAAGACAAACAGGTGGTCACGGTGGCCATAATGGAATGCGCTCAATTATCCAGACAGTTGGAACGAAACAGTTTAATCGTATTCGTATTGGGATTGATCGACCACAGACAGGTATAACTGTTACTGATTATGTTTTAGGCAAGTTCTCCAAGGCAGAGAATGGCCTTGTATCTGATAGCATAAGTATTGCAGCTGATGCATGTGAAGCCTGGATGGATAAACCATTTCTTGACGTCATGAATGCATATAATTAAAACAAATGCATAATTTATGATAATAGCAAAATTAAGTTATATAGGATGTATAATGACCTTTTTATCGGAAATAATAGTTGTATTGTTAATAAGGAGGTCATTATTTGTGTTGATCCATTATCGGTGTAAGCATTGTTATACAACAATAGCCGAATTAAGTCATGACCGGTTAAATTTGGAACAATTAGGATTCAATCAATTGACTGACGAGGAAAAACGAGAGATGATTTATTATCATCATCCTAATGAAGCGGATGTATTTGTTATTTGTGAAAGTTGTGAGTCAGCTTTGTATCATTATCCAAATTACCGAGAATTAGAGTTCTTTATTCATTAACTAATTAAAGTAAACAAGTAAGAAAGCTTTGGTTATTAGTAGCCAAAGCGTTTTTGCACGTACACAACAAGTTGTGTTTTATTATAGGGGGATAAAAAATGAGAGGGATTGATCAATATTTATCAGAACATGAAGATATCGATTCAATAATATCTGGAATAAATTCTAAGCTGGATGAACAATTAATCACCGGTTTATCAGGTTCTGCAAGAAGTGTTTGGATTGCTGCAATCCAAAGAAAAGTAAAAAAGCGAATGTTGCTTGTCAGTAATCAACTAACACAAGCTCAACAGCTTTATGAAGATTTATCTGAACTGATAGATCCTAATCGAGTACATCTCTATCCAGTCAATGAATTGCTTATTGCAGATATGGCAATCTCAAGTCCTGAACTAAGGAGTCAGAGAATTGAGGCATTGACATCTTGGTTAGCGCATGATGATCATATCCTAGTTGCTCCCGTTGCTGCCTTAAAGCGAATTTTACCACCTGTTGAATATTGGGGTCAGTTTATTCTTGATTACCAAGTTGGTGAAAGTATTGATATTAGTCATCATTTAACGATGATGGTCAAAATGGGTTATGAGCGTGTCGATATGGTAACAAATCCAGGTGAGTTTAGTATGAGGGGTGGAATTATTGATATCTACCCGATTACTGAGTCGAACCCATTACGGATTGAATTATTTGATGATGAAGTTGATTCAATACGTTATTTTGATATTGCAACACAACGTTCACTAGAGAAAATTAATAGTATTACACTAAAACCTACAAGTGAATTTCTTCTATTGGATGAAGATATAAGTCGGATCGCGGATCGATTAGAACAAGGTCTATCAAGTTCGTTAAGTCAAATTCAAGACCAAAAGACCAAACTGAATCTACAAGGAAATATAGGTGAAGAGATAGAACTTTTGCGGACAAATGAAACGTTTCAAGAACTATATAAATATAGTCGCTATTTTTATGAAGAGCCTGCTAGTTTACTAGACTATTTAGGACAAGATGGTTTAATAATTTTAGATGAAATAGGTAGGATTCAGGAAACGGCTGAACAGCTAGACCAGGAAGAACTTGAATTAATAGAAGTTCTATTATCTGACCAAAAAATTGTACGTGACTTAACCTTTTCAAATGATTGGCGTCATATTTGGGGCCAAATGACTCAGCAAAAACTTTATTTAACGGTATTTTTAAGGCATGTACCAAACACCTCACCAAAGAATATTGTGAACCTTTCAAGTCGTCCAATGCAGCAATTCCATGGACAGATGAATCTATTACAAGGTGAGATTACACGTTGGAATCGTGCTGATTACTCAGTGATATTTTTAGTCCCAACGCATACAAGAGCTGAAAAGGTACAATCAATCTTAGCTGATTATCATATTGAAGCTGGATTGGCTGATGAAACAACGACACTTCCAATTAAACAACCAGTTATCATGGTAGGAAATATATCGAGTGGTTTTGAATTACCGATGCAAAAGTTGGCGGTTGTAACGGATCAAGAATTGTTTAAAGCTAAATTGAACAGACGTAAACAAAAGCGACAAAAGCTATCCAATGCTGAACGTATGAAGAGTTATACCGAATTAAAAGAAGGAGACTTCGTTGTTCACGTTAACCACGGTGTTGGTCGTTTTGTTGGTATTGAAACATTAACAGTGCAAGGTGTTCAAAAGGATTTCATGTTAATTAAATACCGGGGTGACGATCGTTTATTTGTTCCAATCGATCAAATTGACCTCGTTCAAAAGTATGTAGGATCAGAAGCGAAGGAGCCGAAGTTATATAAGCTTGGCGGTACAGAGTGGAAAAAAGTAAAAAGTAAAGTCAAATCTAAAGTTGAAGATATCGCTGATGAATTAATCAAGCTATATGCTGAAAGAGAAGCGACAAAAGGTTATGCCTTTAGTGAAGATACACTACTTCAAAGGGAATTTGAAGATGCTTTTCCATATGAAGAGACAGAAGATCAGTTGCGTAGTATTGAGGAAATAAAGCAAGACATGCAAAGGGCTAGACCAATGGATCGCTTGCTTTGTGGTGATGTTGGTTATGGTAAAACAGAAGTAGCGATACGGGCTGCCTTTAAGGCAATCATGGATGGTAAACAAGTTGCATTCCTTGTACCGACGACAATTTTGGCGCAGCAACACTTTGAGACCATTATTGAACGGTTCCATGATTACCCGATTGAAGTACGATTGCTCAGTCGTTTTAGGACACAAAAGGAGCAGAAAGATGCACTAAAAGGGTTAAAAGAGGGTGTCGTTGATCTTGTCGTCGGGACACACCGTTTACTTTCAAAAGATGTTGTTTATAAAGATTTAGGTTTGCTTATTGTCGATGAAGAGCAGCGATTTGGTGTTAAGCATAAAGAGAGAATTAAGCAAATTAAAACTAATGTAGACGTCCTGACTTTAACGGCTACGCCAATTCCTAGAACGTTACATATGTCTATGCTTGGCGTTCGTGATTTATCAGTTATTGAAACACCACCAGCGAACCGATTCCCAATTCAGACGTATGTCATGGAATATAATCCAGTCTTTATTAGAGAAGCTATTGAAAGAGAACTAGGGAGAGGTGGTCAAGTTTTCTTCCTATACAATCGTGTTGAAAATATAGAGCAAAAAGCACAGGAAATTGAGAATCTTGTTGAAGGAGCTAGAGTTGCTGTTGCTCACGGACAAATGAATGAAACTGAATTAGAAAATATAATGCTCGCGTTTTTAGAAGGTGAGTACGATGTCTTAGTTAGTACTACGATTATAGAGACTGGCGTTGATATACCAAATGTAAATACACTGATTGTTGATCAGGCTGATCGAATGGGATTAAGTCAGCTCTATCAATTACGAGGTCGTGTAGGGCGAAGTAATCGAATTGCTTACGCTTATTTCACTTACCAGAAAAACAAAGTACTGTCAGAGGTTGCTGAACAACGATTACAAGCTATTAAAGAATTTACAGAGCTTGGTTCTGGTTTTAAAATTGCAATGCGTGATTTATCTATTCGCGGGGCTGGAAATATATTAGGTGCTGAACAGCATGGGTTTATTGATTCAGTAGGCTTTGATTTATATTCTGATATGTTAGCTGAATCGATTGAGAAGAGAAAACTAAAACAAGATCAAGTTGAAGAATCTATCGAGCCGGAACTAAGTTTAGCAATTGAAGCATTTATACCTGACCACTATATTTCAGATAGTAAACAGAAAATTGCCATGTATAAACGCTTCCAGGCGGTAGATAGTCAAGAAGGTATTGATGATATAATCGATGAATTAACTGATCGATTTGGAGATTATCCTAAAGAGGTTGAAAACTTGCTAACTGTTTGTCAAATACGTATCGATGCTAAGAAACATTATGTTGAGACCATTAAAGAAGTTAAAAATAAGATTACCATCATATTTAATGAGAAGATGAGTCGGGAAGTTGATGGAGAGAAATTATTTAATTATGCTGTTGATTTTGGTCGAATGATAATGTTAGGTACAGAGCAAAATAAGTTAAAAATAACTTTCACTTTTCAGAAAAACATTCTTCCAGAGCGCTATCAATATGTTCGATCATTTTTAACTGCGTTAGAAAATTTAAAGAGAGAATAATGTATAGTTCTCTATTTGGTTAACCATACTAAATATACACTGAAATGTTTATCCTATAAAATAATGGGAATATAAATGTAAAGTGTTACTTTTTTTAAAAACCACGGGGTCCATACTTTTACAACAAGAAGATTTTCCAAACGCTAAGTCAGTGAATTGAATTAAATTTGTTAAAGAAAAGAGGTCAAACATATGAAAGCTACAGGTATTGTTAGAAGGATTGATGATCTAGGAAGAGTGGTTATCCCTAAAGAAATTCGAAGAACGTTAAGAATTAGAGAAGGTGATCCACTAGAAATTTTCGTTGACCGTGAAGGAGAAGTAATATTAAAGAAATATTCTCCAATTCAGGAACTTGGTCATTTTGCTCAAGAATATGCAGAATCGTTGTTTCTTTCACTTAACAAGACTGTTTTGATTTCTGACCGAGATACTTTTATTGCCGTTGATGGCTCAAATAAGAAGGAATATTTGAATAAGAGTGTTTCAGATCTAATTGAGCGTGTCATGGAAGATCGACAACCATTAGTGAAGGAGTCATTTGTTGCGTTAGAGCTGGTTAAAGATCACGCAGTAATTAATGCATCATACATTATCCAACCTATCATAGCTAACGGTGATCCAGTCGGTGCGATTATCGTGTTCTCAAAAGATGAAAAAGCAACTAATGAAGAAAAAGTCACATTAGAAATTGCAGCAAACTTCTTAGGAAAACAAATGCAGTGATAGCGCCATAAAAAGTAAATGTTGTTTTATTAACCCGAACATTTTAATGTTCGGGTTATTTAGCTTGGCAAATCGCCTACTGTTTTTTAAATGTCAAACTCAAGGTTATTCAACAGATTGAACGCTTCATGCAAAGGTGTCTATGCTATAATGAAAATGATTTTATACTGAAGAAGGGTAAAATATTATCATGAGCAAACAAAATGAACAACAGCAATTTTTTAAAGGGGCATTTTTGCTTACATATGCAGGGTTGTTTGGTAAAGTTTTAAGTGCAATTTATAGAATCCCATTGCAAAATTTGACTGGAGATGTTGGTTTTTACATCTATCAACAGATCTATCCGTTTATTGGTGCGTCGATGGTACTAGCCTTATATGGATTTCCAGCTGCAATATCACGCATAATCGCTAGACAATCGAACCAGAATAATCAGCAATTAAGAAAAAGGATATTAGCTTACCTGATGATATGTTCAGGATCTGTATTTATATTAATCTATATGTTAGCGCCGCAATTGGCACGCTTAATGAGTGATATTGGATTGATTCCTGCTATTCGAGTTAGTGCTTTTTCATTTCTACTCGTCCCTTTTGTTTCATATTTCCGAGGCCTGTTTCAAGGTGAAAATAATATGATACCGACAGCGATTTCACAAATGGTTGAACAGGTTATTCGGGTTAGTTTAATTATTGTAACAGCTTATTTAATTGTGAAGTTAAATCGTTCTTTATATGATGTTGGGTTTGGAACAGCGATAGCTACGATTATTGGTAGCTTACTATCTCTAATGAGTTTAATGTTATTTTATGCAAGAAGAGAAAGGACATATTCTAATAATGCTCAGATTGAGCAAGTGACTAATAAAAATTTATTTAAAGAAGTCATTGGCTATGGATTAGCAATAGCGATCAATCATATGGTTCTTTTGCTCTTACAATTCGTTGATGTTTTTACACTTGTTCCTTTGCTAAGGAAAACAGGCATATCGCTTTTTGATGCTCAAGTTTTAAAAGGAGTACTTGATCGAGGGCAACCATTGGCTCAATTCGGAATTGTTGCAGCTTCTTCTTTAGCATTAGCATTAATTCCATCAGTCACAAAATTGAGACTAAAAAATGATCGGAAGCGATTTACAAGTTATGTTGCGAGTACATGGCGGTTTACACTTTATTTGGCTAGTGGAGCAACAGTAGGACTGATTGTGCTGTTTCCTGAGGTTAATACATTACTTTTTAAAGTAGATTTAGGTTCCATAAGCTTACGAATCTTTTCTGTCACGATTATTTTTTCGGCATTGAGTATTTCAACAGCATCAATCCTGCAAGGATTAGGTTATATATACCAAACGGCGCTATTTGTCATCGTAGGTATGATTGCGAAGTTAATTTTAAACTTGATGCTTATCCCTATGTGGGGAATTAAGGGTGGCGCTTTGGCAACAGTGTTATCGTCACTCATCATTTTATTACTAAATGTCTACTACTTAAAGCGACATACAAATGAATTAGACCGTATTGTAGTGCCGTGGTTTAAATTAGTGACTGCCCTGTCCATTATGGGAGTAGTAGTTTATAGTTTGAATTTGTTAGGGAAAGCCCAATTCTATCAGTTTAGTCGATTCGGTCAATTCATTTATCTAGTGTGCATGATTGTGATTGGAGTTACCACTTATATATTAAGTTTAAAGAAATTTGCTGTCTTTACTAAAGAGGAGCAAGAAGTTTTACCGCTTAAATTTATTAAAAAGGGTTGATTAACTATGTGTCGAATAGAGATTATTGGTTTAGGAGCTGGTGATATCGATCAGCTTAATCTAGGTACTTATCGAAAATTAATAGAACAGAACGTCCCGTTGTTTGTCCGGACAGCAGATCATCCTGTACTTGATTCGCTTAAACAAGAAAATATTACATTTCAAGCATTTGATTCGATCTATCAAGCGCATGACCATTTTGAAGCAGTTTATGAAGAGATTGTTCGCCAACTATTAAGCTTAGCACAACAACATCAGTTCATTCGTTACGCAGTCCCGGGGCATCCAATGTTAGCTGAACGCACTGTTCAAATGTTACTTGATCAAACTGATGTTAAGGTAGAAATTAGTGGTGGTCAAAGTTTTCTCGATGATCTATTTACTGCAGTAAAAATTGATCCCATTGAAGGTTTTCAATTTTTAGATGCAACTAGTTTTGAACGAAGCCAAATCGATTATACGAGTCATCTTATATTTTGTCAGGTTTACGACCAGATGATTGCTTCAGACGTAAAGCTGACGCTTTTAGAGGATTTACCGCCTCATCACCCAGTAGTTGTCGTAGAAGCAGCTGGAAGCTCAGCAGAACAGACTATACGTGTCCCGTTAGTAGAGTTGGATCAAGTTATTCAATTAAGTAACCTTACAAGTGTTTATGTAGAGCCTATTACACAAGAAGCCTTGCCGCATCAATTCACCCGATTAAGAGAGGTCATTGCGACATTAAGGGGGCCAAATGGTTGCCCGTGGGATCGAAAACAAACACACCAATCGTTACGAAAATATTTGATTGAAGAAGCTTATGAATTAATCGACGCTATTGATGAAGAAGATGATGATCACATTATCGAAGAACTTGGTGATGTATTACTGCAAGTTATGTTGC
Organism: Amphibacillus xylanus NBRC 15112; assembly: GCF_000307165.1. NCBI lineage: Bacteria > Bacillati > Bacillota > Bacilli > Caryophanales > Bacillaceae > Amphibacillus > Amphibacillus xylanus. Next base: position 64,723 of record NC_018704.1, read on the forward strand.
ACAGTCAAATTGGTGAAGATCACGGATTTTTCACCATCGATGATGTGATTCGTTCCATTACTGAAAAGATGATTCGAAGACATCCGCATGTTTTTTCTGATGTTCAAGTAGCAAATGAACAAGATGTCATGGAGAACTGGCAGATCATTAAAGCACGTGAGCAAAATAATGAAATTAATCAATCATTACTTGATCGGATACCTTTCTCTGCCTCTACATTAGTCACAGCAGACCTCCTACAAAAGGAAGCTGCTAAAGTAGGTTTTGATTGGGATACAGCTACACCAGTCATTGAAAAATTAACTGAAGAGTTAGAAGAGGTAACAGAAGCTATTCAGCAGGGAGAAACAACAGATATTGAAAAGGAAATTGGTGATCTTCTTTTTACGATCGTAAATCTAGCACGTCATTATCAAATTAGTAGTGATTTGGCGTTAAATAGAACTAATAATAAGTTTAAAGATCGATTTCAATACATGGAGTCTGAAATAGACAAGCTAGGGAAGCAAATGACCGATTTAACTTTAGAAGATTTAGATCATTTTTGGGAAAAGGCAAAGAAAAACTAAAATAGAGGAGATAATTAAGATGCGATTAGACAAATTTTTAAAAGTATCTCGTTTAATTAAACGACGTCCGTTAGCCAAAGAGGTTGCTGACCAAGGTAGAGTGAAAATTAATGGTCATGTAGCAAAGGCGTCTTCAACAGTTGCGATTGACGACGAAATTGTGATTCAATTTGGCCAAAAGATAGTTACTATTAGAGTAACAGATTTAAAAGATACTACACGTAAGGAAGATGCTGCAACGCTTTATACCGTTTTAAAAGAAGAACAAATTTCAAAAGAAAATTAATAATATCATCTTAAAGATGTTCTATCTATTGCCTCTCCTACATATCTTGTTATTGATATAAAAGGAGGGACTAGCATGTTACAAGAAACCAATCATTCATTTACACCCGTACAATCAACAGAACATGAAGTAAAAGTACGTAATAGACGATTAATTGAAATCACAGGCGTAAAAGAAGTTGATAGCTTTGATAGTGAAGAGTTTTTATTAGAAACAGTTTTAGGATACCTAATGATTAGAGGCGACAATTTACAAATTAAAACATTGGATGTCACGAAAGGTAAAGTAGAGATTAGGGGGAAACTCCTTGATTTCTCATACTTAGATGACCACCAAAATGATCAAACAAAGGGTTTTCTCGGGAAACTCTTTAAATGACAATTGAGATTCAATTCGCCTCTTTTATTACGATGGGTATAGTTGGCTTTTATTTAGGTTGTATGTTTGATACAAATGAGCGAATAATTCAGGCAATAAAGGGTTCGCGTATAGTTAAGGGGCTTTGTCAGCTAGTTTTTTGGTTAATACAGAGTATGGTTATATTTTACCTACTTGTAAAAGTTAATGGCGGTCAAGTTCGTCTTTACTTTATCATTGCGATTATATTTGGCTATTGGCTCTATTTCCTTCGGTTTAGAAAAGTCTATCAAAGGATTTTAGCAAGAATTATTCAGCTTATTAAGGCTATTTTACTATTTATTAAAAAAACAATTACAACAATTATAATTAAACCGATAAAATTACTAGTTTTAGCCTTTTTAACAGTCATAAATCTTGTTATAATGATGGTATTAAAAATATTTTCCTTTTTGTTGATAATGATAGGTTGGCTGTTTAGGCCGATACTACTAATCATACCGAAAAATGTGAGAAAGTACTTAGTTTCATTATCCAAAATGTGTAGTAAGATAATAGAAAGGGTATTAAATCGTAAACAGAAATAGAGGAGGATCGCGTGTCATGCAAAGAAGACATTCAAAAGTATCTCGAATCGACTCCCCATATATGAATCAATATGATGCACACATGGAAAGACAACGTAAAAGAAAACGTCTATTAAAGAGGCGGTTAATTTTGTTTGGCGCGATTGTAATCATTTCCTTCTCCAGTCTATTTACATACCATCTAAGTCAAAGAGGCCTCTATGCGGAGAAGAAAGCTCAGTATGAAATGTTACAACAAGAGAAACAAGAGTTATTAGCTGAGGAATCTGCCTTGATTGAAGAAATTAAGTTATTAGAAGATGAATCCTATGTTCTACGGATTGCCAAAACCAACTACTTCTTTACCGAAGAAGGGGAAATTGTTTTTAAACTTCTAGAAGAGGCTCCAGCTTATTGACAGAGTTTTCATTGCTTAGCTATAATGTAGTTGAGTACGTATATTTATATATGTTTTTTAAATTTAAGGAGGAGCATTTTTTTTATGTCAATCGAAGTAGGCAGCAAATTGCAGGGTAAGGTAACGGGTATCACTAATTTCGGAGCGTTTGTTGAATTGGAAGAAGGGACGACAGGACTTGTTCATATTAGTGAAGTTGCCGATAATTATGTGAAAGATATTAATGAACACTTAACTGTAGGTGATAGTGTAACAGTAAAGGTCATTAATGTTGAAAAAGATGGTAAGATTGGATTGTCAATTAAGAAGGCAAAGGATAATCCTGATCAAGGGCAAGGGCGTCGGAAGCCATCAAGACCAGTGCGCTCAGAGAATTTCGAAGCAAAAATTGACCGTTTCCTAAAGGATTCTGAAGATCGTCTAGCGACATTGCGTAAGCATACAGAATCTAAACGCGGTGGAAGAGGTGCTAGATAAGACTTATTTGCTGTCTCATTTATAGTAATAGGTAGGTCAAGTCATAATTAAATCAATCATTACAATAGATATACTTACAAAGTTATTAGAGCTACAAGCATTGTACTCTAATAACTTTTTTGTTTTTTTTAGTTTAACTAGAGGCAAAAACGGTTATGATAACAGTGTTAACAATATTGTCAAAGATAGTTTGTATACTTATAACTATTTTTAATATTTATATATACAAATATTAAAAAACATGCTAATATAATCTTTGTACATTATTGAACAAACAAAAAGAAAGAGGGGACACAAATGAAATTTAAATTATTCTTATCAATGCTTTTAGCAGTAAGCCTGTTAGTTGCGTGTGGAGGAGACGACACAGATAAAGAAGCAGATAAAGGAACTGACACAGGTACAGATGTTGTATCAGCAGCTTCTTCCGCAGGAGACGCAGAAGAACTTAAAGCTACTTCATCAGAAAATGGTTCATGGATTATTATCCCAACAACTGATATTACTTTAGAGGAAGAGTTAGTTGTAGCTGGTACTTTCCATAATCAAGGCGATGAAGCTAACGATGTTTATCGTAAATTTGCTGCATACGAAACTGATGCAGATCAAAATATTACTGCACAACGTACAATTACAACGCCACGTTTAGTAGTTCAAAGCGAGAACCTATACTTCAAAGGTGGTATTGTTGAAGGTGATGTATACGTAGAAGCAGACGGATTCGTATTAGATGAGACTGCAACAATCACTGGTAACCTTGTATTTGCTAATGCTGACTATGAAGCATCTGCAGATATTGCAGGAACTGTTGAAGGCGAAACTTCAGTAGAATAAATCTAAGATTATAAAAAGCGAACAGCCATTAGGTTGTTCGCTTTAATAATTGTTGGGTTAATTGATAGAGTGTATCTTTGTAATCCCCATCAGGTAGTTTGTTTAATTGTTGAAGAGCCTTATTTGTATATCTGCGCGCGATATTTTGAGCTTTTTCGATTCCCTGAGCTTGATTGATGAGATTCATCAGTTGATTTATATCGTTGTTTGTTAGTGGTTCTTCTTTATCAAGTATAGCTGTAACAGCATTTTTATCATACTGCATCGTATAAATTAATGGTAAAGTGTATATCCCTTGTTTAGCATCTGCCATTACGGGTTTCCCCATCTTTTCCCCATCACCTAAATAATCTAGAATATCATCTGTAATTTGATAAGCCATACCAATATAATGTCCCATGTTCCAAGCTCTTCGGGCAATTTGTCTACTAGCTTTACTCTCAACCGCCCCAATATAACAGCTTAGAGCAAAGAGGTGTGCTGTTTTACCAGAGATTCTCGACAAATAGTTTTTGACGCTAGTAGGGGGCTGGAATCTAGAATGAAGCTGTTCTAATTCACCAGATAAGATTTTCTCCATGCTACGTGTGTTATACGATATTGTTGATAAAGAATCTGCATAACTAGACATTATAGAGAAGCAGACAGAGAATAAATAATCTCCTGCATAAATAGCAAATTTATTATCGTACAATTCATGTAATGTGGCGTTTCCTCTTCGCGTTTCTGCCTGATCGATGACATCATCATGGACAAGAGTTGCAATGTGTAAAGTTTCTAACGCTGCTGCTATTGCTATTGCTTTATCCTCATCTTGTTCCGGACCAATTTCACTACATAGTATTGCGTATGCGGGTCTTAGTAATTTACCACCAGAATTTATTACATCATTAATAATTCCTTTAATATTTTGATCTTTAATTCGAATATGTGAGTGAATCACTTGATTAACTTTTGCTAACCTTTTCCTCAGCTCGGGATAACCATGCCAAAATGGATGGATTTCCATGTAAAAACCTTCTTTCATTGTCGATTAAGTTGATTTTAAGTACATATAGTAATGTAATCGATCAACATGTTTTAATAAGTAATTTGCCGTAATTCCTATTGCAAGTCCTGTTAATATTCCAATCACGGATTGCACAGGTAAATAAAGCATGACGGCGAATGTTTGTGCAATCCAACTGGCAATAAACAATTGTCCAACATTATGGAAAACCGCTCCGGCCATACTAACGCCAATAAGACTGATAGGAAGGAATTTTATCTTCTTAATGAAAAGCATCGAGATAAAGCTAAATAATGCTCCAGTAGCACTATAAATGAATGTAGATAGCGTTCCGCCTAGTAATGTGGCCAGTACAATGCGAATGAGTACAACTTTGGCAGCATCTTTGACTGTTAACGTATACAAAGCGATACATGTAATAATATTTGCCAGACCAATTTTAGCTCCAGGCATAAAGAAAAATGGAGACGGGATTGAACGTTCAATTAAACTAATTATAACAGCTTGAGCCGCTAATAAAGCAATATAAACAAGTCGTTGGTTTCTAGTCATTTACTCACCACCATCATATATAGGCATTTAAGAACTGATAATGTCGACTTGATCTAGTTCAGGAGTATCTTCACCAAAATTTTGGATTTCTATCACAAGTTGATGTGGCAAACAAATGATTGTTTGTCCAACTCGACTAATAAACCCAGTTCTGACGCAAACTTGATCATGACAAGTTGCGCTTTTTATTTGAATCTGTCCATTAACGATTTCAACCGTGTTCGTTTCATGATCATGCGTATGGATATCAAACGTTTCATTTCCTTCATGGTCAGATAGGTTAATTTCATAAAGAACTTCATTTTCTAAAGAAATAACAGCAACTAGCTTCTCTCCATCAATTTGTGCTTGTTGCCAAGTGAAGATGGCAATTGGGGAGAAGGAAATTAATAAGAGTAGAATGATGATGATTAAATCGCCAATTTTTAATGTATCGAGAAGTTCTTTCATTTGCTGCCCCCATTTCAGACTGATAATTATCAGGGTTAATTATTTGTAAAGAACGAAATTTTTGGGTCATATGTCTAAGCTTAAAATTAGTCGTAACATAATAATTATACATGATAAAAATAAGATAGCGAGAGACTCTTTATAAAAGAGCCTTTCGCTGATCAATTTTAAAAATATTTAATTAAACAATTACTTGTCTCGATAGATCGATTGTTCTTTTCCGTACCAGAAGCGGCCTAATTTATTTTGAACATATGGAATTACCCAGTAATCAAGACCGAACGTTCTACCTGATCCATTCATTAAAGCGATAGACGCTGGTAGAGCCCAAACTTTATCCCAACCAAGCATAGCAGATAGAGTAAACATTGTTAGGAAAGCAACACTTGCTGCGTTAGCTAACCATGTAAATAAACCAAAGATAATTGCAAGACCAATCGCGATTTCAATGAATACCATCATTTTTTGCATAAATAGAGCTACTTCAACATTTGGCATCATAATTTCCATGATCCAAGCAAACCAACCAGGCATTTCACTTAAGATAGGCTCTGCCCAATCTGTTGCTGCGTCTGTTGCACCACTAGTAGGATCTTGTAGCCAAGGGTATGTCATGTTTACAGTTGACGTACGTAACCATGAGTCCTCACCAATACCTTTAAATAACAATGGTAAGTCACTAAAGCTTGAAGTTGCTTTCTGCCAGATTTCCTGACCCCATAATTTAGCGCCACCTTCTGCTAACCAAAAGGCACCGACAAATATACGAAGTGGTAAGCTCCAAAGGACATTTCCATAACGTGTTAAGAGATTACGGAATATATTACGTTTGTCTCTCGTTTGGAAGAATTCGTGTTGTACATATTTAAACATGTAGTATCCACTGCCAATTGTGAATAAGTAGAATAGGTTCACAAGGTGTTTTACAAAGTTTGCAAACCATCCACTTAGGTGGATACCCATTAAGTTAGCCACACCATAGCGTGCACCAATTGATACCATAATACCATGGTATTTACCTTCGTAAGCAGTCTTTTCTCCGCCTGTAATATCAGCAATGATATTTTTAGCAGCAGTTGAACCTGTTTGTTCAGCAGCCTCAACAATTTGAGGTGTTGGTTTTCCTTCTTCTTCTTCAAAATATGCAAGGTCTCCAACAACATAGACACCTTCATATTGTTCAGATTCCATATACTGATTAACTTTTAGACGACGAGCATGAGCTTTTTCCATACCGTATTCTGCAGTATCAGAATTAGCTTGAATACCGGCTGTCCATGCTAATGTATACGTTGGAATTGTCGATTTATCCATAATAACTACTTCATCTTCACGTACTTCAACAATTGGTGAGTTTTTTAAAATTTTAACACCATTTTTAACTAAATATGCTTCTGCTTTATCCGCTTCACGGCGTTCTAGCATGTTTAAAATAGTTGTTGCTGCTTCTACAACGTATAGAGTAATTTCTTCTGGATCAATCTTATTGTCTATTGCTAAACGATCTCTCCACTCAATAAATTCACCGACTAATTCAATTCCAGTAAAGCCAGATCCACAAACAACAAATGTAAGCATAGCACGACGCTTAGCCTCATTATGTTCTACTGCTGCAGCTGCTACTGTTTTTTCAATATGAGATCTTAATCTAATTGCATCTTCAAATGACCATAATGTGAAGGCATGTTCTTTAACGCCTGGAGTTTTAAAGTCATTTGGCTCTGCACCCATTCCTAAGATTAAGTAATCAAATGGATACTCACCGTTTTCAGTTTTTACGGTTTTTGTATCATGATCAACATGAGTCACATTATCTGTGACAAGATTTACTTTTGTGCGATTAAATAAACGTCGCAGGTCAAACTGAATGGCATCCGGTTCAACGCGATGTGTCGCTACTTCGTGCAATTCTGTCATCATCGTATGGTAAGAGTGGCGGTCAATTAAAGTAATTGAGATAGAATCATCTTTTTTAAACTTTTTAGCTAATTTCTTAGCTGCATGGACACCAGCATATCCAGCACCGATGATAACAATGTTTTTGTTAGCCATTGTTTTCCTCTCCTCTATTAAAAATTTATAAATACAAAGTGTAAACAGTGTGAATAACTGAACAACGATAACTATTGTAGCCTTGTTTTGTAGCCTTGTCTAGGGTTTTTAAAGATTTTATATAAAAAATAGTGTAAAGTTTACATAGTTTTTATATTTGCGAAATAAATAACACGAAAAAGGGCGATAAATGTATTCACTTCTCTAATAAAACACGTTAAAATGAGGCATGTATTTAGAAACAAAAACTGTTAACATTATTCGAAAATTATCAAAACATGTTATTTTAGTATAGTTAAATAAGATTTGGTTAGTATGTTTTAAAATCGGCTATTAAGGAGAGATATGTTAAATGATTAAACATAAATTATTATGCGTCGTATTTATCTGCCTATTCATGTTGACAGCTTGCTCAACGGATGGGAATAATTTACTCGATTCGCCACATAAGCAAACTAAGTTCTTATTGGGGACGATTGTTAATTTAAGCGTATATGATGCAGATAAAGAATATGTGATTGAAAAGGCAATGGATCTCATTGAAGAATTAGAGTATGTAATTAGTGATGAGATTAAAGGCACTGAGGTTGATCAAATTAATCAACATGCAGGAGTCAAGCCGATTTCAGTGTCGGACGAGCTTTATTATTTAATCGAACAAAGTATTGCCTATGGTGAAAAATCAGATGGTGGATTTGATGTCACGGTAGGTCCATTAACGAATTTATGGCGAATTGGCTATGATGATGCGAGAAAACCAGAACTAGATGAGATTGAACAGGTATTGCCATTAATAGATGATCAGAAAATTCAACTGAACCCGGAAGATCAATCCGTATTTTTAATGGAAAAAGGGATGCAACTTGATTTTGGTGCGATTGCTAAGGGCTATATTACCGATCAGGTACATGAACTATTTCTTGCTGAAAATGTTACCTCAGCAATTATTGATTTAGGTGGAAATATATTTGTAATGGGAAATCGTTCAAATGGCGATAAATGGTCAGTAGGAATCCAAAATCCATTTCTAGCACGTGGTGAGATTATTGGAGGAATCAAGGCGACAGATCAGTCAATTGTTACATCAGGTATATATGAGCGATATCTAGAGGTTGATGGGGTCAAGTATCACCATTTATTAGATCCAACTACAGGATATCCTTTTGATAATGAGATTGCGGGTGTAACAATAGTAAGTAAAGCATCAATTGACGGAGACGCTTTATCGACAGTTGTATTTGCCAAGGGTCTGGAAGAAGGAAAAGCTTTTATTGAATCCTTTGATGGGGCTGAGGCGATTTTCATTACAAAGGATCGGCAGGTTGTGTTAAGTACAGGTTTAGCTGATCAATTCGAATTGACGAACGATCAATTTGAGATTATAGAGAATTAGAAAGAAGGATAAAGATGTCATTTAAAGTGTTTTTAAAACTAGCTGAAATTCAAACGAAAATAGCAAGCTTCTTCCCGTTTTTAATTGGAGCGTTATTTGTTACGTATCGTTATCAAAGTTTTGACTGGAGAAATACGCTTATTTTCTTTGTTGCGCTACTTTTATTTGATTTAACAACAACAGTAATTAATAACTATATGGATTATAAAAAGGCGAGTTCTGAACAATATCGTCGAGAGCATAACATTATTAGTCAGGAGAGCATCCCGTTACCACTTGTTAGGTTAACAATCATGACGATGCTCATCATATCAACTGGCTTAGGAATTTGGCTTGTTTACAGAACAGATTTATTAGTGTTATTTATCGGTATGCTAAGCTTTGCTATTGGGATCTTTTATACTTTCGGACCGATTCCACTGTCACGAATGCCGTTAGGGGAAGTGTTTTCAGGCGTGACAATGGGCTTTGGTATTATATTTCTAACGATTTATATTAATGCTTATACTGAAGGGATTGCTAATCTCAGTTTCGGAGCAGGCATCGCTCAACTTAATGTGAACCTATTATTGCTGTTAGAAATTGCATTGGTTTCTTTGCCTAGTGTGTTGACGATTTCCAACCTTATGCTAGCCAATAATATTTGCGATTTAGAAGAAGATATTAAAAACCATCGCTTTACCTTGCCTTATTACATTGGGAAAAAGAACGCGGTTTATCTCTTTAACCTACTGTATATCCTTGTCATTTTAAGTATTATTGTTGCAGTAGCTTTAGATATATATCCAGTAGTTTTATTAGGTATTGTGCTAATTATTTTTCCGTTATTTAAAAATATTAAAGCTTTCAACAAGGAACAAATTAAGCATAAAACATTTTCAGTAGCAGTAAAAAACTTAGTACTGATTAACGGGGCAATAGTTGTGTTGCTATCAATAGCATTACTTTGGATGTGATTAAGTGATGAATAGAAACGGACAAGAGGAAATCGTAACATTTGAAAATGTGTCATATCGGTATGATCTTAGAAGTGAACAATATGCATTATCGGATGTTACTTTTTCGGTAAAGCGTGGTGAATGGCTAACGGTATTAGGAGCCAATGGATCAGGAAAATCTACGCTTGCAAGATTAATGGTCGGTTTAGCAAATCCGGAATCAGGTTCAATCCTAGTCGATGGACAGTCTTTCGATCAATCAAGCAGATCCAATTTATTAGGAAAGATTGGCATTGTGTTTCAGAATCCGGATAATCAATTTATTGGCACAACTGTTCAGGATGATGTCGCTTTTAGTCTTGAAAATTTAAACTTACCTTACGAAGAGATGAAAATTAGAGTAGAGAAAGCTCTAAAGCTAGTAGGGATGTATGAGTTAAGAGAAAAAGACCCATCTCAATTGTCGGGTGGCCAAAAGCAACGAGTTGCGATCGCAGGAGTGTTGGCACTAGAACCAGAAATCATGATATTTGATGAAGCGTTTATTATGTTAGATCCCAAAAGTCGAAAACAGCTCTTATATGACCTTAAATTGATTCAACAACAGTATAGGCTAACTGTGATCTCAATTACACATGATCATTTTGAAACAACATTAGCAGATCGATTACTTGTACTATCTGAAGGTAAAATTAAAGATCAAGGTGATCTTCGAGATGTTTTTATGCGTAATAAGGGGATTACCCCTCCATTTTCTGAGCAATTCCGTAGAAAACTGAAGCAACGAGGGATTCAAGTGCCCGATAGGTATATGACAAATGATGAATTGGTGGAATGGCTATGCAAATAAAATTTGATCAAGTTAAAGCTGATTATCAATTAGGCCCAATTCGTGCCATGAATATTATTGATGATTTTTCACTTCAGATCTCTCAGGGGACATTTTCAGCAGTTATAGGAAAAACAGGTGCTGGGAAGACAAGTATGCTTAAACTAATCAATGGATTATTGATCCCTTCGTCAGGATCGGTACAAGTTGAAGAAGTCACGATCAATAAACAAACTAAGAATTCAGAGTTAAATAAGATTAGAAAGCGTGTCGGGATGGTTTTTCAGTTTCCTGAGAATCAGCTTTTTGCTGAAACGGTAGCAGATGATATTGCCTTTGGTCCGAAAAATTTTGGTTTCACACGTGATCAAGTTGATCGAGTTGTGTTAGATAGTCTTAAGCAAGTCGGGTTAAGTGAAGATCTTTTATCGAGATCGCCATTTTCATTATCAGGAGGACAAAAGAGGCGTGTGGCATTAGCGGGTGTTCTTGCAACAAGACCTGATATTTTAGTATTAGACGAACCTGGAGCAGGTTTAGACTCAGAAGGAAAACAGGAAATTTTCTCATTACTAAAAACGTTAAATCAAACTGAATCGATGACGATTTTAGTTGTGACGCATGATATGAATGACGTCTTAAAATATGCTGATTATGTATTATTAATGGATAAGGGTAAATTAGTTTGCTATGAAGAGATTGAATCATTCTTTAGTAATCAGAGTCAGCTGGAAAGGTGGGATCTTGACCTACCGGATGTCGTTCATCTGCAACGACAAATAGAGCAAAAAACTGGGATACAGTTTAAAAGAGTCTCACTATCAAAATCTATGTTAATTGATCAACTTATTGAGGAAAAATTATTATGAACAAATTAATCTTAGGACGGTATTTCCCGGGGAATTCATTAATACATCAACTTGATCCACGAGCAAAGCTATGCTTAGCCATTTATTTTATTGCGTTGTTATTTTTTGTGAACTCGATTGTTGGATATTTATTAATGATTGGATTTGTGTTTTGTGTCATTAAATTAACTGGCGTGTCAGTTCGTATCTACTTAAGAGGAATTAGGCCGTTAATATGGCTCATTTTAATGGCTGTCTTTTTTCGAGTGATCTTTACAGCAGGTGGTACAATATTTGTCAGTAAAGGACCGATAGCCATTTCAAGTTATGGATTACTATTAGGTTTTTATACTTTCAATCGATTTGTATTAATTATACTCATCTCAACAGTTTTGACGTTAACGACAAAGCCTGTCGATTTAACAGATGCCATTGATGCTCTATTAAAGCCGCTTCGCCTTATTGGGATCTCGACATCAGAATTTTCATTAATGCTATCAATATCATTACGTTTTATACCGAATTTACTAGATGAGACGCAGAAAGTACTTGATGCTCAACGTGCTAGAGGAGTTGAGTTTGGTGAAGGACGGCTAACGGAACAAATGAAGAAAATAGTTCCATTAATTATCCCACTATTTTCAAGTTCATTGAAACGGGCTGAGGAAATGGCTGATGTGTTAGAAGTAAGAGGTTATCAACCGGGTCAGAAGCGTTCAAGTTTCCGCCGGTTATCTTGGCAGATGCGCGATACAATTAGCCTCGTGCTGATGGGCTGTTTAACAATTGGAGTGGTCGTGTTAAATCAATTAACTTTATTCGAACGGTGGATCTATTAAAAAAAGTGTTTCAACTAAATTTAGTTGAAACACTTTTTTGTTTTAGTAGCGGCGGAGGGAGTCGAACCCACGACCTTTCGGGTATGAACCGAACGCTCTCGCCAGCTGAGCTACACCGCCATCATATAATTTTTAAAAGACACAAGTGATATCATACAATAGCATTTAAACTATGTCAATAGATTTTTTGAAAATAATTAATAAAGTGTCAATAGAAAATGTCGAAGGATTCTTTTGATTCGAACTGAAATTTTGACAAATTATCTCTGTTAGTTGTGTTTTAATAGACAACATACTAATAAAGAGGTGAGCGGACAGTGGCAATGATTTCAAATCTAGTAGAAGAAAAACATAATAATACTCGTCGTAAAAAAAGACTTGAACATATTTATCAAATAATTAAAGAAAAGGATATTTTAATATTAGTCGTTGCCTTTTTGCTTGGAAGAGCAGTCATTTTAAGTGAGTTAACGCCTTTTTCACTAGCTTATTTAGTAAGTGTCTGGTTAGTAAAGAAGGAACGTTGTCGTTTAGTTATATTAGTTAGTTTACTGGGTGCAGTTACTATCAGTATTTCAAACAGCTTAATTATTATGATTAGTTTTTTATTTTTTGGCTTTTTCGTCTCGCTGGGAGTGCTTGTTGAGTCAAAAAAGTATTTACCTTATATCGTATTCATCTCAAACTTTTTAAGTAGGGTTGCCTATACGACGTTAACTAGTAATTGGACAGGCTATGGGATTTTTATTTCTTTTGTTGAATCATTATTATGTGCAGTACTTGTTTTAATCTTTATCCAAAGCACACCATTACTAACACCTAAACGATATAAAGTAAGCCTGAAAAATGAAGAGTTAATTTCCTTCGTGATTCTATTTACTTCTGTTCTTGCTGGTTTATCTGGTTTGGTGATAAAGGGAGTAAATCTCGACTACATTGTTTCAAGATATTTAATCCTATTATTCGCTTTTACAGGTGGGCCAACAATAGGTGCGACTGTCGGTGTAGTCATTGGGTTAATTTTAAGTTTGGTTAATGAGCCAACTTTAGCACAAATGAGTTTACTTGCTTTTAGTGGTTTGTTAGGTGGATTGATGAAGGATGGTAAAAGGTTAACCGTCAGTTTAGGGTTACTTATTGGTACCTTTTTATTAGGGTTTTATGGTTCAGAAGGAGGTCAACTCTTTCCGTCAATGATTTCTACGTTACTAGCGATTATACTTTTTTCACTCACTCCAAAAAAGAGACTTGAGAGATTTGCACGCTATATACCAGGGACACATGAGCAATTTGAAGAGCAACAGCAATATCTGCAGAAGCTTAGAGACGTCACAGCAAATAGAATGGAGCAATTTTCAGATGTATTTATGGCTTTATCAAAAACTTTTACAGGCAAATTAGTTGAGCAAGCAGACTTTGAAGATGATCAAAAGGCGACAGATGAATTTTTGAGCCATGTAACTGAAAGAACTTGCCAAACGTGTTTTAAAAAAGCGTGGTGTTGGTCGGAACACTTTGATGATACGTATCACCATATGAAGCAAATGAAACGTGATCTTACAGAGAATGGAGCTGTTTCACACATGACTGAAGCCAAGTTCAATAAATTTTGTGTTAAACCGCATAAAATTGAAGCGGTTATGAAAGAGGAGCTGTCATATTATCATGCTAATCAACAACTTAGAAAGCAAGTTGGTGAAAGCCGTCGTTTTGTTGCGGATCAACTGTTAGGAGTATCTGAGGTTATGAACAACTTCGCAAAAGAGATTGTACATGAACGTGACTATCACGATCAGCAAGAACATCAAATTTTAACTGCGCTCCAATCAATCGGAATTGAGGTTGAACAACTCGATATATATTCATTAAAAAAAGGGGAAATTGATATTGAAATGACGTTATCAGTGTACCAATATCATGGTGAAGGAGAAAAGATAATTGCCCCAATACTTTCAGATATATTAGATGAAATTGTCGTTGTAAAAGAAGAGGAAGTCTCCCCGATGCCTAATGGGTACTGCTTCTTAATCTTCCACTCAGCTAAAAAGTATCAATTAGATGTTGGTGTTGCTCATGCGGCACAAAATGGAGGATTTATATCTGGTGATAGCTACTCGATTATGGAGCTTGCGGCAGGGAAATTTGCCTTAGCTATTAGTGATGGTATGGGAAATGGCAGACGGGCAAGTGAGGAAAGTATGCAGACATTAAGACTGTTGCAGCAAATATTACAATCGGGGATTGATGAACAAGTAGCGATTAAATCCATTAATTCCGTATTATCATTAAGGATGACTGACGAGGTATTCTCAACGTTAGATTTGGCGATGGTAGATTTACAAACTGCTAATGCACAATTTCTGAAAATTGGCTCAACGCCAAGCTTTGTTAAGCGTGGTAGACAAGTTATTCAAATAGAGTCTAGTAATTTACCAATCGGAATTGTTAAGGAATTTGATGTTGAGGTAGTAGAGGAACAGCTACAGGATGGAGATTTATTAATAATGACGAGTGATGGCATCTTTGAAGCACCTAAAGTCGTTGAGAATCAATCGATCTGGTTAAAGCGCATTATCAAAGAGCTTAAAACAGATGACCCACAAGATGTGGCGGATTTATTACTAGAGGAGGTTATTCGCTATTCGTCTGGTCTGATTGAGGATGATATGACCGTATTAGTAGGTAAAGTGAAGAAATTCCAATCTAAGTGGGCGACAATTCCTGCATACCAATCACAAGTTAATTAATAAACTATAAATTTCTCAAATTTAGTATATAATCATGGCCTTCTGGTGACAATGATGATAATCAAACACCAAGGAGGAATTGGAGAAATGAGAAAAGGGAAACTAAAACAAATTTTATTAATAACAGATGGTTGTTCAAATCAAGGGGAAGATCCGACTTTAGTATCAAGCTATATTAACGAGCAAGGTATTACTGTTAATGTGATCGGTGTACTTGATCAACGTCAATCAGAGTCTGATAGTCTATCAGAGGTTGAGGATATAGCCTCTGCTGGTGGTGGAGTGTGTCAAATAGTCTACCCGCAAGCACTTAGTCAAACGGTGCAAGCTGTTACGAGACAAGCAATGACACAAACACTACAAAGTGTAGTTAATCAAGAGTTACAACAGATTCTTGGTAAGCAAGAAACAATCGAGGATTTATCACCTGACCAAAGAGGTGAGGTGCTAGAAGTTGTCGAAGATTTAACGGAGACGAGTGATTTACAACTGCTAGTTTTAGTTGATACGAGTGCAAGTATGCAGAAGAAGTTACCGACTGTAAAAGAGGCACTGATAGATTTGTCAATTAGTATGAATTCAAGAATAGGGGATAATCAATTTTCAGTTTATACGTTTCCTGGAAAGAGGAAGTCGATTAATAAAGTGCTAGATTGGTCAGCTAATCTGAACAAATTAGAAGCAATTTTCCCTAAATTAACGAGCGGTGGAATGACACCTACAGGCCCCGCACTAAAAGAAGCGTTATATGCATTTAGTCAAACTGGTTTATTAAGGAGTTTGAGAAGAGATGTTAAGTCAGAAGAAGTCGACTTCGGCATTTAATTTGCCAGTTGGGAGTCAAATTATAGGGAAGTGGAACAAGCAGACCTATACGATCTTGCGCTTACTTGGAAAAGGGGCGATTGGTGCAGTCTATTTAGTTAAAAATAGAGATGGTCAATTTGCTGCGTTAAAAATTAGCGATCAAATAGCATCAATCTCTTCTGAAGTCAACGTATTAAAAAAACTCACTAAGGTCCATGGGTCAACCCCAGGACCTTCTTTGTTTGATACTGATGATTGGATTAGTAGAAGCGGTCAAAGTTATCCTTTCTATACTATGGAGTATGTACACGGTGAACGGCTTGATCAGTTTATTTCAAGCAAAGGAATTGATTGGCTCGCTGTCTTACTTTGTCAGTTGTTATCAGAATTAGAGAAACTTCATCAATTAGGGTTTGTCTTAGGGGATTTAAAGATAGACAACTTAATTGTAACGAAAAGTCCAATCCGACTTCGCTTTATTGATGTAGGTGGTGTCACATCATTTGGTCGATCAGTTAAAGAATATACTGACTTTTATGATAGAGGATATTGGAAATTTGGTGATCGAAAGGCAGAACCAAAATATGATTTGTTTTCTTTAGCGATGGTAGCAATACATTGTGTGTATCCTAATCAATTCAAAAAAACTGATCAACCTAGGCGACAACTGTTAAATAAACTAAAGCAGTCTAAGTCTTTAGCAAATTATCAGTTGTTTTTAGAACGAGCTCTATTAGGGAAGTATAAAAGTTGTTTCGAGATGAAGCGGGATTTAGAAAAATACCATTTAAGAAGAATGCAAAGAAGGCAACCTAATCAATCACTTGCAAACTATGATAATCAGGTCAGTTGGATTGAAATTGTAATCTTATCTATGATTAGTTTGATAACGGGTTTAATTAGTTATTTATTCTAGCTGTTACTCTGTATTTAATAGATAGCAATTAACAGTTAATTTTAGTCATGCATTGCTTTAAAATCATGATTTTTTTTGATACGATAGTTAGCAGAATATATCAAATTTAAAGAAGGTATTAATATGCTAGTGACAGAAGTTGATCGCTATATTGAAAAACATCAGCTAATTAAGCCCAATTCAAAGATTATGATTGGTGTTTCAGGCGGACCTGATTCAATGGCCTTACTTCATTATTTGTTAACAAAACGAAGTTTATTTAATTTGGACTTAATTGCCGTTACGGTAGAGCATGGGTTAAGAGGAGAAGCGTCGCTTCAAGATGTAGAGTACGTTAGGAATTACTGTTTACAAAATCAAATCCAATTTGAAACGAAGCAAATAAACGTCAAAGAGTATCAAAAAGCTCATAAATTAGGTACTCAAGAAGCTTCGAGGATTTTAAGATATCAAGCGTTTAATCAGCTGATGAAAAGTTATCAAGCTGATTATTTAGCTTTAGCCCATCATGCAGACGACCAGGTAGAAACTGTCTTTATGCGATTAACTAGAGGGACACATCTTGATTCTTTACAAGGGATAAAAAACAAACGCGATTTTTCTACAGGAGTTTTGATTCGGCCATTTTTGTCAATCACTAAAGAGACGATTGAGCAATACTGTGAACAACAGGGGATCATACCAAGGCGTGATCAATCGAATGAACAAGATACCTATACGAGAAATTACTTTCGCCTACACGTCTTACCACTATTAAAACAAAAGAATCCAAATTTAACTGAAACAATTTTGCATATGACTGATAAAATAGCAGAAGATAGTCAATATTTAAATATTCAAGCAAAAAAATTAAGTCAAGAACTGTTAACTTTTTCGCGTAACCCCAAAAAGGTAACCGTTCGAATTAATGACTTAATAAAACACCCTCGTGCTTTACAAAGAAGGTTGTTTCATCTAATATTAGAATATCTATATGAAGAGCTACCAGATCGGTTAAATTATAGACACGAAAATCAATTCTTTGACTTAATTAATCATCATCAAGCCAGTCTATCTATTGATTTGCCACTACAATTAGAAATGATTAAGTCATATCAATTCGTAACCTTTCAATTTAAAGAGGATACGAAAAAGAACTATCACATTCCATTGATAATTCCAGGAAAAATGGCATTACCAAATCATGATGAATTAATTACAGAAGTAGTTGATACGATTGAATCAACAGAAGATACCCGATCTATTTTTTACATTCCGATTATTAACGGTCAATTACCTGATTTGTCCGTTCGGTCTCGTCTACCAGGAGATCGAATTTACTTAGTTCACCTTAACGGTAGGAAAAAAGTTAGCAGAATCTTTATAGATGAAAAAATACCTTTAGCTAAGCGAGAACAATGGCCAATTTTAATAACGGGGGATAATCATATTCTTTGGGTCGTTGGTCTTGAAAAAAGTGATCGCTATATGCAAGTAGAGGCAACACAATATTTGAAGATAACACATCGAGAGAACATCGATTTTTAGGAGGGCTTTTATGCACAATGATATTGAAAAAATACTTGTAACAGAAGAAGAAATTCAAGAGAAATGTCGGGAATTAGGGAAACAACTAGCGGAAGAATATAAAGATAGATTCCCGTTAGCCATTGGCGTTTTAAAAGGTGCATTACCATTTATGTCAGACATTCTTCGACATATGGATACGTATCTTGAAATGGATTTTATGGATGTCTCTAGTTACGGCGGTGGCACAACTTCATCTGGAGAAGTGAAAATTGAAAAAGATCTAAATACTAAAGTTGAAGGTCGAGATTTGTTGATCATTGAAGATATTATTGATTCAGGTCTGACACTTAGCTATTTAGTTGATCTGTTCAAATACCGCAAGGCACGTTCGATTAAAATTGTTACTTTACTAGATAAACCTGCGGGCAGAACGGTTGATATAAAAGCAGACGTGGTTGGTTTTAAAGTACCTAATGAATTTGTTGTTGGATATGGTTTAGATTATCAAGAGAAATACCGTAACCTCCCTTATATTGGTGTGTTAAAACCACATGTATATGGTGCAGAATAAATCTGATTGCACTTTGCATAGAATGACTAAAGTAAGTTGAAGTATTTAACGTTAATTTAGAAATTGTAAATGATGATTATTGAAATACCAATGAGAGTAGCATAAATGCACGTGATTATAGAAATAATAGTGGCAATATATTTGTCAGGACTGTTTTTTCTATGGTACGATGTACTGTAGTTTTCTCGTTTTGGGAGGAGGAAAGTAATGAAGCGTTTAACGCGAAATTTAATTTTTTATTTTGTTATTTTTCTTGTCATTATTTCTGCTATGCAGTTAATAACAGGGCAAGTCAATAGAACAAAAGAATTAAAATTTAATGAATTTGTTGAAGTATTGAGCAATGAAGAAATTGAAAGTATGGAAATGCGTCCGTCAAACGGTGTTATGCGAGTGACGGGTGTCCTTAATGATAAGGATAAAACTGAATTTATTACTAATGTTCCTGATAATCCGGACATTGTAGCGAGTATAACGGTGCAAGGTTCAAATCTCGGTGTTCTTGAAATTAAAGAAGAAGAGCAACCAAGTCCGTGGGTGAGCTTCTTACTCACTTTAGCACCATTCATTATTGTGATTGTCATCTTTGTCTTCTTAATGAATAATTCGCAGGGCGGCGGCAACAAGGTAATGAACTTTGGTAAGAGTAGAGCTAAAATGTATCGAGAAGATAAGAAAAAAGTTCGCTTTGAAGATGTTGCTGGTGCAGATGAAGAAAAGCAAGAGCTTGTTGAAGTTGTTGACTTCTTAAAAGATCCACGGAAATTTACTGCCATTGGTGCAAAAATTCCTAAAGGGATGCTGTTAGTCGGTCCTCCGGGAACGGGTAAAACTTTACTTGCCAGAGCAGTAGCTGGAGAAGCTGGAGTACCATTCTTCTCAATTAGTGGTTCAGACTTTGTTGAAATGTTTGTAGGTGTGGGTGCTTCACGTGTTCGAGATTTATTCGAAAATGCTAAAAAGAATGCCCCATGTATTATATTTATTGATGAGATTGACGCCGTTGGTCGCCAGCGTGGAGCTGGAGTAGGTGGAGGTCATGATGAACGAGAACAAACTTTAAACCAGTTGCTTGTTGAAATGGACGGTTTTGGTGATAATGAAGGGATTATTATCCTTGCAGCAACTAACAGGCCAGATATTTTAGACCCCGCATTATTACGTCCAGGTCGATTTGATCGACAAATTAGGGTTGATCGCCCTGATCTAAAAGGACGAGAGGCTATTCTAAGAGTTCATGCTCGTAATAAGCCGTTATCGCCAGAAATTGATTTAAAAACAATTGCGATGCGTACGCCTGGTTTCTCAGGTGCTGATTTAGAGAACTTATTAAATGAAGCAGCATTAGTTGCGGCAAGAACTGATAAGAAGCAAATTGAACTAGAAGATATTGACGAGGCAACAGATCGCGTTATTGCAGGTCCTGCGAAGAAGAGTCGAGTCATTTCGCAAAAAGAACGAAATATTGTTGCATATCACGAAAGTGGTCATACAATTATTGGTTTAGTTTTAGATGAAGCTGACTTGGTTCATAAGGTAACAATTGTCCCTCGTGGGCAAGCGGGTGGTTATGCTGTCATGCTTCCTCGAGAAGATCGCTATTTTATGACAAAGCCAGAGCTTCTTGATAAAGTTACAGGTTTACTAGGTGGTCGAGTAGCCGAAGAAATAATTTTTGGTGAAGTGAGCACAGGTGCACATAACGATTTCCAACGCGCAACAAGTATTGTACGTAAAATGGTTACTGAGTATGGTATGAGTGAGAAGATTGGTCCATTACAGTTTAACGGCAGTGGTGACCAAGTGTTCTTAGGCCGCGATATGCAAAGCGAAGTAGGCTATAGTGATGCGATTGCATATGAAATCGATAAAGAAATGCAAAGAATGATTAATGCTTGTTATGAAAAGGCAAGACAAATCCTAACTGAAAATAAAGATAAATTAGAGCTTATAGCTCAAACGTTATTAGAGGTTGAAACGTTGAACGAGGCTCAAATTAAATCTCTATTTGAAACAGGCAAATTGCCAGATGATGAAACTAATGCTAAAACGGAACAAGTAACACCTGTTAGCGAACAAGAATTAGCAGATGTGAAAGTAACGATTCAAGCAAAAGAAGAAGCAGAAGTTGAATCGCCTACGGTTCAAGAACAAGAACAAAGTGAACCAGACGAAAATCAAGCTGATTTATCAGACGATAACAAAAACAACTAATTAATGATAAGCCAGGTTAAACCGTGAAATAGGGTGTAACCTGGTTTTTCGTTTGAAAATGTAGATTTGACGTATAATATAGACATGTAATTTTCAAATTTTAAGTTACAACTAATTAAATGGAACTGATTGTTTTGCGAATGATAAAAAATTAAGTAAAATGAAATTATTACGGTAAGATAATAAATTAAGAGTGGTGAAGTTATGTTATTAGTTTTGGACGTAGGGAATACCAATACAGTACTTGGTCTATTTGAAGATGATCAATTAATTCATAAATGGAGAATTCAAACTGATCGTGAAAAAACAGAAGATGAGTATGCAATGCTGATTAGATCTTTATTTAAATATCAAGGGGTAAAGTTAAACGATGTTAACGATATAATTATTTCATCTGTAGTACCACCGATAATGTATGCTCTAGAAAATATGGCAAGAAGATATTTTCATGTAGAGCCAATCATCGTGGGACAGTATCCAATTGAAAAGTATTTAAAGATGACCTATCCAAATCCTAAAGAGCTTGGTGCTGACCGCATTGTAAACGCTGTTGGTGCGATAAAGGAATATGGCACACCGTTGATTATTATTGACTTCGGAACTGCAACGACTTTCTGTTATATAGATGAAACAGCTTCATACGTAGGTGGCGCAATAGTGCCTGGAATAAAGATATCCGTTGATGCGCTATATGATCGAGCAGCTAAATTGCCACGCGTAGAAATTGAACAGACGGAAAAAGTCATTGGTACTTCTACGATTGAGGCGATCCAATCCGGAGTATATTATGGCTATGTAGGCCAAGTCGATTCAGTCATTCGAAAAATTAAAGCTGAGTGTAAGCAAAACCCTAAAGTCATTGCAACTGGTGGATTGGCTGAACTTATCGGTCAACAGTCAAATGAAATCGATGTAATTGATATGTCGCTTACATTAAAAGGATTAGCGGAAATATATAAAATTGTAAAGTAAAAAGGAGTTTTGGACTTGAAAGATTACTTAATTAAAGCAACATCGTGTAACGGCACTGTTCGTGCATATGCGATTCAATCAACAGAATTAGCTGAAGAAGCAAGAAGGCGACAAGATACTTGGGCAACGGCAACTGCCGCGTTAGGTAGAACGATTACAATTACCGCCATGATGGGTACAATGTTGAAGGGCGAAGATAAGTTAACTGTCAAAATTGAAGGTGACGGTCCAACTGGGCCGATCGTGGCTGATGCGAATGCTAAGGGTGAAGCAAGGGCATATATTACTAATCCACATGTTGATTTTGATTTAAATGAAAAAGGTAAATTAGATGTTGCTCGTGCTGTCGGGACGAGTGGTTATATAAGTGTTGTTAAAGACCTTGGTTTGAAAGAACATTTTACTGGACAAGTACCAATTGTATCTGGAGAAATTAGTGAAGATTTTACTTATTATTTTGCAAGCTCTGAACAAATTCCAACCGCTGTAGGTGCAGGCGTCTTGGTCAATCCTGATCAGTCTGTATTAGCAGCAGGTGGATTTATTATTCAAGTCTTGCCAGGTACTCCTGATGAAACGGTTGACTATATTGAACAACGAATTAAATCAATACCAGCTATTTCTAAACTTATTGAGTCTGGAAAAAGCCCAGAGGATATTTTAGAAGAGATTTTTGGTAAGGAAGAAGTAAAGGTCTTAGACAAAATGCCAATTCACTTCCGTTGTACATGTTCTATCGATAGGATTAAGAATGCAATTGCGAGCATTGATGAGGAAGAGCTGAATCAAATGATTGAAGTGGATCAAGGCGCAGAAGCGACATGCCACTTCTGTAATGAAAAATATGTGTTAACGAAAGAAGAGCTGATAGAACTTAAACAATCTAAGGAGAACTAAAAATGCGCAAGTTATTAATGGGGATTATTGTTATTTTAGTCGTAACAAATATTTTAACAGTTGTATTCATGAAAAATGATAAAGAAGACTTAACTGAAGGAACAGAACCGGTTGACGAGATTGATGTGAAACAACCAGTGGCAAGTATAGATGATCAAGATATTTACTATGACGATTGGGTAGCCTATTTAGAAACAAATTACGGCGAAGAGGCCTTGGCTGAAATGATTGATCGATATGTTGTTAAAGAGTTGGCCAATCAACAAAACCTATCTGTTGATCCAAAGATAA
This sequence comes from Amphibacillus xylanus NBRC 15112, assembly GCF_000307165.1. Lineage (NCBI taxonomy): Bacteria > Bacillati > Bacillota > Bacilli > Caryophanales > Bacillaceae > Amphibacillus > Amphibacillus xylanus. The sequence continues at coordinate 88,064 of NC_018704.1, forward strand.
TCGATCTGGAGGTCTCTTTCTTAGCCACATTGGTTGGCCAATTACCAGAAAATAAAGTAGAAAAAATTGAGGCAGAATGGCGTGAAAACATCGAGCATCGCTTACTTACAGATATGCTATTTGCAAAAGATGTGACTATTTCAGAAGATAAGTTGCGCTCTTATTATGATAAGTATCAATCTCAGTATCAATTCTCGCATAGGGTTGAATTATCACATATCGTTGTAGAAAATCTTGAAACCGCTAATCGCGTCTATCAAGAGTTAGAAGAAGGAGCAGATTTTAAGGCATTAGCTTATGAGTACAGTATTGATGAAGATTCAAGGTCGGCTGGTGGTTATCTCGGTTTCTTTACAAAAGAGAGTAGCTTTTTACCGGTGAATTATTTTGAAAAAACAAGGGATATAGAGGAGTATCAGTTTAGTGAACCGTTTTTAAGCAGTCAAGGTTATGTCATCTTATACTTACATAGGGATTTGCCAACAATAGAATTAGGATTTAATGATTTAAAAGATTATATACGCGTTAAAATCGCAATTGAGGAATTAGAAACAACACCATCAATTAAAGATTTTTGGGATGAATTTAATATTGATTGGATATATTGACAAATAAATCCGCATAATGTATTATTAAACTAATAAGTTTACTCGGAATTAGGAGGGTGTTTAATGAAAATTGCAAATTCAATTGCAGAATTAATTGGTAATACACCGATTGTGAAGCTAAATCGTTTGACAGGATCCGAAGACGCAGAAGTTTATGCAAAGCTTGAGTATATGAATCCAGGCAGCTCAGTTAAAGACCGTATTGCATTAGCGATGATCGAAGCAGCTGAAGAAGCAGGATATTTAAATGAGAATTCAACAATTATTGAACCAACAAGTGGAAACACCGGAATAGGAATTGCCATGGTCGCTGCTATAAAAGGGTATCGTGCAATTTTAGTTATGCCGGATACTATGAGTTTAGAACGAAGAAATTTATTACGTGCTTATGGCGCAGAGCTCATTTTAACACCAGGATCAGGTGGAATGAATGCAGCTATTAAAAAGGCGAAAGAATTAAGTGAAGAGAAAGGCTACTTTATGCCTCAACAGTTCGAAAACTTTGCCAACCCACTTGTTCACGAAAGAACAACAGGAAAAGAAATTGTTGAGCAAATGGGTGATCAACTGGATGCTTTTGTTGCTGGTATTGGAACGGGTGGTACAATTACTGGTGCTGGAAAAGTATTGAAGGAAAAGTATAAGGATATTAAATTATATGCAGTTGAGCCGACAGACTCAGCAGTATTATCAGGAAAAGAACCTGGCTCTCATAAGATTCAAGGAATTGGTGCTGGTTTTATTCCTAAAGTATTAGACACAGATATTTATGATGAAATTATTACAGTAACAAATGATCAAGCATATGAAACATCACGTGAAGTGGCTAGACTTGAAGGGTTATTAGGTGGAGTCTCTTCAGGGGCTGCATTATATGCGGCTAAACAGGTTGCAAAGTCACTTGGTAAAGGAAAGAAAGTTCTAGCGATTATACCAAGTAATGGGGAGCGCTATTTATCTACTCCACTTTATCAATTTGAAGATTAATGTTTTTGAAGCAACTCTCAATTTTCTTTCGGGAGTTGCTTTTTTTATGTAAAATAATGTTATGATATAGTGAGAAGATATTAATATAAAACCGTCTAAAAAAGCTGCTAATTGCCGATAAATGGTGTTAAAATGAAATAAAAACATAAGGGTGAATAAATTTGAACCAATCAATTGTAACGAAAAATGGACTTTTAAACTTTAAAGATAAAACGATGATTATGGGAATTTTAAATGTAACACCTGATTCATTCTCTGATGGTGGTAAATATAATCATGTGAATCGAGCAGTTGAACAGGCGAAAAAAATGGTAGCTGATGGTGCTGATATTATTGATATTGGGGGAGAGTCGACAAGGCCAGGCTATACACCAGTGAGTATAGCGGATGAAATAAATAGAGTTGTTCCTGCTATTGAAGCAATTAACCGAACGTTATCTACTCCGATATCTATTGATACATTTAAAGCTGAAACTGCAAAGGCTGCCATTGAGGCAGGCGCTTCAATTATTAACGATATTTGGGGAGCGAAGTATGATCCCGATATAGCTAAAGTAGCAGCAGAATATAATGTGCCAATTATATTAATGCATAATCGAGAGGAAGCGATCTATAACGACTTAATCGCTGATATGGAACGCGATCTCCGAGAAAGTATCGCGATTGCAAAAGCAAATGGCGTTAAAGACAATCAAATTATTTTGGATCCAGGCGTTGGTTTTGCTAAAAGTATGGATGAGAACCTGGAAGTAATACGTCATTTGGATCGCTTTAAAGCAATGGGCTACCCATTACTATTGGGTGTGTCTAGAAAGAGAGTCATTGGTCACGTGTTAGACCTGCCGATAGGTGAGAGAGATGAAGGAACTGGTGCGATAACAGGATACGGCATTACGAAAGGTGCCGATATTGTCCGTGTACATAATGTCTTGATGAATGCGCGTATTGCTAAAATGACAGATGCGCTGGTTGGGAAGGGTGACAAGTAATTGGATAAAATATATTTGAATCAATTAGCATTCTATGGTTATCATGGTGTTCTAAAAGAAGAAAATGAGTTGGGGCAAACTTTTATGGTTGATCTAGAATTACTTTTAGATTTAAAAAAAGCAGGAGTGTCTGACCAAGTAACTGACTCAATTCATTATGGTGAAGTTTATCAAAAGGTGAAAGAGATTGTAGAAGGAAAGCCGGTTGCGTTAATTGAGGCTCTAGCTGAAAAAATTGCCTCTGAGCTTATTACGCAATATGACAAACTCTGTGCATGTAAAGTTAAAGTGATTAAACCTAATCCGCCAATCGCAGGACATTATCAGTCAGTTGCTGTTGAAATTTACCGGGAGAAAACAGACTATGAATAAGGCTTATATTGCATTAGGATCGAATATTAATCCGCGAAATGAATTTTTAGAACAAGCTATTAATGAAATTGAGCAAATTAAACAGACTTCTATTGTTAAATTATCGAGTATTTATGAGACTGATCCAGTAGGATTTGAGGATCAAGAAAAGTTTTTGAATCAAGTGATTGAGATCGAAACGAACTGTTCAGCCGTTGAATTGTTAGAAGAATGCCAGATGATCGAACGGAAATTAGGAAGAAAACGTGAAGTAAGATGGGGACCACGGACAATTGACCTTGACATTTTGCTATATAATCAAGAAAATATAATGATGAATCAATTAGTTATACCTCATCCTCGTATGCACGTTAGAGCATTTGTATTAGTTCCATTAGTTGAAGTGAATCCGAATTTGGTGATTCCTACAATTAATAAAACTGTAACCGAGCAATTATCACTAATCACAAATGAAGAAAAAAGAGGTGTCGTTAAATGGATCAAGAAAGATGGGGAAGACGGATCAAAGCTTACCGAAAGTTAAAAGGCTATACTCAGGTTGAATTCTCAGATGCAATAGGCGTTTCATTATCTATTGTTGGGGAAATTGAACGTGGAAAGCGAAAACCAACTAAGGAATTTTTAGAAAGAACAGTTGAGACTCTTGGTGTACCTCTTGTGGAACTTGAACCACCTCATGAAAAATGAAAACCATAATTGACGATCCCTTGTTAACGCAATTAGTAAAATTAGCCATATTTTAATTAGTTAAAAAGGTTAGATAATGATGGTATGCTATGGTAAACTAATGAACAATATTATATAAGAAGATAATCTAGAATCGGAGTGAAGAAATTATGTCAGAAGAATTAAATGAGCATATGCGGGTTAGAAGAAATAAAATGAATGATATGCTCGCTAAAGGGATCGATCCTTTTGGAGATAAATTTGAACGTACCCATATGGCAAATGAGCTAGTAGAACAATATAACGAGCTGTCAAAAGAGGAACTTGAAGAGAAGGCGGTAAACGTTACAATCGCTGGACGGATTATGACTAAACGTGGAAAAGGAAAAGTAGGTTTCTCTCATATCCAAGATTTTAGTGGACAGATTCAAATATATGTTCGTAAAGATGAAATCGGGGAAGACGCTTATGAGCTATTTAATACAGCGGACTTAGGAGATATAATTGGTGTATCAGGTGAATTGTTCAAAACGAACGTAGGAGAATTATCAGTGAAAGTAACTTCTTTCACTATGTTGACAAAATCCTTACGACCGTTGCCTGAAAAATTCCACGGATTAAAAGATGTAGAGCAACGCTATCGTCAAAGATACCTTGATTTAATTACAAATCACGACAGCAAGGAAACTTTTATTATGCGAAGCAAGATTATTCAATCAATGCGCCGTTACCTAGATAATGCTGGTTTCTTAGAAGTAGAAACACCGATGATGCACAATATCCCGGGTGGAGCATCTGCTAGACCGTTTATCACACATCACAATACACTTGATATTGATCTTTATATGCGTATAGCGATCGAGTTACACTTGAAGCGTTTAGTTGTTGGTGGAATGGAACGTGTTTATGAGATTGGGCGAGTCTTTAGAAATGAAGGTGTATCAACGAGACACAATCCTGAATTTACAATGATTGAACTTTACCAAGCATATGCCGATTATGAAGATATCATGAGTTTAGTTGAAAATATGGTCGCTCATATTGCAGAGGAAGTAACAGGCTCTACTACAGTTCAGTACGGAGATGATATGATTGAATTAAAACCAGGTTGGAAGAGAGTCCACATGGTTGATATTATAAAAGAATTTACCGGCGTAGATTTCTGGCCGAAGATGACAGATGATGAAGCAAGAGCTCTAGCGAAAAAACATAATGTAGAAATTAATGAAATGATGACATTCGGACACATTGTCAATGAATTCTTCGAGCAAAAAGTTGAAGAACATTTGGTGCAACCAACATTTGTATATGGACACCCTGTTGAAATATCACCTTTAGCTAAAAAGAATAAAGAGGATGAACGTTTCACTGATCGTTTCGAATTGTTTATTGTTCGTCGTGAACATGCGAATGCGTTCTCTGAATTAAACGACCCAATTGATCAAAGACAGAGATTCGAAGCGCAAGTTAAAGAAAGAGAGCAAGGAAACGACGAAGCACATGAAATGGATGAGGACTTCTTAGAAGCACTTGAATATGGTATGCCACCAACAGGTGGATTAGGTATAGGTATTGACCGCTTAGTAATGTTATTAACGAACTCACCATCTATACGTGATGTATTACTTTTCCCACAAATGAAAAGTAAATAAGATAAGTTCTTCTATAAATATATAATTATTTTAGTAAATTTGAAATTTGAGTAATAAGTTCCTATTGTAAGGGGAAGATAATGAAAGAGGCCATGGCGCTACACTCATAAATCTAATTACAAATAGGAACTTATTTTATTTTTAAAAAAGTGTTGACGAAGTGAAATTATCGTGTTATATTAATCAAGTCGCCAAAATTGGTCAGCAAAAATTAAAAAAGTTTTTTAAAAAAGTTGTTGACATTTGAACGGCAGTCAGTATATAATATAAAAGCTGTCGCAAACGAAGGCAGTAACAATTGATCTTTGAAAACTGAATCCAAACAACGAAAGATGTTAAGAAAAAATAAGTAAGAAGAAGCTAGTGCTTCAAAATTGAGTTAATCGTAACTCTATCAATTTTATTGAGAGTTTGATCTTGGCTCAGGATGAACGCTGGCGGCGTGCCTAATACATGCAAGTCGAGCGCGTGAAATTAAACAGATCTCTTCGGAGTGACGTTTAATGGATCGAGCGGCGGATGGGTGAGTAACACGTGGGCAACCTGCCTATAAGACTGGGATAACTTACGGAAACGTGAGCTAATACCGGATAAAACCTTTTGTCTCCTGACAAGAGGATAAAAGATGGCGCAAGCTATCACTTATAGATGGGCCCGCGGCGCATTAGCTAGTTGGTGAGATAAAAGCTCACCAAGGCAACGATGCGTAGCCGACCTGAGAGGGTGATCGGCCACACTGGGACTGAGACACGGCCCAGACTCCTACGGGAGGCAGCAGTAGGGAATCTTCCGCAATGGACGAAAGTCTGACGGAGCAACGCCGCGTGAACGAAGAAGGTCTTCGGATCGTAAAGTTCTGTTGTTAGGGAAGAACACGTACCATTCGAATAGGGTGGTACCTTGACGGTACCTAACGAGAAAGCCCCGGCTAACTACGTGCCAGCAGCCGCGGTAATACGTAGGGGGCAAGCGTTGTCCGGAATTATTGGGCGTAAAGCGCGCGCAGGCGGTTCTTTAAGTCTGATGTGAAATCTTGCGGCTCAACCGCAAGCGGTCATTGGAAACTGGAGAACTTGAGGACAGAAGAGGAGAGTGGAATTCCACGTGTAGCGGTGAAATGCGTAGAGATGTGGAGGAACACCAGTGGCGAAGGCGACTCTCTGGTCTGTAACTGACGCTGAGGCGCGAAAGCGTGGGTAGCGAACAGGATTAGATACCCTGGTAGTCCACGCCGTAAACGATGAGTGCTAGGTGTTAGGGGGTTTCCGCCCCTTAGTGCTGGCGTTAACGCATTAAGCACTCCGCCTGGGGAGTACGGCCGCAAGGCTGAAACTCAAAAGAATTGACGGGGACCCGCACAAGCGGTGGAGCATGTGGTTTAATTCGAAGCAACGCGAAGAACCTTACCAGGTCTTGACATCCCGCTGACCGCTATGGAGACATAGCTTTCCCTTCGGGGACAGCGGTGACAGGTGGTGCATGGTTGTCGTCAGCTCGTGTCGTGAGATGTTGGGTTAAGTCCCGCAACGAGCGCAACCCTTGAACTTAGTTGCCAGCATTCAGTTGGGCACTCTAAGTTGACTGCCGGTGACAAACCGGAGGAAGGTTGGGATGACGTCAAATCATCATGCCCCTTATGACCTGGGCTACACACGTGCTACAATGGATGGTACAAAGGGCTGCGAAACCGCGAGGTGGAGCCAATCCCATAAAACCATTTTCAGTTCGGATTGTAGGCTGCAACTCGCCTACATGAAGCCGGAATCGCTAGTAATCGCGGATCAGAATGCCGCGGTGAATACGTTCCCGGGTCTTGTACACACCGCCCGTCACACCACGAGAGTTAGCAACACCCGAAGTCGGTGAGGTAACGCTTTTAGCGAGCCAGCCGCCGAAGGTGGGGCCAATGATTGGGGTGAAGTCGTAACAAGGTAGCCGTATCGGAAGGTGCGGCTGGATCACCTCCTTTCTAAGGATAATGAAAGGCGAAGGCATCTGTTTAACGACGTATAAACTGGACTGAACCGAAGGAGATAAAGGAAACACAACGAACGCAAGTGAGTTGATGTTGACTTATCGTACGGAGGTGAAGGAAGTTTACTAGTCGTTGGATGACTAAGCTGGACATCATAGGAACAGCCCTATGGGCTGACTTAACAATTCAGTTGTTTGGTTCAGTTTTGAGAGATCAAAAACTCTCTAAAAAATTGTACCTTGAAAACTAGATAAGAATAAACAGTAAGTGAACATTCCTTATTGATGAGGATTGAACACGAGCTGTATGACAAGACATCAAATCAAACTTTTAAACAAAGTAAGACCAAAAGTCTTTTTTACTGTGAAGCAATAAAAAGTTCAACTTTAGTTAAGTAAGAAAGAGCGCACGGTGGATGCCTTGGCACTAGGAGCCGACGAAGGACGGGACAAACACCGATATGTCTCGGGGAGCTGTACGTAAGCATTGATCCGGGAATTTCCGAATGGGGGAACCCACTACTCGTAATGGAGTAGTACATTTAACTGAATCCATAGGTTAAATGAGGCAGACCTGGGGAACTGAAACATCTAAGTACCCAGAGGAAGAGAAAGCAAAAGCGATTTCCTGAGTAGCGGCGAGCGAAACGGAATTAGCCCAAACCAGTAAGCTTGCTTACTGGGGTTGTAGGACACATCATTAGGAGTTACAAAGTGACGATTTACACGAAGCGATCTGGAAAGGTCCGCGATACAAGGTAACAGCCCTGTAGTGGAAAGATCATCACCTCCGATGTGTATCCTGAGTACGACGGAACACGTGAAATTCCGTTGGAATCCGGGAGGACCATCTCCCAAGGCTAAATACTCCCTAGTGACCGATAGTGAACCAGTACCGTGAGGGAAAGGTGAAAAGCACCCCGGGAGGGGAGTGAAATAGTACCTGAAACCGTGTGCTTACAAGTAGTCGGAGCCCGTTAATGGGTGACGGCGTACCTTTTGTAGAATGGACCGGCGAGTTACGATTTTCTGCAAGGTTAAACCAGAAAAGGTGAAGCCGCAGCGAAAGCGAGTCTGAAACGGGCGAATATAGTAGAAGGTCGTAGACCCGAAACCGTGTGATCTACCCATGTCCAGGGTGAAGGTCAGGTAACACTGACTGGAGGCCCGAACCCACGTATGTTGAAAAATGCGGGGATGAGGTGTGGGTAGGGGTGAAAAGCCAATCGAACACGGAGATAGCTGGTTCTCTCCGAAATAGCTTTAGGGCTAGCCTCAAGATACGTATCCTGGAGGTAGAGCACTGATTGAACTAGGGGCCCTCATCGGGTTACCGAATTCAGTCAAACTCCGAATGCCAGAGATATAGACTTGGGAGTCAGACTATGGGTGATAAGGTTCATAGTCGAGAGGGAAACAACCCAGACCGTCAGCTAAGGTCCCAAAGTATACGTTAAGTGGAAAAGGATGTGGCGTTGCACAGACAACCAGGATGTTGGCTTAGAAGCAGCCACCATTTAAAGAGTGCGTAATAGCTCACTGGTCGAGTGACGCTGCGCCGAAAATGTACCGGGGCTAAACGTATCACCGAAGCTACGGATTGATCTTCGATCAATGGTAGGAGAGCGTTGTAAGTGCAGAGAAGTCAGACCGAGAGGACTGGTGGAGCGCTTAGAAGTGAGAATGCCGGTATGAGTAGCGAAAAAGAAGTGAGAATCTTCTTCACCGAATGCCTAAGGTTTCCTGAGGAAGGCTCGTCCACTCAGGGTTAGTCAGGACCTAAGCCGAGGCCGAAGGGCGTAGGCGATGGATGACAGGTTGATATTCCTGTACCACCTCGTGACCGTTACGAGCGAAGGGGGGACGCAGGAGGATAAGAAAAGCGTGCTGATGGAAATGCACGCCCAATCAGTGAGTGAGTCAGATAGGCAAATCCGTCTGATATTAATCATGAGCTGTGATGGGGAGGGAAATATAGTACCGAAGTTTCTGATTCCACACTGCCAAGAAAAGCCTCTAGCCAGGACACAGGTGCCTGTACCGCAAACCGACACAGGTAGGCGAGATGAGAATTCTAAGGTGAGCGGGAGAACTCTCGTTAAGGAACTCGGCAAAATGACCCCGTAACTTCGGGAGAAGGGGTGCTTCTTTTAGAAGAAGCCGCAGTGAAAAGGCCCAAGCGACTGTTTAGCAAAAACACAGGTCTCTGCGAAGCCGCAAGGCGAAGTATAGGGGCTGACACCTGCCCGGTGCTGGAAGGTTAAGGGAATGCGTTAGTACCTTTGGTACGAAGCGTTGAACTGAAGCCCCAGTGAACGGCGGCCGTAACTATAACGGTCCTAAGGTAGCGAAATTCCTTGTCGGGTAAGTTCCGACCCGCACGAAAGGTGCAACGACTTGGGCACTGTCTCAACGAGAGACCCGGTGAAATTATACTATGCGTGAAAATGCGCATTACCCGCGACAGGACGGAAAGACCCCGTGGAGCTTTACTGTAGCTTGATATTGAATGTTGATGCCATTTGTACAGGATAGGTGGGAGCCAAAGAAGCGTGAGCGCTAGCTTACGTGGAGGCGCCGGTGGGATACCACCCTGATGGTGTTGACCTTCTAACCCAGGACCGTTATCCGGTTCGGAGACAGTGTCAGGCAGGCAGTTTGACTGGGGCGGTCGCCTCCTAAAGAGTAACGGAGGCGCCCAAAGGTTCCCTCAGAATGGTTGGAAATCATTCATAGAGTGTAAAGGCAGAAGGGAGCTTGACTGCGAGACCTACAAGTCGAGCAGGGACGAAAGTCGGGCTTAGTGATCCGGTGGTTCCGCATGGAAGGGCCATCGCTCAACGGATAAAAGCTACCCCGGGGATAACAGGCTTATCTCCCCCAAGAGTCCACATCGACGGGGAGGTTTGGCACCTCGATGTCGGCTCATCGCATCCTGGGGCTGTAGTCGGTCCCAAGGGTTGGGCTGTTCGCCCATTAAAGCGGTACGCGAGCTGGGTTCAGAACGTCGTGAGACAGTTCGGTCCCTATCCGTCGTGGGCGTTTGGAAGTTTGAGAGGAGCTGTCCTTAGTACGAGAGGACCGGGATGGACATACCGCTGGTGCACCAGTTGTTCCGCCAGGAGCATGGCTGGGTAGCTACGTATGGAAAGGATAAGTGCTGAAAGCATCTAAGCATGAAGCCTCCCTCAAGATGAGACTTCCCATCTTTTAGAGTAAGATCCCTCAGAGACGATGAGGTAGATAGGTTCGAGGTGGAAGCATGGTGACATGTGAAGCTGACGAATACTAATCGATCGAGGACTTAACTAAAACAAAAAGCGAAAGCGACTGTTCAGCATTGAATTTGATGACACTTGTCAGGTGCATTTCTTATCTAGTTTTCAGGATATATTTTCACGAAGTGAATAGAAGAAGAAACTTTTAAAAAAACTTTTAAAAAACACTTGCTTTTATTCGGAAAAGTGAATATAATATATCTTGTCCTTGAAAATAATATGTCTGGTGACAATAGCGAAGAGGTCACACCTGTTCCCATACCGAACACAGAAGTTAAGCTCTTCAGCGCCGATGGTAGTTGGTTTTTGCCTGCGAGAGTAGGACGTCGCCAAGCATACGGAGGATTAGCTCAGCTGGGAGAGCACCTGCCTTACAAGCAGGGGGTCGCAGGTTCGAGCCCTGCATCCTCCACCATATGCCGGCCTAGCTCAATTGGTAGAGCAACTGACTTGTAATCAGTAGGTTGGGGGTTCAAGTCCTCTGGCCGGCACCATTCTAACAACTCATTATAGATGAGCCATTAGCTCAGTCGGTAGAGCATCTGACTTTTAATCAGAGGGTCGAAGGTTCGAATCCTTCATGGCTCACCATCCACACGCGGGTGTGGCGGAACTGGCAGACGCGCTAGACTTAGGATCTAGTGTCTTACGACGTGGGGGTTCAAATCCCTTCACCCGCACCAAAATAATTTAATATATACGCGGAAGTAGTTCAGTGGTAGAACACCACCTTGCCAAGGTGGGGGTCGCGGGTTCGAATCCCGTCTTCCGCTCCAAGGATTTAATCATTTAGTTTGCCAGGTGATTAAAAACATATCCTTGCCGGGGTGGCGGAACTGGCAGACGCACAGGACTTAAAATCCTGCGGTAGGTAACTACCGTACCGGTTCGATTCCGGTCCTCGGCACCATAAGCGCCCGTAGCTCAATTGGATAGAGTGCTTGACTACGGATCAAGAGGTTAGGGGTTCGACTCCTCTCGGGCGCGCCATTTACGGGAAGTAGCTCAGCTTGGTAGAGCACTTGGTTTGGGACCAAGGGGTCGCAGGTTCGAATCCTGTCTTCCCGACCATTTAACACAATAATTTTTAATTGTGGGGCCTTAGCTCAGCTGGGAGAGCGCCTGCCTTGCACGCAGGAGGTCAGCGGTTCGATCCCGCTAGGCTCCACCATTTTTGTTCTTTGAAAACTGAATCCAAACAACGAAAGATGTTAAGAAAAACAAGTAAGAAGAAGCTAGTGCTTCAAAATTGAGTTAATCGTAACTCTATCAATTTTATTGAGAGTTTGATCTTGGCTCAGGATGAACGCTGGCGGCGTGCCTAATACATGCAAGTCGAGCGCGTGAAATTAAACAGATCTCTTCGGAGTGACGTTTAATGGATCGAGCGGCGGATGGGTGAGTAACACGTGGGCAACCTGCCTATAAGACTGGGATAACTTACGGAAACGTGAGCTAATACCGGATAAAACCTTTTGTCTCCTGACAAGAGGATAAAAGATGGCGCAAGCTATCACTTATAGATGGGCCCGCGGCGCATTAGCTAGTTGGTGAGATAAAAGCTCACCAAGGCAACGATGCGTAGCCGACCTGAGAGGGTGATCGGCCACACTGGGACTGAGACACGGCCCAGACTCCTACGGGAGGCAGCAGTAGGGAATCTTCCGCAATGGACGAAAGTCTGACGGAGCAACGCCGCGTGAACGAAGAAGGTCTTCGGATCGTAAAGTTCTGTTGTTAGGGAAGAACACGTACCATTCGAATAGGGTGGTACCTTGACGGTACCTAACGAGAAAGCCCCGGCTAACTACGTGCCAGCAGCCGCGGTAATACGTAGGGGGCAAGCGTTGTCCGGAATTATTGGGCGTAAAGCGCGCGCAGGCGGTTCTTTAAGTCTGATGTGAAATCTTGCGGCTCAACCGCAAGCGGTCATTGGAAACTGGAGAACTTGAGGACAGAAGAGGAGAGTGGAATTCCACGTGTAGCGGTGAAATGCGTAGAGATGTGGAGGAACACCAGTGGCGAAGGCGACTCTCTGGTCTGTAACTGACGCTGAGGCGCGAAAGCGTGGGTAGCGAACAGGATTAGATACCCTGGTAGTCCACGCCGTAAACGATGAGTGCTAGGTGTTAGGGGGTTTCCGCCCCTTAGTGCTGGCGTTAACGCATTAAGCACTCCGCCTGGGGAGTACGGCCGCAAGGCTGAAACTCAAAAGAATTGACGGGGACCCGCACAAGCGGTGGAGCATGTGGTTTAATTCGAAGCAACGCGAAGAACCTTACCAGGTCTTGACATCCCGCTGACCGCTATGGAGACATAGCTTTCCCTTCGGGGACAGCGGTGACAGGTGGTGCATGGTTGTCGTCAGCTCGTGTCGTGAGATGTTGGGTTAAGTCCCGCAACGAGCGCAACCCTTGAACTTAGTTGCCAGCATTCAGTTGGGCACTCTAAGTTGACTGCCGGTGACAAACCGGAGGAAGGTTGGGATGACGTCAAATCATCATGCCCCTTATGACCTGGGCTACACACGTGCTACAATGGATGGTACAAAGGGCTGCGAAACCGCGAGGTGGAGCCAATCCCATAAAACCATTTTCAGTTCGGATTGTAGGCTGCAACTCGCCTACATGAAGCCGGAATCGCTAGTAATCGCGGATCAGAATGCCGCGGTGAATACGTTCCCGGGTCTTGTACACACCGCCCGTCACACCACGAGAGTTAGCAACACCCGAAGTCGGTGAGGTAACGCTTTTAGCGAGCCAGCCGCCGAAGGTGGGGCCAATGATTGGGGTGAAGTCGTAACAAGGTAGCCGTATCGGAAGGTGCGGCTGGATCACCTCCTTTCTAAGGAAAATCAGGAAGTGGAGACGCCTTGCTCATCGACGTACAGATTGGAGAAGGCCTGACGAGATAAAGGAAATACGATGAACGTAAGTGAATCGATATTGACTTATCGTAGGAAGGCATTCGAAATCTGCTAGTCGATAAGGCGTCGGAGCTAGACTGATCTAGGAACAGCCCTACGGGCTGACTTAACAATTCAGTTGTTTGGTTCAGTTTTGAGAGATCAATCTCTCAAAGGATCTTCTGTTAAAATCGTCACATCCGTGGGACTGCGATTACTCGCCCCATCGAAAACATTTGTGACAACACAGAAGTCACCACATCCGTGTGGAATTGTACCTTGAAAACTAGATAAGAATAAACAGTAAGTGAACATTCCTTATTGATGAGGATTGAACACGAGCTGTATGACAAGACATCAAATCAAACTTTTAAACAAAGTAAGACCAAAAGTCTTTTTTACTGTGAAGCAATAAAAAGTTCAACTTTAGTTAAGTAAGAAAGAGCGCACGGTGGATGCCTTGGCACTAGGAGCCGACGAAGGACGGGACAAACACCGATATGTCTCGGGGAGCTGTACGTAAGCATTGATCCGGGAATTTCCGAATGGGGGAACCCACTACTCGTAATGGAGTAGTACATTTAACTGAATCCATAGGTTAAATGAGGCAGACCTGGGGAACTGAAACATCTAAGTACCCAGAGGAAGAGAAAGCAAAAGCGATTTCCTGAGTAGCGGCGAGCGAAACGGAATTAGCCCAAACCAGTAAGCTTGCTTACTGGGGTTGTAGGACACATCATTAGGAGTTACAAAGTGACGATTTACACGAAGCGATCTGGAAAGGTCCGCGATACAAGGTAACAGCCCTGTAGTGGAAAGATCATCACCTCCGATGTGTATCCTGAGTACGACGGAACACGTGAAATTCCGTTGGAATCCGGGAGGACCATCTCCCAAGGCTAAATACTCCCTAGTGACCGATAGTGAACCAGTACCGTGAGGGAAAGGTGAAAAGCACCCCGGGAGGGGAGTGAAATAGTACCTGAAACCGTGTGCTTACAAGTAGTCGGAGCCCGTTAATGGGTGACGGCGTACCTTTTGTAGAATGGACCGGCGAGTTACGATTTTCTGCAAGGTTAAACCAGAAAAGGTGAAGCCGCAGCGAAAGCGAGTCTGAAACGGGCGAATATAGTAGAAGGTCGTAGACCCGAAACCGTGTGATCTACCCATGTCCAGGGTGAAGGTCAGGTAACACTGACTGGAGGCCCGAACCCACGTATGTTGAAAAATGCGGGGATGAGGTGTGGGTAGGGGTGAAAAGCCAATCGAACACGGAGATAGCTGGTTCTCTCCGAAATAGCTTTAGGGCTAGCCTCAAGATACGTATCCTGGAGGTAGAGCACTGATTGAACTAGGGGCCCTCATCGGGTTACCGAATTCAGTCAAACTCCGAATGCCAGAGATATAGACTTGGGAGTCAGACTATGGGTGATAAGGTTCATAGTCGAGAGGGAAACAACCCAGACCGTCAGCTAAGGTCCCAAAGTATACGTTAAGTGGAAAAGGATGTGGCGTTGCACAGACAACCAGGATGTTGGCTTAGAAGCAGCCACCATTTAAAGAGTGCGTAATAGCTCACTGGTCGAGTGACGCTGCGCCGAAAATGTACCGGGGCTAAACGTATCACCGAAGCTACGGATTGATCTTCGATCAATGGTAGGAGAGCGTTGTAAGTGCAGAGAAGTCAGACCGAGAGGACTGGTGGAGCGCTTAGAAGTGAGAATGCCGGTATGAGTAGCGAAAAAGAAGTGAGAATCTTCTTCACCGAATGCCTAAGGTTTCCTGAGGAAGGCTCGTCCACTCAGGGTTAGTCAGGACCTAAGCCGAGGCCGAAGGGCGTAGGCGATGGATGACAGGTTGATATTCCTGTACCACCTCGTGACCGTTACGAGCGAAGGGGGGACGCAGGAGGATAAGAAAAGCGTGCTGATGGAAATGCACGCCCAATCAGTGAGTGAGTCAGATAGGCAAATCCGTCTGATATTAATCATGAGCTGTGATGGGGAGGGAAATATAGTACCGAAGTTTCTGATTCCACACTGCCAAGAAAAGCCTCTAGCCAGGACACAGGTGCCTGTACCGCAAACCGACACAGGTAGGCGAGATGAGAATTCTAAGGTGAGCGGGAGAACTCTCGTTAAGGAACTCGGCAAAATGACCCCGTAACTTCGGGAGAAGGGGTGCTTCTTTTAGAAGAAGCCGCAGTGAAAAGGCCCAAGCGACTGTTTAGCAAAAACACAGGTCTCTGCGAAGCCGCAAGGCGAAGTATAGGGGCTGACACCTGCCCGGTGCTGGAAGGTTAAGGGAATGCGTTAGTACCTTTGGTACGAAGCGTTGAACTGAAGCCCCAGTGAACGGCGGCCGTAACTATAACGGTCCTAAGGTAGCGAAATTCCTTGTCGGGTAAGTTCCGACCCGCACGAAAGGTGCAACGACTTGGGCACTGTCTCAACGAGAGACCCGGTGAAATTATACTATGCGTGAAAATGCGCATTACCCGCGACAGGACGGAAAGACCCCGTGGAGCTTTACTGTAGCTTGATATTGAATGTTGATGCCATTTGTACAGGATAGGTGGGAGCCAAAGAAGCGTGAGCGCTAGCTTACGTGGAGGCGCCGGTGGGATACCACCCTGATGGTGTTGACCTTCTAACCCAGGACCGTTATCCGGTTCGGAGACAGTGTCAGGCAGGCAGTTTGACTGGGGCGGTCGCCTCCTAAAGAGTAACGGAGGCGCCCAAAGGTTCCCTCAGAATGGTTGGAAATCATTCATAGAGTGTAAAGGCAGAAGGGAGCTTGACTGCGAGACCTACAAGTCGAGCAGGGACGAAAGTCGGGCTTAGTGATCCGGTGGTTCCGCATGGAAGGGCCATCGCTCAACGGATAAAAGCTACCCCGGGGATAACAGGCTTATCTCCCCCAAGAGTCCACATCGACGGGGAGGTTTGGCACCTCGATGTCGGCTCATCGCATCCTGGGGCTGTAGTCGGTCCCAAGGGTTGGGCTGTTCGCCCATTAAAGCGGTACGCGAGCTGGGTTCAGAACGTCGTGAGACAGTTCGGTCCCTATCCGTCGTGGGCGTTTGGAAGTTTGAGAGGAGCTGTCCTTAGTACGAGAGGACCGGGATGGACATACCGCTGGTGCACCAGTTGTTCCGCCAGGAGCATGGCTGGGTAGCTACGTATGGAAAGGATAAGTGCTGAAAGCATCTAAGCATGAAGCCTCCCTCAAGATGAGACTTCCCATCTTTTAGAGTAAGATCCCTCAGAGACGATGAGGTAGATAGGTTCGAGGTGGAAGCATGGTGACATGTGAAGCTGACGAATACTAATCGATCGAGGACTTAACTAAAACAAAAAGCGAAAGCGACTGTTCAATAGCGTACGGATAGATAAGACAGACCGTCGCACAGTGTATTTCTGTGCAAAGGGATGGATTAACTATACGCTAGCTATTAGGAGCTTGAGCTAGATTAATTAAAAAGCTGAACCAACCGTTCAGCATTGAATTTGATGACACTTGTCAGGTGCATTTCTTATCTAGTTTTCAGGGTATATAACCTGTAGGTTTAGTGACAATAGCGAAGAGGTCACACCTGTTCCCATACCGAACACAGAAGTTAAGCTCTTCAGCGCCGATGGTAGTTGGGTTTTCCCTGCGAGAGTAGGACGTCGCTAAGCAAGTGAAAAACCTTCAAGATATATAATCTTGAAGGTTTTTTAGTGTTTATAAAAAAGGTATATTGGAAAGATATATAACTGTAAATAACTATATACTATATAATAGTGGTGATCTATGTTATAGTTAATTATTAGCAATATATAATTTATTATGAAAAAAAGTGAGGCTATTTATGAAAAAAATTGCTTGGATTACAGATAGTACGTGTGGTTTATCTCAGGAGTTTATAGAGGCTAACAATATTTATGTTTTGCCAATGATTGTTATTATAGATCATAAATCTTATCGAGAAGATATTGATATTTCAAAAGATGATGTTTATAAATTATTAGAACAGTATGGAGAGGGCGCAAAAACAAGTCAGCCTCCTTATGGTGAATTTATAGAGTTATATAAAAAGTTAAAAAGTGAATATGATTATGGTATTGCTATTCATGCTTCTAGTCAGCTGACAGGAACCTACCAAAGTTCAATGAGTGCTGCGCAGATGGAGGAGTTCCCAGTAGAGGTTATTGATTCGAAAATAGGATCATATGCTTTAGGTAAGATGATTAAACAGGGATTAAAGATGGAGCGAGAAGGAAAGTCTTATGAAGAGATCGTGTCCACACTGAAAACTTATCCAGATAAAGCAGAAATGTATTTGTTGCCGAAAAGTTTAGATCAATTAAAACGTAGTGGTCGAGTAAGTACAACGCAAGCTGTATTTGCAAATTTACTAAAAATAAATTTAGTTTTACAGTTTGAAAACGGTAAAGTTATTGTAGAAGAGAAAATTAGAAGTCATAAGAAAGCCGTACAACATTTATTTAATAAAGTTGGTGACGTATATAGAAGTGGTGCGGTTCAGGAAATTGGTATTATGCATGCCGGTGCAAAAGAAGTAGCGGAGCAATGGAAACTGGAATTCAGTAAATTGTATAAAGACTTAGCAATAAAGATTGAACCGTTAGTACCAGTTGCAGGTATCCACACAGGTCATGGTACAATGGCTATAGCTTGGTTAAGAAAATGAGTTGAGATAATAAATAGATTTCCGTAAAAGGGATCTATTTATTTTTCTTAAAATTAATATTTTTAGTCGTTTAGATAACAGATTGGAGGATGATGATAAGGATGAGTGAAATCTTTAACTCTGATTTTTTTGTTATGAGTATGCGGTTGCTGTTGGCGCTGTTGTTATCTGGAATTATTGGTTTTGAAAGAGAAATTAACAGACATTCAGCAGGATTTCGCACGCATATATTAGTTGGTGTAAGTTCGTGTTTAATGATGTTATTGTCACTATACGGGTTCCAAAAGTATTTCGATGAAGTTCCTGATTTTGTTAGATTCGATCCAGCAAGAATCCCATCATATGTTATTAGTGGTATTGGATTTCTAGGAGCAGGGACAATCATTGTAACGGGTGTGAATGTAAAAGGCTTAACTACTGCTGCATCAATTTGGGCTGTTGCAGGATTAGGCTTAGTTGTCGGTGTTGGTATGATAGAAATTGCAATTTTAACAACTGGAATTATAGTTTTTAGTTTATTTTTCCTTAATAATGTTGAGAAACTAATTAATAAAAAAGAAAACAGAAAGAATCTAGTGTTAACTGTTACGGAAGTTGAACAAATTAATCAAATTTTTTCTCAATTCAATACGTATGATGTAACAGTTAGGAGTATTAACTTTGAAAAGAAGGATCAAGCAAACACAGTTATTATCTTTGATGTTTTAATCGGAAAAAACACAGTGATCAATGATCTTTATCATGCGTTATTAAGTATAGATCAAGTAAAACAGGTCAAAGATATGGAAGTTGTGTAATATTTGCATCTCGTTCAGAAGCAGTATAAAATATAGTTATAGTCAAATATAGTCAAAGTCAAGCGGGAGGAGAAAAGATGCGTAATATTTCTGATGTGATTGAAGCGCATTTAAAGCAGATAATTGATCGTAATAAACATAAAACAGTTGAGATTAAACGTAGTGAAATTGCTGAACAATTTTCTTGTGTTCCTTCTCAGATCAACTATGTTATTAATACAAGATTTACTCCAGAGAAAGGCTACCACGTTGAAAGTAAGCGTGGTGGAGGCGGGTATATAAGAATTCAACGAATGGTTGTTAATAGCAAAAATCGTTTAATTGATGAACTCATTGAATTGGTTACACCAACTGTTGAGCAACGTGTGGCAATCGCTGTTATCGAACGTTTATATGAGCAGGAATATATTTCAGTTAGAGAGGCTAATTTAATGATTAGAGCGATTGACAGAGAGGTTTTAGCATTAAATTTACCTCTTCGAGATGAATTGCGGTCACGAATATTAGTTGCGATGTTAAGAGCGCTAAAACACAATTAAACTGATATGTGTAAGGAGGATCCTAAATTGAAATGTGAAATCTGCCAACAGCAAGAAGCAACTGTCCATTTAACGAACTTTTTAAATGGGCATAAAACAGAAGCACATCTATGTCAACAATGTGCTAAAGAAAAGGGTTACTTTGACGCAGATGAAGATTCATATACAATCCATGATTTGTTAAGTGGCTTATTTAATTTTAATACTAGTCCAACACCAAACACACAATCACATGGGCGAGTTGAACAGCAATTGATATGTCCACAATGTCAGATGACCTATCACCAATTCTCTAAAACAGGTAAGTTCGGTTGTTCAAAATGTTATCAGACATTTTCAGATTACTTAAATCCAGTTTTTAAAAGGGTCCACGGTGGTAATACAGTTCATAATGGTAAAATTCCTAAAAGGCAATATGTACATTTGCAACATCAACGGTTAATTCAGGATTATCGTACGCAGCTGCAGGTATTGGTTAATGAGGAAAGGTTTGAGGAAGCTGCTGATTTACGAGATAAAATTAAACAACTAGAAAAAGAGTGGGAATCTTCTGATCAAAAAGGAGATGATCGATAATGTCATTACAATCGTTTATTGATCAAGCAATCAGTCCTTGGATGCAAGAGCAAGGGCCAGATCATGATATCGTTTTAAGTACTCGAATACGATTAGCGAGAAATTTTTCAAATGTACCATTTCCTTTAATGGCAGATAAGGAAAAATTACAAATCGTTTCTAATTGGGTAAAAGAACATTTTAATTATCGTTCTTTTACAACGTATAAGAATCTTGAATATTTTGATATGGCAGATGTACAGCCGTTAGAAAAACAAGTACTTGTGGAGAAGCATTTAATTAGCCCATTATTAGCTGAGCGAAAAAGTGAAAGTGGTGTACTACTATCTGAAAACGAGCAAGTTTCAATTATGATTAACGAAGAAGACCATATTCGCTTACAATTATACTTACCAGGATTACAGCTAGAACGCGGATTAGAAGAAGCGTTTAAAATTGACGATTGGTTAGAAGAAAAGATTGATTATGCTTTTGATCCAGATCGAGGTTATCTAACAAGTTGTCCGACAAACGTTGGAACTGGTATTCGAGCATCTGTGATGATGCACTTACCGGCATTAACATTAACGGGTAAAGTAAGAAAAATGCTCCCTGCTATCCATCAACTTGGCTTAGTGGTGAGAGGGATCTATGGAGAAGGAAGTAAAGCACATGGTAATGTCTATCAAATTTCTAACCAAGTGACATTAGGCAGAACTGAGGAAGACATTATTCAAGATCTCCATAGCGTAGTAAAACAATTAATTAACCATGAGAGAGAAGCTAGGCAGTTGTTAGTTCAACAGCAAGGTGTTCGTTTAGAGGACCGAATTTTTAGATCATATGGTATCTTGAAGTATAGTCGGGTCATAGAATCCAAAGAGGCAGCAAAATGCTTATCAGATTTAAGATTGGCAATAGATTTAGGCTATATTAAAGAGCTATCAACAACTGTTATAAATGAACTAATGGTGTTAACACAACCAGGATTTTTACAGCAATATGCTCAGGAAATTTTGACACCAGATAAACGTGATATTAAGCGAGCTAGTATCATACGGGAACGTTTAAATATAGAAGAATCGTAGGGAAGGAAGATGAGTGAATGATGTTTGGAAGATTTACAGAGAGAGCGCAAAAAGTGTTGGCATTATCACAAGAAGAAGCGATCCGATTAGGTCACCACAATATTGGGACAGAGCATATTTTACTTGGTCTTATTCGAGAAGGAGAAGGGATTGCGGCTAAAGCACTCCATGCGCTTAACTTAGAAAAGGATAAAATCCAAGAAGAAGTTGAAGCATTAATTGGCGTAGGCAGTCAAACATCTCAAGCGCTCCACTATACGCCACGCGCAAAAAAGGTCATTGAATTATCTATGGATGAAGCAAGAAAGTTAGGTCACACCTATGTTGGAACAGAACATATTTTACTTGGATTAATTCGAGAGGGCGAAGGGATTGCAGCAAGAGTTTTAAACAATTTAGGTGTTAGTCTAAACAGGGCAAGACAGCAAGTATTACAGCTTTTAGGTAGTAATGAATCTGTCCGAAAAGGTCAAGCAAGACATACCCAAAGTAACCCAGCAAGTACACCAACGCTAGACTCTTTAGCGCGTGATCTAACTCAGACGGCAAGAGAAGGTAATGTAGACCCTGTCATCGGTCGTGAGAAGGAAATTGAACGCGTCATTCAAGTATTAAGTCGTCGTACTAAGAACAACCCTGTATTAATTGGAGAGCCAGGTGTCGGAAAAACAGCGGTAGCAGAAGGCTTAGCCCAGCAAATAGTAAATAATGAAGTTCCTGAAACATTACGAGATAAGCGTGTTATGACACTCGATATGGGAACGGTAGTAGCGGGGACAAAATACCGTGGTGAATTCGAGGACCGTTTGAAAAAGGTTATGGAAGAAATTCGCCAAGCAGGAAATGTTATTTTATTTATTGATGAGTTGCATACATTGATTGGTGCAGGTGGTGCTGAAGGTGCAATTGATGCTTCAAATATATTAAAACCTTCGTTAGCCCGTGGAGAATTACAGTGTATCGGTGCAACAACGATTGACGAGTATCGAAAGTATATTGAAAAAGATGCAGCATTAGAGCGTAGGTTTCAACCGATTCGAGTTGATGAGCCAACTGTAGAGGAGTCAATTGAAATTCTCAAGGGACTCCGTGATCGATATGAAGCACATCATAGAGTTACAATTACAGATGAAGCAATTGAAGCAGCTGCTCATTTATCAAGTCGTTATATTACGGATCGCTTTTTACCAGATAAAGCGATTGATTTAATCGATGAAGCTGGATCAAGGGTTCGCCTGCGTTCTTATACAGCTCCGTCAAATTTAAAAGAGTTAGAGAACAAACTAACGGAAATTAGAAAAGAGAAGGATGCAGCTGTTCAAAGTCAAGAATTTGAAAAAGCAGCGGCACTACGTGATCAAGAACAAAAACTGAAAAAAGAATTAGAACTAACAAAAGAAAAGTGGCAAGAGAAGCAAGGGAAAGAAGATTCGAGAGTTGTTGTTGAAGATATTGCTTCAGTTGTATCAAATTGGACTGGTGTGCCAGTAGACTCGTTAACAAAAGATGAAGCGGATCGTCTGTTAAATTTAGAGTCCATCTTACATGGTCGCGTAATTGGCCAGTCTGAAGCCGTTACAGCAGTTTCTAAAGCTATTAGACGTGCTCGAGCTGGGTTAAAAGATCCGAAGCGTCCAATTGGTTCATTTATCTTTTTAGGACCAACAGGAGTTGGGAAAACGGAACTAGCGCGTGCATTAGCTGAGGCAATGTTTGGTGATGAAGATGCAATGATTCGTATTGACATGTCTGAATATATGGAAAAGCATACGACATCTCGTTTAGTTGGATCTCCTCCGGGATATGTAGGGTATGAAGAAGGTGGCCAATTGACTGAGAAAGTCCGTAGTAAACCATATTCTGTTGTCTTACTTGACGAGATTGAAAAAGCACATCCAGAAGTGTTTAATATTCTGTTACAAGTATTAGAAGATGGCCGATTAACTGATTCAAAAGGAAGGCTCGTTGACTTTAGAAATACAGTTCTCATCATGACATCAAATGTTGGAGCAAGCGAATTGCAGAAAAATAAATTTGTTGGCTTTAATATTGATGATCACCAAACAGACCATAAGCAAATGAAAGCTAATGTTACAGATGCTCTGAAAAAAGCATTTAGACCAGAGTTCTTAAACCGCATCGATGAAACAATCGTATTTCATGCGCTTGAGCGTGGTCATATGAAGGATATTGTGACATTAATGGTTCGCCAACTTCAAGATCGTCTTGTTAAACAGGGCTTAGACTTTACAATCTCAAATAAAGCGATCGAAAAAATTGCAGAAGAAGGCTTTGATCCAGAGTATGGAGCGCGTCCATTACGTCGATCAATCCAAAAAAATATTGAAGATCTTTTATCTGAAGCATTGCTAAGAGGAGAGATCAACAAGAACGAAACAATTCGGATTGGATTAAGTAGTAATGGTAAATTTATTATTTTAAATAAGCAGTAAATTTACTTTAATTGAGGGAAGCGGGAGGTAAACTTTACCTCCTGCTTTATTTTACATATAATAGATAAAACGAAGTGATACAGATGCATCAGTTTGTTTACACCATTTTTACACAAAGAATTAACTAATATGTAATATCTGTCATTATATTTTAGCGTATAATAGAGGAAAGGGGAGATGACCTTGGCTAAAAAGAAGACAAGCTTCGTATGTAGAGAATGTGGCTATGAGTCACCTAAGTGGATGGGAAAGTGCCCTACCTGTCAACAGTGGAATACTTTAGAAGAAGAATTGGTCATTAAAACATCAACGAAGCATCGAGGGTTAGGACAACAAAGTGGCCAAAAGCCAGAAAAGATAACAGCAATTGAAACTAAAGAAGAGCCTAGAATGAAAACTGATATGCCTGAGTTAAATCGAGTATTAGGTGGAGGTGTCGTTCCCGGTTCACTAGTTTTAATCGGTGGTGACCCAGGGATAGGAAAGTCAACGCTCCTTTTACAGATTACAAATCAATTAGCTAATAAAGGTAATCCTGTCCTCTACATCTCTGGAGAGGAATCTGTTCGACAGACAAAATTACGAGCAGACCGGCTTGATGTTAGTTCAGATCAGTTATATGTGTTATCTGAAACAAACATGAGCATAATCTCAGCACAAATTGATCAACTAAATCCCTCTTTAGTCGTAATTGACTCGATTCAAACTGTATTTAAAGATGAGGTCACAAGTGCACCTGGAAGTGTTTCACAAGTTCGAGAGTGCACGGGTGAACTAATGCGCATAGCGAAAACAAAGCATATCCCTATTTTTATTGTTGGTCACGTTACGAAGGAAGGCGCAATTGCAGGACCTAGAATGCTTGAGCATATGGTAGATACAGTGCTTTACTTCGAAGGTGAAAGACATCATAGCTATCGAATTTTACGCGGTGTAAAGAACCGATTTGGTAGTACAAATGAGATGGGTATTTTTGAAATGAAGGAATCTGGTCTTCATGAGGTATTAAATCCATCAGAGATATTTTTAGAAGAGCGATCACAAGGTGTAGCTGGATCTACTGTTGTTGCATCAATGGAAGGGACAAGACCTGTACTTGTTGAGATTCAGTCGTTAATTTCCCCGACCAGCTTTGGCCAAGCTAGACGAATGGCAACTGGTATTGACCATAATCGAGTACCTCTGCTTATGGCTGTATTAGAAAAACGAGTAGGATTACTTATGCAAAATCAAGATGCTTACGTCAAAGTTGCTGGGGGTATTAAACTAGATGAGCCAGCAATAGATTTAGCAGTAGCGATTAGTATAGCATCAAGCTTTAAAGGTAAGGCATGTTCACCTTATGATGTATTAATTGGAGAGGTTGGCTTAACTGGTGAGATACGTCGTGTGTCTCGAATTGAACAACGTATCCAAGAGGCAAATAAATTAGGATTTAAACGAGTGATTATCCCAGCCCGAAATTTAGATGGTCTACAAATACCAGATTCTATAGAGGTCATCGGTGTTAACTCTATTCAAGAAGCAATGAAAATTTCAATTATAGAATAGCACTAGATTGTTTAAAAAATAGAAGGTTAAAAATATCATATATTGGGGATTATAGAATGTAGGAGGTGAAGTGAATGCTTAAAAAAGTCGTACAACTATTTATAATTGTAGCTGGAGGGACTCTTGGATTCCTTTATTTGCCCCTATTAATCCAATTGATTAGTTTTACAAGAGGAACGTGGATCGATCAACCTATTGTAGCTCCGTATATTGGTTTAGTTCTTGGTGCAATCATACTATATTTAATTTCCTTTTGGCTTGTTGATTATATCGTTTACTTTATTCAGTATTTAGAAAAGTATCTACTTAGTGCGCCTTTAATGGATCTATTATTCGGTGGTATAGGTTTAACGTTAGGTTTAGTAATTGCTTACTTAATTAATCGTCCAATCTATGATATTAATATCTTTTTCGTATCGCAGGTCATTCCTCTATTCATAATGGGTTTATTCGGCTATTTAGGTTTTCAAGTTGGATTTAAGCGACGTGATGAATTTATTAATATTATGATGGTAGCTAGGAAGGATAAGGCCTTGCAACAATCACCTGAAGAGGAGACGCAAGCTCAGGTCGGTTCAAAACCGAAGATTTTAGATACGAGCGTTATTATTGATGGGAGAATCGCAGATATATGTCAGACGCATTTTATTGAAGGGACAATAATTATTCCTCAATTTGTGTTACAAGAGCTTCAGCATATAGCAGATTCTTCTGATGCGTTAAAGCGTAATCGAGGTCGCCGAGGGTTAGATATTTTAAATCGATTGCAAAAAGATGTTACTGATAAAATTGAAATGTATGAAGGCGATTTTGAGGATACACAAGAAGTTGATAGTAAATTAGTTAAGCTTGCCAAGCAAGTTGACGGAATAGTAGTAACGAACGATTTTAATCTAAATAAAGTTTGTGAATTTCAAAATGTACAAGTTTTAAATATTAATGATTTAGCCAATGCAGTTAAGCCAGTTGTTTTACCGGGAGAATTATTGAAAGTTCAAGTGATTAAAGATGGTAAAGAGCACGATCAAGGTGTTGCTTACCTAGATGATGGTACGATGATTGTAGTTGAAGAAGGCAGGAACTATATCGGTGAAGCCATTGATGTGATCATTACGAGCGTATTACAAACATCAGCAGGTAGGATGATATTTGCCAAGCCAAAAGCACTTGAAAAAGCTTTGTAAAAAGGGTATAAATGATAAGGTAGAAAAGTGATAACGAGTGTTATCACTTTTTCTAATGATCATTAGAAAAGGTCGAAAATTATTTAGTAAGATTGATTAAAACAAGTCAGGTTTAACATAATAAGAATTAATAGATGTGGTGCTAGGCTTTTTTTATCAAAAATAGTCTAACATTCGGACAACCTGATGAAAAAGTGATAAGATAATAGGAGCAATTGATTGAAAGGGGAAGCAAGACAATGACAAAAGAAGTTCGTGTAAGGTATGCACCGAGCCCAACAGGTCACTTGCATATTGGAAATGCTAGAACAGCATTATTTAATTATTTATTTGCTAAGCATTTTGGTGGCCAGTTTATTATTAGAACGGAAGATACGGATGAGAAACGAAATGTTGAAGGCGGAGAAGAAAGCCAACTTAAATATTTAAAATGGCTTGGTTTAGAATGGGATGAAGGCGCGGATATTGGTGGTGCATATGGACCATATCGTCAAACTGAACGACTAGATATTTATCAAAAGTATGTAGATGAATTACTTGAGCGTAATTTAGCTTATAAATGCTATATGACAGAGGAAGAACTTGAACAAGAACGCGAAGAGCAACGTGCAAAAGGCCAAGTTCCAAAATACTCTGGTGCACATGCCAACTTAACGGATGAGCAAATAGCGCAATTTGAAGCTGAAGGACGAGAGGCAAGTATAAGATTCCGAGTACCTGAGAATGTGACGTATACATTTGATGATATTGTGCGTGGTACAATCTCCTTTGAATCAAGTGATTTTGGTGACTGGGTAATTGTTAAGAAAAATGGTGTTCCAACATATAACTTTGCAGCAGTGATTGATGACCACTTGATGAAGATTAGTCATGTATTACGTGGGGAAGAACATATATCAAATACACCAAGACAAATGATGATTTATGATGCATTTGGTTGGGAAGCACCTCAATTTGGTCACATGACGCTCATTTTAAATGAGGAAAGAAAGAAACTAAGTAAGAGAGATCAACATGTTGTTCAATTTATCGAGCAATATAAAAACTTAGGTTATTTACCAGAGGCAATGTTTAACTTCATTACATTACTTGGTTGGTCACCAGTTGGTGAAGAAGAAATTTTCACTAAAGACAAGCTAATTGAGATCTTTGATCCTAATCGATTATCGACTTCTGCAGCTATCTTTGACTCTAAGAAGTTACAGTGGATGAATAACCAGTATATTAAAACTTTAAGCGAGGAAGAAATCATTGATTTAGCACTTCCACACTTAATTGAAGCGGGAAGAATTCCTGCTGATGCTGATGAAGAGACGAAGAATTGGGCAATCAATCTTATTTCACTATATAAAGAACAACTTAGCTATGGTGCGGAGATTGTTGACTTAACAGAGCTTTTCTTCCAAACGAAGATCAGTTATAATGAAGAGGCACAAGCAATATTATCAGAGTCGCAAGTACCTGAGGTATTGACTACTTTTAAAAATAAATTAAATGTACTAGAAAATTGGGAGCCACAAGAGATTAAGGCTGCAGTTAAAGCAACACAAAAAGATACACAACAAAAAGGTAAAAAGCTATTTATGCCGATTCGAGTTGCAACGACTGGTCAAGCACACGGTCCAGAATTACCTAATGCTATTTACTTATTGGGTAAGGAAACAGTGATCACTCGATTAGAAGATGTGTTAGCAACTTTTTAATCACAAAAAATGTTTTAATTGCATACGATTAAATCATAAAATGTTGAAGAGGAAAGAGATTAGTATCACGCTTACTTAGAGAGAATCACCTTGGCTGGAAGTGATTTTAAGCAGACTAATTTTATGCACCTCGGAGTCTTCTGCTGAATGATATAGTAAGTAGAAGCGGCGACTCACCGTTATTTGAGTTCAAGTTGAAAGTAACCAAATGATGTTACTCTAAACAGAGTGGAACCGCGTTTATTTAGGCGTCTCTGTGTATTCAATACACAAAGACGCCTTTTTAGCATTTCTTAAAACAGTTTGGAGGTGTTGGTATGATGTTATTTAAGCGGATGCAAGAAGATATCCAGGTTGTCTTTGATCAAGATCCAGCAGCTAGATCTTATTTAGAGGTTATTTTTACTTATTCTGGTGTTCATGCAATTTGGCTTCATCGGATTGCACATTTCTTTTATCGGAGAAAATTCTTCTTTATCGCAAGGGTAATTTCTCAATTTAGCCGATTTTTAACGGGAATAGAGATTCATCCAGGTGCACAAATTGGTCGTCACTTCTTCATTGATCATGGGATGGGTGTTGTGATTGGAGAGACATGTGAGATTGGTGATTATGTTACGATTTATCAAGGTGTGACACTTGGAGGAACAGGAAAAGAGAAAGGCAAACGCCATCCAACGATTAAAGACCATGCTTTGATTGCAACTGGAGCAAAGGTGCTTGGTTCGATAACGATAGGAAAGTATTCAAAAATTGGAGCGGGATCAGTCGTGCTTAAAGACGTCCCTGATTATTCAACTGTTGTAGGGATTCCTGGACACGTCGTTGTTCAAAATGGGAAACGCGTAAGCAAAAATCTTGATCACAATAAATTACCTGACCCAATTGATGATTATATTGCAGAATTACAAGAAGATGTGAGAAAGCTAAAGGAAGAGCTGTCTGCATTAAAAGGAGAGATGCAAGATGACGATTAAGGTATACAATACTTTAACGCGCCAGAAAGAGGTTTTTAAATCAATTGAACCTAACAAGGTCAAGATGTATGTCTGTGGACCGACTGTTTATAATTATATTCATATTGGTAATGCTAGACCAGCAATAGTCTTTGACACTGTACGTCGATATTTAGAATATAAGGGCTATGAGGTTTCTTACTTATTAAACTTTACTGACGTTGATGACAAAATTATCAATGAAGCAAATCGAAATCATGAGGATATCAATCGTCTAACAGAACGCTTCATTGAAGCCTATAAAGAAGATGTTGGTGCACTAGGAGTTAAGCCTGCAACGCTACATCCAAGAGTGACAGAGACGATGGATGATATTATTCAATTCATCGATGATTTGATTAAAAAAGGCTATGCTTACGAATCAAATGGCGATGTATATTTCAAAACGCGCAAGTTTGAGGAATATGGGAAACTGTCTGCTCAATCACTAGATGAATTAAAGGCTGGTGCAAGAATTCAAGTTGGTCAGAGTAAAGAAGATGAGCTTGATTTTGCACTATGGAAGGCAGCTAAACCAGGAGAGATTTCGTGGTCTGCACCTTGGGGTGAAGGTCGCCCAGGTTGGCACATAGAATGTTCCGCAATGGTCAAAAAACATTTAGGCGATACAATTGATATTCACGCGGGAGGTCAAGATTTAACTTTCCCTCACCACGAAAATGAAATTGCACAATCAGAAGCACGAAACGGAAAGAATTTTGCAAATTATTGGCTTCATAATGGTTATATCACGATTGAAGATGAAAAGATGTCTAAATCGCTAGGTAACTACATCTTAGCAAGAGATTTAATTGAAAAATATCCGCCAGAATTAATTCGTTTCTTTATGCTTAGTGTACATTATCGCCAACCAATTAACTTTAGTGATACACTTATCACACAAGCTAAACAGGGATTTGATCGGATTGTTAATAGCTATCAAAATTTAAAATATCGATTGAATCACGCAATTGACTCTAAAGCAAATCAAACATATTTAGAACGACTTAAAGCAATTAAAGGAAAATTTGTTCAAGAGATGAACGATGATTTTAATACAGCAAATGCAATAAGTGTACTATATGAATTAGTAAAAGAAGCGAATTTATTATTAGAAAACGCAGAAGTTTCTAAGCAAGATCTGGAGCAATTTATCGCGTTATTTGATCAGCTTTTTGAAATATTAGGCTTAGAGATAGCGAACGAAGAGCAACTATTAGATGCTGAAATTGACCAGCTTTTAGTTGAGCGAGAAAAGGCACGCCAAGAGAAAAACTTTAAGCGAGCAGATGAAATTCGTGACCTATTAAAGGCTCAGTCAATTATTTTAGAAGATACTGCTCAAGGTACACGTTGGAGAAGAGGATAAAAATGAAGTTGAATGAAGTTAGACAGATGAAAAGTCTTGCCCTTGCTTATATGGGTGATGCTATTTACGAAGTGCATGTACGTGATTATTTAATCAGACATCATTACGCAAAAGTAAATGATCTTCATCAAGCAGCAATTAAATACGTATCAGCTAAAGCACAAGCAAAGGTTTTAAGAGAATGGCTTGATTCAGGAATTCTTGATGAAGAGGAACTATCAATTGTTAGAAGAGGCCGCAATGCTAAAGCGGGTTCAGTACCTAAAAATACAGATGTAATGACATATCGTTACAGTACTGCTTTTGAAGCATTGTTAGGATTTCTATATTATGCAAAATATGAACAACGATTACAAGAATTGATGCAACTAGCTATTAACAGTGTGGAGAAAGGAAGGCAATAAAATGAATGAAGAATGGCTAATAGGAAAAAACCCGATTATAGAAGCATTCCGTTCAGGACGTCCAATAAATAAATTGTTTATTGGCGATTACCTTAAACAGAATACAATTGACGAAATTCAACAACTTGCAAGGAAACAAGGTGTTCAAATAAAACGTGTCCCTAAACAAAAACTCGATCAATTATCAAAAGGTAAACACCAAGGATTAGTTGCTGCAGTAGCTGCTTATGAATACGCATCTATAGACGACTTATTTGCTCGAGCAGAACAAAGAGGAGAACTACCATTCTTTATTCTGCTCGATGGTATTCTTGACCCACATAACTTAGGATCAATTTTAAGGACAGCAGATGCTACGGGTGTGCATGGAGTCATTATTCCAAAGAATCGTGCAGTTGGCTTAACAAGTGTCGTAGCAAAAACGTCAGCTGGAGCAATTGAATATGTACCAGTTGCACGAGTGACGAATATGGCACAAACAATTGAAGAATTAAAATCACGTAATGTCTGGGTTGTCGGAACAGAGATGGAAGCAGATAAAGACTATCGAGAATTAGAAGGCGATATTGCGATTGCGCTTGTCATCGGCAATGAAGGAAAAGGCATTAGTCGACTTGTTCTAGATAAGTGTGATTGGACTGTCAATTTATCAATGAAAGGTCAAGTCTCTTCGTTAAACGCATCAGTAGCTTGTGGTGTCTTAATGTATGAAATATTCCGAAAGCGTCACCCATTAGGGGGATAATCTAATGGATGTATTATTAGTAGACGGATATAACATTATTGGTGATTGGGACGAGCTAAAGAGACTACGTGATATTGACCTTGACCAAGCGAGACAACTATTGATTGAGAGAATGGCGGAATACCAAGCGTATCTTGGTATTCGTGTCATTATCGTATTTGATGCTTATGAAGTAAAAGGTGTTGAAGCAAAGGATAAGCAATATAATGTTGAAATCATTTATACAAAAGAAAAAGAAACGGCTGATCAATGTATTGAGCGATTAGTTAAGCAAATTATCAATGTCCAAACAAAGGTATATGTGGCTACTAGTGATTTTGTTGAACAACGAACTATTTTTCAACAGGGTGCCTATCGAAAGTCCGCTAGAGAATTAGAAATTGAAGTCAATCAATTAAAAAATGAAATTAATTATGATATAAAGTCCTTTGAAATCGAAAAAAAGGGTCGATCACTACCGATAAATCAAGATATATTAGCTCAACTAGAGAAAATGAGACGTGGAAGTCGATAAAACCACTAGTTGACGGAAGTAAAGCGCTTACTGTATAATATTGCTATTAGGTGACTCAGGGGGAGTTTGGGTTGGAGAAACAGCATTATTGTGTGAACAGTAAATCGCCATGCTTTGACCAGCTTGATGACAGAGAACTTATCATGCTTATTCGCCAAGGAGACGGACAAGCATTGGATTTCTTGATTCGAAAATACCGAACTTTCGTGCGTATAAAGGCGAGTACTTACTTTTTGATTGGCGCAGATCATGAGGATATTGTCCAAGAAGGTATGATTGGATTATATAAAGCTGTACGTGATTTCAAAGACTCGCATGGTACGTCTTTCCGTGCCTTCGCCGACCTTTGTGTAACCAGACAGATCCTAACAGCTATCAAAGCTGCTACTAGGCAAAAACATATCCCGCTTAACTCATATGTTTCATTAGATAAGCCGATTTATGATGAAGAATCCGATCGGACGTTGCTAGATGTTCTAACAAATGTTGAGCAAATTGATGATCCGGAACAATTAATTATAAATCGTGAGAAGCAAGGTCTATTAGAGGAAAAGCTCATTAAACTATTAAGTCGATTTGAATGTGATGTTCTTTACCTCTACTTAGACGGCCGTACATATCAGGAAATATCAGAAGAGCTCAACAGACATATAAAAGCAATTGATAATGCTCTTGTACGTGTAAAAAGAAAACTTGAACGCTATTTAAATCTTGCGGAAATGAAATTATAGGTGAAACGAAATGGTGCGTTGACACTATTTGTGAAGCGTGCTACATTAATAGGTATGCTAGATTAATAAATAAGGTGATGTATAATGAAAAAGAAACGAGCACTAGCATGTGAAGAATGTGGAAGCCGAAACTATTATACTGATAAAAATGCGGGCACCACTGAGCGGTTAGAACTTAAAAAATTCTGCAAAAAATGTAACTTACATACGTTACATCGTGAAACTAAGTAAGCAACATTCATCAATGAGTAATCAATAGATAAAATTTAATGTTTGGAGGAACTCCTTGTGAAAGCTGTATCATTTTTAAAAAATGTTTCTCGAGAAATGAAAAAAGTTTCTTGGCCAGGTAAAGAAGAACTATATCGTTATACTGTAACTGTTGTTGTAACTGTTGTTTTAATGGCATTATTTTTTACAATTGTTGATTTAGGTATTACTCAACTTTTAAATCTTTTTTTTGATTAGCTCAATTAGTTTTGTGCTATAATAATAAAGGAATAAATCGAGTGACTTACAACCCGTATTAACGGGTTTTTTTAAATTGAAAATTAATTATTAAAATTAAATATAACGGATCTATCGTTTACAGTCATTCTGATTAATGAATTAAGGAGGTTGGAAGATGGAAAAACAGTGGTATGTCGTGCATACGTACTCAGGTTATGAAAATAAGGTTAAAACAAACCTTGAAAAAAGGTTAGCCTCAATGGGTATGGAAGATAAAATTTTTCGTATCCTAGTTCCTGAGGAAGAAGAAACAGAGATGAAACAAGGCAAGAAAAAAGTCTCAATGAAAAAAGTATTCCCGGGCTATGTCCTAGCAGAAATGATTATGACAGATGACTCTTGGTATGTTGTTCGGAATACACCGGGGGTAACTGGCTTTGTAGGTTCAGCAGGTTCAGGTTCTAAACCAACACCACTATTACCCGAGGAAGCGGAAGCAATACTTAAACGAATGGGTATGAAGGAAACTGAGATTGAAGTAGACTTTGAAGTTGGTGAGTCAATCAATGTTGTTGATGGACCATTTAGTAACTTTACTGGTGCAATTGAACAAATTGATGTAGATCGTCAAAAAGTCAAAGTATTGGTTAACATGTTTGGCCGTGAAACACCAGTTGAGTTAGACTTCTCGCAGATTGAAAAGCTATAATTTTCGTGTAGAGAAACAACTAATGGCAATGTATTGGGAAGTCTAGGGTTTCAACTTGAAATATGGAATGACTTTTCTTTAGAATTAATTCGATCAATGCTTGCAATATTGCGTTGAACGTGCTAAAATCTTAATGTTCTTTATGCCTCGAGTTTCAATATAGTAATTAGATATGAAAATGAGTGGGAGGGTTAACACCCTGTGACCACATCACGGACTTAAGGAGGTGTGTCTCGTGGCTAAAAAAGTAATTAAAGTTGTAAAACTACAAATCCCAGCAGGTAAAGCAAACCCAGCACCACCAGTTGGACCAGCATTAGGTCAAGCAGGTATTAATATCATGGGTTTCTGTAAAGAATTTAACGCTCAAACTCAAGATCAAGCTGGTTTGATTATTCCGGTAGAAATTTCGGTTTTTGAGGACCGTTCGTTTACATTTATTACAAAAACTCCACCAGCTGCTGTATTACTTAAGAAAGCAGCGGGGATTGAAACTGCATCAGGTGAGCCAAACCGTAATAAGGTAGCTACAGTTAAGCGTGCACAAGTACGTGAAATCGCAGAACTGAAAATGCCAGATTTAAACGCGGCTGATGTTGAAGCAGCTATGCAGATGGTTGAAGGTACCGCACGTAGTATGGGTATCACAATCGAAGATTAATTTTGTCGTTTGTTGGAAGTGAAGGTTGCGTCGGTGGTTGAGTTACCATTACGCAACCTTTTTGCAGAAAATGGACTGAGGCATAGTCAACACTCCTGCTTGTTGATGATGATTATCAAGTAGGATGCGCTTTATTAAGTGGGAGGTATAACCGCTAACACCACATTCTAGGAGGAAAAATAATGGCTAAAAAATCAAAGAAACAACAAGAAGCTTTGAAATCATTTGACCGTACTAAAGCTTACGGTGTTGAAGAAGCTCTTAAATTAGTTAAAGAAAATGCAACAGCTAAATTCGATGAGACAATCGAAGTAGCATTCCGTTTAGGTGTTGATCCTAAGAAAGCTGATCAACAACTACGTGGAGCAACTGTGTTGCCACACGGAACAGGTAAAACACAAACTGTTCTTGTATTTGCTAAAGGTGATAAAGCTAAAGAAGCAGAAGCAGCTGGAGCTGATTTTGTTGGAGATGAAGAGCTTATCAATAAAATTAACCAAGGTTGGTTAGGTTTCGACGTTATCGTTGCTACACCAGACATGATGGCTGAAGTAGGTAAATTAGGTCGTGTTCTAGGACCTAAAGGCTTAATGCCAAACCCTAAAACAGGAACTGTAACGTTCGAAGTTGAAAAAGCAATTAACGATATTAAAGCTGGTAAAGTAGAATATCGTGTTGACAAACAGTCAAACGTTCATGTGCCAATTGGTAAGGCTTCATTTGAATTAAACAAATTAGAAGAAAACCTTAGAGCAATTGCTGATGTGATTATTAAAGCAAAACCTCAATCTGCAAAAGGTATTTATTTACGTAACATCTCAGTGACATCTACAATGGGTCCTGGTGTTAAAGTAGATACATCTGCATTTTAGTTCAAAATAAAACTTGACATTAATATAGCAGACCGCTATAATAATTTAGGTTAAAATAAATAGTTATACCGTAGACAGCAGGGGCTCATTAAAGCTTAATAGCCTGCCGAGGTGTTAATGAAGGCAAAATGTATTATTTATTAATTTGCCCGGTCGTTTACACATTCTCCCTTGCGTCTATTTTAGACGTAAGGGTTTTTAATTAGCGGATACGTTTATACGGTATGGTTGAACAGAACAATAGGAGGTGGAATCATGTCAAAAGTTTTAGAGAAAAAGAAACAAATCGTTTCTGAAATCGCAACTAAGTTCCGTGATAGCCAATCAACAGTTTTAGTTGACTATCGTGGCCTTGACGTAGCAGAAGTTACTGAATTACGTAAGCAATTACGTGAAGCGGGCGTTGAGTATAAAGTATATAAAAACTCAATGTCACGTCGTGCAGCTGCAGAAGCTGAACTTACAGAATTAGATGAACTTTTAGTTGGTCCAACAGCGATCGCATTTAGTGATAATGATGTTATTGCACCAGCGAAAATTCTTAATAATTTTGCTAAAGAACACAAAGATTTAGAAATTAAAGGTGGAGTTATCGAAGGTAAAGTTGCATCACTTGATCAAATCAAGGAACTAGCAGACCTTCCAAACTACGAAGGATTACTATCTATGTTACTCAGCGTCCTTCAGGCACCTGTTCGCAACTTCGCTTATGCTGCTAAAGCAATTGCGGAGCAAAAAGAAGAGCAAGAAGCTTAATCCGGTTTAAATAAATTAAAACTTATACAATTTTAGGAGGAAATTATAATGTCTAAAGAACAAATTATTGAAGCAATAAAAGAAATGTCTGTTCTAGAATTAAACGACTTAGTTAAAGCAATCGAAGAAGAATTTGGTGTAACAGCAGCAGCTCCTGTAGCAGTTGCAGGTGGCGCAGCAGGTGGCGCAGCAGAAGAAGAAAAAACAGAATTTGATGTTGTTCTTACAGACGCTGGCTCAGCGAAAATCAAAGTTGTTAAAGCAGTTCGTGAAATCACAGGTCTTGGCCTTAAAGATGCAAAAGATCTTGTTGACAACGCACCAGGTGCAATTAAAGAAGGCGTAGCTAAAGAAGAAGCTGAAGAAATTAAAGCTAAACTTGAAGAAGCTGGCGCATCTGTAGAAGTTAAGTAAGTTAAAACTAAATAATGAAGGCTCGTCTAATTTAGGCGGGCCTTTGTTTACTACTAAGTATGAAATTAAGGCCGATTAGCAACATGAATACAATTGTCAATTTGGCTGACTTTAAACCACGATAAAAGTAGGTGCTAACAATATGTCGGAGCAATACTTTACTCAACATCCCCAATCCAAAAGCAACCCCAAGACATGGACGTACGAACTTCGTAATCAAGTTCTAACATTTACAAGTGACACAGGTGTCTTTTCAAAAAATACTGTCGATTTTGGTTCTAAAACTTTAATCGAATCGTTTATACTTCCTGAAGCTGATGGGGCAATTGTTGATTTAGGTTGTGGATATGGTCCGATAGGGCTGTCAATTGCGAAAGCATTTCCAGATCGGCAAATCGTCATGGGTGATATTAATGAGCGGGCGGTTGAGTTAGCGAAGATAAATATGGAAAGAAATAAGCTAACGAACGCTCGAGTATTTCTAAGTGATCAATTCAGTCAGTTGCCGAACGAAACATATGCTGCGGTATTAACTAATCCGCCGATACGCGTCGGTAAGAAGGTTGTTCATGAAATGTTTGAACAGGCTCATCAACACCTTTGTTCTGATGGTGAGTTATGGGTTGTGATTCAAAAGAAACAAGGTGCGCCATCTGCTATTAAGAAAATGGAATCATTATTCCGCGATGTAGAGGTCGTCTGTAAAGAAAAAGGCTACTTTATTATCAGGGCAATAAAGTAACCGGGTAGTATTTGACTCCAATATAAGCTTGTGGTAGTATAAGAAGATGCTAGTGGCGTGTTTTGTTGTCAAGTGCTAATTTAATTAAAATGTATATTTTCATGAGTCGATGGACAAGATGGTTAGAACGGAGTAGAGGGTTTAATTGATTTTATAAGAGGTCAAGTGAGATCCTTTTTTTTCTGACGGTTATTAATCATCTTTTATGTTCATGCAATTATTTAAGGCGGACTTGTTATTGATCATTCTTAATAAAAAGTTGTTTGTTAAGAGATGTCTAAACAATATAACAGTTCATCTTTAAATAGCCCAAATGGAGAGTGATAAGATTCGCTAAATGACGATTTATCAA
Source organism: Amphibacillus xylanus NBRC 15112 (assembly GCF_000307165.1). Classification (NCBI taxonomy): domain Bacteria; kingdom Bacillati; phylum Bacillota; class Bacilli; order Caryophanales; family Bacillaceae; genus Amphibacillus; species Amphibacillus xylanus. Next base: position 125,775 of record NC_018704.1, read on the forward strand.
GCTCATCTGCTTGCAAGAAGCAGAAAATAATCAGAAGCTTACGATGTTTATGTAAGTTTTTTTGTTCGATTGGTACCGAACAAAGAATATGTTTAAATTATACCTTTTCCAATTAATAAGTCAATAGTCGAGCTTAAATATTGGTTGCAAGGTATAACGCAGTATAGTGGCTCTATTGTAGAACCAACTATTATTTCTACTTACCTTATGCAAAGGATGTAAAGCAAATTTACATCGAAATTAGAAGAAAAACTGGGACTCTCATTAAATATGAAGTTGAGTTTTTCTAATCTTGATTTGAGGGGTGAAGCAGTTGACAGGTCAACTAGTTCAATATGGACGACACCGCACGCGCAGAAGCTACGCACGGATTAATGAAGTTTTAGAATTACCAAATTTAATTGAGATTCAAACCGCATCATACGAGTGGTTCTTGGAAGAAGGAATGCGAGAAATGTTTCAAGATATTTCTCCGATTGAGGACTTCCAAGGGAACCTGTCGTTGGAATTCGTCGATTATAAATTGGAAGAGCCGAAATATGATGTTGACGAATCGAAAGAACGTGACGTGACTTATAATGCACCGTTACGCGTGAAAGTTCGCTTGTTAAATAATGAAACGGGCGAAGTTAAAGAGCAAGAAGTATTTATGGGTGATTTCCCACTCATGACAGACACGGGTACATTTATTATTAATGGTGCTGAACGTGTTATCGTTTCTCAGTTGGTGCGCTCGCCAAGCGTATACTTTAATGAGAAGTTAGATAAGAATGGAAAGATGGGCTATACAGCAACTGTCATTCCTAACCGCGGAGCGTGGTTGGAGTTTGAAACAGATGCTAAGGATGTCGTCCATGTTCGAATTGATCGAACTAGAAAGTTACCAATTACGGTACTTTTACGAGCGTTGGGCTTTAGTTCAGATCAAGAAATTATCGATTTAATTGGCGATAATGAATATTTAAGAAATACATTAGAAAAAGACAATACTGAATCAAGTGAAAAAGCATTGTTAGAAATCTATGAGCGTTTAAGACCAGGTGAACCACCAACCTTGGAAAACGCTAAAAGTCTAATGATTTCTCGCTTTTTCGATCCTAAACGATATGATTTAGCGCATGTAGGGCGCTATAAGATAAATAAGAAACTCCACATGAAAAATCGCTTGTTCAATCAAGTTTTAGCTGAAACGCTAGTTGATCATGAAACGGGTGAAGTTTTAGCGGAGAAAGGTACAAAATTAGATCGTCGTACGTTAAATAAATTACTTCCATATATCGATAGAGAAGATAATCGACTTGGTGAACAAGTCATTGAACCGAGCGAAGGTGTATTAGATGATCCGATTGGTATCCAGTCGATTAAGATTATTGATCCGACTGATCCAGAAGGAGAACGTGTATTAAATGTTATTGACAATGGTGTTATTGATGAGACGGTTAAAAATATTACACCAGCTGACATTATTGCATCTGTAAGTTATTTCTTTAACATTTTATATCAAGTGGGTTACACAGATGATATTGATCATCTTGGAAACCGTCGTCTACGTTCAGTTGGTGAATTGTTACAAAACCAATTTAGAATTGGATTATCTCGTATGGAGAGAGTTGTTCGTGAACGGATGTCAATTCAAGATACATCAACGATTACGCCACAACAACTTATTAACATTAGACCGGTTATTGCATCAATTAAAGAGTTCTTTGGTAGCTCTCAGTTATCTCAGTTTATGGATCAAACGAACCCATTGGCAGAGTTAACTCATAAGCGACGTTTGTCAGCTCTTGGACCAGGTGGTTTAACGAGAGAACGTGCTGGATTTGAAGTTCGAGACGTTCACTACTCACACTATGGTCGAATGTGTCCGATTGAAACTCCGGAAGGTCCAAACATCGGTTTGATTAACTCATTATCTTCTTACGCTAAGGTTAATAAATTCGGTTTTATTGAAACGCCGTATCGTCGAGTTGATCATGAAACAGGTAAAGTGACGGATCATTATGATTATTTAACTGCGGATGAAGAAGATAATTATGTAGTTGCACAGGCAAATGCTCGTCTGAATGAAGATGGCACATTTGCAGATGAAGAGGTTATTGCTCGTTTCCGTGGGGAAAACATCATGGTAAGTCGAGATCGAATAGACTACATGGATGTTTCACCTAAGCAAGTTGTTTCAACTGCGACAGCGTGTATTCCATTCTTGGAAAACGATGACTCTAACCGTGCTCTAATGGGTGCAAACATGCAGCGTCAGGCAGTACCTTTAATTAAGCCGCATGCACCTATCGTTGGAACAGGTATGGAGTACGTTTCAGGTAAAGATTCTGGAGCGGCAGTCATTAGTAGACATGACGGAATTGTAGAGCACGTTGAAGCAAGAGCAATTCAAGTTAGACGAGTTGCTGAGGTCGATGGTAAAGAGATTCAAGGCGACTTAGATCATTATAAATTACAGAAATTTGTTCGCTCAAACCAAGGTACGTGCTACAATCAAGTGCCAATTGTTAAAGTAGGCGATCGCGTATCTAAGGGTGATATTTTAGCAGATGGTCCATCTATGGAATTGGGTGAACTTGCCCTAGGACAGAACGTATTAGTAGCTTTCATGACGTGGGAAGGTTACAACTACGAAGACGCGATCATTATGAGTGAACGTCTAGTGAAAGATGACGTTTATACATCGATCCATATTGAAGAATATGAATCGGATGCTCGAGATACAAAACTTGGCCCTGAAGAAATTACACGAGACATTCCAAACGTTGGTGAAGATGCTTTAAGAAATCTTGACGAACGCGGAATTGTTCGAATAGGTGCTGAGGTTGAAGATGGTGATTTACTCGTAGGTAAAGTTACACCTAAGGGAGTCACTGAGCTATCTGCCGAAGAGCGTCTGTTACATGCGATCTTTGGTGAAAAAGCTCGAGAAGTTCGTGATACGTCATTACGTGTACCACACGGTGCAGGCGGAATTGTATTAGATGTTAAGATCTTTAACCGTGAGGATGGCGATGAGTTGCCACCAGGAGTTAACCAACTTGTCCGTGTATATATCGTACAGAAGCGTAAGATTCACGAAGGTGATAAGATGGCTGGTCGTCACGGTAATAAGGGGGTTATCTCTAAGGTATTACCTGAAGAGGATATGCCATTCTTACCAGACGGTACTCCAATTGATATTATGTTAAACCCGCTAGGTGTTCCGTCACGTATGAATATTGGGCAAGTGCTAGAGCTCCACTTAGGAATGGCAGCGCAAAAACTTGGTATTCATGTCGCATCACCAGTATTCGATGGTGCAAGTGAGGAAGATGTTTGGGAGACAATCGAAGAAGCTGGAATGGCACGAGATGCTAAGACAATTCTTTATGATGGTCGAACAGGAGAAGCCTTTGATAACCGCGTTTCAGTAGGAATCATGTATATGCTGAAACTAGCGCACATGGTTGACGATAAGTTACACGCTCGTTCAACAGGACCATACTCGCTTGTTACACAACAACCGTTAGGTGGTAAAGCACAGTTTGGTGGACAGCGTTTTGGGGAAATGGAAGTGTGGGCACTTGAAGCTTACGGTGCTGCTTACACATTACAAGAAATCCTAACAGTTAAATCTGATGACGTTGTTGGACGTGTTAAGACTTACGAAGCCATTGTTAAAGGTGAGAACGTACCTGAAGCTGGAATCCCTGAATCATTCAAAGTATTGATTAAAGAATTACAGAGTTTAGGTATGGATGTTAAGATGCTTTCAGCTGATGAAGAAGAAATCGAGATTAAAGATCTTGATGAAGATAGATTACCAACAGAGCAATTTAATTTAGAAGTACAAGAAAACTAATAGCTTCAATTTATTTGTTTGAAGATGATTGTAAAGTGGGAGCCAATTATAGTCTCCCACCTTACACGATCTAACACATACTAAAGGGAGGTTGACCCCTTGCTAGATGTTAATAATTTCGAATTTATGAAAATTGGTTTGGCATCGCCAGACAAAATTCGGTCATGGTCACATGGGGAAGTAAAAAAACCAGAAACAATTAACTATCGAACGTTGAAACCAGAAAAAGACGGTCTATTCTGCGAGAGAATTTTTGGACCTCAAAAAGACTGGGAATGTTATTGTGGTAAATACAAACGAATTCGCTATAAAGGTGTCGTTTGTGATCGATGTGGTGTTGAAATTACAAAAGCTAAGGTACGCCGTGAGCGCATGGGCCACATTGAGTTGGCAGCTCCAGTATCGCATATTTGGTACTTCAAAGGTATCCCGAGCCGAATGGGCTTGCTTTTAGATATGTCTCCTCGAGCGTTAGAGGAAGTTATCTATTTTGCGGCTTATATTGTTACAGATCCGGGTGATACACCACTTGAGAAGAAACAACTTTTATCTGAACGCGAATATCGTGCTTATCGTGAAAAATACGGTCAAACCTTTAATGCAGAAATGGGCGCTGAAGCGATTAAGAAGATTCTACAAGATATCGATCTTGAAAAAGAATCACAATTATTACGCGATGAGCTTAAGAAGGTTCAAGGCCAGCGTCGTACACGTGCGATCAGAAGATTAGAAGTTATTGAGGCGTTTAGAAATTCAGGAAACGACCCATCATGGATTATATTAGATGTATTACCGATTATTCCACCTGAACTACGACCAATGGTTCAGCTTGACGGTGGTCGTTTTGCAACGTCTGACTTGAACGATCTCTATCGTCGTGTAATTAACCGTAATAACCGATTAAAGCGACTATTGGATTTAGGTGCGCCTAATATTATCGTTCAAAACGAGAAACGTATGTTACAAGAAGCAGTTGATGCTTTGATTGATAATGGTAGACGAGGCCGTCCAGTTACAGGACCTGGTAACCGTCCACTTAAGTCACTGTCACATATGTTGAAAGGTAAGCAAGGTCGCTTCCGTCAAAACTTACTAGGTAAACGTGTTGACTACTCAGGTCGTTCCGTAATTGTTGTAGGACCGAACTTAAAGATGTATCAATGTGGATTGCCTAAGGAAATGGCGGTTGAATTATTCAAACCATTTATTATGAAAGAACTTGTTGAGCGCGGCTTGGCTCATAATATCAAATCGGCTAAGCGTAAAATTGAAAGACTTCACGCAGAGGTCTGGGAAGTTCTTGAAGATGTTATTAAAGAGCACCCAGTTCTATTAAACCGTGCTCCTACTTTACACCGCTTGGGTATTCAAGCTTTCGAACCAACATTGGTAGAAGGACGTGCGATTCGTTTACATCCATTAGTATGTACGGCGTATAACGCTGACTTTGACGGCGACCAAATGGCTGTTCACGTTCCACTTTCGGCAGAAGCACAAGCAGAAGCAAGAATTTTAATGCTTGCCGCTCAAAACATTTTGAACCCTAAAGACGGTAAACCGGTCGTAACACCATCACAAGATATGGTTTTAGGAAACTATTACTTAACGATGGAGCGTAGAGGTGCGATTGGTGAAGGTAAGATATTCAAAGACTTTAATGAAGCTATCATTGCTTATCAAAATGGTTATGTGCATTTACACACGCGCATTGCTGTTCAAGCATCTTCATTGAAGAAGGCTCAATTCACAGAGGAGCAAAATAAACAGCTTCTATTAACAACAGTTGGTAAATTAATCTTTAATGACATTTTACCACCATCATTCCCATACATGAATGAGCCAACACAAAGAAACTTGGAAGTTGAAACTCCAAGCCAGTACTTTGTTCCACAAGGTACGAACATTAAGGAAGAATTGGACAAACGCGAACTGATTTCACCATTTAAGAAAGGTATTTTAGGTGATATTATCGCAGAGGTCTTCAAGAAATTTAAGATTAGTGAAACATCTAAGATGCTTGACCGAATGAAAGATTTAGGCTTTAAGTATTCAACAAAAGCTGGAATTACTGTAGGTGTAGACGATATTGTTGTCTTACCAGATAAAGAAGTTATTTTAGATGAGGCTCAAGATAAAGTAGATAAGATCACAAAACAATTCCGTCGAGGCTTAATTACGGAAGAAGAACGTTATGAGCGGGTCATCTCCATTTGGTCTCGTGCTAAAGATGAGATCCAAGAGCGCTTAATGAAAACTCTTCATCATCAAAACCCGATTTACATGATGAGTGATTCAGGAGCGCGTGGTAATGCTTCAAACTTCACGCAGTTAGCAGGTATGCGAGGATTGATGGCTAACCCGGCAGGACGTATTATCGAACTTCCGATCAAGTCAAGTTTCCGAGAGGGACTTACGGTACTCGAATACTTTATCTCAACTCACGGAGCGAGAAAAGGTCTTGCGGATACGGCACTTAAGACAGCTGACTCAGGTTACCTGACACGTCGACTTGTTGACGTAGCGCAAGATGTAATTATTCGAGAAGATGATTGTAAGACAGATCGCGGCTTAACTGTTAGCGCGATTACAGAAGGTTCGGAAATGATCGAACCGTTGTATGATCGACTAGTTGGTCGTACAGCGTTCCAGACAGTACGTCATCCAAAAACAAACACAACTATTGTTGAAAAGAACGAATTCATTAATGAAGATATCGCTAAAGAAATCATTGATGCTGGAATTGAAGAAGTGACAATTCGAACAGTATTTACATGTAATACAAAACATGGTGCATGTAAGAAATGTTACGGTCGGAATCTAGCGACTGGTGAACAAGTTGAAGTCGGAGAAGCGGTTGGTATTATCGCTGCTCAGTCAATTGGTGAGCCGGGTACACAGCTTACGATGCGTACATTCCACACGGGCGGGGTAGCAGGTAGCGATATTACTCAAGGTTTACCGCGTATTCAGGAAATATTTGAAGCGCGTAATCCGAAAGGGCAAGCTGTTATCAGTGAAATCAATGGTGTAGTTAAAGATGTTAGCGATGCGAAAGAAAAACAAGAGATTATTGTAGAAGGTGACATTGAAACAAGAACTTACCCTGTCCCTTATGGGTTAAGAGTAAGTGTTTCAATTGGCGATAAAGTTATCGCTGGAGAACCGTTGACGGAAGGATCAATTGATCCGAAGGAATTATTAAAATTCCAAGGAACAGACGGTGTTCAAACTTATCTTCTAAAAGAAGTTCAAAAAGTTTACCGTATGCAAGGTGTTGAGATCGGTGACAAGCATATCGAGGTTATGGTTAGACAAATGCTCAGAAAAGTAACCATCGACGATCCGGGTGACACTGAATTATTACCAGGTTCAATGTTAGAAATTCACCAATTTAGAGAAGTCAACGAGAAAGCTCTAAATGAAGGTCAAGAACCAGCTGTAGGTCGCCCAGTCTTGCTAGGTATCACTAAAGCGTCTCTAGAAACTGATTCATTCTTATCGGCTGCTTCTTTCCAAGAAACAACAAGAGTTCTAACTGATGCAGCAATTAAAGGTAAGCGAGATGAACTATTGGGTCTTAAAGAGAACGTTATTCTAGGTAAACTAGTCCCAGCAGGTACGGGAATGGCTCGATACAGAAAAGTTGGTATGAAAACAGCCCAACCTGTTGAAAATGTTGTAGAAGAAACAACAGAAGAAAATGTTGAGAATGAATCTACAATTTAAGCTCACTTTACTAATGTAAAATTACCGCTGAATATGTTGTGCCACCCTGTTTAAAAAATGTAAAACATCAATTTTTTTGAGTTGACATCTCATAAATAGGGTGGTACTATATTCAAGGTGCTTCTGTTACTATAGTACTTTGGAGGATATGAAAATGTCTTATGATAAAGTAACACAGGCTAAAGATCGTTTGATTATTGGATTGAAACAAGCAGAAAAAGCAATGAAATCTGGTAAAGCTAGAGAAATTGTTTTAGCTGCAGATATCGACTCACATATAAAGGTTAGATTAGTTAACCTTGCAGAAGAGTTAAACATACCGTATGAGATGGTTGACTCTAAGAAACGACTTGGTAAAGCGTGTGGAATAGAAGTAGGAACAGCGGTAGTAGCAATAAGGCAGTAAAGTTTTGATAAATGATTAATTCGTTTATGAAAACTTTGTTTTTTGCTTTTAAAATGAACCACCTGGATGTGTGGTATTAGAAAAAGAAGATGGAAGGAGGAAAACAAATGCCAACAATTAACCAACTTGTTCGTAAAGGACGCGTTAGTAAAACAAAAGGTTCTGACTCACCAGCGTTAGGAAAAGGCTATAACAGCTTTAAGAAATCTTTAACTAACACAGCTTCTCCTCAAAAACGAGGTGTATGTACTCGTGTTGGAACATTGACACCTAAGAAACCTAACTCTGCGTTACGTAAATATGCTCGTGTTCGTTTAACAAACGGAATTGAAGTTACTGCATATATCCCTGGAATTGGCCACAACCTACAAGAACACAGTGTTGTACTTATCCGTGGCGGTCGTGTTAAAGACTTACCGGGTGTACGCTACCACATCGTTCGTGGTGCATTAGACACTGCAGGAGTTGAAGGTCGTATGCAAGGTCGTTCTAAATATGGTGCTAAACGCCCTAAAAACTAAAAAATCTTGATTGAAATTAAGGAAAGGAGGTTAGACTATGCCACGTAAAGGTCCAGTAGCTAAACGTGATGTCTTACCAGATCCGTTATACAACTCAAAGCTTGTAACTCGCCTTATTAACCAAATTATGGTTGATGGTAAACGAGGAAAAGCTCAAAAAATTCTATATCGCGCGTTTGAATTAGTAGAAGAACGTAGCGGTCAACCAGCTATCGAAGTATTCGAACAAGCAATGAAAAATGTTATGCCTGTATTAGAGGTGCGCGCTCGTCGTGTGGGTGGTTCAAACTATCAAGTACCTGTTGAAGTACGCCCAGATCGTCGTCAAGCATTAGGACTTCGTTACATTGTTAACTACTCTCGCTTACGCGGAGAAAAGACAATGGAAGAACGTCTTGCTAATGAAATTTTAGACGCATCTAAAAACACAGGTGCAGCAGTTAAGAAACGTGAAGATTTACACAAAATGGCGGAAGCAAACAAAGCATTTGCTCACTACCGTTGGTAAGATTAGATTCATTCATTGCAATGAATTTAGTATAGAAGCTTGCTAAAACACACTAACAAATTGACTAATTAGAAGGAAGGAGAAAGAATTATGGCTAGAGAGTTCTCCTTGGAGAAAACGCGTAATATCGGTATCATGGCTCACATCGATGCTGGTAAAACGACCACAACTGAGCGTATCTTGTTTTACACTGGTAAAATCCATAAAGTTGGTGAAACACACGAAGGTGCATCAACAATGGACTGGATGGAACAAGAGCAAGAGCGTGGAATTACAATTACATCTGCTGCAACAACTGCTCAATGGAAAGGTCATAGAATCAACATCATTGATACACCAGGACACGTGGACTTCACTGTTGAAGTTGAGCGATCATTACGTGTATTAGATGGTGCGGTTACAGTATTAGATGCTCAATCAGGTGTTGAGCCACAAACTGAAACTGTATGGCGTCAAGCAACAACTTACGGTGTACCAAGAATCGTATTCATTAACAAAATGGATAAGACAGGTGCTGACTTTGAGTATGCGGTTAGCACATTACATGAACGCTTAGGCGCAAATGTTCACCCTGTACAATATCCAATTGGTGCTGAAGATCAGTTCGAAGGAATTATCGACCTGATTGAAATGAAAGCATATTACTATGAAGATGACTTAGGTACAGTTACTGATGCTAGAGAAATCCCTGCAGAATTAGCAGATAAAGCAGAAGAACTACGCACAAATCTTATTGAAGCTGTTGCAGAATTAGATGAAGATCTAATGATGCGTTATCTAGAAGGCGAAGAGGTTTCAAACGAAGAACTTCGTCAAGCAGTACGTACAGCTACTTTAAGTGTAGAGTTCTACCCAGCATTCTGTGGTTCAGCATTTAAAAACAAAGGTGTACAGTTATTAATTGACGGAGTTGTTGACTATTTACCAGCTCCAACTGACGTACCAGCAATCCAAGGTATCGTACCTGGAACAGAGGAAGAAGTAACAAGAGAAACGGGTGATGACCAGCCATTCTCAGCATTAGCTTTTAAAGTCATGACTGACCCATTCGTTGGTAAATTAACATTCTTCCGTGTATATTCTGGAACACTTAAATCAGGATCATATGTTCAAAACTCAACAAAAGGTAAGAGAGAAAGAATTGGACGTATCCTACAAATGCACGCAAACTCACGAGAAGAAATTAGTGAAGTATACTCAGGAGATATTGCAAGTGCAGTTGGATTAAAAGATACATCTACTGGGGACACATTATGTGATGAGAAGCATTTAGTTATTCTTGAATCAATGGAATTCCCAGAGCCAGTTATCTCTGTTGCTATCGAGCCTAAATCTAAAGCTGACCAAGACAAGATGTCTATCGCTTTAGGTAAACTTGCTGAAGAAGACCCAACTTTCAAAACTGAAACAAACGCAGAAACTGGTCAAACGATCATTTCTGGTATGGGTGAACTTCACCTTGACGTTATTGTTGATCGTTTGAGACGTGAATTTAAAGTTGATGCTAATGTTGGTGCACCACAAGTTTCATACCGTGAAACATTCCGTGCATCTGCAGAAGTTGAAGGTAAATTCGTTCGTCAATCAGGTGGTCGTGGACAATACGGTCACGTTTGGATCAAATTCGAACCAAACGAAGAAGGAAAAGGATTCGAATTTGTTAATAATATTGTCGGTGGGGTTGTTCCTCGTGAATACATTCCTTCTGTTGAAGCAGGAATTAAAGAATCGATGGAAAACGGTGTTCTTGCTGGATACCCACTTATCGACGTTAAAGCAACACTATTTGATGGTAGCTACCACGATGTTGACTCTAACGAGACAGCGTTTAGAGTTGCTGCATCATACGCATTGAGAAATGCTAAGAGCAAGTGTAACCCAGTTCTACTTGAGCCAATGATGAAAGTAGAAGTTGTAATTCCTGAAGAATACATGGGTGACATCATGGGTGATATTACATCTCGTCGTGGACGCGTTGACGGTATGGAAGCACGTGGAAACGCACAAGTTGTTAGCGCCTTTGTACCACTTGCGGAAATGTTTGGATATGCAACAGCGTTACGTTCAAATACTCAAGGACGTGGAACATATACAATGTTCTTCGATCACTACGAAGAAGTGCCTAAGAGTATTGCAGAAGAAATTATTTCGAAAAACGCTGGTCAGTAATTGATTTTCAACTAAATTTAGAGTATAACTTGTATTGAAAGCTTAGTGATAAGTCAGTATAATGAAGCTAAGTTTAAGTACATGTAATAAAAAAACAACTTTTATTTATTTAAAGGAGGAACTATATAATGGCTAAAGAAAAATTTGACCGTTCGAAAGAACACGTTAACGTTGGTACATTAGGCCACGTTGACCACGGTAAAACAACATTAACTGCTGCTATTACTACTGTAATGGCTAAAAGAAATGGTGACGGTACTGCAATGGGTTACGACCAAATTGACGGTGCTCCAGAAGAAAAAGAGCGTGGAATTACAATTTCTACTTCACACGTTGAATATGAAACTGAAACTCGTCACTACGCACACGTAGACTGCCCAGGTCACGCTGACTACGTTAAAAACATGATCACTGGTGCTGCTCAAATGGACGGAGCGATCTTAGTTGTATCTGCAGCTGACGGTCCAATGCCACAAACTCGTGAGCACATCTTACTTTCACGTAACGTAGGTGTTCCTGCTTTCGTAGTATTCTTAAACAAAGCAGACATGGTTGACGACGAAGAATTATTAGAATTAGTAGAAATGGAAGTTCGTGATCTATTATCAGAATACGATTTCCCAGGTGATGACGTTCCAGTTATTACAGGTTCTGCTCTTAGAGCTCTTGAGGGAGACCCAGAGTACGAAGAGAAGATTGTTGAATTAATGGCTGCTGTTGACGAGTATATCCCAACACCAGAACGTGACACTGACAAACCATTCATGATGCCAGTTGAGGACGTATTCTCAATCACTGGTCGTGGTACTGTTGCTACAGGACGTGTTGAGCGTGGACAAGTTAAAGTTGGCGACGAAGTTGAAATCGTTGGTTTAGCTGAAGCTCCATCAAAAACAACTGTAACAGGTGTTGAAATGTTCCGTAAGCTTCTTGATTATGCTGAAGCTGGTGATAACATTGGTGCACTATTACGTGGTGTTGCACGTGAAGAAATCAACCGTGGTCAAGTTCTTGCAAAGCCAGGCACAATTACACCACACACAAACTTCAAAGCTGAAGTTTACGTATTATCAAAAGAAGAAGGTGGACGTCACACTCCATTCTTCGATAACTACCGTCCACAATTCTACTTCCGTACAACGGACGTAACAGGAATTGTTAGACTTCCAGAAGGCGTAGAAATGGTTATGCCTGGAGATAACGTAGAAATGACAGTTGAACTTATTTCACCAGTTGCGATTGAAGAAGGAACACGTTTCTCAATCCGTGAAGGTGGCCGTACAGTAGGTTCAGGCGTTGTATCTTCTATCCAAAAATAATTAAATTATCAATAGAGCAACGATTAATGTCGTTGCTCTATTTTTACTGTAAGTACATTGAATGAATAGCCTTAAAATTAGTCAAATACAAGAATTAAGGTCTGTTTTTATCGAAAATAGTAATTCAATAGATTTTTAAGTGAAAATGATAAAAAACTTTCTAATAAACCTTGCATTCGGTAGCTCTTTTCTGTATAATGTCTAATGTTGGTCAGAAAGGCGATGAAGCGAAAGGTTGTTGGCACACCCGGCCCCTTTGCCATGGGAGGGAGCTAAGAAAATTTTCGCGGAGAATGTCTATTATTTTAAATGGGCGAAAAGGAGGGAACATTATGGCAAAAGAAAAAATCAGAATTCGTTTGAAAGCATATGATCACAGAATTTTAGATCAATCAGCAGAGAAAATTGTCAATACTGCAAAGCGTTCGGGAGCAGGGGTATCAGGACCGGTTCCATTACCGACTGAAAAGTCAATTTACACAGTATTGCGTGCGGTACACAAGTACAAAGACTCTCGTGAGCAATTTGAAATGCGTACACACAAACGTCTAATCGATATTTTAAACCCTACACCAAAAACGGTTGATGCGCTTATGCGTTTAGATTTACCGTCAGGCGTAGATATTGAAATTAAACTATAATATGAATTTATCAGGAGGTGTAACGGATGACGAAAGGAATCTTAGGTCGTAAAGTCGGCATGACACAAATTTTCACTGAACAAGGTGAACTTATTCCAGTAACAGTAGTTCAAGCTGAACCAAACGTAGTTTTACAAAAGAAAACGATGGAAAATGACGGCTATGAAGCGATTCAAGTAGGATTTGCTGACAAGAAAGAAGTTAGAGCAAACAAACCAGCTAAAGGACATGCTGCAAAAGCGAACACTAATCCTAAGCGCTTCATTCGTGAATTCCGTAACGTTAAGTTAGACGACTATGAAGTAGGTCAAGAACTTAGCGTAGAGGTTTTCAGTGCAGGAGATGTAGTTGATGTAACAGGAGTCTCAAAAGGGAAAGGATTCCAAGGTTCAATCAAACGACATAACCAAGCTCGTGGACCAATGAGCCACGGTTCACGTTATCATAGAGGCCCAGGTTCAATGGGTGCATCAGCAGAACCAGCGCGTGTAATGAAAGGTAAGAAATTACCAGGTCGTATGGGTGGCGAGACAACAACAATTCAAAACTTAGAAATTGTTAAAGTTGACGCTGAACGTAACTTATTACTTATTAAAGGTAACGTTCCAGGACCAAGAAAATCATTCGTAAAAGTTACGAGTGCAGTAAAGGCTAACTAAATATTAGTTGAAGGGAGGATATGTCATGCCTAAATTAGCACTATATAACCAAAGTGGATCGCAAGTAGGCGATATTGAATTAAATGATGCGGTATTCGGCATTGAGCCAAACACTCACGTTTTACATGATGCGGTTGTAATGCAACAAGCTTCAAAACGTCAAGGTACTCATGCTGTTAAAAACCGTTCAGCTGTAAGTGGCGGTGGTCGTAAACCATGGCGTCAAAAAGGAACAGGTCGTGCACGTCAAGGATCAATTCGTTCACCACAATGGGTAGGCGGTGGTGTTGTATTTGGACCGACTCCACGTTCTTACGCATATAAATTACCGAAAAAAGTTCGTCGTTTAGCTCTTAGATCAGCACTTTCTACAAAAGTGAAAGAAGAAAGCTTGACAGTATTAGAAGGGTTAACAATTGAAGTTCCAAAAACTAAAGAGATTATTAAGTTACTAGCAGCACTTAATATAAATGAAAAAGCATTAATTGTGACAAATCAAAAAGACGAAGTTGTAGCGAAAAGCGCAAGCAACCTACAAAACGTTAAAGTTCTACACGCAAGCCAAATCAACACATTGGATATTCTTGCATATGACAGAATGATTATCACAAAAGATGCAGCCGAATCAATAGGGGAGGTGCTTGCATAATGAAAAACTCTCGTGATATTATTAAGCGCCCTGTTATTACTGAGCATACAGCTGACCTTATGGCGGATAAGAAATATACTTTCGAAGTAAGCAAGAACGCTAATAAGACTGAAATCAAAGCAGCTGTTGAAGAGATTTTTGGTGTGAAAGTTGTAAAAGTTAATACAGCTAACATTAAAGGTAAGCTTAAGCGAATGGGTCGTCACAGTGGTTATAGATCTGATCGCAAGAAAGCTATTGTGCAATTGTCAGAAGACAGTAAAGAACTTGATTTCTTTGAAAGCATTGATTAAGTTATAAAAGGAGGGAAAACAGATGGCGATTAAAAAGTATAAAGCAACTTCTAATGGTCGACGTAACATGTCAGGTTTAACTTTTAGCGAAATTACAACTGACAAACCAGAGAAGTCGTTATTAGAACCAATTAAAAAGCAAGCAGGTCGTAACAACCAAGGTAGAATTACAGTTCGTCATCAAGGCGGTGGACACAAGCGTCAATACCGTGTGATCGATTTTAAACGTAACAAAGACGGTATACCAGGCCGCGTTGCTACTATAGAATATGATCCGAACCGTACAGCTAACATTGCTTTAATTAACTATGTTGACGGTGAGAAACGTTATATTTTAGCACCAAAAGGTATCCAAGTTGGACAAGAAATTTACTCAGGTGAAGATGCTGATATTAAAGTAGGTAATGCATTACCACTTAGAAATATCCCTGTAGGTACTACAATTCATAATATTGAACTTAAACCAGGTAGAGGCGGACAATTAGCACGTTCTGCTGGGGCTGAAGCGCAAATCTTAGGCCGTGAAGAAAAATATGTTCTTGTACGTCTTGCTTCAGGCGAAGTTCGTCAAATTTTAGGTACTTGCCGTGCGACAATCGGTCAAGTTGGAAATATTGAAAATGAATTGATCCGTTCAGGTAAAGCAGGTCGCTCACGTTGGAAAGGTATCCGCCCAACTGTTCGTGGTTCTGTTATGAACCCAGTTGATCACCCGCACGGTGGTGGTGAAGGTCGTACACCGATCGGACGTAAATCACCTGTTACGCCATGGGGTAAACCGACACTTGGCATGAAGACGCGTAAGCGTAATAAAGCATCAAATAAATATATTGTACGTTCACGTAAAAAATAATGCGATTGTAAGGCGGGTATTTGAACCCGTCAAGCAATCACGGGAGGAGGTTAATGTATGGGTCGTAGTTTAAAAAAGGGACCTTTCGTAGACGATCACTTAATGAAAAAAGTGGAAATGTTAAACGAGGAGAACAAAAAGCAAGTCGTTAGAACATGGTCACGTCGCTCTACAATTTTCCCTAATTTTGTTGGCCATACGATAGCCGTCTATGATGGACGCAAGCATGTGCCAGTATATATTACAGAAGACATGGTAGGACATAAATTAGGAGAATTCGCACCAACACGTCTATTTAAAGGACACGCGGGCGATGATAAGAATACTAAACGTTAATATGAGAGGAGGCGCTCTTAATGCAAGCTAAAGCTGTTGCAAAAACTGTTAGAATTGCTCCTCGCAAAGTTCGATTGGTCGTTGATTTAATTCGAGGTAAAAACGTTGGAGAAGCAATTGCTATTTTAAAACATACACAACGTGGCGCTAGCGCTGTTGTTGAAAAAGTATTAAACTCTGCGATCGCAAATGCGGAGCACAATTATGACATGGACGTTAACAATCTTTATGTGTCAGAAGCTTATGTAAATGAAGGTGTTACACTAAAAAGATTTCGTCCACGTGCACAAGGTCGTGCAAGTCAAATTAATAAAAGAACTAGCCACATCACAGTGGTTGTATCAGAAAAGAAGGAGGGATAATCTGTGGGTCAAAAAGTTAATCCAATAGGTTTCCGTGTTGGCGTTATCCGTGATTGGGAATCAAGATGGTATGCTGGCAAAGATTATGCAGACTTATTGCATGAAGATATTAAGATTCGTGAATATATTGAAGATAAATTAAAAGATGCTGCTGTTTCTAAAATCGAGATTGAACGTGCGGCTAACCGCGTTAACGTTTCAATTTCAACAGCTAAACCAGGGATGGTTATTGGTAGAGGTGGATCAGAAGTAGAAGCACTTCGTACTGCACTAAACAACCTAACTGGTAAAAAAGTACACATCAATATTGTTGAGATCAAGAGACCAGATATTGATGCAAAATTAGTTGCTGAAAATATCGCTCGTCAATTAGAAAACCGCATCTCATTCCGTCGTGCACAAAAACAAGTGATTCAACGTGCGATGAGAGCAGGAGCTAAAGGTATCCGTACACAAGTATCTGGCCGTCTAAATGGTGCAGATATGGCTCGTTCAGAAAGTTATAGTGAAGGAACAGTACCACTACACACACTACGTGCTGATATTGATTATGCACACGCAGAAGCTGACACAACGTTCGGTAAGCTAGGTGTTAAAGTGTGGATTTATCGTGGAGAGGTCCTTCCAACTAAAAAAGATAATTAAGGGAAGGGGGCACAACTTATGTTAATGCCTAAACGTGTTAAGTATCGTAGACAACATCGTGCACATTTAAGTGGTAAAGCAAAAGGTGGAACAGAAGTAGCATTCGGAGATTTCGGAATTAAAGCTGTTGAACCTGCATGGATTACAAGCCGTCAAATCGAGGCTGCCCGTATCGCAATGACTCGTTATATGAAACGTGGTGGAAAGGTTTGGATTAAGATTTTCCCAGATAAACCTTATACAAAGAAACCATTAGAAGTGCGAATGGGATCTGGTAAAGGTGCTCCTGAAGGATGGGTAGCAGTAGTAAAACCAGGTAAAGTATTATTTGAAGTTGGGGGCGTTTCAGAAGAAATCGCTAGAGAAGCTCTTCGTTTAGCTGCTCACAAACTCCCAATCAAAACGAAATTTGTAAAACGCGAAGAAATTGGTGGTGAAATCAATGAAGGCTAATGAAATTAGAGAACTAACCACTGCCGAAATTGAACAAAAAGTACAATCATTAAAAGAAGAGCTTTTCAACTTGCGTTTTCAGTTAGCAACTGGCCAATTAGAAAACACTGCACACTTACGTGAAGTGCGTAAATCAATTGCTCGGATGAAAACTGTTGTACGCGAGAGAGAGCTTAGCGCTAATAACTAGTAAACAAGAGAGGAGGTTAGCCTCAAATGACAGAACGTAATAATCGTAAAGTATACACAGGACGTGTTTTCTCAGATAAGATGGATAAAACGATCACTGTAGTTGTTGAAACGTACAAATTCCATCCTCTTTACGGGAAACGTGTTAAATATACAAAGAAATTTAAAGCTCATGATGAGAACAACCAAGCTAAAATCGGAGATATCGTGAAGATTATGGAAGTTCGTCCATTATCAAAAACGAAAAGATTTAGACTTGTAGAAATTATCGAAGAAGCTGTAATTGTTTAATTCAAATTGTAAAAGTTCGCTCGGGATAGATTCCGAAGGGAGGTAACATCGATATGATTCAACAAGAAACTTATTTAAAAGTTGCAGATAACTCAGGTGCGCGTGAAGTTCAAACAATTAAAGTATTGGGCGGAACAGGCCGTAAAACTGCTAACATTGGTGATGTAATCGTATGTTCAGTGAAACAAGCAACACCTGGTGGCGTTGTCAAAAAAGGTGAAGTTGTGAGAGCTGTAATCGTACGTACGAAGACAGGAGTCCGTCGTAAAGATGGTTCATATATCCGTTTTGACGAAAATGCAGCGGTAATTATCCGTGAAGATAAAAGCCCTAGAGGGACACGTATCTTTGGTCCAGTAGCACGTGAACTACGTGATGCTAAATTTATGAAGATTATTTCATTAGCACCAGAGGTATTATAATTTTTAAGTGTGAGAGCTTAAAAAAATCAGATTTTAATGGAAGCCTTGTAAGGAGGTGCGTCGAGCATGCATGTAAAAAAAGGTGATAAAGTTAAAGTATTAACAGGTAAAGATAAAGGTAAAGAGGGCAAAATTCTTGCTGTATATCCTAAAAAAGAACGTGTTCTTGTTGAAGGTGTAAATATCGTTAAGAAACACCAAAAACCTTCTCAAGATAATCCACAAGGTGGAATTCTTGAACAAGAAGCACCAATTCATGTTTCTAATGTATTACCAATTGATCCGAAGACTGGTGAACCAACTCGCGTAGGATATGAAGTTCGTGATGGAAAGAAAGTTCGTATCGCTAAAAAGTCCGGAGAAGCATTAGATTAATCTTAGCGATGAAAGGAGGGCTACTCAGATGAACGAGTTGAAAGTAAAATATAATGAAGAAATCGTTAAATCATTAGTAGAAAAATTTAATTATGATTCAGTAATGCAAGCACCTAAAGTTGAAAAAATCGTTATTAATATGGGTGTAGGTGATGCCGTTCAAAACGCAAAAGTTTTAGATAGTGCGGTAGAAGAACTCGGCTTGATTTCAGGTCAAAAACCTTTAATCACAAGAGCAAGAAAGTCAATTGCAGGTTTCCGTTTGCGTGAAGGCATGCCAATCGGTGCGAAAGTAACCCTTCGTGGGGAGCGCATGTATGAATTCTTACAAAAATTAATTCATGTATCACTTCCACGTGTACGAGATTTTCGTGGTATTTCAAATAAAGCATTTGATGGTCGTGGCAATTACACGTTAGGTATAAAAGAACAATTGATTTTCCCGGAAGTAGACTATGACTTAGTAAGTAAAGTTCGCGGATTAGACATCGTTATTGTTACAACAGCTAACACTGACGAAGAAGCTCGTGAACTATTAACTCAACTAGGCATGCCTTTCCAAAAATAAGCCTGACAGCTAATATAAGGAGGGAAAATAGTGGCTAAAAAATCGATGATTGCAAAACAGAAACGGACTAAGAAATTTAAAGTACAAGAATACACACGTTGTGAACGTTGTGGTCGTCCACACTCTGTATTACGTAAATTTAAACTTTGCCGAATTTGCTTCCGAGAACTTGCCTATAAAGGTCAAATTCCTGGTGTTAAAAAAGCAAGCTGGTAAACCCCGAAATAGGGAAAGGAGGTATTTTATAAATGGTTATGACAGATCCAATTGCAGATATGCTAACACGTATTCGTAATGCAAATAAGGCTCGCCATGAGAAGCTAGAGATTCCTGCATCTAACGTTAAAAAGGAGATCGCTGAAATCTTAAAGCGCGAGGGCTTTATTCGTGATTATGAATTCGTTGAAGATAATAAACAAGGTGTTTTACGTGTTTTCCTTAAGTATGGTGTAAATGAACAACATGTAATTACTGGTCTGAAAAGAATTAGTAAGCCAGGACTACGTGTATATGTAAAAGCTGATGAAATACCACGTGTACTTAACGGTTTAGGTATTGCGATTATATCAACATCTAAAGGAATCCTTTCAGATAAAGAAGCTCGCGAACAAACAGTTGGTGGCGAGGTATTGGCATACGTTTGGTAATAGATTTATTTTAAGATAGGAGGTGCCATGCAAATGTCACGTATTGGTCTTAAGGTTATTGAAATCCCTGAAGGCGTTGAAGTCAAAAATGACAACAACTTGCTAACTGTTAAAGGCCCTAAAGGCGAATTAACACAGCAATTTCATGAGGATATGAAAATTAATGTAGAAGGTAACGAATTGACGGTTGAAAGACCGAATGATAGCAAGCTAAATAAATCTCTACACGGTACAACTAGAAGTTTAATCTTCAACATGGTTGAAGGTGTTTCTAAAGGGTTCGAGAAAGCATTAGAAATTCAAGGTGTTGGTTACCGTGCACAAAAACAAGGTAACAAACTAGTTGTGAACGCTGGATATTCTCACCCAGTAGAGATTGAACAGCCAGAAGGTATTGAGATTGAAGTACCAACTAACACAAAGATCATTGTTAAAGGAATTGACAAAGAACTTGTTGGTGCAATCAGCTCTAAGATTCGCGCAATTCGTAAACCAGAGCCTTACAAAGGTAAAGGTATTCGCTACGAAGGTGAATATGTACGTCGTAAAGAAGGTAAGACAGCTAAGTAAAGCTAGTTAGCCTCAAATTGTAAAGTCGTTTAGTTCGAGACAGAAAGGAGAGACCAAGATGATCAGAAAACTTGATAAAAATGTTGTGCGTAAAAAGAGACATCTACGTGTTCGTAAAAACTTGTTTGGTACTGAAGAACGTCCACGCTTAAACGTATTCCGTTCAAACAAACACATTTACGCGCAATTAATCGATGACATCAATGGTAAAACTTTAGCAAGTGCATCTACAGTTGATAAAGAATACACTGAGAAATTCACTGGAAATATTGATGCCGCTAAACTTGTTGGAGAATTAATTGCAAAACGTGCGTTAGATAAAGGTTACAAGACTGTGGTTTTTGATCGTGGAGGATATTTATACCACGGACGTGTAAAAACTCTAGCAGATGCTGCCCGTGAGGCGGGTCTTGAATTTTAATTATAGAAGGAGGGACACATTTTGCGTTTAGAAATCGATCCGAATAAATTAGATTTAGAAGAACGAGTAGTTACAATTAACCGTGTAACTAAAGTTGCTAAAGGTGGACGTACGTTCCGTTTTGCTGCACTTGTTGTTGTAGGCGATAAAAACGGTCATGTAGGTCTTGGTACTGGTAAAGCACAAGAAGTACCTGAAGCAATTAGAAAAGCAGTAGACAATGCGAAGAAAAACTTAATTAAAGTACCACTTGTTGGAACTACAATTCCACACGAAGTAACTGGTCGTTTCGGTGCAGGTACAATCTTAATTAAACCAGCAGTAGAAGGTACTGGGGTTATCGCAGGTGGACCAGTTCGTGCCGTACTTGAATTAGCTGGAATTGGTGATATTTTATCTAAGTCATTAGGTTCTAACACACCAATTAACGTTGTTCGCGCAACAATTCAAGGTTTAAGTGAACTTAGACCAGCAGAAGAAATAGCAAAACTACGTGGTAAAACAGTAGATGAATTGTTAGGATAAGGAGGGAAATCAAATGGCTAATAAGTTAGAAATTACCCTCGTGCGCAGTGTTATAGGCAGAACGGAAACTCAAAAACAAACAGTTAAAGCCTTAGGATTAAACAAAATTAATCAATCCGTTGTATGTGACGATACACCTTCGGTAAGAGGGATCATTAATAAAGTATCACATTTAGTATCGGTTAAAGAATTGTAATTATCATAGCGCAAAGAGGAGGTGCTCGCATGAAACTTCATGAATTGAAACCATCACAAAAACGTAAACAACGCAATCGCGTTGGGCGCGGTATGTCTTCTGGCAATGGTAAAACATCTGGCCGCGGACATAAAGGACAAAGTGCACGTTCAGGTGGAGGAGTTAGATTAGGTTTTGAGGGTGGTCAAACACCTTTATTCCAAAGACTACCGAAACGTGGGTTTACGAATATCAACCGTAAAGAATTTGCTATTGTCAATTTATCAACATTAAACAGATTTGAAGAAGGTACAGAAGTAACACCTGAGCTTTTACTTGAAACTGGCGTTGTAAGTAAAGTAAAAGCTGGCATTAAAGTTCTTGGAAATGGTACGATTGAAAAGAAACTTACTGTAAAAGCTCACAAATTCTCTACTTCAGCTCAAGAAGCGATAGAGAAAGCGGGCGGTAAAACCGAGGTGATCTAATGTTCCAGACAATCTCCAATTTTTTTCGTGTGAAGGAAATTAGAAGTAAGATTATCTTCACACTACTTATGCTAATTGTTTTCCGGATAGGTACATTTATACCTGTTCCATTTACAGATCGAACAGCAATAAAGTTTATGAACGACCAACAGAATGTGTTTGGATTCCTTAACACATTTGGTGGTGGTGCATTGAAGAACTTCTCCATTCTAGCGATGGGAATTATGCCGTATATTACTGCTTCAATCATTATGCAGTTATTACAAATGGATATTGTTCCTAAGTTTACAGAGTGGAAGAATCAAGGTGAGATGGGTAGACGTAAGTTAGCGCAAGTAACACGCTACGCGACCATCGTGCTAGCATTCATTCAGGCTATTGCAATGGCAATCGGTTTTAATGCGATGACAGGCGGCGGATTAATCACTGACCCTAGTGCAGCAAAGTTTATTATTATTGCTATCGTATTAACAGCGGGAACTGCCTTTTTGATGTGGCTCGGTGAACAAATTACAGCACATGGAGTAGGAAATGGAATTTCAATTATTATCTTTGCAGGTATTGTAGCTGCAGTTCCTAATACAATGAACCAATTATTTGTGCAATACTTCGGAGCTCACGTAGGTGATGGGCTATTCCTAAACGTTGTTATTGTTTCATTAATTGCTTTAGTTGTTTTAGGTGTAACAGTTGGAGTTATATTCATCCAACAAGCAACCCGCAAAATTCCTATTCAATACGCTAAACGTATGGTGAATCGTTCAATGGTTGGTGGACAATCAACACACCTTCCACTGAAAGTTAATACTGCTGGTGTTATTCCAGTTATCTTCTCTGTGTCATTTATCATGGCACCACGGACTATTGCAGGTTTCTTTGATGGAAATTTCGCAAATACAATTGAAACTATTTTTGATCATACACAACCAATTGGTATGATTATCTATGTCGTTTTAATTATTGCATTTTCTTATTTCTATACATTTGTACAGTCAAACCCTGAACAAATGGCAGATAACTTAAAGAAACAAGGCGGATATATTCCGGGGATTAGACCTGGTAAGAGAACAGAAAGATATTTAACAGTTGTATTGTATCGCTTAACTTTTGTAGGTGCACTATTCTTGGCTGCAGTTGCTGTATTACCAATTTTCCTTGGTAGAGTTGCTAACTTACCACAATCAATTCAAATTGGTGGAACTAGCATACTTATCGTCGTAGGGGTTGCTCTCCAAACGATGAAACAATTAGAAAGTCAACTAGTCAAGCGTCACTATAAAGGATTTATTAAATAAACCAGTAAACCAGTTATGATTTACTGAACAATTTAAAAAGCGAGGGGAATTGCAGTGAACTTAATATTAATGGGCCTTCCAGGTGCTGGTAAAGGAACGCAAGCAGAAAAGATAATAGAAAAATACCAAATTCCTCATATTTCTACTGGAGATATGTTTAGATCAGCAATTAAAGAAGGAACAGACCTTGGAAAAAAAGCAAAGTCATTTATGGATAAAGGTGAGCTTGTTCCTGATGAAGTCACAGTCGGAATAGTTCGAGAGAGATTAGGTAAAGATGATTGTAAAAATGGCTACCTATTAGATGGATTCCCAAGAACGCTTAAACAAGCAGAGGCTTTGGAAGATCTATTAGCTGAGTTAAATGCGCCAATCGATTATGTTGTTCATATCGATGTTCCAAAGGAGAAATTACTTGATCGACTTACAGGTCGTCGTGTTTGTCCAACTTGTGGTGCTACTTATCACGTCATCTTTAACCCACCAAAGGTTGCTGAAACTTGTGACCATGATGGTGCAACACTTAATCAACGAGAAGATGATCAACCGGAAACAGTTGCTAATCGAATCGAAGTTAATCTGGAACAGACACAACCATTGTTAGATTTTTATCACGAAAAGGGTAACCTTGTTACGATAAATGGTGACCAAGATATAAATGATGTGTTTGAAGATGTAGACAAAAAGCTTCAAACGTTAAGATAAATGTTATTAGTGCATTAGATGATTTGATGTGAATAAACGTCAGTCATTGTACTAACGATATAGCACGTTTATTGTATGATGTCTAATGTAACTATCTTAACCATTTGTTGTTAATTGATTACAGTAGACTCATATGGTAAAATTAAACTTTATCATAACTTGTCATCAAATAATTAACTTTGATGGCATAAATGGGTAACAAGAGTTTAAATGAAGGTGTCATGTTTGAATGATACGGAGTCGCGTCCGATAACAAGTCAAGGTTTGATGATTTTACAAGGACGAGAAGCAATTCAGTTAGCTTTTAGCAGCCGGCAAGAAGATAAAAGCGGTGAGTTGCTTTTAGACGGAGAAAAACGGAAGTATGATCGACCAAAGAAGCAACATTTCAATCATATGATTCCATCACACTTCATTTCTCCCAAGGTTCAAATAGCCTTCTAGGAACTGGTCGCGTTACAAACGGTAAGCTACGTACGCTATATCGAGGTTTGTCTAATTAAGTGACTGATTTAAAGAAGGGAGATCAACTTGATGGTGAAAGAAGAAGCAATTGAGGTAGAAGGTACTGTTATTGACACATTACCTAATGCCATGTTTAAAGTGGAATTAGAGAATGGTCATACCGTACTCGCTCATGTTTCAGGTAAGATTCGTATGCACTTCATTCGTATTTTACCAGGAGACAAGGTGACGGTTGAACTTTCTCCATATGATTTAACTAAAGGACGTATTACGTACCGTTATAAATAATTAACTCCGATAATAGAGGAGGTATAGAAGATGAAAGTAAGACCATCTGTTAAACCAATATGCGAAAAATGTAAAGTTATTCGTCGTAAAGGGAAAGTAATGGTAATTTGCGAGAATCCAAAGCATAAACAAAAGCAAGGCTAAACAATAAGGAGGTGCACGATCTATATGGCACGTATTGCAGGAGTGGATATTCCACGTGAAAAACGCATCGTAATTTCATTAACATATATTTATGGTATTGGAAATTCAACAGCGGAAAAGATTTTAGAAAAAGCAAATGTATCTGCAGATACTCGAGTTCGTGATTTAACTGAAGATGAATTAGGCCGTATTCGTACTATCGTAAATGAGTACACAACTGAAGGTGATCTTCGTCGTGAAGTTTCTCTAAACATCAAACGATTAGTAGAAATCGGTTCATATCGTGGCTTACGTCACCGTCGTGGCTTACCAGTTCGTGGTCAAAATACTAAGAACAACGCACGCACACGTAAAGGCCGTGGCCGAGCGGTATCTAACAAGAAGTAATTAACAAAGGAGGTAAACCAATCTAATGGCTCAGAAAAGAAATACACGTAAAAAACGTGTGAAAAAGACTGTAGAATCAGGTATTGCACACATTCACTCAACATTTAACAATACAATTGTTACAATTACTGATACTCAAGGTAATGCTGTAAGCTGGAGTAGTGCAGGAGCGCTAGGTTTCAAAGGTTCAAGAAAATCTACACCTTTTGCAGCTCAAATGGCTTCTGAAACAGCAGCTAAAGCTGCACAAGATTTTGGCATGAAAACATTAGAAGTAACAGTTAAAGGTCCTGGTGCAGGTCGTGAGGCTGCAATTCGTTCACTTCAAGCAGTAGGATTAGAAGTTACTGCCATTGTTGATGCAACACCAGTTCCTCACAATGGTTGCCGCCCACCAAAACGTCGCCGTGTATAATTTTATCCGTATAGAATTTGTCAGCATGTCTATAATGGATTATGATCGTTAAAAGTAGTACGTTATACAATGTCTAGCTTTAACAGTCTCAACCAGATCGGAACTGACAGACAAAAAATATACGAATAGAAGATAGTGCAGAAACAACACTGCCTACTAAAGAAATGTTGGATAGACTATCATTAGTCTAACCTCACTTTCGACGTTCAAAGGAGGGTTTTTATAAATGATCGAAATTGAAAAGCCGAAAATTGAAACTGTACACATCAATGATGACTCTACGTTTGGAAAGTTTGTCGTAGAACCGCTTGAGCGTGGATATGGTACGACTCTTGGAAATTCCCTGCGTCGTATTCTTCTGTCCTCCTTACCAGGTGCTGCGATAACATCTGTACAGATTGACGGAGTCCTACATGAGTTTTCAACAATTGATGGTGTAGTTGAAGATGTTACAACTATTATTCTTAATCTTAAGAAACTAGCGTTAAACATTTATTCAGAAGATGTTAAAACGCTAGAAATTGATGTGCAAGGTGAAGGTGTGGTAACAGCTGCTGACATCACTTATGATAGTGACGTTGAGATTCTGAATCCAGATCTTCACATTGCAACATTAGCATCTAACGGGGCACTTCGCATGAAAATGACTGCAGAGGTTGGTCGTGGTTATCGTCCAGCTGAGCTTAATAATCATGACGATTTACCGATTGGTGTGATCCCAGTTGACTCGATTTTTACTCCAGTCTCACGTGCAACGTTCCAAGTTGAAAATACACGTGTTGGTCAAATCACTAACTTTGATAAATTAACATTAGATGTGTGGACTGACGGAAGCATTCGCCCAGAAGAAGCAGTTTCTTTAGGTGCGAAGATTCTGACAGAGCACTTAAATCTATTTGTAGGTTTAACTGATGAAGCACAACATGCTGAAATCATGATCGAAAAAGAAGAAGACCAAAAAGAAAAAGTACTAGAGATGACAATCGAAGAGTTAGATTTATCTGTACGTTCATATAACTGTTTGAAGCGCGCGGGAATTAACACCGTACAAGAGCTTACAACAAAAACAGAAGATGATATGATGAAAGTTCGTAACTTAGGACGTAAATCACTTGAAGAAGTGAAGAACAAATTAGCTGAATTAGACTTAAGCTTACGAACTGAAGATTAGTCATCTTAATCGAGACAGAATCCGAAGAAGGAGGGGTAGTCGATGGCTAGAAAATTAGGAAGAACAACTGATGCTCGACTAGCATTACTAAGAAATCTTGCGTCAGATTTAATTATTCATGAGCGCATTGAAACGACAGAAGCTAAAGCTAAAGAATTACGCTCTGTAGTTGAGAAAATGATTACATTAGGTAAACGCGGAGACCTTCATGCTCGTCGCCAAGCAGCTTCATTCTTATACAGAAAAGAAGCAAACGAAACTGAAGATGTCATTCAAAAATTATTTAATGATATCGCTACACGCTATGAAGACCGTCAAGGTGGTTACACACGTGTCTTAAAGCTTGGCCCACGCAAGGGTGATGGTGCGAAAATGGCGATCATTGAGTTAGTTTAAACTTCATATGATAAATGAAGGGCAGGATAAGGTCTCTACTAGAGATAAATCCAAGCCCTTTTTTTGTATCGTATATTTTTTATGATATCTATCCCGTTTCTGTTGAATTAATAACCTTGCAATATTTGCCTCAGTAGAAGATAATAGGGAACATGGATAGGTTCATTTTGCTTTTTTACTCGTATATCAAGGCGTTTAGAACATTCGTCTGACAGTTATTAAATATGTTAAAATATATAACAAGTATAGTTCCTTATCTCAATTTACTAGCCAAAATGTTGTACTAATGAGTATTAAGTCGATTTAAGTGGCTAATAAGGTGATTTTTTTCAAAATTGTGAATATATTTCCCGATTAATATATTTCCCGGGAAATTTTTGTCGTAATATGGGGGGATATCAGTGAGTCAAAGTGAGATTCAATTTCGAAATGTATACTTTCGGTATTCGGAAGAACAACCGTGGGTACTAGAAGATGTAAGCTTTAAGCTAAAATCGAATGAATGGCTTGCCATAATCGGTCATAATGGATCAGGTAAATCAACAATTGCAAAATTAATGAATGGATTATTATTTCCCGATAAAGGCGAGATTATTATCCACGGCATAAAGCTGACCGCTGAGACTGTTTGGGAAGTTCGGAAAAAAGTTGGTATGGTATTTCAAAATCCCGATAATCAGTTTGTTGGAACAACAGTACGCGATGATGTCGCTTTTGGTTTGGAAAACCGCGGAGTAGATCGAGATATAATGATTAAAGCAATTGATGAAAGTTTAGCTGCAGTCCGCATGTCTGATTATTATTTACATGAACCACATCGTTTATCAGGCGGGCAAAAACAACGTGTTGCGATCGCTGGTGTTCTTGCAGTTAAGCCAGATGTCATTATTTTAGATGAAGCTACCGCTATGCTTGATCCGAAGGGACGCAAAGAAATTATCCAAACAGTAAATGATCTGACACAGACTAATCAATTAAGTTTAGTGACTATTACTCATGATTTAAACGAAATTGTTGCCGCAGACCGTGTCATGGTTATGAACAAAGGTAAAGTCTGGTTAGAAACAACCCCTAGAGCTTTATTTGCAGAAGAACAGGCGTTGCAACAAATTGGTTTAGATGTGCCTTTTGTTGGGAAACTTGCTAATGCCTTAAAGAAACAAGATATACCCTTTAACGCACAACCAATAAATCAAAAGGAGTTGTTGGATGAACTATGGACATATCATTTAAGCATGTAAGCTATACGTATCAACCTAATGGCCCTTTTGAGTATAAGGCGTTAAGGGATTTGAATTTTTCGATTAAGTCAGGGTCATATGTTGCAATTATTGGTCATACTGGTTCGGGGAAATCAACGTTAATCCAACATTTGAATGGTTTGCTTAAGCCTACACAAGGTGAGGTTCAGATCGGTAACTATGTGATTAGAGCAGATCAGAAACTAGCAGATATTAAAGAGTTGCGGAGACAGGTTGGCGTTGTATTTCAATATCCCGAGCATCAATTATTTGAGGAAACAATTGAAAAGGATATTGCTTTTGGACCTGAAAATTTTGGTGTAAGCAAAGAGGAAGTTGCAAAGCGTATTCCTGAAGTGATGAATGCTGTTGGTTTATCTCAACAGTTATTAGACCGTTCACCTTTTGATTTAAGTGGTGGTCAAATGCGTCGTGTTGCGATTGCAGGTATTTTAGCGATGGAACCAAGTGTATTAGTACTTGATGAGCCAACAGCAGGTCTTGATCCAAAAGGACAACAAGAAATTATGGAAATGTTTTATGATCTTCATAAACGTAGAAATCTAACGACAATTCTTGTTACGCACAGTATGGAAGATGCATTAAAATATGCAGACCATGTGATTATCTTAGAAGCTGGTCAAATCAAAATGGAAGGCAAGCCTGAGGAGATTTTTGTTAAGAGTACTGAACTGGAACACGTTCAATTAGATACTCCTGAAATCATTCGTTTCTTACAAGACTTTAAAGAAAAGTTTGGCATTGAGATTGCGTACCATAATCAATCAGTTGATCAATTAGCAATTGAAGTTGTTAGGGCTCTTAAAGAGGTGAAACAAAATGGCTAACTCACTCATCATTGGACAATATATCCCAAGCGATTCGAAAGTACATCGTTTAGACCCGAGAACCAAGATCATCATTATATTTTCTTTTATTATTTTTGTGTTCTTCGCAAATAATTTGTTAAGCTACGCTTGGCTTACGTTATTTGCATTTGGAAGTGCGCTTTTAACTAAAATTAAGGCACGATATATTGCTAAGGGATTAACACCAGTTTGGTTTTTAATTGTATTTACATTTGCACTACATTTATTTGTGACGAAAGAAGGAGACGTTCTATTTAGTGTATTTGGTTTTCGAGTATACTCAGAGGCACTAATACAAGGTTTTTTTATTTCATTACGTTTTTTCTTACTCATTTTGGTTACGTCTTTATTAACCTTAACAACGACACCAATTGAAATTACGGATGCGATTGAATCATTACTTCATCCATTAAAGAAAGTTAAATTTCCAGTACATGAGCTTGCTTTAATGATGTCAATTTCGTTGCGATTTATCCCAACACTCATGCAAGAAACTGATAAAATTTCGAAGGCTCAAGCATCTCGTGGTGTTGACTTTAGAACAGGCCCAATTAAGGAACGAATTCAAGCTGTAGTGCCATTGTTGGTCCCTTTATTTGTTAGCGCGTTTAAGCGTGCAGAAGAGCTAGCCATGGCGATGGAGGCAAGAGGTTATCAAGGTGGCGAAGGGCGAACAAAGCTTAGGGAACTAAAAATAATGCGGATTGATTGGTATGCTTTTTTATTATTTGGAATTACATTAATAGGACTATTTGTGTTAAGGCAGTAAAGGAGAACAATAAATGCGCTATTTAGCAATTATAAGCTACGATGGGTCAAACTATTCAGGATATCAAATTCAACCGAATCAATTAACAATACAAGCTGTTATTGAAGCTGCGTTAACGAAGATGCACAAAGGGGAACCTGTGAAAATAACAGCATCTGGAAGAACCGATGCCGGTGTTCATGCCTATGGACAAGTGATTCACTTCGATAGTGAATTAGATATTCCTGAATCGAATTGGAAGAAGGCGTTGAATTCACTTTTACCAGGAGATATTGTCGTTCTCGATGTGAAACAAGTATCTGAGAATTTCCATGCTCGATTTGACGCGATTAAAAAGACATATATTTATACGATTTTAAATAGTGCCGATGCTAACCCATTTGAGATCAATTATTGCGCCCATGTTAAGGAAAGACTAAACGTTGACTTAATGAATCAAGCTTTGCAAGATTTAATAGGAGAACATGATTTTACTGCATTTTGTGCGGCAAATAGTTATGTTAAAGGTGATAAGATTCGAACAATTTATCATGCCAGTTGTCAAAGAGTAAATAATAAGGTTGTCTTTTCTGTTACGGGAAATGGTTTCCTTTACAATATGGTCCGTATTATTGTAGGTACATTAATAGAGATTGGTTTGGGCCAGCGCCCAGCAACTGATATAAAAAGGATTATTGAAAGTAAGGATCGTACACAGGCAGGTAAAACAGCTCCGCCACAGGGATTATATTTAAATGCTGTTGAGTATGATCTTAATTAGTTAAAATAAGCAATAAATACTTGATAAAACTTAGTCGAAGTGTTGACTTTGATAGTAGTTTGTTGTAAAATGATCTATGGCATTTTATTTCTATCCCACGATTAGCCCCGGAAAGTTAATTGTGTAGAAATTTAAAATATACCAATAAAAAATTAAAATTGATATGACTTTAATGTTAAATTAGGAGGTTATAAGTATGCGTACAACTTACATGGCAAATGACGCAAATGTTGAACGTAAATGGCTTGTAGTTGATGCTGAAGGTCAGACACTAGGTCGACTAGCAAGTGAAGTTGCAGCAATTCTTCGCGGTAAGCATAAACCAACGTTCACACCTCATGTGGATACTGGCGATTACGTGATTATTGTAAATGCGGATAAAATTGAATTAACTGGAAATAAATTAAATGATAAAATGTATTACCGTCACTCAGGACATCCAGGTGGACTTAAAGGACGTACAGCTGGTGAAATGCGTGAGAAATTTCCTGAAAGAATGTTAGAACTAACAATCAAAGGGATGTTACCAAAAGGCCCACTAGGTCGCAAAATGGCTAAAAAACTACATGTTTATCGTGGTGCAGAGCATAATCACCATGCTCAAAAACCTGAAGTTTACGAACTTCGCGGATAATATAAAGGAGGTAATAAATAGTGGCTCAAGTACAATATTACGGAACTGGACGCCGTAAAAAATCAACTGCTCGTGTACGTTTAGTCCCTGGTACTGGACGTATCGTTGTAAATAATCGTGATGCGGAAGAATACTTCCCATATGAAACACTTCGTACTATTATTAAACAACCATTAGTAACTACAGAAACTGAAGGTAGTTATGATGTTTTAGTTAATGTACATGGTGGAGGCTTTACAGGACAAGCTGGAGCAATCCGTCATGGAGTTGCGCGTGCGTTATTAGAAGTTGACCCAGGATACCGCCCTTCATTAAAGAGCGCTGGATTCTTAACTCGTGACGCAAGAATGAAAGAGCGTAAGAAATACGGTCTTAAAGGCGCGCGTCGTGCACCACAGTTCTCTAAACGATAAGATATTTGTTTTTTCAAACCCCGCAACCGCTTATGGTTGTGGGGTTTTGCTTTAAATTTATACATATAAAGTTCCGTCAAAATTACCACGTAGTATACACACAATATACAAGTAGTATACAAACCATACTGTGTCTTTTATTTGATTTTATCAATAGCTATGAGCAATTGTTCAATATCTTTATGAGTGTATACCTTATCAGTTATATCCTTTGCAGCATGTCCCATAATTCGTTTAATAGATAGTTTATTTGCACCAGCGTTATCCATAAGCGTTGCAAAAGTGTGTCTACAATCGTGCGGTCTGTGATCTAATTCAAGTTGCTCCATAATTTTTTTAAACCTTTCATGATAAAACGTATAATAGCTTAATTTATTGCCTTCAAAATTTGTAATGAGATATTCATTTTTAGGATCCATTCGGTTTTCTATTAACCTGTGGATTTTTTTGTGGATAGGAATAACTCTATTTGTACCTGCGTCAGTTTTGAATCCTCCTCGAAAATATCTTTTATCTAAATAAATATTTTCGTTCTTTATCTCAACTAGCTCTCCAGGGCGCAATCCCGAGTAAATCATAATTAATACCGCATCTATATTATCAAATCGATCGATATTGTCCCAAAGAAGGTTTATCTCGTCCATTGTAAATGGTTTTCTAGTACTTTTATCTTTATTTTTAGGTAATTCAACAAATCTCGAATAATATTTCTGCGCAAGATCATTTTCTAGTGCGTGTTTGTACATTTGATTGAATAACACTTTGATTTTACGTAAGGTATCATGTGACTTATTGCAATTATCTATGACACTTTGCATATGCGATTTTCTAATATCAACAAACTTCATATCATGCAGCATCTTTGAACGATTAAACGCCATTTGATAACCACTTTGATTCGATTTCAATGTTTTAGGGAATTTTTCTTTTTTAAATCTTTCATATACTTCTTTAAATGTTATCTTTCCGGCAGACAGGTCATAGGGGTTATTGTGATATTCAGCTAAAGCAAGCATTGCCTTTTGCCTTGTCTCATAATACCCAAGGTATTCAACTAACTGTTTGCCGTCATCTGTCCATCCGGTTGTAATTCTAACAGCCCAAGGCCTTCTTCTTTTGCCAGATAGCTTAAAGACTGAACCATAACCATTTGGATTTTTCATGGTTAAACACCTCCAAAAGTATTTTGTATATTGTAAGTCAAAAACAAGGGCTATTCCTTGTTTTATTTATGACAAATATAACTCCCTCTTTTCAGCAATCTGTTGTCTACTAAGAACTTTGCTTTCGTACATTTCTAATCTTCGTAATGCAAAGTCATATTCGACATTAAATAAAGGACCAAGTGAATGGGGAGAGCTATTGGGTGATACAGCGATTACCGCGGCGATTCTAGATCGAATTATCCATCGATCAGAGGTAATTCAACTTGGGGGTGACAGTTATCGATTGAAACATCGACAATCAATATTTAATGATAAAACTGTTCAAAATTAATGAGCGAAAAGTGTTCAATTTAACTTGACGGTCACATAAGGACACTAAAAAGTCGTATAAAGGCATTAGAGGACGAAAATAAACAATTAAAAGATCAAGTTCAAAATTATATGGGAAGTTGTTTTAAGCTAGATTATACTTCTTATTTGTCCGTAATTGGAAATCTAACTCTCTTTCATTCAAGTGTTCACTTGAATATGATTTGTAGAAAGGGTACAATATAATCAAGTGGGGACTTGAATGGAAATGGAGTGAGAAAATGAATAATAAAGATGCTTGTGAAATTTATTGTTATGACGAAGAAAAAGTTAATCGAATACAAAGAGAATTAGAGAAAGAAGATATTTCTAGTGTTGCCCAATTATTTAAAGCTATTGCGGAAGAAAATAGGGCGAAAATTACCTTTGCCTTGTTAAAAGGTGAAGAGTTATGTGTTTGTGATATAGCAAATATTATTGATGTCACGGTCGCAAATGCTTCCCACCACTTACGCACGCTTCATACGCAAGGAGTTGTTAAGTTTAGAAAAGAAGGAAGATTAGCGTTTTATTCGCTGGATGATGACCATGTTGAACAGTTATTTGTTAATGCATTAAAACATGAGAAAGAAGGAAAAGTAAATGTCTGATCAACAAGCAAAATTATCGGAACAAGAAATGAAAGCTTATCGAGTTCAGGGATTTACCTGTACAAGCTGTGCAAATATCTTTGAAAATAACGTAAAAAAATTACAAGGAGTTGAAGATGCTAAAGTAAACTTTGGGGCATCTAAAATCTATGTTCACGGAAGTACAACGATTGAGGAATTAGAAAAAGCAGGTGCTTTTGAAAATTTAAAGATTCGAGATGAAAAAGAACAAAAAATAGAACGTGAATCGTTTTGGAAACAGAAAGCAAATATTAAAGTTTATATCTCAGCTATATTGCTTGTTATGAGTTGGTTGTTGGGCGAGCAATATGGGGAAGGTCATATTCTTCCAACGATTGGTTTTGCAGCAGCCATCTTAATTGGTGGATATTCATTATTTATTAAAGGATTTAAAAATTTAAGCAGATTTAAGTTCGATATGAATACGCTAATGACTATTGCCATTCTAGGAGCCGCGGTGATTGGTCAATGGGGAGAAGGGGCAATGGTTGTTATCCTGTTCGCTATAAGCGAAGCGTTAGAGCGCTATTCAGTAGACAAGGCTAGGCAATCCATTGAATCGTTAATGGATATCGCTCCAAAAGAAGCACTAATTCGTCGTGAAAATAAAGAAATGCAAGTACACGTTGAAGATATTCTAGTGGGCGATATTATGATCGTAAAACCTGGCCAAAAGTTAGCGATGGACGGAACAGTTATTCAGGGTATATCGACATTAAATCAGGCCGCCATTACAGGAGAAAGTGTTCCAGTAACCAAAACTGTTGGTGATGAAGTCTTTGCAGGAACATTGAATGAGGAAGGATTACTAGAAGTAAAAGTAACAAAAAAGGTAGAAGACACCACGATATCAAAAATCATTCATTTGGTAGAAGAAGCCCAAGCAGAACGAGCACCTTCTCAAGCGTTTGTCGATAGATTTGCACAGTACTATACACCAGCTATTGTCGTCTTGGCTCTTTTAATCGCTGTTGTTCCCCCTTTACTATTTGGAGCTGATTGGAGCATGTGGGTCTATCAAGGCTTGGCTGTGTTAGTAGTTGGTTGTCCTTGTGCTCTAGTTGTTTCAACACCTGTTGCTGTAGTTACTGCAATAGGAAATGCAGCTAAAAATGGTGTTTTAATTAAAGGTGGCATCCACTTGGAAGAAGCAGGAGCTCTAAAAGCAATTGCTTTCGATAAAACTGGAACATTAACAAAAGGTGTTCCAGCCGTAACGGACATTATAACGTATAGTGGAAATGAAAATGAATTAATGACTATTACAGCAGCTATTGAAAAGGGATCACAGCATCCACTTGCTTCAGCAATTATGAGAAAAGCAGAAGAAAACAGTTTGGACTTTAATGGAGTATTGGTTGAAGATTTTCAATCTATTACAGGTAAAGGCGTAAAAGCAAAAGTAAATAATGAATTATATTATGTAGGCAGTCCAAATCTTTTTGAAGAAGTACATGGAAGCATTGAAAGGAATCAAGAACGACAGATTATTGAAATGCAGACGCAGGGAAAAACAGTCATGGTGTTAGGAACGGAACAAGAAATCCTTTCTCTTATTGCAGTGGCAGATGAAATAAGAGAAACATCAAAAGATGTCATCAGTAAATTGAACAGCATTGGAATTGAAACAGTGATGCTGACAGGTGATAACCAAAGGACAGCAGTAGAGATTGGAAAACAAGTCGGTGTTTCAGATATTAAAGCAGATTTGCTTCCAGAAGATAAATTGAATTTCATTAAAGAACTTCGTGGAAAGCATAAAAGTGTGGGAATGGTTGGAGATGGCGTGAATGATGCACCTGCTCTTGCAGCTTCCACTGTTGGTGTGGCAATGGGTGGTGTTGGAACTGATACAGCACTAGAAACAGCTGATATTGCTTTAATGTCAGATGATTTAAAACAATTACCATATACCATTAATTTAAGCCGTAAGGCTTTGACGATTATAAAACAAAATATTACCTTCTCATTGGTAATTAAATTAGTGGCATTGCTGTTAGTTATACCTGGTTGGTTAACGCTATGGATAGCGATATTTTCCGATATGGGAGCAACATTACTTGTAACACTAAACAGTTTAAGGTTATTGAAAAGGAAAGAATAACAATTTTGTTTAAAGAGGAAAGGGATAACATTTGTTATCCCTTTAAAATTTGAATAAATTTTCTTTTCATCGTTATATTTTCGATTTGATGAGTATGCGTTGAATCCATGTAGTTAAAGTAAAAGGTCTGTTTTTATAATGTTTTTTACACATTACTATTGATATAATCCAACACCATCGAAGGAAGATATTAACGTTACAAAAAGGTTAGTCGAAGCTGGGAGGTTACTAGGCATCGAAGTGCTTGATCACTTAGTAGTAAACAATAGTAACAGTTTCACTAGCCTTAAAGAAAGGGGCTATATTTAAAAGGGAGAAACAACTCCCTTTTTTTCTTCAAGTTTTTTAAGTACAATTGTATCAAACGAATTTAGCAAAGTACTTTATGATAGAATAGAACTAGATAGAAATGAATAGATAATCGAAAGTACTGACACGAAAGGAGGTACTATGTTTGAAAGAGGAAATTATTAAATCTAAGCTTCGTGTTCAAAAACATGGCGAAGTATTTACCCCTAAAAGAATAGTAAATAAAATGCTGGATATTCCGGAGGTAAAAGACGCTTGTGAAAATTTAACAGCAACGTTTTTAGAGCCGGCTGCTGGTGAAGGTGCTTTTTTAGTTGCAATACTAGAGCGAAAGTTAAACATGGTATCTGAGAAATACAATAGAAATTTATCACAATATGAAAATTATTCATTGTTCGCTCTAACAACACTTTACGGAATTGAATTATTAGAAGATAATGCTCAAACATGTGTGATGAACATGTTTCAAAAATATTATGATAAATATAAAGAACAAGTTGAACATCATAATGGAGAAATAAAGGAAAAAATATTAGATAGTGCAAAGAAAATCATTTCATTAAATATTTGTAATGGAAATTTTTTAACGAGAAAATCGGTAGATGGAAGCCCTATAGTGTTTAGTGACTGGCAAGCTATTAACATAAGAAATGCATCAAAAAATATTAAAATACAAAGAACAGAATATACATTAGATGAGATATATGAGCGTGTTAAAAAAGAAAATGGTCGAGCGATTAACAGATTAATACAAGAGCCAGTACAACTAGATTTGTTTGACTTTTTGGAAGATGAATCTGAAAAGATAAGTGAAGTTCAAAAAGAAATGCGATATATACCTGTCAAAATAATCGATGTTTATAAAGAGGAGATGGAGGAAGCCAATGGATAAGACAGTAATTAAGCCTTTTCAAGAAATTAAATATAAGGTGTACGGTTATACCTTACCTGAGGTTCCAAACCACGATGGCTATGTGAAGATAGGTGATACGACACGTGACGCTGTTACGAGAATTTTTGAACAAGTAGGTACAGCTGGTTTAAATCCTAAAATTTTATTTGAGAAACTAGCTCGTAAATCTGATGGAAAATGGTTCCGTGATAAAGATTTACATAAATTTCTTATTTTAAATGGTATAGAGAAAAAGGATTTTAATAGTCGTGCTGATGAGTGGTTCTATTTTAATGGAAATCTGGAAAAGGCTGAAGAGTTAACGAATAAGTTTATTAACCGTGATTATGATGAAATACAAATTGATGATAAACGTTCGGATTATATATTAAGAAATGAACAGCAACAAGCAGTAGAAAAAACGTATGAATATTATCAAAGTAAGCAGGAGCCCAGAGAATTTTTATGGAATGCAAAACCACGTTTTGGGAAAACATTAACAACTTATGAC
The DNA here is from genome assembly GCF_000307165.1 of Amphibacillus xylanus NBRC 15112. Lineage (NCBI taxonomy): Bacteria > Bacillati > Bacillota > Bacilli > Caryophanales > Bacillaceae > Amphibacillus > Amphibacillus xylanus. The sequence continues at coordinate 163,747 of NC_018704.1, forward strand.
TTTATTAGAAACCTTAACGCAAAGAATGTTTTAATTGTAACAAATAGACCAGCAATTGCTAACTCATGGTTTGATGATTTCCAAAAATTTATTGCCTGGCAAGAGCCACAAATGAAGTTTGTATCGGAAACAGATGCACTAAATGGAAAAGCGATGACTAGAGATCAGTATCTCGAGTTTATTGATACAACTTCTCATGCTAATCCTACTCAAATTGCATTTATTTCATTGCAAGATTTAAAGGGTGCAGAATTTGCAGGAGGTATGTATAAGAAACTAGAATGGGTAGCTGGACTAAACTGGGACTTGCTCGTAATTGATGAAGCTCATGAAGGAATCGATACTAGAAGAACCGATATAGCATTTAGTCAATTAAAAAGAGACTTTACCCTGCATTTATCAGGTACTCCTTTTAAAGCCTTAGCTAAAGGTGATTTTTCCGAAGAACAAATATTTAATTGGTCTTATGTAGATGAACAAGAAGCTAAAGAAAACTGGGATTCAACGATTGGTAGCAATCCTTACGAAAGCCTACCGACTTTAAATTTGTTTACGTATCAAATGAGCAAAATGATAGAAGATGAAGTATCGGCTGGGTTAACAATAGAGGAAGAAAAAAACGTTGATTATGCATTTGATTTAAATGAATTTTTTAGAGTTAAAGAAAATGGAAGATTTGAATATGAGGAAAGTGTTGTTCGTTTTTTAGATAATCTATCTTCAGGGAAGTTTCCATTTTCCGAAAGTCAGTATCGTAATGAACTTAATCATACTTTTTGGTTACTTCCACGGGTTAATTCCGCTAAAGCACTTGAAAAATTATTAAACTCTCATCCTACATTCAAAGATTACAAAGTAGTACTTGCAGCAGGAGATGGTGTTAGTTTACATGAAGGCATAGAATCAGAAGCACTTGATTTGAAAGAGAATACAAAAAGCTATGATAAAGTTAGGAATGCTATTAGAAATTATGATAAAACAATAACACTTTCTGTAGGACAGTTAACAACTGGTGTGACAATTCCTGAGTGGACGGCGGTATTAATGTTAAATAATATTGAATCACCTAGTTTATACTTTCAAGCTGCATTTCGTTCACAAAATCCTTATGAATTTGAAAAGGATGGAAAGTTATATCGTAAAGAAAATGCATATATATTCGATTTCTCACCAGATCGAACATTAAGGCTTTATGATGAATTTGCTAACAACTTGTCTAGTGGTAGTTCAAAAACAAGCGAAGAAAGAAAGCGCAAAATAAAGAAGTTATTAAACTTCTTTCCAGTAATTGCTGAAGATGAAGATGGTACAATGCATGAAATAGATGCAAACGAAGTACTGACGATACCTACACGAATTACTTCACGAGAAGTAGTTAAAAGAGGTTTTATGAGTAACTTACTGTTCGCTAATATATCCGGTATTTTTTCAGGTGATTCACCATTTAAAGAAATTCTAGATAAAATACCACCTGAGAAAAATAAAAGATTAGAAAAACCTCGTGAGGTTTCTATTACTGATCCGCATTTAAATGATGAAGGGGAAGTAGAGATACCAAAAGAAGTAGTGTTAGGTAAATCAAAAGAACTTTTTGGAGAAAAAATTTATTCATCAATTGAAGTGGTTGATGAAGTTGTATCATCCTTCGAAAAAGCTGAGGAAAAACAAAAAGAATCCATTAAAAAACTTGCGAAAGATATAACAGCATCATTTTCAGATGGCTTTAATAACTTAAAGGATTCCTTCAAACTGAACAAAGGACAAACCGATAAGCTAAAAGAGTCAGTAAATAATTCAATTGAGGATATTATAACTGAGAAAAGTTTAACACTAAGCAATCAAGTTAAAGAAATAGAGGAAGAATATGCAAAGAAAAAGCAAGAAGCAGAAAAGAAAAATGATGAAACAGAATTAATAGCAGCGACTCGGCAATATGAAGAAGAAAAACAAAAGATTGAAGAGTCTTTCGCCGATGAAATTAATAAAGAAGTAGAAAACACAATCAACACTGTTGTCGAAGAACAAATAGAAAAGGTAGAAGAAAAGAAAAAGAAAACAACGGAAGATGATGTTCGAGATCATTTACGAGGATTTGCACGTACAATCCCTGCGTTCTTAATGGCATACGGAGATGATCAGACTAGATTAGAAAACTTTGAAAAGAATATTGATGAAGCTACCTTTGAAGATCTTACAAGTATCACAATAGAGGAGTTCAAGAAGCTTCGAGATGGTTTCGAATATGAGGATGATAAAGGCAATACAAAAGTCATTCATGGTTTATTCAATGAAGTAGTTTTTAATGCCGGTATCGGAGAGTTTTTAGATACTAAAAAGCGGTTAGCAAATTATTTTGATGATAGTTTGCAAGAGGATATTTTCGATTACATTCCTCCACAAAAAACAAATCAAATTTTTACACCAAAAAGAGTAGTAAAAAACATGGTCAATACATTAGAAGAAGAAAATCCAGGAATTTTTTCTGATAAGACGAAGAAGTTTGCTGACTTATATGTAAAAAGTGGTTTGTACATTACGGAAATCGTAAAAAAACTAAATGAAGGTTTGAAAGAACAAATTCCGAATCAGCAGGAACGCATTAAGTGGATACTTGAAAATCAAGTATATGCTTGTGCACCTAGTAATATTATTTATAACATTGTAAAAAACTTTATCTATAGTGATACGGTAAATGTGTCAACCAAAAATCTTATAGAAGTTGATACAATGAATTTAACTAGTAAGGGAAAATTAAGTACAGATATTTATAAGGCTTTTGGAGATGATAATTTGAAATTTGATGTAATTATAGGTAACCCACCTTACCAAGATGAAACAATAGGTGATAATAAAACTTATGCCCCACCAATTTATCATGATTTTTTGGAAGAGTCTTATAAACTGGCCGATAAAGTAATAATGATTCACCCTGCTCGATTTTTGTTTAATGCAGGAAGCACACCGAAATCATGGAATAAGAAAATGTTATCGGATGAACACCTCAGAGTTGTTAATTATTACGATGATAGCTCTAATGTATTTCCAAATACTGATATAAAAGGCGGAATTGCTATAACGTATAGAGACAAAGAAAAAGTCTTTGGAGCGATCGGAACTTTTACAGTTTATGAGGAATTAATTTCAATTCTAAATAAAGTAACACCTAATAGTTCTGAAACTTTAGATAGTCTCATTTCTGGACGAGGAGTTTATAAATTAGCAGAAGCGGCTCATGTGGATTATCCTGAAATTGAAGATATTCAGTCAAAGGGACATAAGAATGATATTGGTTCAGGAGCATTTAGGCTTTTAAAAGATATTATTTTTTACAAAGATAAACCTAAACACGAAGGGGAGTATGTAAAAATTTTAGGTCTTGAAAATAGTAAGCGAACATACTATTGGATGGATAAAAAGTATTTGAATGCCCCAAGCAGTTTTGAAGAGTATAAAGTGATTATGCCCCAAGCCAATGGAAATGGAACATTTGGTGAAGTGATAAGCTCGCCATTAGTTTTAGAACCAAATGTTGGTGCTACAGAAACATTTCTTTCAATTGGTGGATTTTCAACTAAATATGAAGCAGAAGCAGCTTTAAAATATATTAAAAGTAAATTTGCAAGAGCAATGTTAGGTGTGTTAAAAATAACTCAAGCCAATACGCGAGATAAGTGGTCGAAAGTTCCTGTGCAAGATTTTACCGATCAATCAGATATTGATTGGTCAAAATCAATATCTCAAATTGATAAACAGCTATATAAAAAGTATAATTTGAGTGAGAAAGAGATTCAATTCATTGAAGGTAAAGTAAAGCCAATGGAATAGGTAGTAAACAGAACATCGATTTTTGTGTATTCAACTAGCATCTAAGTGTTTTGGAGCAAATTGGTTCAAGTAATGTCAATATCAATCCCTTTTCATACATTTTTATCCATATAACAATTCCCAAAACGTTAATAAAATCATACGCATGGTTATGGCACTTCTCATTTATTTGGGAAGTGCCTTTTGCTTGTGTTAATACTTGCAATCCCTTCTGTTCTCGTGTCACTTAATGAATCTATAAATAACTTTCAACTTTTTGCAATAAGCCGATATAGTATATTACACCCTGCTTAATAACCCAAAGATCGCATAAGCAGATATTACAAGGAGAAGGAGATTGAATGGTGAATAAGAGAGAGTTAAATCAACATACTAAGAAGCTTCTAGTAAGTATCGTTACAATAGTTGTCGTAATTATTGCAATTGCTATAGGAGTTTTTATGAATAAAGGAAAAGAAGTTGAGTCAAATGAGGAGATAGACACTAAAGAACCTATTAAAGTATCAATAGAGCAAATTGTTGAATACGGAGATGACATAGCGAATAAAACATTCACAATACATATGGAAGACTTGACGAAGGAAGCCAACTTTATTGACTTAGATCCAACGGTTGATACAATGACGGTTGGTACCACTGAACATATATTAGAAATGGAAAATGAAATTTTTGATGTGACAGTTGTTGTTGAAGATACTCAAAATCCTCAGTTTAAAGGTGTAAAGGATGTCATTGAATTTGAGGGTGAAGAAGTAGATATAGAAAAAGAACTGAGGAAATTGATAAATGCACAAGATCCAGTTGATGGTGAATTAGAAGTAGTGTTCGAGATTGAAGAAGATAAGGATAAAGGAAATAACTTTCATGTGACAGCTGATGCAACAGATAAAAATGGTAACAAAACAACTGAAAGTTTCTCAGTAGTTGTAAAGACAGTGGCGAAGGAAGAGAAAGAAGAAGCTGACAAGACGGTTGAAGAAAGCAAGCCGACCTCAGTAGCATCCAAGTCGGAAAATGATTCTAAGCCAAAACAAGAAAAGCCTAGACAGGAACAACCTAAACAAAAAGAACAAAAGAAAGAAAAACCTAAGCAAGAAGAGCAAAAAAAAGAAACTCCAAAACAAGAAAAACCTAAGTCTGAGAATAAGCCCAAGGAAAAAGAAGAAAATCCACCAGCACTAGACACGGGTGCGCCACCATTAAATAATCCAAGTGGGCTTCCAAGTGGAGCAACATTGAGCCAAGAATTATTACCTAGTTATCACATGTACAGTTACAGCAAGTCAATTCCCGGTGGTGGTTCAATTACTTCTGTTGATGTATCTTCTGATTATGGCGGTAGTGCAACGATGATAGGTACAGATAATGATGGGAATAACTTCATAGCACGTTACCACGTAAATGAGGATAAAATTGGTTATCAAATGATTGGACCGATGGGTAAACCTAATTTCACACCAGATGACGTGAGTCTACTGTTCGAGATTGGACGAGCATTCGCTAGAGCCTATGGAATGCAATAACCCCCAAATGTTAATATAAATCATATTCCATTGATTGGGTATGCTTTTAGATTGTCTATTTATTTCTCAAAAAGATAATAAGATGATAAATATTTTAAGCACCGGCATTTTGTCGGTGCTTTTTTGTATATCCTTTTCATTAAATTATTGATAACTTTACTAATTAGTAATTGTCTTTTCATTCATCAATCAACCGTCTATTCGGAAATATTTCTCATGCATAAACTAACTTATACTTACTATGGAAAAGGGGGGAGCGTATGGCATTAAATGATATTTGGCCGTGTCAGGAAAATGAAAGCTCTAATACAACAGCTTGTAGTAGGCCATGTAAGAAATGCTGTCGGTGTAAACCTGACAAAGACCGAGCAATTATCACTGATGAGATATGTGGAACCTTTGATACACATTTACCTGTCCCCGTTCCTTTAAACATATACCATGTAGATGAGAGTATCCGACCATTTGGAATTGTTTCGACGATCTCCTTTTATTATGGACAGGGTGATCCAACATTGATTACGGTATTAGTTACGTATTATGACCTGTCGGAAGAAACAATAATAATCCCGCGTGGTAATACGATTACCCGTACGCTTAGAAATGTAGGTTCATTAACAATTCAAACGCCACAAGCATCTGGAAAGTATTGCTTGAATATTCACTATAAGTAATATCTGAAAAAGTTAATTTGTTTATATAAAAATCCACTCTTTACACGGCCAATCTATCTATACAAACATTGCGTTCCTTGCATTAACTAGTAGTGTAAGAAGCTAGGAAAGGAGAGAATGTGATGAATTGTTTTCCTGAACCACAGTTAGTGCAAGTATCTGCCTGTAACTCATTTAATACAGAGGTAGAAGCAGCTTCAGCTTTACAAATTTTCGCACATACAAGTGGAGCAGTAGCTGGCTATGTTACCCTATCGAATTTTAATGCAAGTGGAGATACAGCAAGTATCAGTACTGATGCTGCTGGAACAGATATAATTGCAACAGCAGAACCTGATAATAGTTACACTGTCTTTGTCCCTAGATTACAAAACCTGTACGTCTTCTCTGAGGGTGGAGAAGTGGTCGTTGGTCAAGTTTGTGTGAATGCTGCTTATACAGCTCGTCCATAAAAATTTTAGATCTACTCCTCTAAAGTAAAGTGATTGAAGCGGTTGACTTTACATTTACCGTATTTCCCCATGTACTTTGATAAGGCTCTTTTCACGATGTTGGAAAGAGTCTGTTTTTGTATCTTGAAATACAAACAAGTAATACAGTTTACTATATTCACATATAATCATAAACATCACTAATAGAAAATGAAATTGTAATAACATTCATTTACTGGGAAAGGATTGAAAATAAAAACGATATAGTTTATGATCAAGATAGTAAAAAAAGTGAAACCTTATGAATCTATATTCGTCTACATATATAAGGGAATAAATCTAAAATTAGCTAAGCTAGTTTAACAAACTTATTAATCTGTATTTTCATAAAATTGAAAACGTTTAAAATAAATCGTTTAGTTGGGGGGGTTGCTTCTGTCTAAATTTACAATGTAAGAAAGTCTGTTGGGAAAAAGTATTAGCGATGAGGAGGGAACGAAAGAATGAATTTTGTTAAGCGGGGTTTATTAGGGATTACAAGAAAAAAAGGGAAATCATTAATATTATTAGCTGTCATCTTTATATTAGGTAACTTAATCTCAGGTGCTATTTCGATCCAGCAAGCAACAGAGAATGCTGAAAATAATATTAAGGAACGATTGGGAGCTAAAGTTATGCTCGAGATAGATTGGGAGGCTTATGAAGAGCTAAGTGAGGAAGAACGGGATAACTTTGTACCCGAAGAGTTAGGGATCGATGTAATTGAACAAGTAGGCGCGCTCTCCTATGTGAAATATTATGATTATAATCTTGAAACTTATTTAGGTTCAGATAGCTTAAAGAGTTATCAAGGCGAAGGTATGGATGAAGATTTTGTTCATTTTGGGCCAAGTATGGACTTTAGGCTGAGAGGAATCAACTACGCACCCGTAGTAGATTTTGAAGAACAAAAGGCAAAATTAGTTGACGGTCGAACATTTACACAAGATGAAGTTAATAATGGCTCAGCTGTCACTATCATTTCTAGTAAATTAGCGGAAATGAACAATTTACATGTAGGCGATACATTTGCACTGAAAAATGATTTTTATTATTACGATTATGAGAATGAGGAAGAAGAATTAATAAATTCAAGAGATCTAGTGCTTGAAGTTATTGGGATTTTTGAATCTCAAGTTGTTAAGGAGAACATAGAAGAAGATTTCGATGGTGGTTATATTGACTGGATGGATATCGAATATCAAAATACTTTATACGTTCCAAATAAAATCGTTAGTGCTGAAAATGCCTTTCAATTTGAACAAATGCTAACAGTAGAACCTGAATTTGCAGAAATGTATGAGGAAGAAGGCGGTAGCTTTGATTACTATATACCAACGTTTGTCCTAAACACTCATGAAGATATTGAGGCATTTTCAGAAGAGGCTATACCATTATTACCTCAACTTTATACAGTTATTAGCTCTGGAGATCATTACCATAATATTTCTGGACCGATCGAGTCGATGAGTAAACTCTCAAACTATGTTTTAATTGCTGCTGTATTTGCAACAATTCTAATCATTGGTTTAGTCGTGTTACTATTCCTACGAGATCGAAAACATGAACTAGGAATCTACTTATCTCTAGGAGAGCGACGTGGACGTGTAATCGGTCAAATTCTTATAGAAGTGTTGGTTACAGCATTTGTAGGGATTACATTATCTTTATTCAGTGGTAACTTCTTAGCTAGCCAATTGTCTGATACGATGTTGAAGGTAGATGATAATTCAGCGTATGAAGACTACGATTATTATTTCCAATCAGGTTTAACAACAGATGATGCTATAGATTCATATGAAGTAACGCTAGACGCAAACTATGTATTAATTTTCTACGGGGTTGGTATGGTAACGATTTTAATCTCAACACTTATACCACTTGTCTATATTGTGAGATTAAATCCAAAGAAAATACTGATGTAAGTCAACATTAATTGTCTTATAGAGAGGTGAAAAGATGATATTAGAGGCGAAAGATATAAATTATTATTATCAAGATGGAGAGCACCGTCGCTATATTTTGAAAGATACTTCTATTTCCTTCGAGAAGGGGAAGTTTTATACAATTTTAGGTCAGTCAGGTTCAGGAAAAACGACATTGCTCTCATTACTCAGTGCACTCGATACACCACACAGTGGAAGTATATTATTTAACAAAAGAGATATTAAGCAAATTGGATATGAAAAGTATCGACGGAATAATATCGGAATCATTTTTCAAAGTTATAATTTAATTCCTACTTTAACAGCAGTTGAAAATGTCCTTGTACCTATGTCAATTACAGAAAACGAACTCCCTGTTGATTCTAAAACAGTCGCTTACAATCTACTTGATTACATCGGCATTGTAAAAAGTAAAGCGGATCGTTATGTTAATAAATTATCAGGTGGAGAGCAACAGCGTGTTGCAATTGCTCGTGCGCTTGCAACTAATGTCGATGTCATTCTTGCGGATGAACCAACTGGAAACCTTGATGAAGAGATGGAACAAGAGATTGTTGATATTTTTAAAAAGTTAGCACATGAACATGGAAAGTGTGTAGTTGTCGTTACACACTCCAATGAGATCGCTATACAGTCAGATCAGGCTTACCACTTAAGGAAAGGTGTATTGTCTCCGTATGAGTGATTTTTTATCTAAGTTTAATAAAGACCAGTATTCTGATCTCGTCAATAAACAAGGTAACAACGACATTAAAGGTGAGCAAGAACAAGAAGCGGAAAATCAGGTAAACGACGAATCTCTAAATAATCAAGTGGAACAATCATTTGTACCAGATATTGAAGAAGGTGTGTCTAATCAAGATGCCGAGTTGAAATCAGAACCGCCTAAAATGAGAAGTAGCTCTAGGTACAATGCAGATGAAGAGCTAGAAATTGATCCTGACTATCGGAGGAAAAAACGAATCAAGATTATCATAGCGATTGCGGGGTCACTATTAGCTTGTATACTGGTGTACTTTATTTATCACTCTCTTGTCCACGTGAAGGTTGAGGACTTTGTTGGTCAGCCTATTTCTGAAGCGCGTGCTTGGGCAAAGGAGAACGATATAGAAATTGAACTAGAACAAGAATATAACTTAGAATATGATCCAAATAGGATTATTTCTCAAAGTGTACCTGCAGGAGATAAAATTAAGAAAGGTAACACATTACTCATTGTTAGTAGTTTAGGTCCAGATCCAGACGATGTTATTCCTCTACCTGATTTTTCAGTTATGAGTCAAGTAGAAGCGGAACAATGGATCGATGAACATAAAGCAGAAAATCTACAAATTGTCGTAGAATATCATGATGAAATTGAAGCTGGAGAATTTATTAAGCTTGTGATTCGAGACAGCTCAATTGACCCATCAGAATATCGCCGTAAAGACAGAGCAGCGATTTACTATTCTAGAGGTCAAGAGGTATTTGAAAAGGATATTACTGTCCCTAACTTTGTCGGTAGTTTAAGAGAAGAAGTAGAGAAGTGGGCAGAAACGAATGAAATTGAAATAACTTATGAAGAATCAGACTCTGATAGTTTCGAGGCTGGATTTATTATTAGTCAAAGTGAAGCGGCTGATGAGAAAATTGCTAGACGAGACAAAATGACAGTCGTCGTGTCTACAGGGAAAGCCGTAATTGTCCCTAGCTTCTGGGGCTTAACGCCAGATGAGGCAATGACTAAATATCCTGATCTAGAAGTGACCGTTAAGTCTGTATATCATGGGAAAGTACCTTATGGAACACTTATATCTCAGTCAATTGAAGCGGATACTAAATTGACTGAAAAAGATAATAAGCAGATTACGGTTACTTATTCTCTAGGTAGACCTTATTTACAAGATTTAAGAGGACGTTTAGAAGGAGAGCTACCAAGTATATTTTATGAAGAGTATCAATCAAAAGGTGCAAATATTAAATATACTGTAAAATATGTTGATTCACCTGAAATTAAGGGAACAATCGTTAAAATGAGTAAATTTAATGAGTTTGTACCTATGGATTATACAGTGGAAATTAGTGTGAGTAATAATGCTTCCGGGCCAACCATACCTCAAGACCCTATTGAGGAGGAAGAAGATTTACTCCCGGACAACGATCCAACAGATGTTGGTAATGATGAAGACACTGAGGATATTGATAAATAAGTAATTTCTATTTTAGATCTAAGCGTTACACTCCCCCAATGGTGAGCAGATTAAGTAATATACATCTGTTTATCATTGGGGGAGTTTTTTTGGAAAATATGTAGTTCATTATAAAAAGGATAGTCTAAGAGAGCTAACATGAATTAATGTTTCGGATAGTATTTCCAGTGATTAGATTGTGGTGTATTCGGGTAAATTATGAATGCGAAAGGGTGATTTAATGCGAAAATAAGATTAACTATTTTACTCTGTTTAGTCTTAATTTTAGGAGCATGTGGGACAAGCGAGAATGAAACAGATCAAACAATGGATGCTGATGAAGGGGTGCAAGTTGAATTAAATGAGGATAAAACAAATGGGCCTCCTCAAGACGAAGACAAAGCAGAAGCTGGTATAGAGCCAACATTTAAATATGATTCAGAAGAAGTGAATCTATTCGAGCTTCAAATTGAATTGTTATCAAACGAGGAATGGAGCTATGAGTTTAATCGTTCTAACCAAAAAGCAAAAATTGAACATGAAAATGGTGCGGAATCTGAAAAAAGTGGAGAAGAAGTATTTAGTAAGATTGAAGAACTTCTCTCATCGATTCAAATTGATTATGAACGTTCAATCAATGACATGATGAGTCAAATTCTCGACTACTTAAACATCAGTCGTGACGATTTAAAAGAAATAGATGTCTATATTGAGACGTCTAATGACCAAATATTAGGCTTTGAATATCAAGCTCCTTCAGGAAGCGAGTCAACAACTATTAATGAGTTAGATTTAGAGATTAGATTTGTATCAAATGAAAAATGGGATTATGAATACGATTTGCGTGAGCAGGAATTTAAAATAGAATACCATAATCGCGACAATCTCAATGGACAAGATGCTCAGAAAGAGGTTGAAAGAATAATTTCTGCTGTAAATATAGATTTAGATCAATCGATTGGCTCAATGAGAGAATCATTATTATTAGCAATTGATGCTGATGCTTCAAATGTTGACGCTTGGGAATTTGAGGTTGAGTATGAAGATCAGATGCGAATAGGGGTAAAATCAAACTAGTAATTAAATATAGTGAAAAAACATGCAGACTCTTGTCACATTAGTGATTAGGGTCTGTTTTCATTAATATATTTATTAAATAAAGTCTAGTTTAGATAGTTCCCTGCTCATTTGAACAGGGAGTGCATGATGTAGACTAAAAATATGAATTTTACTTTTAAAAGAAAACCTCCATTATAACATAATCTTTTCCGCCCTTAGTAAATCTACTCGCTGTTTCTTTAAGACCAAATTTTTGATAAAAAGTATTCTTATTTGATCGGGCATTACACCAAACACGTTCCGCGCCAAATAAACGTGCTTGCTCTAAAGTGTAATTTAGCAATTGACTTCCAAACCCTTTACCTTGCTCTTCTTCTAAGGTGGCGAACTTCCTGAATTGAGCCTCTTTATCACTGAGAAAGAGAGAAATAACTGAAATCAATTTATTATCTCTAAATAATCCGTAATGGATAGCTGTATCGTCACCATTAACTTTGATATAGTCAAACGGTTTATCTGGCCACATGACCTTGTGTCTCATGTTCCATGCTTCTTCTTGAGTAATTTTTCTTATCAACTTAATCACGTCCTGTTACAGTAGAAAGTATTTAATCTAAGCCACTAAAAAAATAATACCCTGGAAAAATGAATTGATCAATCCAGGGTACTAATTCGTTTAAATATCACAACCGTCAATCCCGCACGAATTTGTTTCTGCGCCTAACTTTTTTAGTTTTGGTTTTAAGGTTATACCCTCTTCTCGTGCGATTTCTTCAAGTGCATTAACAAAATCAGCTTTTGTTTGAGCTCCTGATAAGGCATACTTGTTATTTATGACAAAGAATGGGACGCCCGAAATTTGCAATTGTCGAGCAAGTTCAATATCTTGTTCAACATCTTGTGAATAAGCTTCTCTATCTTCAATGATTTCACTCACCTTATCTCTGTCTAAACCGATATCAGTAGCAAGTTCAATCAATTGATTAGCATCCGGCAAAAATTTACTTTCCGTAAAAACAGCATGGAAAATTCGTTCATTATAATCAGCAGCTTTGCCTACTTCCTTGGCATATTTAGCGAGTCGATGTGCGCTCCGAGTATTTTGCGCCATTAAATTGTCAAAACGATAATCAAGACCAATTCTTTTAGCACGATCAACGATATTTTGTACCATTTGCTTAATATTTGCGAGCGGTTGTCCTTTGCGTTCACTTAGATCTTCTAGCATACCGATAATTGGTTCTGTTGGACTGTCTGGATTTAACTCGAATGCTCTAAAAGCCACTTTAACTTGATCTTTTAGTCCAGTCTCAATGATTGCATTCTCCAACTCTCGTTTTCCGATATAACAAAATGGACAAACATAATCAGACCAAATATCTATTTGTAACATTTTTATCTCTCCTTTCAATGGTGACTATTCATTTAATTTAGGCTTAATTATCTCACACAAAAAAATACAACTAAAGATATCTGCTTGATAATTGTATGATGGCTCTATCCTTTAAAATCATTCTGAGAAAAACATCATAAAGCGTAGCGAATAGTCTTGAATAAGTCCGCTTTTAATTTGAATATATGGACATTTTTCCTAACGTACTCGCATACAGTAGTATGGGCTTTAAGAAAAGGAGTGTTGCATAATGAATGAAAAGTGGAATCTTAATGATCCGTATGTTTATGGAGCTTTAAATGGTCTGCTCAATCAGCCAATAAGTGTCCAAACGCCACGAGGGTCTGTCCGCGGTATGTTAAGAAAAGTCATGCCTGATCATATTGTTGTTCAAATGGGAGGCGCACCATTCTATATCCGGATTAATCAAATCATTTGGTTTAAACCAGAGGCGACAAGAATAACTCCAGACTCAGCAGAATGATTATATTAAAAGTTAACTAAGGATGGAGGCGTAAGCTTATGATGAAGCGTGTGAATAGGATTTTGATTGAACTTCCGTATCCGGAACACGGTGATATGAATGCTGCAGCAGCAGTTCAGGAATTAATGGGTGGCAAATTTGGAGAAATGTCTACGTTAAATAATTATATGTTCCAATCTTTTAATTTCCGTGCCAAGAAAAAATTCAAACCATTTTACGATTTAATTGCTAGTATTACAGCAGAGGAATTTGGCCATGTGGAATTAGTTGCAAATACGATTAACCTACTTTCCATTGGAAATACGGTTCCTGGTGATCCAGATACCGCACCACTACAAAATGGAAAAGATGCCCGATATTCGTTACACTTCACAACTACCCCACAAACAGCTTACCCAGGAGATGGAATGGGTAGACCGTGGAATGGGGAGTATGTCAATAATTCGGGTGTACTTGTTGAAGATCTATTAGCCAATTATTGCTTAGAAATTGGTGCAAGAACACACAAAATGCGTGTCTATGAAATGACGACACATCCAACTGCCAGAGAAATGATTGGATATTTACTTGTTAGAGGTGGAACTCATATTATTGCCTATGCAAAAGCAATTAAAGTAGCTACTGGTGTAGATGTAGGTAAGATGTTGCCTGTCCCAAGTTTAGATAATAATAAATTTGATCATGCGAAGAAATTTATGGATCAAGGATTATATAACGTATTATATACATGGGGAGAACCCGAATATCGAGACATTAACCAAATTTGGAAAGGTTTAAATCCTGAAACTGGAGAACCGTTAAGGGTTATCGATGGTATGCCAGAGGGTGCACCAGTACCTGACTTGCCAGAATTGCCAGAGCAATTTGCGCCTGGTATAGATTTAGATGACTATAACCGGATACTAAAGCGATTAAAGAGCAATATGTAGTCTCTAAGGTGATTAAAAAATCTAACTACAAAAACACCTTCTTTGTCATTAATCTAAAGATGACAAAGAAGGTGTTTTTTTGACAAATATCGTTAGTATTCTACTATAATTAGGTTTACTTATTCACAATTATAGTTGATAATAAGAGTAAATAATAATTTAGTGACAGTTTAGGCTATAGTCATAGAGCAAGGATTAAAGTTGACGAATAATTAACTAACGATTGATGAAAGAGAATACAGAATAATAGGCGGTGTGAAAATGTCTATAGTGATGCTTGCAAAGCAGCCTATTCTTAATCGGAAGAAAGAATTATTTGGATATGAATTGCTTTACCGAGGCGCGGAGCCCATCGATCAGCTGGACGGAGATTTTGCTACGATTGATGTGGTGGTAAATGCCTTTCTTAATATTGGGATAAAACAATTAACAGATGGCTATCCAGTTTTCATTAACTTCACAGAGAATTTACTAAAGGAAGGCATTATCCAGCAGTTTAATCCAAGCAATCTAGTGATTGAAATTTTAGAAACGGTTGAATTAACTGATGATATTAAAGACTTGATTAAAAAACTCGCTCAAAACGGCTATCGCCTAGCGTTAGATGATGTTACCTTTGGAACTTATCGAGCATGGGATGAAGCGGATTTAGTGCGTTATTTAACCTTTATTAAAGTTGACTTTATGCAATGTCAATCAAAATTCGTTAGACAAAGATTAGCAGAGAGTATTCGAAAGAAATATCCACATATCCGGCTTCTTGCGGAAAAAATAGAAACTGAGGAAGTATTTAAGGAAGCGCTGAAAGATGGATATCACTATTTTCAAGGTTACTTTTTCATGAGACCTAAAGTTATGCAGTCTGTTGAAATACCAAGCTATTATTACACATACTTAAAACTAATTAGACAAATTGACCGTAAGGATTTTGACTTGAAAAAGATTGCCGACTTGATTCAAATGGATTTATCTTTATCTTATAAACTATTAAAACTGATTAATTCACCTTATTATCGTCGGGTTACACGTATATATTCGATTCATCAAGCTGTCGTACTTCTCGGACAAGAAGAGATAAAAAAGTGGCTTTATATTCTTGCTTTACGTGAAAACTATCAACGTACAGAAGCACAGGGAACAAGTGCCTTAATTAAAAGCTCGTATTATCGTGCTAAAATGGCAGAAGCTATCGCTGAGATAATTGCCCCAAACTTAAAGCAAGAAGCATTTTTAGTAGGCTATTTCTCTCAACTACCTGCTATTTTGTCGCAGTCGATGGAGAAGTTGTTAAATTCATTATCATTAGATGTGGCAATAGAACAGGCATTGCTAAAACAACCTGGAGTATTAACTGATATTTATCAGCTTGTTGTAGCGTATGAAGAAGTAAATTGGTCTGAATTAGACCGTTTAATTGTTAAACTAAAATTAGATAAAGAAAGTGTCTTTATCTGCTATCAAAGTGCCCAAACTTGGGTACAACAGATATTAAAAAATTAAGCCCATTATGGGCTTTTTTTATTAAAATTGTAGCTTGCGTTCTAATTGTCCAAGCCTATCCATATAGTAAAGTAACTAAGATTGGAGGTCTGGCCAATGGTACGACGTTTTATAAGCATGAGCAGTTTGCTAGTATTTCTACTAATCCTCTATTATATGAGTGGACCAATTAAGGTAGTTATAGACTCAATTGATTCTTTCGCGCTCCCATTAACAAATAAAACAATAGTTTTAGATCCGGGTCATGGTGGTGTGGATGGTGGAGCAGTTGGTGCAGATCAAACTTTAGAGAAGGAAATTGCTTTAAATGTTAGTCAAAAGCTACGCACTTATTTACAACAATCAGGAGCTCAAGTATTTTTAACGAGAGAATCAGATCATGATTTAGCTAATGACTCAACAAAAGGTATATCTCAACGAAAAGTAGAGGATATTAAAAATCGTGTAGCATTTATGGAGGAAAAAGATCCTGATATATTTATTACGATTCACTTAAACGCCCTTCCATCGTCTGAATGGAGAGGAGCTCAAACCTTCTATCACCCAAATCACCCAGAATCAAAGAGATTAGCAGAAGCCATTCAAGGCCAAATAAGAACTAACTTAGAAAACACAAATCGTCAGGCGTTGGCGATTAATGGTGTCTATGTTTTAAAGCATGCCAATCGGCCAGCTTCTTTAGTGGAAATTGGTTTTTTATCTAATCCTGAAGAAAGAGAACTTTTAAAACAATCAGCCTATCAAGATGAAATGGCTGCTAGTATATATTTAGGTATTTTAGAATACTTTTCTGACCAGTAACTTCATGTTTATAATAGCTACTCCAAATATGCTATACTTATCCGTAATCAAGTTTAAGAGGAGTGGCAAGACTGTGTTAAACAAGCAGCAAGTAATGGCTTTGCTTAAATCAGTAAATGACCGTACGCTAAATCTAACATTAGCTCAGACGAATGGTGTTAGAGAGATTCAAGCATCAAAAGATTCTGACCAAATTCGGTTAAGAATAGCGATCGGTAAACTGAATACACCCGAACAACAAGAAATTGAAACTGAAATTACCGCTAAATTTAATCGATTGGGAATTGAATCTGTTCAGATACAATTTGAGGCTTTTACAGAAAAAGAGCTAGAAAAATTAAACGAAAAGACTCGTGAGATTCCATCATTATTAAATAGTCCAAACCAACCTTGCTTTATTGCTGTTGCTAGTGGTAAAGGAGGGGTTGGGAAATCAACCATCACTGTTAATATCGCTGTAGCCTTAGCGCGTTTAGGCAAAAGAGTAGGGATTGTTGATGCTGACATTTATGGGTTTAGCGTTCCGAATATGATGGGTATAACAAACCGCCCAACATTAAAAGGGAATAAGATTATCCCTGTTGAGTCAAACGGGGTTCAAGTAATGTCGATGGGATTTTTCGTCGAGGATAACGAGCCTGTCATTTGGAGAGGCCCTCGTTTAGGTAAAATGCTTCGAAGCTTTTTTGTTGAAGTTGAATGGGGAGATCTTGATTATCTATTATTAGACTTACCTCCTGGAACTGGAGATATGGCACTATCAGTTCATCAAATGATTCCGACTTCAAAGGAGATTATCGTAACTACACCTCATTCAACAGCTGCTTTTGTTGCATCAAGAGCAGGTAGAATGGCAATAAACACTAATCATGAAATCATTGGCGTAATTGAAAATATGTCATATTTTGAGAGTCAATTGACTGGAGAAAAGGAGTATTTGTTCGGTCGGGGAGGCGGAGAGACACTAGCCCATGAGTTAAATGCTCCTTTAATTGCGCAAATTCCTTTAGGACAACCAACAGAAAAAGATAGCTCAATCTATTCAACAGAGCATTCGATTGGGCAAACATATTTAGAAGTAGCTCAATTTATAACTAAACATTATTAATGTAATAAACCACCCCAACTTTTAACTTGATTGTTTGGGGTGGTTTTATTAGTTACCAGATTGACCGTTAGATCCTCCACTTTCTTTTTCCTCGCCAGATTCACTACCCCCTCCATTTTCGCCTACGATCTTCTTAGCATTCTGAATGACTATTTCTGTTAAAGTAGCTTGAAATAATGGGGACTCAAGTGTCTGTTGTATACTTTCTTCAAGGTGCCCTTTGAATTGTTGACTTTTTAATTGTGTTTGAATCAATTTGGCAAACTCAGGGTTCTCAAATAACTCTAACATCTTTTCTTGATAGTTAGAATCGGCCATTAAGCGTTTAAAAACATCTTCTTGTTGAGTAATCATACTTTCTGAGAATGCTTTTACAAATTCATGATCGGTAAACATTTTCGTCCAAAACTCTTTACCCTTTTCAGAGGTTAATGCCTCCTGAATCGCCTTGTTAACTGTATCATCATGAATAACGTAAAGTTGTTGAGTAGTTTCCTCTGCAAGAATTTCTACTATTGCTTTCTTACCATCCTCTGACTTTACAATATCAGTAACCATCTTTTTTGTTGCTTCATAATCTGGGCTTTGTGATTGATTACTACCTCCACTACAACCGGCTATAAATAAAATGACAGGAATTAATATGATCAATATTTTTTTCCGCATTAGCTATACATCCCCTCATATTAATGTGAGTAATATTAATATGAGAAGATTTAAGGATAATTATGTGTAAACTTATTCAACAGGATTAATTTCAATATCTGCTTGTGTAATTAGTTCTGTAATTGTAACGAAAGAAAAACCTTTTTGCTTTAGGCTGGGGAGAATAACTTCAAGTGCGTCTTTAGTTTGTGTAGCAGAATCAGAAGCATGCATCAAAATGACATCACCATTCTTCGTATTAGATAAAACTGCTTCGATAATCGTATTTACACCTGGTGTCTTCCAATCTTGAGTATCGACTCGCCAATCAATAACTTGAAATCCTTGGTTGACCGCAGTATTTAGTACTTCTTTATTGAAATGTCCACTTGGAGTACGAAGTAAAGTTAAATTAGGATAGCCCAACTTAGTGAAAGTATCATGAGCCTTATATAGATCTTTTTGAACATCGCTAATATCTTGCTTTAAATAACTCTTATATCGATAACCTAGCATCCCAATCTCATGCCCCTTATCAACAATAAGATCAACTAAATGAGGATGGTGCTCAGCCCATTCTCCGAGTAAAAAGAACGTAGCAGAGACGTCTTCACTTTCAAGAAGATCGAGGATGGGTTCTAAAATTTGATCACCCCAAGTGATGTTGAAGGTTAAACTAATTTCACTTTTGTCTTCACGTCCTTTTATTAACGCACTTGGATTATCAACTGAAGAGAAAACGGCCAAGTCAATGTTTAATCCAGTTACAATGAGAGAGATAACCACAATGCTAAATACGAATGTTATGAATACTTTCTTTAATTGACTCATTTTCACAGTAAGAAAGAAAGACATTATACTTAACTCCTTTGATTTAAGATTATTCTATCTTATGCATGTCCAATTTATAATTATGTGTACATTATTGATTATATGTGTTTGTTTTCTAGCGAAATGGGAAAATAATATCTAAAGGATCTAACTTCATTTAAGACTAATTATAATTAGGAATGAGGGTTAACAATGTTAGGACTATTGATTAATGAAAAGGAAGTCAAAGAAATATCCTATATAATTAAAAAGGAAATGGATGAGTTAATATTTGATATGGAAGATAGTAGAATTGATCTTATTGTGAAAAAGGCAATGTATCGTCGTTATCAGATCCTATTTCAACTCTTTCGTCGCGTGGCTAGTGAACAAGAAGTACTGAAATATGTAATGAATTATAAATTTTAGTTACGTACACAAATAAATTTTCAAAAAAACTATTGCAACAAAATTATCAATATGTTATATTAATTTCTGTTGTCAAAAAGACATACACTCTGATGAAAACGACGAGGAAAAATATTTTAAAAAAACTATTGACCTGATAAATCAAACGTGATATAGTATAACTCGTCGCTAAAACAAGTGACAACGATTGATCTTTGAAAACTGAATCCAAACAACGAAAGATGTTAAGAAAAACAAGTAAGAAGAAGCTAGTGCTTCAAAATTGAGTTAATCGTAACTCTATCAATTTTATTGAGAGTTTGATCTTGGCTCAGGATGAACGCTGGCGGCGTGCCTAATACATGCAAGTCGAGCGCGTGAAATTAAACAGATCTCTTCGGAGTGACGTTTAATGGATCGAGCGGCGGATGGGTGAGTAACACGTGGGCAACCTGCCTATAAGACTGGGATAACTTACGGAAACGTGAGCTAATACCGGATAAAACCTTTTGTCTCCTGACAAGAGGATAAAAGATGGCGCAAGCTATCACTTATAGATGGGCCCGCGGCGCATTAGCTAGTTGGTGAGATAAAAGCTCACCAAGGCAACGATGCGTAGCCGACCTGAGAGGGTGATCGGCCACACTGGGACTGAGACACGGCCCAGACTCCTACGGGAGGCAGCAGTAGGGAATCTTCCGCAATGGACGAAAGTCTGACGGAGCAACGCCGCGTGAACGAAGAAGGTCTTCGGATCGTAAAGTTCTGTTGTTAGGGAAGAACACGTACCATTCGAATAGGGTGGTACCTTGACGGTACCTAACGAGAAAGCCCCGGCTAACTACGTGCCAGCAGCCGCGGTAATACGTAGGGGGCAAGCGTTGTCCGGAATTATTGGGCGTAAAGCGCGCGCAGGCGGTTCTTTAAGTCTGATGTGAAATCTTGCGGCTCAACCGCAAGCGGTCATTGGAAACTGGAGAACTTGAGGACAGAAGAGGAGAGTGGAATTCCACGTGTAGCGGTGAAATGCGTAGAGATGTGGAGGAACACCAGTGGCGAAGGCGACTCTCTGGTCTGTAACTGACGCTGAGGCGCGAAAGCGTGGGTAGCGAACAGGATTAGATACCCTGGTAGTCCACGCCGTAAACGATGAGTGCTAGGTGTTAGGGGGTTTCCGCCCCTTAGTGCTGGCGTTAACGCATTAAGCACTCCGCCTGGGGAGTACGGCCGCAAGGCTGAAACTCAAAAGAATTGACGGGGACCCGCACAAGCGGTGGAGCATGTGGTTTAATTCGAAGCAACGCGAAGAACCTTACCAGGTCTTGACATCCCGCTGACCGCTATGGAGACATAGCTTTCCCTTCGGGGACAGCGGTGACAGGTGGTGCATGGTTGTCGTCAGCTCGTGTCGTGAGATGTTGGGTTAAGTCCCGCAACGAGCGCAACCCTTGAACTTAGTTGCCAGCATTCAGTTGGGCACTCTAAGTTGACTGCCGGTGACAAACCGGAGGAAGGTTGGGATGACGTCAAATCATCATGCCCCTTATGACCTGGGCTACACACGTGCTACAATGGATGGTACAAAGGGCTGCGAAACCGCGAGGTGGAGCCAATCCCATAAAACCATTTTCAGTTCGGATTGTAGGCTGCAACTCGCCTACATGAAGCCGGAATCGCTAGTAATCGCGGATCAGAATGCCGCGGTGAATACGTTCCCGGGTCTTGTACACACCGCCCGTCACACCACGAGAGTTAGCAACACCCGAAGTCGGTGAGGTAACGCTTTTAGCGAGCCAGCCGCCGAAGGTGGGGCCAATGATTGGGGTGAAGTCGTAACAAGGTAGCCGTATCGGAAGGTGCGGCTGGATCACCTCCTTTCTAAGGATAATGAAAGGCGAAGGCATCTGTTTAACGACGTATAAACTGGACTGAACCGAAGGAGATAAAGGAAACACAACGAACGCAAGTGAGTTGATGTTGACTTATCGTACGGAGGTGAAGGAAGTTTACTAGTCGTTGGATGACTAAGCTGGACATCATAGGAACAGCCCTACGGGCTGACTTAACAATTCAGTTGTTTGGTTCAGTTTTGAGAGATCAATCTCTTTAAAACATAAATATTATATGAGGATGGGCCTATAGCTCAGCTGGTTAGAGCGCACGCCTGATAAGCGTGAGGTCGGTGGTTCGAGTCCACTTAGGCCCACCATCCTACTTTTGGGGCCTTAGCTCAGCTGGGAGAGCGCCTGCCTTGCACGCAGGAGGTCAGCGGTTCGATCCCGCTAGGCTCCACCAATTTCATTATTAGGCATTGTTAATATGCCTTGTTTTATCATTAATTGTACCTTGAAAACTAGATAAGAATAAACAGTAAGTGAACATTCCTTATTTATGAGGATTGAACACGAGCTGTATGACAAGACATCAAATCAAACTTTTAAACAAAGTAAGACCAAAAGTCTTTTTTACTGTGAAGCAATAAAAAGTTCAACTTTAGTTAAGTAAGAAAGAGCGCACGGTGGATGCCTTGGCACTAGGAGCCGACGAAGGACGGGACAAACACCGATATGTCTCGGGGAGCTGTACGTAAGCATTGATCCGGGAATTTCCGAATGGGGGAACCCACTACTCGTAATGGAGTAGTACATTTAACTGAATCCATAGGTTAAATGAGGCAGACCTGGGGAACTGAAACATCTAAGTACCCAGAGGAAGAGAAAGCAAAAGCGATTTCCTGAGTAGCGGCGAGCGAAACGGAATTAGCCCAAACCAGTAAGCTTGCTTACTGGGGTTGTAGGACACATCATTAGGAGTTACAAAGTGACGATTTACACGAAGCGATCTGGAAAGGTCCGCGATACAAGGTAACAGCCCTGTAGTGGAAAGATCATCACCTCCGATGTGTATCCTGAGTACGGCGGAACACGTGAAATTCCGTTGGAATCCGGGAGGACCATCTCCCAAGGCTAAATACTCCCTAGTGACCGATAGTGAACCAGTACCGTGAGGGAAAGGTGAAAAGCACCCCGGGAGGGGAGTGAAATAGTACCTGAAACCGTGTGCTTACAAGTAGTCGGAGCCCGTTAATGGGTGACGGCGTACCTTTTGTAGAATGGACCGGCGAGTTACGATTTTCTGCAAGGTTAAACCAGAAAAGGTGAAGCCGCAGCGAAAGCGAGTCTGAAACGGGCGAATATAGTAGAAGGTCGTAGACCCGAAACCGTGTGATCTACCCATGTCCAGGGTGAAGGTCAGGTAACACTGACTGGAGGCCCGAACCCACGTATGTTGAAAAATGCGGGGATGAGGTGTGGGTAGGGGTGAAAAGCCAATCGAACACGGAGATAGCTGGTTCTCTCCGAAATAGCTTTAGGGCTAGCCTCAAGATACGTATCCTGGAGGTAGAGCACTGATTGAACTAGGGGCCCTCATCGGGTTACCGAATTCAGTCAAACTCCGAATGCCAGAGATATAGACTTGGGAGTCAGACTATGGGTGATAAGGTTCATAGTCGAGAGGGAAACAACCCAGACCGTCAGCTAAGGTCCCAAAGTATACGTTAAGTGGAAAAGGATGTGGCGTTGCACAGACAACCAGGATGTTGGCTTAGAAGCAGCCACCATTTAAAGAGTGCGTAATAGCTCACTGGTCGAGTGACGCTGCGCCGAAAATGTACCGGGGCTAAACGTATCACCGAAGCTACGGATTGATCTTCGATCAATGGTAGGAGAGCGTTGTAAGTGCAGAGAAGTCAGACCGAGAGGACTGGTGGAGCGCTTAGAAGTGAGAATGCCGGTATGAGTAGCGAAAAAGAAGTGAGAATCTTCTTCACCGAATGCCTAAGGTTTCCTGAGGAAGGCTCGTCCACTCAGGGTTAGTCAGGACCTAAGCCGAGGCCGAAGGGCGTAGGCGATGGATGACAGGTTGATATTCCTGTACCACCTCGTGACCGTTACGAGCGAAGGGGGGACGCAGGAGGATAAGAAAAGCGTGCTGATGGAAATGCACGCCCAATCAGTGAGTGAGTCAGATAGGCAAATCCGTCTGATATTAATCATGAGCTGTGATGGGGAGGGAAATATAGTACCGAAGTTTCTGATTCCACACTGCCAAGAAAAGCCTCTAGCCAGGACACAGGTGCCTGTACCGCAAACCGACACAGGTAGGCGAGATGAGAATTCTAAGGTGAGCGGGAGAACTCTCGTTAAGGAACTCGGCAAAATGACCCCGTAACTTCGGGAGAAGGGGTGCTTCTTTTAGAAGAAGCCGCAGTGAAAAGGCCCAAGCGACTGTTTAGCAAAAACACAGGTCTCTGCGAAGCCGCAAGGCGAAGTATAGGGGCTGACACCTGCCCGGTGCTGGAAGGTTAAGGGAATGCGTTAGTACCTTTGGTACGAAGCGTTGAACTGAAGCCCCAGTGAACGGCGGCCGTAACTATAACGGTCCTAAGGTAGCGAAATTCCTTGTCGGGTAAGTTCCGACCCGCACGAAAGGTGCAACGACTTGGGCACTGTCTCAACGAGAGACCCGGTGAAATTATACTATGCGTGAAAATGCGCATTACCCGCGACAGGACGGAAAGACCCCGTGGAGCTTTACTGTAGCTTGATATTGAATGTTGATGCCATTTGTACAGGATAGGTGGGAGCCTAAGAAGCGTGAGCGCTAGCTTACGTGGAGGCGCCGGTGGGATACCACCCTGATGGTGTTGACCTTCTAACCCAGGACCGTTATCCGGTTCGGAGACAGTGTCAGGCAGGCAGTTTGACTGGGGCGGTCGCCTCCTAAAGAGTAACGGAGGCGCCCAAAGGTTCCCTCAGAATGGTTGGAAATCATTCATAGAGTGTAAAGGCAGAAGGGAGCTTGACTGCGAGACCTACAAGTCGAGCAGGGACGAAAGTCGGGCTTAGTGATCCGGTGGTTCCGCATGGAAGGGCCATCGCTCAACGGATAAAAGCTACCCCGGGGATAACAGGCTTATCTCCCCCAAGAGTCCACATCGACGGGGAGGTTTGGCACCTCGATGTCGGCTCATCGCATCCTGGGGCTGTAGTCGGTCCCAAGGGTTGGGCTGTTCGCCCATTAAAGCGGTACGCGAGCTGGGTTCAGAACGTCGTGAGACAGTTCGGTCCCTATCCGTCGTGGGCGTTTGGAAGTTTGAGAGGAGCTGTCCTTAGTACGAGAGGACCGGGATGGACATACCGCTGGTGCACCAGTTGTTCCGCCAGGAGCATGGCTGGGTAGCTACGTATGGAAAGGATAAGTGCTGAAAGCATCTAAGCATGAAGCCTCCCTCAAGATGAGACTTCCCATCTTTTAGAGTAAGATCCCTCAGAGACGATGAGGTAGATAGGTTCGAGGTGGAAGCATGGTGACATGTGAAGCTGACGAATACTAATCGATCGAGGACTTAACTAAATTAAAACGTACGTAAACGTACAAAATTGAATTTGATGACACTTGTCAGGTGCATTTCTTATCTAGTTTTCAGGGTATATAACCTGTAGGTTTAGTGACAATAGCGAAGAGGTCACACCTGTTCCCATACCGAACACAGAAGTTAAGCTCTTCAGCGCCGATGGTAGTTGGGTTTTCCCTGCGAGAGTAGGACGTCGCTAAGCCTATATTATTTTTCTGAAGTAACAGTTATGTTACTTCTTTTTAATATTTCTATTCCACAGTAGCTCAGTGGTAGAGCAATCGGCTGTTAACCGATCGGTCGTAGGTTCGAATCCTACCTGTGGAGCCAATTTGCTTCCATAGCTCAGTTCGGTAGAGCACTTCCATGGTAAGGAAGGGGTCGCCGGTTCAAGTCCGGCTGGAAGCTCTCTCTAAAACGCTCATCCTGTAAAGGATCGAGCGTTTTTTGCTTTTTGGGGTTCCATGGAGTTTTATGGTGGAGTGACATGAAAGTGACCAACTAGAATAAATTATCGAATAATTTACCTGATGCTTCATCATCTTGATCAGTGACATGGCTGTATAAATTCATTGTTGTCTTGATATCTTTATGTCCTAAACGCTTCTGAACAGTTTTTATATTCAATCCTTCTTTTGTTCCTTCACTTAAAATATATGTGGCGCTAGAGTGTCTTAAATCATGAAACCTAATTTTTCTCAAGTTATCTTTATGCTTTGTCGTAAATCGGTTCCAAAACTGAGAAATGGTGTCTGGACGATAAGGTTTTCCGTATTCATTAGAAAATAGCAATAATACTTCTTCACCATTCACGTCTTTAAAACCTTCCCATAGATTACCCATTTCTTCTTTTAACGATTTCTTTTGCTCATAGAGTGTATACAGTCTCTTCATTAATTTTTCGGATAGAGTGACTACTCGTGTATCCTCTGATTTGGTCCCTTTTAATCTTAGGCCGTTTGTTTTTGAATATTGAAGTGATCGCTTAATTAAAATTGAATTATGCTCAAAGTTACAAACGTCTGAAGCAATCCCTGCTATTTCACCACGTCTAAGACCACCTGTTAATGCAAGAAGTACGATTAACTGATGTTCTTCGCTTTGCTCTTTGAGTAAGTCAAAAAGGATAGGAAACTCATGTGTGCGGTAAAAGTCTTTTTTCTGCTTATGAGTAATCTTAGGTATACCCTGACCTTCCATTGGATTATCTTCCGCTTTAATCACTTTCCATTTAATCGCATGATTAAATATGGAGTTTAACACCTTGTATTTCGTTTCGAGAGATCGTCTACCTTCCTTCTTTTCAAAATTAAAAAACTCTACAATGGATAATGGTTTTATTTCATTTACTCGATAGCTTTCAAAATATGAAGCAATAAGATCAAGAGCGGGTTTATACTTCTCTTTTGTAGGGCCTTCTAACTCCACATCAGCGTAATTTTTCCACCACTTTTCGGCTAGATCAACAAAAAACATTTCCTCATCATACTGCATTCTGTTTTTTAAATCGTCTTCAAAGGCTTGAGCCATTTTTAAAGCTTCCCTTTTTCCACTAGCTTCAACAGTTTTTGTCCTTCTATCTCGTTTACCGTTTGGCAATCTTCCAAGTTCAGCGAAAAGTTTATACTTCTTTCTTGGAACGATTTCTTGTATCGATGCCATGTCAATCCTCCTTTTTTATAATGAGAACAAACTTTAAAAATCACCTCCTTAAAAATTGGAACATATGTTCGATTAAGTGGTTAAAAATTTTTATTATCAAACCACTCAATTACACCAAGTGGTTCAAAGCAGATTACATAGTCTTTATACTTAACAGATAAACCAAACTTCTCAATATAACGTTCAATCGCTTTTTCTAGAAAATCTTCAGTTACTCCTAAATATTCTGCAAGCTCATACTTATTTTTTGGACCATCTTTATGTGCTTTAATAATTTTCTTTAATGGAACTAATTTTTCATATGCCCATGTACGAGCTTGCTTTTCTTGTTTTATGTTGTTTAAATTTTTTTGATCAAGTATGTTACCTGCTGATGTATGATAATGGCCAAGTTCTTCAGCTAGAACACAGGCTTTTTCTGTGGATGTATTTATGTATTTATTTATCCAAATAACTTTGTCACAGTATAAACCTTTATTTCTCTTCTGCATTGGCTTTTCATAGATGTCTACTCCATGTTGATCTGCCTCTATAAGAAGTTTTTCATATTGCATCTGATCACTCCTGCTGGCTTCTCTTCATTCTTACAAATTCTTTAAATCGTTCTATTTCTTCTAATTCTTCTTCTGTCCAGTCCTCTCCATCGTGATGAGCTGCGATTGTGTCTGGCTCATGTATGTATTTTATATCTGTACGACCTAATAGATAATCGGTGGAGACGTTGAAAAAGTCTGCTACTTTTTCTAATTTCTCAGAAGAAGGATTGTTTTTCTTCCAAGAGTATAAAGAGTTTCTACCAAATCCAACCTTTTCCTCTAGTTCCACAATAGAAATTTTTTGTTCCTCACATAATTTTTTTACTCTATCAAAAGCAGTCATGCCAACCATCCTAACTGCTTTCCTAAAAATAATTAAAGAACTCTTTAAAAATAAAGTTGACATCTACAAAGTTCTTTAATATACTTTAGGTAAGCTATTTAATTAGCTAAAAAGACAATAAAAAATACGACCTATAAAAATACAGTTTTTCGTTGGGGAACGGATAACTACAGTATTCACAGGCTTTTGTAAAGTCTTATTTAGCTATGTCTGTATTCTATAATCTTCTTTAATTATTGTCAATACTTTTAGCTAATTTTATAGCTTATAAAACAATACTCACACTCAAGCACCAATAATTGAACGAGCGGAGCATGCCAGGACACTCTCATTTAGGAGTCGAGCAGCAGCAATAGCCAATCGCCATGACTTCAAATATTGGTTCTTGAGTGTGAGTGAAAAGAAGGAGAGGTGAATATGAAAAAACAGAAAAAGACTTCCCGAGTTGATGCAGCAACTAAGGAAGTTATGAACATAAATAAATTGCGTAAAGAAAACAGATTGGATCCAATCCCGAATGGTGACATGACTTTAAAAAAGATGGATTAAATAATTTGCAATTTCTCTACTTTGTTTTCCTATATCTTCTAAATTTACTTGTGCTTCAAGCTTTAAAGATAAAGCATCTTTAATTCTTGGCAGAACCTTTAACAAGTAATCATGAGTTATAGACGAGTCCTTATTTAAGCTAAGATAGTGCGCTAATTCTAGTGAAGTAATGATATTAAATTCAGAACCTAAAAACATTATGTCGTATTTTTTTATTAACGATTTGTACTCGGAATCGGTTTTTACATTGGCGGAAGCGTTTTTTAATTCTTGTATTGCCTCAATTATGATTTTGTATTTATCATCAAACAATATGATTTCACCCCCTATCTATCATGATAGGAACATTATACCAAAGGAAGCGAGGTCAAGTTAATGTCAAAAGATTTAGAAATACAAGTTCGTTCTGAGTTAATAAGACGAAATATGAAGCATGGCGAGTTAGCAGAAGCTCTTGGAATTTCT
This sequence comes from Amphibacillus xylanus NBRC 15112, assembly GCF_000307165.1. NCBI lineage: Bacteria > Bacillati > Bacillota > Bacilli > Caryophanales > Bacillaceae > Amphibacillus > Amphibacillus xylanus. Next base: position 192,464 of record NC_018704.1, read on the forward strand.
GGACCATACTTATCAGATATTTTAGCCGGCAAAAGATCCGGACCAAAAGCTCAAGAGCACATTAAACACATTAAAAAAATATTAAATATCTAGGAGTTGATGAGGAATGCGCTTAGTAAGAGGAGCAAAAGCATTATCAGAATATCTAAAAAATATTAATTGTGATATGTCGGAAGCCACTATCTATCGTTTAGTTAAGCAACAAAATATACCATTCAAACGACCAGCGCCTGGCATATTAATCTTTGATTTAAATGCAATTGATAAATGGCTCTCTTATGAAGATGTTACATCAATTTAAAACGGAAGATGAATGAAATGATTGTTATGACAGTTGATGACATTAAAAGGAGTTGGTGATAGTGAGTAGATTGGCAGAGATTGTTGATCGTTACTCAGACGATGTTGGTACAGCAAATTGTGTCGGTATCACATTGACGCTAGATGACTTTAATTATCTCATGGATGATGCTAGAGCAACCAAAGAACTTAGAGATTCTCATAACAACTTATTAAAAGACCGTAAAAAACAATATGGTGAGACTTTGAGACTTAGAAAATCTCTTTATGATGTGATTGTTTTAATGCGACAAAATTTAACTCTTGATGGACTGTCACAAGACGCTTGTATTGAAATTGTTGAGTTTATCAATAAGGAATTGAAAGGAGCTGATGATAGTGAAAATTAAAGTTAGTGAGTGGAGAAGCTTACCTAAGTTTATTCAGCTGAGAAAGTTAGAGCGTTTGGTTAGAAAAAATCCATTGAAAGGAGCAAAGTAATTGGCTAGCGGTAGAGCCTGGACAGAAGAAGACCTCTATTATTTACAAGATAACTGGGGAAGCGTAAGTATTAAAGGTATTGCAAGAAGATTAGGGCGATCTGTTAACGCGGTGAAATTAAAAGCAGGAAGAATTGGTCTAAGTGATCCGCGTCTTCATTATGACGGAATTACATTAAATCAATTAGCTGATGCCTTGGGTATTAGCTACACAATATTAAAAAACTGGATAAACCTTTATGACTTACCAGCCAAACAAAAATTATTTGCTGTTAAAGAGAGAGTTATAGTAATTACTTATGAAGACTTTTGGAAATGGTCCGAAAAGAATAAGCAAATGTTGGACTTTAGTCGTGTTGAAAGATTATCACTTGGTCCTGAACCAGATTGGGTTGATGAGAAGCGGAAGGCAGATCAGCTTAGAAAACTTTATGTACCAAAACCACATAATACACCATGGAAGAAAAGTGATGATAGAAAACTAATATCGATGCTTAATCAATTTAAATACACGTATCCAGAAATAGCTGCCGAATTGAAGCGGAGTCAAGGAGCAATTAAAAGACGGATATGGGATCTCAAACTAAAAGCAAGACCAGTCAGACTACCGAATCATATTAAGTACACAGAAGAAGAAGAAAAAACAATAATTGATATGCTCGAAAAAGGTTATTGTTTTGATACTATAGCAGCGCATTTAAACAGAAGTACTTTAGCAATCCGTGGTAAAGCTGAACGGATGGGTTATAGGTTTAAAAATGGAGTACCTTATCTTGTTGATAGAAAGGAAGTTCAATAGATGCCCGAATTTTTTGAAAAGTTTTTAGTTGAAGATTTTGAAATGCTTAACCGAACTATTAACACGTTACATTCGTTGTCATTATTAACGATAGACAAGCTGTTATCAGCAAGCGAAGAAGATTTGAAAGAAGCGGAATTAGCTGCCTATAGAATTATTCATCAAGTCGAGGTAGTTAAGGCCTTACGTAAAAAGAAAATTAGTAGAGATAGACACCAACATCATCCACTGGCTCAAAGTTCAATTTATGACAGAGGTTGAATTACAAATGAAACAAGTTGTTGATCTCTGTTCAAACAACAAATGTAAAAAAGTAATTTTTAAAGATGAAAGGGTATACAACCACGGTCCTGATTTATATTGTGGCTTAACTTGTGCTTTAACTATTTTAGATGTTAAAGGGGAGGAATTTATCAATGAATCAACTTAACAGAATATTTGAAGGTAATCAATTAAGAATTATTGATGAAAAAGGCGAATTGTGGTTTGTAGCAAAGGATGTCTGTGAAATTTTAGAAATAAAAAACTCAAGGATGGCATTAAGTCGATTGGATGAAGATGAAAAGGGTGTAAGTTCAATTGACACCCCTGGAGGATATCAAAAACTATCTACAGTAAATGAATTTGGCTTATACAATTTAGTCTTATCGAGTCGCAAACCAGAAGCAAAGAAATTTAAACGCTGGGTAACTCATGAAGTCATTCCATCAATACGAAAAACAGGAAAATATGAAATTCAAGAACCATCTTATGTTATTGAAGACTCCATAAAAAGAGCTGAAAGATGGATTGAAGAACAAAGAGAACGATTAATGCTTGAACAACGCATTAAAGAATACGAACCTAAAATCTCTTATGTTGACAAGATTCTTGAAGCAAAAGATGCAGTTAATATAACACAAATTGCAAAGGATTATGGGATGAGTGGTCAAAAGTTAAATAATATTCTGCATGAAGCGGGAGTGCAGTACAAGATGAATGGCCAATGGTTGCTTTATGGTAAGCACCAGGGAGAAGGCTATACGAAGTCTAAGACAACAGAGTATCGAAGAGCCGACGGAACAATTGGAACAAAGCTTCATACACGTTGGACGCAAAAAGGTCGACTCTTCATACATGAAATACTTAAATCTCGCGGTATATACCCTTTGATAGATAGAACCGCTTGATTTAAAAGTAGGATGGTGCTGCAACAACATCCTACCCCCATTATACAACAAATACATTGAAAGGGTGGTCTAAATGGCTAAATACAGAACAATCTATACTGAATTTTGGAACGATCCAAAGGTTATGGAAGAAATGACTCCAGAAGATAAGTATTTTTATTTATATATACTGACTAATCCAAATACAAAGCAAATCGGTGTTTACAAGATTACTAAAAAACAAATGTCATTTGATTTAGGGTACTCGTTAGAATCAGTTAATAGTTTGCTAGATCGCTTTATTAACCATCATAAAAACATTAAATACAACGAGGAAACGAGAGAAATCTGTGTTATTAACTGGGGAAAATATAATTTAAATAGAGGTGGGAAACCGTTCGAAGATTTATTAAAAAAAGAATTGAAAGATGTAAAGGATCACTCCCTTTTAGATTATATTTACCCTCATATTGAAAAAAAAGAAATTAAAAAAGTGTTTGAACCATACGTTAGCGAATCGTTGCGCGATACGTCAAACGATACGACATACGATAAGAGAGGCGAATCGATAGAGCAAGAAAATGGCAAACCTAGTAATGACAAGGGTTCTCACGATACGTTGTACGATACGTCTACGATAAGCCGACAAACAAAAACAGAAACAGAAACAATAACAGAAACAATAACAGAAACAGAACAACAACCACAACAAAAAGATAGTGGTGGTGGTCGTGATAATTTAATTGACGAAGGATTCAGGGAAACTCTTGATTTTTATCGATCTAACATTCAAAAGGGAGTTACAGATACACCCTTTAACTATGAATTGTTGCAACAGTTTTATGACGAATGGGGCAAAGACTTGATGTTAGCAGCTTTAAAATTAACAGCAAAGAAAGAAGCGGGAATGCCTTTTATAGAAGCGGTATTTAAAAATTGGAAAGCGGCAGGAGTTAAAACTGTTGAAGATGCTAGACGTTTTAATGAGCAGTTACAAAGAAAAGGTAGAGGAATAAGCGTAAAAGAAGAAGTTGTTCCTGAATGGTTCAAAAATCGGAAAATAGCGGAACCTAAAGACACAAATGTTTCTGATGAAGATGTTAATGCGATATTAAATTCATTTAAAAACAAGAAAATTGGGTGATTTTATGATTGGTAAATATTATCCCTACTCAAAAGAAGCGCAATTATACCAAAACCGCAAGCGAACTAAAAATAAAAATTTTAGTATGGCTGTAAAACTAGCAATCTTCGAAAGAGATCGTTATAGATGTGTCAAGTGTGGTAGTCACTTAATTGATAGTGTTCCACATCACATTACTTATAAATCGCAAGGTGGACAAGGAACCAAACGGAATGGTGCTACAACATGCAGACGTTGTCATGATTGGGCGCATCACAAATGCCAGGGGCCATATGGAGAACCATCTTCAGAAGGCCGAAAATGGTTTGAGGATTGGCGAGATCGAATGCTTGATGAAGCGGGTAATTTAAAATAAAAAATCAGGAGTGATGACATGTTAAACAGAGTTGTACTTGTAGGACGATTAACAAGAGATCCAGATCTAAGGTATACAGCCAGTGGTAGAGCTGTTGCAAACTTTACTATCGCGGTAAATAGGCCATTTACTAACCAACAAGGAGATAAAGAAGCTGATTTTATAAATTGTGTCATCTGGAATAAGCCAGCTGAAAACTTAGCTAATTACATGAGTAAGGGAAATTTGATCGGTATTGATGGCAATTTGCAATCAAGAAGTTATGACGGACAAGACGGAAAACGAGTTTTTGTAACTGAAGTAGTAGCAGGATCAGTTCAATTTTTAGAATCAAAGAATAAAACTGCTAGTAATCAAAACAATAACCAAGTCATGAAGCAAACGCAAAATAACGCAAATGAAAACGATGCAGCGTTTCAATACCACGAACATATTGAACCGATTGATATTTCAGATGATGAGTTGCCTTTTTGAGCAAAGTGAGTGGGTAAATTGAACACGACAAATATTGAGATTATCCCATTAATTAAACGAATTAGAAAACGAGACTACACTTACATTTTTGAAGATTTGAAGCTAGCCTTTGAAAAGTCACAACTAGCAGAAATTACAAGACTTTGGAATGAAGGATTTAACATTGAAAAAATCTCAAGAGTGCAAAAGCGGCATGAGTTAGAAATCTTACTGGCTCTGATTTATCAGGCTGACAGAAACAAAGTTACACGCCCGTTTGCTTATCGAATTAAGGAGTGATCACATGGAATATCTTTGGCACATCTACATGGTATGGCTAGTAATCGTATTGATGTCTATGTTTTTCAACGTTGTATTAGCAATAAAAGTTGAGGATGTTTGCGAAAAGTACGTGAAAGGCGGGCTTAATCATGAAAATATATGTTCAGGATTACAAAAAGAAAAATATTGATGGCGATAGTCTAAGAGTGATTAAAACCTTTGCTAGTAAGCCAGCACAATTTCAGTATATTGTTTTTACCAAAAAGAGAGTTGATCGGAAATGAAGTGTCCTGTTTGTAACAATAAGACAAGAATAACTAATTCAAGGAGCGTTGCGAACACTCGAACAAGAAGAATGCGTGAATGTGTAGACTGTCTGACTAGATTTAAAACAATTGAAATTATGGAGTATACGAGCTTACCAGATTATATTTTATCCAAATTAGAAAGGAGAAAAAAATGACACAAGCGTCTTACTATATTTTCAATAAACCATATCACGCAATCATTAAAGCCAACAATTGGACTGAAGCAATTAAAACATATGAACGTGATATTGCTGACATTGATATATCTAAAGACTCGACTGATAACCATGTTGTAGAAGCGCTTAAAATTAAAAATTCAAAAGCTCGAGTCGTATCGGAAAATTACGTTGTTTCAATCAGTGACAGATATAATGATCAGTCATTCCAAGTGACGGAAAAAAAGATAAAAGAAGCGGATCCTGGAACGGTTATATTTTATGAACTGTATTTGGTGTGAAAAATAGAAGGTAAATTACGAACGAAATTGCGAATTAAGGAGTGGAGGAAATGAAGGATGATATTCAATTTTTAAAAGACCTGCAACAAGAATTGACTACCCAAGAAAATGACGGTCAGGCAGCCCCGAGATTTTGGGCGATTATGGATTATAAATGGGAAGTAACAGAAGAAGGGCATCACGATAGAGTTTCGTTATATAGTCCAGAAACGTGTGGATATAAAACGGTTGATGAATATATTGATGAAATACTTAATGGTGATAGAAGAGATGAATTCAACGATGAGCAAATTGAAGAATTGCAAGACATTAAAGATTACTTTCTCAGCGATTTAGAGGAATGGATAAAAGAAAATGATCTTAGGGAATACCATTTAATTTATGAAACAGAAGTTTCTTTTATTGCTTATAATACTTGTTTTTTCACAAAAGCAGAGGCAAAGAGCCACCTTAAGAACAACAGACACCATTACTCAAGAAAAGCTCACACTTTCGCAATGACAGCATGGAGAGCACCTAAAATGGAACGACTTATGAAAATTTTAGAATCGTTTGATTGGGATTCAGTTAATTGGCTTATCGAACAAGCTGAACGAGTGCGGGAGTTGGAAGACGAATTAATAGAGCAAAAAGAGTGTTTTGAAGAATTGCAAAATAATCACACAAGAGTATGCAATCAAAACAAACGATATCGAGAAGTTATAAAAAAAGCGATAGACGATTTGGAAAATGAGTGCTTGTGGGATGCGTTGGTATCGTTAAAAGCATTGGAGGGTGAGGAATGAATCTAAATAAATTGACTGAGAACATCGAGCAATGGGCAAAAGATAGAAACCTAGATATTGCGGATCCAAGTAAACAAACTTTGAAGCTAGGTGAGGAATTTGGTGAGTTATGCCAAGGATTAGTTAAAAGTAATTTTAATCAAGTTATTGACTCAATAGGTGATATGTACGTAGTTCTAACAATTTTGTCTATGCAGCTAGGAGTGGATTTAGGATATTGCGCACAAGTTGCGTATGATGAAATTGTTGATCGTAAAGGAAAAATGATAAATGGTGTGTTCGTAAAAGATGAAGACCTAAAAGAATTTGACTACAGACCGGAATTGAGTATTTAAGAAGCGGGTGAGTGAATGTCTGCTAGTAAAAAGAGTGTTGAAGAAAAGATAGACGAGCTTTTAACTGAAATTAAAAGGTGGCACATTAAATTAGAAAAACTCTCAGATGAGGATAGAGTGAATCGCATTTACTTATTATCTCAGCAACTTGTCTTCATCGGTCAGTTATCAACAATATTTTATGAACAAAAGAAGCGGTTATCCATGCAACGGAAATCTTTATACAATCAAGAATATTTAAAGGCAAAAGGTAACAAATCTATTATGGCCAACATGGCTATAGAAGATATAAAAAAAGAAGAAACTGAAGCAGAAATCAATCATTACCGTTGGAACAATGCTTTTACTGTAACAAGAGAAGAAATCAACGCATTGAAGTACAAAGTAAGAATCGATTTAGCGGACGGATCCAGTAGTAATAATTTATGAATTGAAGCGGATGTATAAATATTACTAGTTTTATAGACAAGAGGAGCTGAATCTAGATGGGTAAAAAGAAAGAAGATCCGTATTCAATTAACCGAATACTAAAAATCATACACATGTATCATATCAATATGAAAAATATCAAGGAAATGGAACAAGAACTTTCAAGTGTTGGAGTATCTCAGTATGGGATTGAAGCCACTCTACCAAAAGGGAACGCTATCTCTAAAGTGGTTGAAAATGAAGCGATCAGATTAGTGGAAAGTAGCAGATATTGGTCTGAAACAGTCACGGACATGAAGTATATCCAAGATCGTTGGCATCGGATCACAGACGAGAAAGAAGCAATGATATTAAATCTAAGATTAGACGGATTATCAATGTCTGAAATCAGTCGAATTGTAAATATGGACCGTAGTCATTTATATAAAGTATTAAGGAAAATTGCCAGGACAATTAAAGGTTATCCACAGGTGTATGCCACAGATACCACAAATTAGGTGTATATAATATTTATGGTTTATAATGAGTGCAAGAACTTTTTATATAGCGGATGATACTCTTGAAATACTGCTTTATAGTAATAGGTTATGATGTATAAAAAAAAGACAGTTTCCGTATTCACCAGTGATGTTTTCCATATTTCCTATCGCATCAACCCCTAATGTTATTGGTCTAATACTTTCTGCCAGTCTATCTCCTAGTGTTGCTAAATTGCCTACGCTAGTTAGATTGTCTGATGCTAGAGTTACTTTCAATCTTGTTATCGCTCTGGTTTTTTATCCGGAGCTTCTCTATTTTTCAATAGAGTTCAGCATACATCATCACCCATTATGGGTGCCGGACGCTCGTGGGTAAGTTATTGGTTATCTATCCTCATTACCTATGCGTTGCACCTTTTGAACTACATAATTAATAGATATTTGTTCAACTTGGCTCAGGGTTACCATATCAAAAAGATTTAGGCTTTCTCTGAATTCATCCGGTTCACGCCTATAAATTACTTTATAGTGGGGCAAAGGGAAACTGTCTTATATAGTACTTCAACAAATAATCATATATACCTGCTTCTTTTGCAGGTCTTTTCTTCTTTTTGTCGAATATGTTAGATAAAAGAAGAAAAGGGATGATCAAATGGATAATGAACTTGAATTATTGTTGAAATCATTTAAAAAGATAGCAAATGAAGAAGGGGAATTTACTAGAGGAGCTTTAATGGCTAACGAATCAGTTGCTAAAGACTATATCAGGAAAGTGGAAAAGTTGAGAATCATGGGCAAACTGGAAATTATTGAAGCATACGCGGACGGTATGAATGTATCTGTTTCTGGTAAAATCCGCGAAAGAAAGTAACGAATTCACAAAAACATCATTTATTAGTTTCAGTGTATTATTTAACTAACACACTAATAATGTAGAGTAAAGGAGTTGGTATCGATTAGAAAATTTATTATATTATTTGGGATGATTTTTTTATTGGTTGGTTGTTCAGATGATGTTATTGAAGTTCATGAAAACGTTAATCTTGATCTAGCAACCGATACTTTACAAGTATTGGATATACTAGATAAAGCAATAAAAAGCGGAAATCAACCTAATGAAAAAGACCAAAATGTTTTAGACACTTATCTAGCAAAATATAGACCATTATATGAAGATGATTATTTAGAAAATATAAATAATGATATTTTCATATTCACTGAATCAGGTATTACATCGTTAAATCAGAATATAACTCTTGATAGTGGTAAAGAAAATATGGAAGCATTGAAAATATCTATAACAAACTATATTAAAAATGGTGACACAATAACTTCTAGTTACGCAATCGTTAATGATGATGACGGATTTCAAATTTCAGAAACATCAGAGATAGAACGTGATGAATTTATAAAAGTGTATAATATACTTATTAACGGTGTTAATGAAAATTTAAAAGCTATAAATGCCAATGATATTAAAGCTCCTGAAAAAGATGGGGAATTATATTGGCAAAATATTCATCAAAGTGATGTTCATATAGAAGTAAAGTATGATAAAAAAGGAAGCATACATGGTTATCATATGGCAATCACAGAAGATTTTGATAGTAAAATTATTTACGCATTAGCTATGAATGAGGCATTAGAACTTGATACAGATATATTTATTGAAGCGTTAGAAGAAGTAATTCACATACAAGATGGTTTGAAGACAATAGAATATGATATTAATAATTATAACGTTTCTATGTTGGATTCAAGAGAATTAGGTTTCTTTATATTTAATTTTGATAAAACAGGACATCTCAATTGAGGTGTCTTTTTTTATAATTATCTTTACAAAAACCAAATTCTATTTTATATTATACATAGGAACAAATGTTCTACATCTCGTATTTGTTAATAAAAATGTATAAATTTATAATTTAAGCAGGAATTTAGTCCCCTTTTGTCGAAAAGGTTTTAAAGACTTAAGAAAAGGGGATGTATCAACAATGAATATTGGAAAAATTGAAGATGGAATTACTAAAATTCTAGTTAGCAATAGTTCCAAAGTAAGTCTATTTATAATTGAAAAATTAGACACAAAAGATGGATTGGATTACATAAGTCATAAACCATCTTTAGATTTGGAATTACAGAAGGAGATTATAAAAGTAATAAAACCGACGCTTTCCAAAATTAAAAATACAGAGCAAATAGAATTTAATGAGAATGGTCGACCTAATGGAGTAGTCGAATGGTGTAAGAAGGATTATGTTGGTGTGTCTTTAGAAAGGCTACTAAATAGTCTTAAAGAAGATATGCGTAAGGAAAAATTAATAGACAGTGATAAAAAGGATATATACTGCATAAGAATAGAAATAGACAGTGGAGAATATGTATATTTTTTAAATAGGATTCCCCAATTAAGGAAATTTGAAAAAGGCATTTGGGGGAGATTAGTTGATTCTACATTTAAAAAAACTACAAATGCATTTATAGGAATTGAACCTAATTTTGATTTAATAATCTATCAAGAAGAGATATTAGTAGTCAACAACGTAGCTATGCAAAGAATCTTTGATTTAAGAACCAAGTATATTGAAAATGCAAACTCGGTTCTTAGTTCCTTTGAAGATTCGGAAAAGATAGAGGGATTTGAACAATTTAAAATGGATAGTATAGAAGACGGAAATGTTGTGAAGAGAGTATCTAGGTTAATGGAAAAACCGGAAAGAATGACAAGGTTTATTGATAATTTTGATAAGGTTGAGCAAATTATTATCGAGTTTGATTTAAATATTGAGCTAAATGCTGAAAAGACGAAAATAAAGTATACTGATAAAAAACAGTTGAATGATATTGTAAAACTTCTTAACGATGCTTATTATAAAACGGTGTTATCAGGTGAAAAAGGTGTAGATGAGTTAAGGTAATATGTGGAGAGGAGGGAGAAGAATGACTGGTTTTTTTAGAGTAATGCTTTTCATTTCTTCGTATTCTCCATTGTACCTTTTAATTATAGTTAACATATTTCCTTTTTGGGAGATAAGAGATTTAACTTGGCCTTTACCAATAATGGAGATTATTGTGTGTGGTGTTTTATTATTTTTATTTGTTATTTCATTTTCACCTATAATTTATATTAGCAAATGTGAACTCAACGAAACAATAGAAAGTAAAAAGGTTAGAAAAAAGCATGAAGAAACTCTAAGTTATTTAGTAACTTATATTGTTCCTTTATTAGTAATTGATATAACTGAAGTTAATACATTAATAACTAATATGTTGTTATTTCTTTTAATTGGATTCTTATATGTAAAATCCAATATGATTCACATTAATGTATTGTTCTTGTTATTTGGATGGAATATTTATGAAGATTCAAAAGGTCGAATTATAATAACTATGGAAGAAGCAGATTATTTTTTAAGACAGGAAAAGATCGGGGTTAAATTGATGGTCAGAAATTTAGGTGGTGGTATTTATTTGCATAGAAAATAACATTATTGTAAATATAGAACACTCTTTTTTAATTGCATTATTTAACCAACTCTAGGATAATTGACAAAAAGGAGTTGGCGGAAGTGAAAATAAGAAATAATGCGGCGCAAGTAATCGGCTGGATATTCATTGTTGCTGGAATAATTTTTGCTATACTTATAGTGGCTTCGTTTGATTATGAATACTATAATTACGTTAAAGATTTTCCTGTAACCGAAGATCAATTAGATTTCTTAGAAAGCGAACTAGTAAGCACATGGGTATATGCAACGATTTTATTATTTGGTCATGTAGCTGTTGGAGTTGTAATTATGACACTAGGTAAAATATTGAGTTATGTACAACTAATGGCTCTAGGAAACGAAGAAGTAAGCAATCAATAAAACACAATACACGATGGGGGACACTTACATTTGTAGGTGTCTTTTTATTATGTATAAAAAAGGAGCGTACAGGCATGAAAAGCGCAATAAAACTAATTAATGAAAAAATCGAGTCCGAAATAAAATATCGAAAAGAACTAGTAGAGCAGATAGGCATACTCGAAGATAGAATGGAAGAGCTAAAAGGAAGAGTAAGAGAAATAGATAAAAATAAAGATGAGTTTCTTGAAGCGATAAAAAAATTAAAAGGGTGATAGGTGTGGCAGATAACATAGACATGGCTAAAAAGTTGAGTGAATTTCATTGCAACGTATGCGCAACAGAACTATCGACGGAACAGATAAAAGTAGAAAACAAATATGATATTGATGTTGCTTATGTAGATTGTCCAGAATGCGATAATAGATTCAATATGATGTTTGATAATCGTAATACTGTACGCATTAAAAACAAGATCAAGAAAGTAAAAGAGATAGAGCATTATCTACAATTACAATTATACCGAGAAATGATGATGGTGGAAGATGACTATTATAAGCAGTCATACAATGACCTATCAGACGCAGAAAAGAAACGGATAGGGAAATACCAACCAAGTATTGATAAGCAAAAACTAAAAGAATACAACAGGGCTATAAAGGACAAGAAGTATACCGCTCAAGACCTGTTGCGATTACTATAAGGGTGTGAGCGTGATGGTGAAAACAGGAATAATATTAACAGGCTTAGGAATGGTTCTGACCACCTTTATAACAATACCCGTCTTGGTAGCGCGGGGGCATCATTTAAAAAGCAAAAGAGGTCGCAAGTAAATGGTTTATACTACACCCGGTAGCAAAAAGAAATTCTATGCCTCCGGGGGGTGGCTATGGTTGAGAGAGAAGGCGTTAGAACGAGACAACTATGAGTGCCAAGAATGTAAGCGAAACGGATTAGTAACAATTGATTCTAAAAAGGTTGAGGGAAAGAAGAAGGAAATCGTCCTCAATGTTCACCACATAAAAGAAATCGAAACTCATCCAGATCTTGCATTAGAACTTGATAATTTAGAAACATTGTGCGTTTCCTGTCACAATAAAATTCACGGAAAAGGATTCAAACCGAAGGAAAAGAAATGGAATGATGAAAGATGGTAGGTACCCCCCTCAAAATATTTCGGTCTTTTTTCTGTTTATGGGGACCGAGAGGGGGACCAGAAAAACCAGATTCAGAGATTATTCACGCGTTAGGGGGGTGGGCAATGTGACAGAACCACTTAGAATCGATGTTGGTATAGATAAAATAAGGGATTCACTTATGTCGAGGATAGACAATACAGATCCGGTTGAGGTTGAAAAAGTCGGTAGGTACTTGAAGCATATTGAGATGTATCGACGCATGGAAAGGACAGTTAAAAAAGAAGGGGTATCTGTTGAGACGAAAAACGGAAAACAAGAATTTATTAAGTCTCACCCCTTGCTCAGAGAAATGAACAGCGTTAACGCATCTTTATTGAGTATAGAAAAGTCATTTAATTTTATTGACAATGAAGAAGAAAATAGCGCAGAAGATCTATTATGATTAAAAATAAGTATGTAGAACGATATATTAGCCTTTACGAAAAAGGCAAAATAAAACTCAATAAAGAACGAATTATGTTAATAGAGTATTTGAAAGAACATGTATTAAGTCGTGATGATTTATACTTTGACGATAAGCACATAGAACAATGCATTCAATTTATAGAAAAATGGTACTTCCCTTTGAAGGAGTTCCAAAAATTCGTTATAGCCTTTTTCTTTCTTTTTAACAAAGAAACGAAAAGGCTTTTTTACCGTCGTTTTTTAATCATGATGGGTAGAGGTGGCGGAAAGAACGGACTCATAAGCGGAATAAGCAACTACATGAATAGTGAATTGTATGGAATAAGGAACTACAACATATCTATCGTAGCCAATAGTGAAGACCAAGCAAAGACATCGTTCGAAGAAGTATATAACGTTATCGAAGAAAATAAAACATTGCAACGCTCATTCCACCTTACAAAAATGCGCATCACGAACAGGAAAACTAAATCGTGGTTGCGTTTTAGAACAGCAAATCCACAATCAAAAGACGGTGGACGAGAAGGAATGGTTGTGTTTGACGAAATACACATGTACGAAACGGCCCAGACCGTCCGAGTTATGCGTGGTGGACTTGGTAAAGTACCACATCCGAGAGAAGTTTATATCGGTACAGACGGTTATGTCCGTGAAGGTTTTATCGACAGTATGAAAAAACAAGCAATGGAAGTGCTACAGGGTAAACGTCCAGACTCTACACTGTTTCCGTTTATTTGTAAAATAGATGATCCAGACGAAGTAGACGACTTCGAGATGTGGGAAAAGGCCAATCCAATGTTGGAAAAACCTTTAACAGATTACGCACAGAATCTATTTGAAACGATGAAAGAAGAATATGACGACTTAGAAATTGATCCATCGGGTAGAGAAGAATTTATGACAAAGCGTATGAATCTACCAGAAGAAGATATTGAGAAGTCAGTCGCTACCTGGGAAGAAATATGGGCAACGGGTTTTGAATCCGAACCAGATGATCCTAATCCAGTATTACGCAAGATGCCAGAACTCGAACAACGTATGTGTGTGGGCGGACTCGATTACGCGAGAATAAAAGACTTTGCTAGTGTAGGTCTATTATTTAAAATTGATGGCAACTACATTTGGAAAACTCATTCATTTGTTAGAAAAGAGTTTTTAAAGCAAGTTAAACTAAATGCACCTATTGATGAATGGGAAAAGCAAGGGTTACTAACTAAAGTAAGCGGTCCTGTGATTGACATTAAACACATTGTCGACTGGTTTGTAGAAATGAGACTTATATATGGATTTAACACAATAGTGGCTGACACATTCAGATTAGATTTAGTTAAAACCGCACTTGAAGCGGAAGGTTTTGAACTTGTTTATATTCGCAATCCAAGAGCAATTCACTCTTTACTTGCGCCGCGGATTGAAACCTTATTTGCTAAACGTCAATTAATTTTCGGTGATAACCCACTGATGCGCTGGGCGACTAATAACGTTCTTGTAGTAACTAAAAAAGACGGTAATAAAGAATACCATAAGAAAGATGAATTAACACGTAAGACAGACCCATTCCAAGCATTTGTGCACGCCATGTATAAAGCTGATGACATTTTAGTTGAAGAAGAAAATTTCTTCCTATCAGACATTAAGTTTTAGGGGGTCAAAATTGTGAAGTTTAAAAAGCATACCATTTATTGCATGACATGTGATTGGAAGCTAAAAGATACTCACAAAAATACAGATGGTTGGAGGTGTCCGGAATGTAGCGGACCTGTAAACTATATTTTTAGCAAGAATAAAAAAGATAAATGAAAGGGGTGTGGTCCATATCTAATTCAATAGAAAGGTGGTGATATATTGGGCTTACTAAAAAGAATATTAGGACAGAGGGAAAGGGTAGGCTTTACGTTTGATCCGGAATTCATTGAACTTTTCGAGCAAAAATCCGAACGAGTGCATATGAAGCGACTAGCTATTGAAATGTGCATATCGTTTTTAGCACGAACGATCAGCCAAACAGAGTTCAGGGTACGTCATGGTAAAGAATATGTAAAAGACGAACTCTATTATAAGTTAAATACTAGACCTAACAAGAATCAAACAGCTAGTACGTTTTGGCAACAGTTTATATCTAAATTGATTTATGACAATGAAGTGTTAGTCGTACATGTCGATGACGATTTACTAATTGCTGATGATTTTCAACGGAACGAATACGCAATTTATGAGGACGTGTTTTTTAATGTCGTAGTTAAAGATTATGAATTAAGAGACAAGTTTAAGCAGTCCGAAGTCATGCACCTAAAATACGGAAATGAGCAACTATCCAGACTATTGGATAGTCTTTTTTATGATTATGGCGATTTATTCGGGCATATTTTAAATGGTCAGAAACGAAAGAATCAATTAAGGGCGACTGTCGACATGGATATGATGACCGCTAAAAATAAAGAAGCGCAAATTAAGCTGCAAGAATTCATTGACAACATGTATGAGTCGGTAGGGAAACGTCAGTTTGCCATTATCCCGCAACAACCAGGTTTTAAATATGAAGAGCACTCAGGTAATGGTATAGCAGGTCAATCGGTTGACGAAATCAACAAAGTAACAAATGGGTTTTTGGATCAGGTCGCTTATGCAATCGGAATACCACCATCGCTACTACGGGGTGATATGGCTGATATCGAGAAACAAACAAAAAACTATATGTTTTTTACGGTTTCCCCATTATTAAAAAAGATAAAAGAAGTAGCTGACGTTACTTATTTTACGAAAAAAGAACTAATGAGCGATCATTGTATAGAAGTTAGAAAACCACAATATCGAGACATATTTGACTTGGCAACAAGTGCAGACAAATTACGTGCTTCGGGTATTGCTAACGGTCACGAATTAAGGGATGCATTAGGTCTAGAAAGATCTGATGACCCAATCCATGATGAGTTTATTGTTACTAAAAACTATACAACAAGTGATGAAACACTTGAAGGGGGTGAGGAAGATTAATAAAGAGATGCTATTGAGAATGTACAAGAATCAAAAGTACGTCGAACAGCTAAAAAGCATACCACAAGAATTTAAGGTAGAGCATGACGAGGATTCTAACGTGACGGAAATTACTATCTATGGTGTGATTGGCGATTCATGGTTTAGTGATTCCTTTTCCGCTAGTGATATTGACCAGGCATTGAAAAATGCAGGTGATAACGATATAGTCATCAACCTAAACTCACCTGGTGGAGATGCATTTGACGGTATTGCAATTTATAACCGATTAAAGCGCCATAAAGGAAAAGTCACTATCAATGTTGATGGTTGGGCGGCTAGTGCGGCATCTATAATCGCTATGGCTGGTGATGAAGTTATTATGGGCCTAGGCTCAATGATGATGATACACGAAGCATGGACTCTTGTTATCGGTTCTAAGACCGACATGAGAAAGGAAGCCGATGTGTTAGAAGAGCTTGAGAATGGCATTATCAACATCTACAAAACGAAAGCAAACATCAGTCAAGAAGAAATTCGTGAAAAAGTAGATGCTGAAACGTGGATGTCGTCAAGCACAGCAGTAGAACTAGGGTTCGCCGATAAGGTCGAAGGTGAAGAAGAATCAGAAGAAGTAGAAGAAGTTGAAATTCGCACAGATGATGAAAAAGAAGACATCTTGAACGAATTAAAAAATACATTAGAATCAAACGAAGAACCTAAAAATAAAGGTTCTTTTAATTTACTTAAAAAATGGAGGTAATTATTAATGGCTATTAAATTTAAAGGAACAGAAATGGAAACATTTAACGAAAAGAAAAACGCTTATATGGAACTTATGAAAGCAGAAGATTCTAAACCCGAACAATTAGAAAATGCATTTAATGACATGTTTAATGCTTTACAATCTGATTTAACAGACAAAATCACACAAGAGGCACGTAACGAGGTGCAAGATGCGCAAATCTTATCCGCACGTGGCCAAAATGTATTAACATCTGAGGAACGCAAGTTTTTCAATGAGGCTATCGAATTTGGCGGGTTCGATGAAGATTCTACTCTTCCGGTCACGACACAAGAACGAGTGTTCGAAGATTTAAAAAATGAACACCCTTTATTAACTGCTATCGGTCTTAAAGATTTAGGAGCAGTCACACGCTATATTTATTCTGATCCAACAAAAGCTTATGCATGGGGTAACTTGTTTGGTGAAATTAAAGGGCAAGTGTCTACTGCTTTTAGAGAAGAACAAATTGGTCAACTCAAGTTAACAGCATTTGCAGTAATCCCTAAAGATATGCTTGACTTAGGGCCTGAATGGGTAGAACGCTATGTACGTGAGTTATTAGTTGAGTCTTACTCTGTGGGTTTAGAGTACGGTCTTGTCAATGGTCGTGGACCTGCACAAAGCGAACCTGTTGGACTAACGAAAAACGTTGATGCTGATACTGGTGCAGTTACTGATAAAACATCAGAGGGAACACTTACGTTCGCACCTTCTCAGTTTGGAGAAGTTGTAGCAGGCGAATTACATGACGTAATTAAAGCTTTATCCACTGATGAAAAAGGTAAGGCACGTAAGGTATTAGGAAAGGTTGCAATGGTTGTTAATCCGGTAGATGCAATTAGCGTACAAGCACGTAACACTATCCAAACAGCTAACGGACAATGGGTCACAGCTTTACCGTATAACATCCAAGTTATTGAGTCCGAGGAAATCCCGGAGAAAAAAGCATTGTTTTTTGTTAAGGGAGAGTATTTAGCGGCAATTGCAGGCGGGTACAAGTTAAATAAGTTTGACCAAACCTTAGCAATGGAAGATGCAATGCTTTATACAATCAAGCAGTTTGCTAACGGTAAACCTAAAGACAACAAGACAGCATTGTTATATGACTTAGACATTAAGTTTAATGCCGAAGAAACTATTCCGGAGGGATAATCATGGCTAAATACAAGGTGTTAAAAACCTTTAGAGACATCCACACAAAAGAAGTTTATAAGAAAGATAGTGTAATCGACATTACAGTTAAAAGAGCCGATGAGGTTGCAAAAAACCTTGATGGCTCTTTTTTAGATCGTATCGATAAAAAGGAGTGATTGCTATGATCACTCCTAAAATCGTTGATGAATTTAAAGAACGCATGCACTTGGGGGATTATGAGGACGACAACCTGAAACGCATATTAAAAACATCATACGAAGACTTAATTGAAATATGTGGCGATTACACACTAGAAGACGAAACATTCAAGGAGCTAGTCTTTGAACGCTCCCGTTATGTTTATAATGACGCTTTAGAATACTTTGAAGAAAATTTTTTAACACGGATTAACACATTATCCATGCGAAAAGTCCTTAGCGAGACGGAATACGAAGGACTAACAGGTGAAGATATTGAAAGATTAGATAAAGAGGACTTGATTATTTATGGATCAGAATAAGTACAATCCTAATTTTCATCGTGGTCTATTTCGTCACCGCATCCAAATAGTAGAAATGGTCGATACGGAAGATGAAATAGGCAATCAAATTGAGGAAGAAAGAGAAGTAACCAAAGCATGGGCAATGATTAAGACGTTAAAAGGTCACGAGTATTTAAAGGCGGCGGCGGTAAGGGCTGAGAGGGTGTATCGTTTTATCATACATTACACACCAGGCATTACTAACAAGATGGTTGTAAAATATGACAATCGCACGTTTGACATTATTGAACCACCAACCAATGATGATGAGATGGATCGTACACTTACCATCATTGCAAAAGAAAGGTTGTGATGTGTTGGTTAAAGTAAGTATAGATAATTTAGCAGACGAAATAACTAATGCATTAAAAGAATACACAACCGAAGTTGAAGAAGGCCTTGAAAAAGCCAAGGAAGACAATGCGAAAGAAGCGGTAAAAATATTAAAAACCACGAGTCCAGTAGGTAAACGCACAAGAAGGAAATATAAAGATGGTTGGCGCGCTAAAAAGGTAGGAAGTGCATGGGTTGTGCATAACGCTACCAACTATCAATTAACTCATTTACTAGAAAAGGGTCATGCGAAGGTAGGACCAAAAGGCGGTCGTGTACCAGGCAAACCGCATATTTACCCTGCAGAACAAAAGGCTATTGTCGGTTATGAAAAACAGCTAGAAAAAATCATTAGGGGTGGGTGATAAAAGAATGACATTAGTGGAGTTAAAAAGATTGCTAGATGCCACTGGTTATCCTGTGGCTTATTCGCATTTCAATAAGCTTGTCGAACCGCCTTTTATCACCTATCTAGTAGACAACAACCCTAATTTTATCGCTGACAACAGGGTGTATCACAAAATAAAAGATATTGACATTGAGTTGTACACAACAAAAAAAGATGAAGCAGTAGAGCAAGTTTTAGAAGATCTATTAGATCAAAACGATATACCTTACGAACCGTATGAGATGTATATCGAATCAGAAAAATTATTTCAAAAAATATATGAAGTGAGGTTATATTAATGACTAACAAAGTACAATTTGGATTAAAAAATGTGCATTATGCACCTTATAAAGTCGTTGATGGAGAAGTAACGTATGAAAAGCCTATCGCTATCCCAGGGGCGGTATCATTAACACTTACACCACGAGGAGAATTATCGGAGTTTTATGCCGATAATATGGTTTATTACTCGGCCGCGCAAAATGATGGTTATGACGGTACTTTATCTATTGCTTTAATCCCAGAGCAGTTTGCTATTGATGCGCTAGGGGAAGAAAAGGATGAAGATGACGGAGTTTTAACTGAAAAGGCAAACGCACGACAAAAGGAATTTGCATTAATGTTTGAATTTGAGGGCGACGTAAAGGCAGTACGTCATGTGCTTTATAAATGCTCTGCAAACCGTCCGACTATTACCGGTGAGACAACAACGAATACAAGAGAACCACAACCAAACGAGTTGACGTTTATCTCAACTGCACGTGAAGGTGATATGGCAGTTAAAACGAAAACTACAGCTGAAACGTCAGAAGAAGTTTATAATAACTGGTACAATGCAGTCTATGAAAAGAAAACTTTGCCGGAGGGATAATAAGTGGAAGCAACAATTAATCTTGGCGATGAAAAAGTCAGGCTAAAGGCAAATGCCATCACAGCTATACATTATAAAAATCAATTTAAATCAGATATTTTAAAAGACACGCTAAGCGCATTGGGTGGAATCGAATCAATCGTTAAACTCCAATCACTTGAGGGGGCAGAAGATTACGAAAAGCTACAAGTGTTGTTGGATGACATTGACACCGTGCTGATCTATCAATTTGTCTGGGCATGGGCTAAAACGTTTGATAGAAATACAAAACCGTTTTTCGAGTGGATTGCTAATGTAGACATGCCTCCGGTGACAGAACTGTTGCTAGAAGATGGATTTGTTGATTTGTTAGTAGGTAATGTATATAGAAAAAAGTAAGTGAGACTACCGTTGTTAGCACACAAAATAAGGATGAAGTGCTTTCAACGGAGTCTTTTTTTATGACTTGTAAAATGGTGGGTCTCACGCTTGATGATTTAGAAATGATGACAATTGGCGAATGTTTAGACTATGTTGAAAATTATGTGAATATAAAACACGGCAAGCAAGAAGATCGTGTTAGGAAGGCAACCCAAGATGATTTTGATTCTTTTTAAGGTAGTGGTGAAATGAAGAAAATTCCTATCCGTTGCAGTAAGTGTAATAAATTATTATTTTTTATCAGTGGAAGATTAAAAGGCAAAATAGAAATCAAGTGTGATAGGTGCAAAAATATAGAAGTAGTTGAAAAGTAGAGAGTCCTAGAACTCCAATTTTAAACAAGTTGGAGGTGAGGGATTGTCTAAACGAATCAAAGGTATCACGATTGAGATAGATGGTGATACGAGAGGTCTAGATAAAGCTTTAAAAGACGTAAATAAAGAATCACGGGACATTCAGCGTGAATTGAGGGATGTTGACCGGTTATTAAAGTTTAACCCTAAAAATACAGAATTAATCGCACAAAAACAGAAATTATTAGGCGATCAAATAGAGACCACCAAGAAGAAGCTCGAACAGTTAAAAGGATCTCAGGAGCAAGTAATTAAAGCTTTCGAAGCTGGGGAAATTTCAGAGGAACAGTATCGAGCGTTTCAGCGCGAAATAGCAGAAACAGAATCTAAACTTAAGCATTATGAAAACCAACTAAAACAAGTAGATAAGACACAGCGCTCTTTTGGCGAAAAGATGGCTGACTCTGGTAAAAAAGTAAAAGAGTTTGGCGACAAAATGACATCTCTGGGCAAGGAAATGTCAATGAAAGTAACCGCGCCTTTAACTGCCGTCGCAGGCATTGCATCTAAAATTGGTATGGATTTTAAAGCGGGTTTATCAGAGGTACAGGCTTTAAGTGGTGCAACTGGTGATGAGTTAGCTAAATTAGAAGATCGCGCTCGAGAGTTAGGGGCATCTACAAAATTTAGTGCTAAAGAAGTTACTGACGGATTCAAGTACATGGCACTTGCGGGGTGGGATGTTAAACAGTCGCTAGATGGCATTGACGGAGTTTTAGATTTAGCGGCCGCATCGGGCGAGGATTTAGGACGAGTATCAGACATCTTAACAGATAGCATTTCTGCATTTGGTGATGAAGCAAAAGATGCGAGTAGATATGCTGACGTTTTAGCCGCGGCATCATCAAACGCAAACACGGACGTTAGCGGATTGGGTGAAGCATTTAAAATGGTTGCTCCAATTGCGGGAGCATTAAATTACAGCTTAGAAGATACAGCGTTGGCTTTAGGTCTAATGGCAAACGCGGGGATTAAAGGAACGCAAGCTGGTACAACATTGCGCAGTGCCTTGACTAACTTAACGAGTCCAACAGCAGGTATGCGTAAAGAAATGAAAAAGTTAGGCATCAACATAAAAGATTCAGAAGGAAATATGAAACCTTTAGATGAGTTGCTTGGTCATTTAAGGGAGAAATTTAGTGGATTGTCAGAAGATCAACAAGCTTCATCTGCTTCGGCTATTTTTGGCAAGCAGGCAATGGCTGGAATGCTAGCAGTTATTAATGCTGGTGAAGGTGACTTCAAAAAGTTGTCAAAAGCTATTGCGAATAGCGATGGTGTTGCCAAACAAATGGCATCAACTATGCAAAATAACCTACAAGGTAAGCTGACTAACCTTAAATCAGCTTTAGAAGAATTGGCTATTAAATTGTTTGATGCGTTAGAGCCAGCCTTGACTAAAATTGTAGACGCTATCCAGAAACTTGTAGATTGGATGAATGGTCTAAGTAAGAACACACAAATAATTGTTGTTTCTATTGGCGCTCTAGTTGCGGCAATTGGACCTTTGTTATTGATATTAGGTCCGTTGATATCGATGGTTGGCAGTATGATGGTCGCTTTACCTGCATTAGTTCCAATTATTGCGGGATTAGCGGGCCCGATTGGGATTGTTGTTGCATCACTATCTGCGTTAGGGGTTGCTTTTGCGCTAACAAGAACAAGGGCAGATGAAACATTGAGAGAGCAAAGAAAGCTAGCTGAAAATAATCTTGAATTAGCCAAATCTTATTCAGATGTATTAGACGAAAAGAACGAACAGTTAGATAAGACAAGCGAACTTTTAGCTGAAACTAAAAAACAAATCGAAGTAACAGATGAACTTGTAGACACCTATGAGGGATTGGCTAAAAAGTCAAAGCTTACAACAGAAGAATTTGGCGAGTTTTTAACCCTGCAAACAGAGCTAGGTAACACAAAGTCACCGGAAAAAATATCGGAAATCGAATCGAGGATGGAAGAGTTAAGGAAAAAATCGGGTCTATCCAAAGAAGAATTTGACAGGTTACTCGAATCTAATGAAGCGCTAGCTGAACAATTTCCTGAGGCGGGCAAGGTCATTGATGATTATGGGAACATAATCATGGATACAACAGGCAAACTCCGCGAGATGACAAATGCAGAGTTAGAGCGCATGGAACTAGAAGTTTATAACCGTATGGCTGAGGACATCCGAGAAGTTAATAGGGAAATAGATGAGTACGCAGTCTTGCTGGGTGAGTCGCTAGTATTGGAAGATAGTATAGACGGAGCAAAAAAAAGAATTAAGAATACGCAATCACAAATTCGTTTTAATGAGGAAGAGATCAAGAAGAACCAAGAAGAAATATTAGAATTGCAAAAACAACGCGAAGAAGCTAGCTTTGAAGAAGCAACTAATATAACGCAAGCGATGATGGATCTCGAGAAACAAAATTCTCAATTGGAGAAAATTAATGAACAGCACAAAAAAAACATAAATGAACTTGAAAGAACTATTGATATAGAGAATGAAACACTTGGAGTAATTAAAGAACAACGGGACAGCATTAGTGATTTAATAGATAAAAACAATCAAAACTATGATGCTTATATACAAACTTTAGAATTGCAATACGACATCAATGTCGAGCGCGGGAAAGAGAACGAAGCTATTGACGAAGCTATTGCGAAGCGAAAAGAAAACATCAAACAATTGAAAGATCAGATTGAAAAAGAGGGAGACTCTAACGGTGAAAAGCAAGAGGGAATCGAGAAGCTAGAAAAAGAAATTAAAAGAATAGAAGATGTGAAAAGCAGAATCAATACCGTTAATGAATCTTTAAATAGCCAAAATGAAAAATACACAATCGCAGAAAACAATCTGGCCAAGGTAGATGAAAAGGTTAAAAAGATAGGGGAAAACACTCGCGGAAACGTCAAACGTGCTGAAGCTTACAATCAAATTGCTGGCGAAGATGTCAGAAAGAGAATAGAAATAAAAACTAATAAAGATGCTGACGACGAGAATGAGAAGTGGAAAAGTCCTATTAGAAAAGTGGTCAATGTGGTGACTAGCGGACTGGAAAAATTGAAGTTTTGGAAAGACGGGACAAACTTCCACCCTGGCGGTCCTGCGGTACTTGGAGAGGGAAGTGGTCCAGAACTCGTTGAACATAACGGGAAATTAAGCTTGGCTAGTTTCGGTTTGTATGATTTGCCCGTTGGAGCTAAGGTATATACAAATGAGGAAACCGTCAATATGCTTAGAAGTGGACTAATCAGTGGTATCGACAGAGGTCTTAGTTTGCAAAGAAAACCTAATAACTCAATCGATCTCACTGGGTTGAACACCAAAGAAGTGATGTCTGTGCTAAAGGAACAGAATGATTTATTACTAATGTTATTACGAAAAGATACCAACGTTTATTTTGATGGCAGAGAAATCGCTTATGCCACAGAGCCGTATGTGACCGAAATACAAAACCGAGATATCTACGTTAAAAATTCCTTTAAGTAGGAGGGGTATTTAGTTGAAATTTAATGGTATAAAAAAATCCTATCTTAAAACATCTAGGAAGAAAAACAGACCGCCATGGATGCCTATACACAGAGAACTCGTAACAGTTGTTGGAAAACCAGGGGCATATTTATCTAACACTCAAAAGCAGATTAGAACGATCAACGTTCCAGTTTTGTTATTAGCGGATGATTTATCTGATTTGCAAAAAGTTAAAGAAGATTTAGCTAATTGGCTAATTCATGACGAGCCAAAAGAACTCATATTTAATGATGAGCCAGACAGAGTTTATTATGCTGTTGTAAGTGGAAGTTTAGATTTAGATGAACTTGTTTATTCGGGACAGGGAATTATTACTTTTCTTTGTCCCGATCCGTTTAAATACGGCCACGAAAAAACTATTCATTTCCCAAGCGATCAAGTCATCGTTGAAAATAACGGAACAGCTGAAGCCGATCCTATTTTTGAATTAACAGCAACTAAAAAGAGTACTTTTGCAATGATTTCAAACGGTGAGGATTATAATTTAATCGGACAACCTAGCGACGTTGATGTAGAACAAGTAGACAGCGAAGAAATTTTGATTAACGAACGTGGGGAAACCTTATCAGAATGGAACACACCACCTATAAAGATAGACAGTCATACAGCTGTGATTGACGGAAGTATGGGAACAGATGGGACTGGTATTGTACCATTAAATTATGGTAGTGGAGATGCTTGGCATGGTCCTGCACGAGCGATAGAGATTAACCCTATACAAGACTTTGAGGTTGAAATGAAATGTAGAGTTGAATTAACTAGACCGTCCGACACCTTTAGAATTGAAACTTATTTATTTGACGAGAATCTAAACGTAATTGGTAAAATAGCGATTGTGGACAGTACGGTTAATGGTAGTCAAGTGGCGGCTGAAGGTCGTTCTGGGGATTGGGTTGGTAATAACGTTAATTACGAAATCTCATCAAAGAATTATTTGCGCAGGACGAATCATTTTCATGGGGTAGTTAAAGTTACCCGCAAAGGAAAAGAACTCATATTTTACGCGGCTAGATTAGGTTCGGGGGATAATCCGATTCACCACGATACACTAACCGTTTCTCGTTTTATCACAGACAGTAATTTATTGGGTAGGTTAAAATATATTCAAATTCATTTTGGGAAATACGGACAGTCAACAAACGCAACCGTACCACGAATTAATCAATTAAAAGTAACCGAATTAAAAGAAGTCAGTGTAGATAAAACACCTTACATTATATACCCGAATGACGTTATAACTTTTGACCACAAAAACGAAGATATTTTAGTAAATGGAGAACCGAGAAAAGACTTAAAAAATTTCGGAGCTTCTTTTTTTACGCTTAAAAAAGGCGATAATCAATTGTTGGTGACACCAGAGGATAGCTTTGAAACAAATGTTAGATTTAGAGAAAGGTTTTATTAGGGGGTGAATCAATGTCGCAAATACACATTGCGGATGGTCAAAGTGATAATATATTAGATTATATTACAGCGAAGAATATTATCAGTGACACGCATAAAAAATCACTTGAAAATACGTTGGAAACGTATAACTTTATAACATTTGCAGACAAATCATTCAGTCAATTTTTAGAAAAACGAAATCGAATCATTATCCCTGACGAAGATGATAATTTAGTTGAATTTGTGATATTTGAAGCTCACAAATATAGAGATACTGAAGGTCATAAGGCTCAAGTCTATGCACATGCTAGCTATTTAGAATTAAAAAAAGCTAGTGTTATTTTTCCTGGTACTTTCACAGGAACTGCCAGCCAACACGGCGGAAGAGCCTTAAATGATACTGGCTGGGAAATTGGTATCGTTGAATCTGACCAATCAATATCAATCACATTTGACAATCACACAAATCCCTATGAGTATTTGAAGCGTATTGCCCGTGAATTTGAACTTGAATTAGATTTTAGGGTAGAACATAACGGAACAAAAATAACTCGTAGAATCGTCGATTTAGTCGAAAGAATTGGTACGTGGCGGGGTCGAGAAGTCACGTTTGGGAAAGACCTTGACGGAATTAGACGGGTTGAAAAGCAAGATATTGTTACAGCTCTTTTAGGAATTGCTCCTGAAGATGAAAACGGTAATCGATTAGAAGTGTTAGTCGAAGATGAAGAAGCCTTACAGCGGTGGGGAAGACGTGATGAATACGGAAATTTACAACATTTGATTGAACCGTATGTAATACAGTCTGATAGATCAGAAATGACTGAAACAGAAGCACGACAATACACACGCACAGCACTTGATAAACGAATAAATACGCAAATCACATATGAAACGACTATTGTGGATTTAGAAAACGTTCCAGGTATGGATAATAAAAAAATACGCTTTGGTGACACGATTAAAATAAAAGATGAAAAATTTAATCCACCTTTATATTTGGAAGCTAGAGTATTTGAGTTAGAAAGATCGGTTAAATCAAAGGGCAAGAAGGAAATTAAGCTTGGTGATTTTATTGAGTACACCGAAGAACAGGTACATGATGTTTTTAATCAATTAAGAAAAGAAATACGCGCACGAATTACAAGATCAGAAATGGTCGAACACACCTACTCAAAAGTAGAAATCGATCAAAAAGATCAATACGTATTTGATGAAGGAAAAGCCTTTGCCGAAGCCGTTGGAATCGAAGCCGAAGATAACGCTAAACAATTCGCAATCGAACAAGATAGTGCACTTAAAATCGACGTTGAAGGCTATGCCGATGGTGTAGCTAGTCAAGCAGAAGATAATGCAAAGGTGTACGCTGATGACGTATCAGCACAAGCCTTACAACAGGCATTAGCTGAATCGGTAGCAAAAGATACGTATAACGCTAAAATGGCTGAAATAGCTAGTGATTTAAGCGAAAAAGCGGGTATAACGTACGTTGACGGTAAATTGCAGATTGTTGACGGAGCAATAGCCGATTTAAACGCAGAAATCGATAAAAAGGCAGATGGCAGTACAGTCTACACAATATCCGAAGTTGACAACATGATTAATAATACAGTATCTAAAACTCAATATACCGCAGATATTAACGGAATTATATCCGATTTAGAAACTCAAGGTACACAGATAGGTCAAAACACGCAAGCTATCGGTTTAAAGGCAAACCAGTCACAAGTAGACGCACTTCAAGGGACAGTAAATAGTCATGATGCGCAGTTGTTAGTTATGGCAGATGAGATAAGTACGAAGGTAAGTGCTGATTATGTTCAAAGTGCTATTGACAATGCTGTTAAAACTGAAACATATAGAATTGTAGCTAGAAGATACAATGGACCGTATAACACACCAACGGGTTTGTATACAGAATCAGGAACTAAATTGAATCCTATAGGCAACGATAGATCTTATATGCTTAGCGTATATGATAGAAACACTAATACGTGGGAAAGTCATGAAACATATGATGTATACCTATCACCTGAAAATGCAGATATTTTAGCAAATGATCTAAACAATTTAGATAATGATAAATTAATAGTGTTAATTGGCGCTCATGCTCCTAGACATAATAGACTTGAAGGGGGTTTGCCCGAAGCAATATATAGATGTGGTGGTTCAAAAGATGTATTTGAACACGCTGATTGGAATGGAAGTCACCCTAGTTACATTTTAGTAGGAATTCCCGGAATGGGTGAGGGTGGAGGTAAAGAGTATTTTGCTCCTTCTAGTGTAGGTTGGTTAGACGTACAATTTTTTATAAATAACGGTAATGTAGATTTTAATGGATATACAGATAATCCTATAACAAAAATCGAATCTCTATCCGCAGAACTATCAGTACAAGCGGGTAAAATTGAAGCTAAGGCCGATAGTAGTACAGTCAATGCATTAGGTGCACGTGTTAGCACCGCTGAAACGAAGATAAGCGGTCTTGAGGGCGAAATAACGTCTAAAGTGAGTACAACGCAGTTTAATACGCTTAGTGGTACGGTGTCTAACTTGCAATCAACAGTAACGCAACAAGCGGGATTAATCGCTCAAAAGGTTGATGACGGACAAGTTCGTTCTATATTCACGCAAGAAGCTAATAGCTTCACGTTTCAAGCTGACCAAATCAATTTTGATGGCCATGTATTTGGTGGTAATGCGACGTTTAAAGGTCACTTACAAGGAGCAACGGGGACTTTTAGTGGGGAAATTGAAACTAGCAAATTGCGAGTGAGAGCAAAAAGCGTACATGACTTTGACAACTTTGGAATAGAAATTGAAACCGCACAGTGGCAAGCAAGTACAACAAATCCATATAAAAGAACTGGGTTTATTGATCTTAATACTGGAAATGACTCGTTGGAGATCAGCAGGAGAGATTTAAATAATAACCAAAAGCCTCTAGCTGGGTTTAGTTTAGACGCAGAAATGATTGATTTGTACGGTAAACTAACGCTGATGCCTAACGCAAATGACGGCTATGCAAATATTTTAAGTCTTAACGGCGGAAACCTTGATCACGCCTACATGGAATTTCATAGGAATTGGCTAGGTAGAAGTGCTTATATAGGAATTGGGTCTAGAAACTCTAATCAATTTGTCATTAATGCGGAAAACTTATCCGAAGGGATCCTATTAACTGGCGGAAATGTAACGGTAAGAAATAGGCTGATTAATTTACCTGCCTATAATAATACAACTGGTAGTCCTGCCAATGCTTATGTTGCAAGTAATGGGTATTTTGGTAGATCTACATCCGCTAAAAAATATAAAGATTTTATTGAAAAAGCAAACGTTGATTATAAAAGAATACTAGAGATCGAGCCGCATAGTTGGTATGACAAAGGTGAAATTAAAAGAAATGGTGGGTCTATAGAAGGCTTAAAAAGATATTACGGAGCAATTGCGGATCATTTTGAAGATGTTGGTCTATCAGAATATGTTGTCTACGACGAGGAAACAGGCGCGGTTGAGAACTTTAATGATCGAGCGTGGATATTGCTTATTCCGAATATTAACGATATTAAGGGGGATTTAGAAAAGTTAGAAACAGAAAACCAACTGCTCAAAAACGAACTAAAAATTATTAAGGAGATGATTTCATGAACCAAGACGTAAATAAAATTATAGACATAGTATCAAGCGAGTGGGCGAATCAACTATTACAGGCTAATAAAAAGATCGGTATCTTATCAGAGCAGAACGAACGTTTACAGAAAGAAATCGAACAATTAAAGCAAGAGATCGAAAGTAAAACGGAAGTTAAAGAGGAGGAAAAATAATGATGGCAGAATACGAATTCGTAGAAACAAGTTCACGAAACATAACTGAAAATGGTCAGCAACTGCGTGTAGTCAATTTTCGAGGAACAGATCAATCTAGCGTACCTAATGAAAAGCTAAATGTAGATGGTAGCTTTACTATGCCTTTGACGGAATACTTTCAAGCGGGTGTAGACGGGGAGTTGCCAAATAAGATTAAAGAGTATGTTGTGGGTAGATTACAAGCCGAGTAAGGCTTATTTTTTATGCAGGAATATTGCCCTTTCTTGTCGAAGTAAGTAAATAAATAAGGAGGGGTTTAGATAATGATTAAAGATATTGTTCTTGCATTAATTGCGGTTTTAGGGCCAATTATTTCAGGAGTATGGTCGTATAAAAGCTCGGTGAAAAAGGCAGAAGCAGATCTGAAAGCAGTGAGAGAAAAAAATAAAACTGAAATTGAATCGATTAAGATTCAAGCTGAAAATGAGCTGGAGAAGATAAGGGAACAATCCCTATCTGAAGGAAGACTATATGAAGAAAAATTGAAATTAGATTTATTAGCCAAACAGTTTAGTAATCCGAAGGTACAGAAGCGGATTGAAGAGATGTTAGATAAGGAATTTAGTAAAAGAATATATGATATATAATGCTTTAACGAGGTATTGTTTTTTGGTATCTATCGCAGGAATATTGCCCCTCTTTGTCGAATAAAGTGACAAGGAGGGAAGTCAATATGTTTGAAAATTCACTTCTAGAAAACACACTTAATGAAATAGCCCTGTTGTTATTGTATCTAATAATAATGATAACAGTATTTATGAGTGTAACCGCAATTTTAACTAGATTATTGGAAAAGGTTATACCATTTTTAAAACACTTTTCAAGTTTCTTATTAGGCTTATCAGGATTAATAGCAACATACGTGTGGGTTCAGTTTTTCTTTGATTAAATTCAATTTACTTGAGTTGAAGGATTTAGTAATATTCCTGTCGAATTTAGGTAATAGACAGGAGGGGATCCTATATGACGCCTAAACTTGAAAAATTAATTTCAAGTCCTAACTTTGTTGTGGGTGCAATAGATTATGACACTGGTATCATGTTTTATAACGATCATCCATTTGCATTTGTCATCTTGATTTATGAGGAAAGTTATAAAGTGTATTTATCAGTTTATGATCATCTAGCACCTAATGACCACCTTATAATTACTGAAGCGAACACTTTAGAAGAAGCTCGAGCACAAGCTGAAGAAGAATTAAAAAGAATCGTAAATAATAACATCCATTAGACATCTCATTGAAGAGATGTATTTTTTTGAAGGAATTTTGCTCTTTTTGAGGGGTTTTTCCAAACGCTCAAAAGAGCGTTTTTTATTTTATAGATCCTGCGTTGAGATCCCTCAACTTCTGTTTAATTGTAGAGTTATGATATAGAGTCAATAAAATAATAACGAAACCAAATAAACTTGAAAGTAATGAGCTAATCACAAGAAAACGACTTATTTTATGATTGATCATTTTGTATCACCCCTTATGTAGTTTAGTATGTATCTATTAAAAATTTTAATTCAGACATCCCAAAAATATGGGGTGTCTTTTTTATGCAAAAAAATAAATGGAGGTTATAAGAAATGGAGTTCTTATCTAATAACATTAAAGCTATTACAGCTGGTCTGTCCTTAGCTTTAAGTTACTTATTTGGAGGTTGGTCAGCGTTGTTGATAGCTTTGATTTGCTTTTCCATATTTGATTATATAACGGGAATTTTAGCAGCGGGTTATAAAGGTGAATTAAATAGCCGAATTGGACTTTATGGGATTGCTCGTAAGGTGCTTATCTTTGGTGTTGTTGCAGTAGCTGGCATTGTAGATCATGTGATTGCTGAGGAATTGGGAAATGCTTTTGCAATCGGTGATTTTGAGCTATCAGTTGCAAGCGCAAGCATTTTGTTCTACCTAGTAAACGAATTTATTAGTATCAGCGAAAATCTAGGCAAATTGAATGTACCAGTCCCATTGGTATTAAAGAAAGCAATTTCTATATTTAAAGAGAAATCATACGAAGAGGGAAAGTTAGCTGAATAGGGCACTCGTTGAGTGTCTTTTTTATTACAGAAAACAAGGAGAGTGTTTATTAATGAGTAAAACATTTATCTGGCCGACAAATACTAAACGAGTAACAAGTCCATATGGTCCAAGACGACATCCGATCACAGGTAAAACTGGAAGTATGCACCACGGGATTGATATTGCTGAAAGTGGCACAAGACCAATCTATGCATCTGCAGCTGGTATTGTCAGTCGATCTTATTTAAGCGCATCTTACGGTGAGGTTATTTTTATCCGTCATGATATTAATGGCAACGCGTGGGAAACCGTCTATGCGCATATGAGATCAGGCTCACGTAGCGTAAAAGTCGGTGACAGGGTTAAACAAGGTCAGACGATTGGCACGATGGGTAATACAGGTCAATCAACAGGTCAGCATTTACATTTCGAGTTACACAAAGGGTTTTGGAATATTAATAAAACAAATGGAGTGGATCCGCAAAAGTTTTTAGAAAAGGATTTGTATCCTGCTAAAAAACCAAGCGTAGGATCCACCTACACGGTCAAAAAAGGCGACACTTTATCAGCTATCGCTAAAAAATATGGCACAACAGTTGCTAAATTAGTTAAGGATAATAACATAAAAAATCCTAATCTAATTCATCCTGGGCAAAAGCTCAATGTTAGCGGATCTGCAGTAAAGCATTATACGGTCAAACGTGGTGACAATTTGAGTGTGATAGCTAAAAATCATGGTATCAGTTTGGACCAGATTAAAAAGCTAAATCCACAAGTTAAAGGTCCGAAATATATTATCCAACCAGGGGATAAAATTAAGGTTAAGTAAATTAAAAAGAGCTAGGGATAAATTCCTTAGCTCTTTATTACTTCAAATTTTAATGTCACTCGAGTGACATTAAAGTGACCAATTGTTAAAAACATAGTTTTTTTAATACTAATTTAAAAATGAATAAGACAACCAAGTCATGATTTACGCTAGGTTTAGCGTACTTGTGATTAAATTCGATAATCACTGATAGTCGCTTTTTTCTCCATGGTAAGGAAGGGGTCGCCGGTTCAAGTCCGGCTGGAAGCTCTCTCTAAAACGCTCATCCTGTAAAGGATCGAGCGTTTTTTTATGGGTAAATTTAAATTAAAATTGACTATGTTCACCTATGCGACGACTAGATGAAAGCCTAATTTTGGAACTAAATATGTAGGCAAACATATGATGTAACATCTCAGGTGATAAGGCCAAACTGTGTTAACTAATATAAATAAATGTGTGGTGAAGAAAATGTCAATGCCAAATATTCCTGATATAAATCCTAAAATTACGCTAGATCGCTGTAAAACAATAGAGTTATTATTGTCATCAATTGCACTTGAAGAGATAGGACTTTCTCATATATTGAATGCAGAAGGTGAAAAACTTCAATTATTCTTAAAGACAAAGCCAAAATGCTTAATGGAATTTATTCAGATCAATGATAGTGTATTGAAAACTCTAAGAACAATTGTAAAATCTCAAATGCTACTCCAGTTTAAATTAGAAGATGCAATTGAATTGGATAGAAAAGAGTGCAAGTGCAAGGGTCAATGTAAAAAGAAACCCCCTTGCAAGCCATCAAAAGGTGATTGCTCCTCACCTTTAGCTAAGTTTACATGCGATGATCTATAGTAATAGGGGTTAAAGAAACAAAAAGGAGATTGATTAAAATGCCTATAATCGAACAAGATGCGGATGAATTGTTTGAAGAAAGTGATAAGAACTATCTTCAGTTTTTTTGCCTATACTTCAAAATGCAGATCTCCTATCTAAAAATGATGGCGTTTCGTCCTGTAGATAAAATCTATCAGAAAAATGCAGAAAATCAGTTAGTTGAGTCATTAACTCTGACCAATCATCTACTCACTCAATTAATTTCAAGGAATTATTTAATTAGTTCTTACTGTGAACGTGATAGTTTATTTACAATTTTTGAATCAATTGAAGAGTTAGAAAGTCTAATACTTGAATTTGAATATTATTTAGCAAAATATAAATTTATTAGTCGTATTCATAAGGAGCAATGTGAACGACTAATTAGTGAAATATCTAGATTCTTCTATCAAAATTATGTAAAAGTGATTATAGTGGATAAAAAGCTTTCAAAACCATGGCTGGCACCAAACTTGCTAACTAACTAATTGAGTTTGCCGAAATATCTAGGTTTAAGCGCCAATTACAGATGTTATTCTGATTTGATCAGCATTTACCCGTTCACATAACTGAGTGTAATCATATACTAGAACGAATGATTAATCTTGGTGGTGAAATGGTAAATGAATGAAATTAGTCTTTGCATGATTGTGAAAAATGAAGAAGAAGTATTAAGAGAATGTTTAAGTAGCGTGAAAGAAATTGTTGATGAAATCATTATTGTCGATACCGGCTCAACAGATAAGACAAAAGAAATTGCACGTGAATTTACAGATAAGGTTATTGACTTTGAATGGATTGATGATTTTTCTGCTGCAAGAAACTTTGCCTTTAGCCATGCGACTAAGGACTTTATATTTTGGATGGATGCAGATGATATCTTGTTAAAAGCAGATCAGGACAAATTCAAAAAATTAAAAGAAGAACTAAATGAGAGTGTAGATACGGTATCAATGCTATACCATATTGCATTTGATGATTATGGTAATCCGCAATTTAGCTTCAGAAGAAATCGCCTAGTAAAGAGAAGTAATAACTTCAAGTGGAAAGGTGCTGTTCATGAGTATTTAGAATTTGGTGGTCGCGTAATCAAATCAGATGTAGCAATTCGACATCGAAAAAAAGACAAAAAAAATGTCAATGTACAATCTGATAGAAATTTAAAAATTTATGAAAACCGATTACGAAAAGGAGAAGAATTTACTCCCCGTGATACCTTCTATTATGCCAATGAATTAAGAGATCACCGTCAATTCGAAGCAGCAATTCAATTTTATCAAAAATTTATTGATATGGAACAAGGGTGGGTAGAGGATAAGATTCGCGCATGTATAAATTTAGCTGCTTGCTATAGAGAGTTAGGG
Source organism: Amphibacillus xylanus NBRC 15112 (assembly GCF_000307165.1). Lineage (NCBI taxonomy): Bacteria > Bacillati > Bacillota > Bacilli > Caryophanales > Bacillaceae > Amphibacillus > Amphibacillus xylanus. The sequence continues at coordinate 227,296 of NC_018704.1, forward strand.
GACCTAGAGAATGAAATTGAAGCACTGATAAAATCAATCGTTTATGATGTCCCTAGACCTGAGGTATCGTGCCGTTTGGGTGATTTATATAAAGAACGAAAACTATATAATAAAGCGATAATTTGGTATCAGATAGCTATTCAAGCAAATGTTGAAGAAATACAAGGATTTAGGCAAGAGAGTTACTCTACATGGTATCCATATTTGCAGTTGTGTGTTTGCTACTGGCACACCGGACAAAAGGAATTAGCAGTTGAGTATAATAATAAAGCAAAGAAGTACCGACCAAATGATCAAGCGATTTTAAATAACGAGAAATTCTTTGAAGAATACTTTTCAAATAAATCATAAGGCCATAGTAAAAGCACAAACGATTAAGGGTTTGTGCTTTTACTTGTTTATAGATATAGATTATTTTTAAATGGCTCGCTAATTTTATCTCTATAGTAATTTAGTTGTTCATTCATTTTTGTTTTAATTTGGGACTTATCTGAAATTATGTTAGACACTTTTGATTGGATCTGCTGACTAATATTAGTTTCATCAGTGGAGATTACAAAATCTTCAAGGTCAACAGATTTCGCAAAGTCAAATATTTTAAACCGATAACCAAATGCAATAAAAGGAGTGTTAGCTGCTAAAGAAATATAGTTAGGATGTAGTTTGAAATTGATTGTCAGAATAAATTTAGTATTTAAAGATAATAGTTGGTTGTGGTTATATAATGTTTTATCAAAAGTAACATTTTTATGATCATTTAATTTCTGATAAAGTCGTTCAATTGCAGGTAAATCGGTATTCCAAACTGTATATAGGTAGATGTGGTAGCCTTGATTGATTAATTGTTTAAGCGCGTCTACGAGTTGATCTTCAACCTGTTCCTCGTTTCCTCCATAGATGTTATTAAAACTTGTCCCCCAATTCACACCGATGATCTTTTCTTGTTTATCAGTAAAATCTAAATTAATCATGACCTGGTCCTCTTTTGAGAGTTGATCAACATTCATTAGAAACCCTGGATCACCACTAATATGGCATTTATCTACACCATGTGCTTTTAATAATGCTAAGGTTAATGGCCCACGAACTCCCGTCCATACGCTCTCTTCAAAGACAGTTTTTATTTTTGCTTTTAGGTCTTCATTTAATGCTAAAGGAATATTTCCTGTGCTTTCTAGTTGCTCAATTAAAGCCTTTGGACCCCAGTCAATTCCTGAACCCCATATCATAATTTTTTTATTTAATAAAATACATTTGTAAAGGTAGTCAATAATGTATGGATGAAGATAGTGGTTATTGCCACCAAGTATTGACCCTCCACCTAAGACGATTAGGTCATAATTTTCAATCGGAATATTTTTTAAATACCTGTGTTCAATGTTTACGCCGTCTACTGAGAAATCCTCTCCAAGTGTAGATAAATGTTCCTTGAATAAGTCGAACATTAATTCGTCTCCTAGATTTCTATATCCAATCCAACCTATATATAATACCTTTTTCACTAAAAAACCTCCTTGATCATATAGTTAATCATTTTCATTCCTTAATTTTTCTAGACACAAATTTTTATAATGTAAGGCTTTAAAACTTCCCACTCCTTTTAATATGAGATATTTATGGTTGTTCTCTCTAAGTTCTAAGCAATAGTTGAAACATTCTAAAGCAGATGAATAATCTTGTTGATCGTACAGGATGAGTCCTTTAATAAAATTCAGATCAACATAGTCTGGATATAGGTATAATGCATAATTAATACCTGGCCATGCCTCTTTAATATTATTGGTATCGAGTAAGATAGCATACTTTAATCGATAGAGTATTGAAGGGGGGATTTTACCATGTAAGAGGAACCCTTTAATAGATTCATTTACATAAGCAAAAGCTAGTAGATAATCTTGTTTACGATACAATTCATTTGCTAAATGATATTCAATCCATGGACTATGACCTGGTACTTTAGCTTCCTCTGTTAAAATATTAAAGTTACGATCTGATTTATCTTTTTTGTTTAATACTTCTTTTATATAACCATAGTGATAGATTGGTGCATCAACGAATTCAGTCGGGTAACCTATGTCGTCTTGGTGAGGCAATAGTGGGATCTCATGAACTTTATTTTTAAATTTAATGCCTAAATGATTACGGAAAATTCGGGGCTGATGATATAGGTATGCTTGCTCTTTATTAACAGGGAATTTTTCACCGTAATAATTAATGATTGGTAAATATATCATTGGTGAACTTGAATTAGAGATTGTGTCTTTAATTAGTAGACTTTTTGACTTTTCAAATTCCTCATCAGCATCAATCCATAAAATCCAATCACCAGTAGCTTTTGATATTGCATAATTTCTTGCTGCAGAAAAGTCGTTATGCCATTTATAAAAATGAACATTCGCATTATATTTTTCACAGATTGATAAAGTTTGATCTGACGAACCAGTGTCAATAATAATGATCTCATCTGCTAAGTTAGAAATACTTTTTAAACAATTATCAAGGAATATTTCTTCATCCTTTACTATTAAACATACCGATAGATTAGGTGATGTCATGTTAAAATCACGTCCCTTTTTATGTGATTACACTTAGCTGTAAATACGTCATTGTGTTATACTTGTTCAATTTTTAATTAAACAAAATGAGAGGATTGGTATTTTATTCAATAAATCATATATAGATCTATAAAATTGTAGATATCATGCAATATGTAATTGATTAGTATGTATTGTTTAACTATAGACAGTCTCGAATTGTGAGACTGTCTATAGTTTTTTAATCAATCTAATTTAATATATTATTGCTCAGTAATTTGGTGAATTGACCAAATAATAGGTGTATTTGTTCCACCAAGGTCTATTCCAATAGTTAAACCATCATCGACGTAGAACAATCCTACTTCATCTCCAGCATCAAGCTCAACATCGCCGGTGATTGTTACGGTACCATTTCCAAGAATACCTCGTAAGTCTAAAGGTGTTATGTCGATGTTAAATACAGGGAATAGCCCAGTGAGCAAATCTGTTCCTGTAGTTATATTTCGTATTACAAAAGCAGGATCAGCTCCTCCAATACCAATTGTAATTGCAGCTGTAGTTTGATAGTTGATTACTGCAGAAATTGAGTAACGTCCTGCAACTGGTGCTGTATACACACCTGTTGTTGGCTCAAAGTTCGGACTTCCGTAATACGGTGATGATACTTCCCAATCATCAATTTGTGCTCCTGCACCTACTGATACAGCGTTTGCTGTTGCTGAGAAGCCCTCTTCGGCAAATGCAGGTCCCGTAGGCCCAGTCGGTCCCGTCGGTCCCGTCGGTCCTGTAGGTCCTGTAGGTCCTGTTGGCCCCGTAGGTCCCGTCGGTCCTGTTGGCCCTGTCGGCCCAGTCGGTCCTGTTGGTCCTGTAGGTCCTGTAGGTCCTGTTGGTCCCGTCGGTCCCGTCGGTCCTGTAGGTCCAGTCGGTCCCGTCGGTCCCGTCGGTCCCGTCGGTCCAGTCGGCCCAGTCGGTCCTGTCGGTCCTGTAGGTCCTGTTGGTCCCGTCGGTCCCGTCGGTCCCGTAGGCCCAGTCGGTCCTGTAGGTCCTGTAGGTCCTGTAGGTCCAGTCGGTCCCGTCGGTCCCGTAGGTCCCGTCGGTCCCGTCGGTCCCGTAGGTCCCGTCGGTCCTGTTGGCCCCGTCGGCCCTGTAGGTCCCGTCGGTCCCGTCGGTCCTGTAGGTCCTGTAGGTCCTGTAGGTCCCGTAGGTCCCGTCGGTCCCGTCGGTCCTGTAGGTCCTGTAGGTCCCGTCGGTCCTGTAGGTCCCGTCGGTCCTGTAGGTCCCGTAGGCCCCGTCGGTCCTGTAGGTCCTGTAGGTCCTGTAGGTCCCGTCGGTCCTGTAGGTCCCGTCGGTCCCGTCGGTCCCGTCGGTCCCGTCGGTCCTGTAGGTCCAGTCGGTCCTGTAGGTCCTGTAGGTCCCGTCGGTCCAGTCGGTCCTGTTGGCCCTGTCGGCCCCGTCGGTCCTGTTGGCCCTGTTGGTCCTGTAGGTCCTGTAGGTCCTGTTGGCCCTGTCGGTCCTGTAGGTCCTGTTGGTCCCGTCGGTCCCGTAGGCCCAGTAGGTCCCGTAGGTCCCATCGGTCCCGTAGGTCCCGTCGGCCCCGTCGGTCCTGTAGGTCCTGTAGGTCCTGTAGGTCCCGTCGGTCCTGTAGGTCCCGTAGGTCCCGTCGGTCCTGTTGGCCCTGTTGGTCCTGTAGGTCCTGTAGGTCCCGTCGGTCCTGTAGGTCCCGTCGGTCCCGTCGGTCCTGTTGGCCCAGTCGGTCCTGTTGGCCCCGTCGGCCCTGTAGGTCCCGTCGGTCCCGTCGGTCCTGTAGGTCCTGTAGGTCCCGTAGGTCCCGTCGGTCCAGTTGGAACATTAACTAATTCAATATCCACTATTGCAGATCCATCTGTTACATCAATCTCCAATGTTGAAGAAGTGAATGATAAAGTATCTCCCAATTGAATTGTTGCAACATCACCAGTTGTACCTTCAACAAAGAATAATTCTTGCTCTGGATCAAATACTCCAGTAGGTCCCGTCGGTCCTGTTGGCCCAGTCGGTCCTGTTGGCCCTGTTGGTCCTGTAGGTCCTGTTGGCCCCGTCGGTCCCGTCGGTCCTGTTGGCCCTGTTGGCCCTGTTGGTCCTGTAGGTCCTGTTGGTCCTGTAGGTCCCATAGGTCCCGTCGGCCCCGTAGGTCCCGTCGGTCCTGTAGGTCCAGTCGGTCCTGTAGGTCCTGTCGGTCCCGTCGGCCCAATATCTCCACTAGGCACTAAATCAACTACCTTGTTTAATTTATTATCTAGTAATAGTTCTTTTTTTATTGTCATAGCTAGTGTATCTTGTACACTGTCATTAACGGATAAGATATCTTCAAGTGTTGCGGCAGGAGTTAATCCAGGAATAGTTCCTAGAGCATACTGAATTTTTTCTCCTTCTGCATTTATAATATGAGCTAACCCTAATTCCTCCATTGCTATAGAAGCGAGTAAAAGGTTAATCACATCATTTCTATTTATAGAGATATCGGGTGTAATATTTGGTAAGTTTGGTTGAGACATTTTATTTCTCCTTTCATTTATATTCGTGTGAATATGCGACCAGGCGTAATAAATTTCTGAGATATATGGTAAAATAATCCGCGATGTTGTAAAATCCCCAATATAATCTTGATTGGAAGTAATTAAGATTAATGAGGATTGATATCGGGAGTGCTAATTAGAATAATTCAATTAAACAATAATGACGAAAAATGAATTTTATTATGAAATTTAGTAAAACTATAGTGTGATTTTATGATATAATCTAAGTGCGTATTGGTGACACATTCTAATTTAATCTATGTTGTTAAAGTTAATATGTAACAAATGATTGCCTAACAAATAGCCTTTTTTCAAGCTGTGAAAGTGTGTTTAAAGCAAGTGTAATTTTCGTTAAAAATAATTTAAAGTTTTTTCGGAAAAAGTATTGCAATTTTATATCTTATGTAGTAATATATTTCTTGTCGTGATTTTTAGTTCATAATTTATTTAGTTAAAAACAATAATAATTAACTTAGTCATGGCCCGTTGGTCAAGCGGTTAAGACACCGCCCTTTCACGGCGGTAACACGGGTTCGAATCCCGTACGGGTCACCATTTGGAGGATTAGCTCAGCTGGGAGAGCACCTGCCTTACAAGCAGGGGGTCGCAGGTTCGAGCCCTGCATCCTCCACCATTGTTCGTGCCGGCCTAGCTCAATTGGTAGAGCAACTGACTTGTAATCAGTAGGTTGGGGGTTCAAGTCCTCTGGCCGGCATGGTTATAATAAATCTATATATTGTTCATTTATGGAGGGATAGCGAAGTTGGCCAAACGCGGCGGACTGTAAATCCGCTCCCATCGGGTTCGTAGGTTCGAGTCCTACTCCCTCCACCATTTTAATTTTATATATTACTTTTAATAACAGTGGCTACTATGTACTGTTATTTTATTGTTGGTGGGCTATAGCCAAGCGGTAAGGCAACGGTTTTTGGATCCGTCATGCGTTGGTTCGAATCCAGCTAGCCCAGCTAATTACAGAAAGTAACCTTGATAACAACATGTTTCAAGGTTACTTTTTTATTTTTATGGTGTTTATATAGTATTTATAAGTGATAGGAATGCAATAATAATTTCAATATTTCGTAAAGAGGGAAATATGGTTAAGTCGTTAAGCTCAACCTACTTGGATTAATACAATAATGAAATTTACCTTCCAAAAGTTCACTTGTTATTGATAATTTTTGAATATTAACTTGATTTTGAGTATGCTATAATTAAAAGAGTGATTATCAATTGAAATGAGTGGTTATGATATGAACAGAGGGACGTGTGTAGCATGCTAGGTGAGGGACTAAATCTCTTTAATATTCTCAGAATTATTGTCGACATTACCCTTGTCTGGTATGTGTTTTATAAACTAATTATGTTATTACGTGGCACAAAAGCCATTCAATTATTAAAAGGAATATTCGTTGTTATATTTATATACTTAGTGAGTTACTTATTAAATCTTCAAACAGTTCAAGTGATGATAGAGCAAATTATCGTCTGGGGTCCTGTTGCTGTGATTATTTTATTCCAACCTGAGTTGAGAAGGGCGCTTGAACAAATAGGTCGTGGTAGCTTTTTCAGTCGAAACCGGCAATCAGAAGAAGATATTTTAAATCAAGTGATTGAGGCATTGGTTACATCATGCACTTATATGGGAAAACGCCGGATAGGGGCACTAATCACAATTGAAAGAGATACCAATATGGGTGATTACATTCAAACAGGAATTCCTATCGAGGGTCAATTATCTCATCAATTATTAACTAATATATTTGTACCTAATACACCCTTACATGATGGTGCAGTGATTATACATCATAATCGTATTATAGCTGCGGCATGTTATTTACCACTCTCGGAGAGTCCTTTTATTTCTAAAGAATTAGGAACGAGACATAGAGCGGCTATGGGTATAAGTGAAGTTAGCGATGCTTTAACGATTGTTGTTTCAGAGGAAACGGGACACATATCATACACTCGAAATGGTGAACTTCACAGAGATATTAGTCAAGATGAATTGAGTACGATGCTGAGGAATGATTTAAATCAAAGCTTTAGTAAACCTCCTACGTTGAAAAATTGGAACTGGAGGGGAATGAAAAAATGAATGAGTGGTTAAATAAAACTTGGGTTATTCGTGTCATATCATTATTGTTAGCGATTATTACATTTATCGTCATTACGATTGATAATCAAGATACTAGAACTGCGGATATTGGGAGTTTCGATTCGATATTTAGTAGCACTCAAGAAACACAAGTCTTAGAAAATTTCCCGGTTAGTATCCAAATTGATGATGATAAATATGTTGTTAGTGGAGTTCCACAAACAGTAACCGTAACGTTACAAGGAACAGTGAGTGTTGTTCAAACAACAGCTACCCAGCGCAACTTCGATGTATTTGTAGATTTGGAAGGTTTGGAGCCAGGAACGCATACGGTACCGATTGAGTATGAAGGTGTATCAAATCGATTATCTGTTAGTATTAATCCTGTTGAAGTTGAGGTGCTAATCGAAGAAAAGGCATCCAATGAATATAAAGTAGGTGTTGATTTTACCAATCAAGATAGCCTACAACCTGGATTTGAATTGGTTGGTGCTACTGTTATACCTGATGTTGTAAAGATTACAAGTTCGCAAAATATTATTGAGCGAATTGCTATCGTTACTGCATTTGTAGACTTAGAAGGTCTAGGAGAAGATATGACCTTTGTCGATGTCCCTGTGAGGGTCTATGATCATGAAGGTAATCAGCTCAATGCTCGAATTGAACCGGAAGTAGTTTCTGTAGAGGTTCGATTGGCTAGTCCGAGTAAGACGGTTCCTGTAGTTGTTGATACAACCGGTGAAGTTCCAGAAGGATATCGTGTCATCTCAATTGAGTCTGATATTGAGGAAGTAGAAATATTTGCTTCAGAAGATGACTTATCAAATATAAGTATGATTAGGACTACCCCAATTAATTTGACGGAAATTACTGAGTCAAATACGATTGAAGTGGGATTAGCTATACCAGGAAATGCAAGGCTAACCTCTCATGAGACAGTAACGGTAACAATAGAAGTTGAAAAGTGGACTGAAGAAACAATAGAAGATATAGAGATTGGGATTGAAAATTTAGACGATGAGTATACATCATCCTTCTTAAATCCTGATACTGGGAAAATAGATATTGTTGTGGCAGGTTATCAAACAGATTTAACTGGTATTAATTCGAATGACTTTCAATTAACTGTTGATCTAAGAGGGCTAAGGGATGGGCAATATCAATTGCCATTAAAAATTAGTGGTCCAACGGGTCTAGAATTTTCACCGGAGATGGAAGAAGTTACGATCGAAGTTCAATAAAAAAGAACTGTAATTTGGAAACAAAGGAGAGGTACATGATGGTTAAATATTTCGGAACAGATGGTGTAAGAGGTATAGCTAATGATCAATTAACGCCAGAGTTAGCATTTAAGCTGGGCCGAGCAGGTGGATATGTACTTACAAGAGATGCAGAGAAGCCAAAAGTGTTAATTGGTAAGGATACAAGAATTTCAGGGGATATGTTGGAAGGTGCATTAATATCAGGATTATTATCTATGGGTATAGAAGTAATGCGATTAGGAGTTATTTCAACGCCGGGTGTTGCTTATTTAACTAAGGCGATGGGTGCAGAAGCGGGTATTATGATTTCAGCATCACATAATCCGGTAGAGGATAACGGTATTAAGTTTTTTGGGCCAGATGGATTTAAATTATCTGATGAACAAGAACAAGAAATTGAAGAATTAATTGATGCTAAGGATGATACATTACCTCGACCAATTGGTTCTGAGATTGGTGTAATTAATGATTATTTTGAAGGTGCTCAAAAGTATCTACACTATCTAAAGCAATCTGTAGATAATGACTTTACTGGTTTACATGTTGTCTTAGACTGTGCAAACGGATCGACGTCTTCATTAGCACCTCACCTATTTGCTGATTTGGATGCTGATATATCTACTATCGGTGCTTCACCAAACGGTCTAAATATTAACGATGGAGTGGGATCTACTCATCCAGAAAAGCTACAAGCTAAGGTATTAGAGCTAGAAGCGGATATTGGATTAGCGTTTGATGGTGATGGTGATCGTCTTATCGTTGTTGATGAAAAAGGGAATATTGTTGATGGTGACCAAATTATCTTTATCTGCGCAAATTATCTTAATAATCGTGGATTGTTACGTCACTCAACAGTTGTTTCAACCGTTATGAGTAACTTAGGTTTTTATAAAGCTCTTGAAGAACGAGGAATGAAGAGTGATAAAACTGATGTTGGCGATCGTTACGTTGTGGAGGAAATGCGTAGAGGTGGCTATAACCTTGGTGGAGAACAGTCTGGTCATATTATATTCCTAGACTATATAACTACTGGTGATGGTATGCTAACTGCACTTCAATTGTTAGATATTATGAAGGAAACAGGTAAGACAATTTCAGAGTTAGCAGCTCAGATGGTTAAATTCCCTCAAGTTTTAAAAAATATTGAAGTAGTCGATAAGCATCAAGTATTTGTTGATCAACGTGTTCAAGATGTGATTGCAAAAGTTGAAGCTGATTTGGGAGATCAAGGGCGTGTATTAGTAAGACCTTCAGGTACTGAATCTCTAGTACGAGTAATGGTTGAAGCATCAACAATTGAACAATGCCATGAATCAGTGGATCAGGTTGTTAAAGTAATTGAAGATGTGTTAGGTTTAGAATAGTTTAAAAAAATAATTAAACTGGAATCGAGTCCGTAGTTGGATTTGATTCCAGTTTTTTGTTGATCTAATGAGAATGTAGTGCTTCTTGTTTTGTTCGATGTATAGTACCAAATTTATGTTCAGGCGGTGCATAAATGGAATATAGCTTTAATGGTTGGTTTCCGGTGTTAATAATGTTATGCCATGTGCCTGCTGGTACCATAATTGCTGATCCTGGTCCGACTCTTCTTTGGAATAGCAGTTGATTTTTGTGGTTACCCATTTGAACTAATCCCTCACCAGCTTCAACTCTTAAAAACTGATCATGTTTCTGGTGAACTTCTAAGCCTATATCATCGCCTACATTAATACACATTAAAGTTACCTGGAGGTATTCACCTGTCCAAATAGCTGTTCGAAATGTCTTGTTTTGTTTTGTAGCTTGATTAATATTGATGACATAAGGTTTACCACCGTGATCGTTCATTTGAGAAGGTTGGTATGGATGATTTAGATTGTCGGAAAATAAAGTTTGATTAGCTTGTTCATAAAAGTTCCAAGGTGTGATCGGTAAACAACTATAATAGCATGGAGCAATTGGATACAACCATGGGTGATTATTCATGTTTCATCTCCTCAATAAGTTAGTCATATTAATGTATGCATATTGCCTAGAGAATGTTAAGAGTTTGTAAAAAGTGTAAATTATAAGTCTGATTCATTGCTCATCAGATTACTGTATGTTACTTTTAAACTAACTTTTTATAGATAGGTGGCTGATTCATGAATAGCAAACGAGATCACCAGTTTAAAAGATGGATAGAGATATTTGTGGTTACTTTACGTCTAGGCTTAACATCCTTTGGTGGACCAATTGCTCACCTAGGTTATTTTCATGAGGAATACGTGCAGAGACGAAAATGGTTAGATGAACAAAGTTATCTAGACCTAGTCGCGTTATCTCAATTCTTACCTGGACCGGCAAGTAGTCAAACAGGTATTGGGATTGGAGTTATGCGAGGTGGTATAGTAGGTGGTATTGTTGCCTTCTTAGGTTTTTCACTACCTTCTGTGATTGCTTTAATGATTTTTGCAAGCTTGTTAACAACGTTTGGATTAGAAGATTCAGTCGCTATAAGGGGCCTTCAAATTGTGGCAGTTGCTGTAGTCAGCAAAGCAGTATTATCGATGGCGAAAAAATCGACAACAACTTTATCTACAAAGCTAATTGCATTATTTGCTTTATTGATCACATTGTTATGGCAAACAGCCTATGCTCAAATCATTGCTATTTTACTAGCGGGCATAATTGGTTTGTTCTTATTTAAAAACAATACTCAAGAAAAGAATCTATCATCAAGTAATTTTCCCATTTCTCATCGTATGGGATACATTTGCTTGACATTATTCTTTAGTTTACTAGTTTTATTACCTATCTTATCGCGAACATTTGATTTATCTTGGTTAACTTTATTTGATAGCTTTTATCGTTCTGGTTCACTCGTTTTTGGAGGTGGACATGTTGTCCTTCCACTTCTCGAACAGGAAATTGTTACAGCAGGTTGGATGAGTCAACAGGAGTTTTTAACGGGATTTGGTGCAACACAAGCAGTTCCTGGTCCGCTGTTCACGTTTGTTGCCTATATTGGGACGATAATAAATGGGTGGATTGGTGGATTTCTATCGTTTTTAGCGATATATTTGCCTGCAATTCTCCTCATTATTGGGGTATTACCATTTTGGGAGGTACTCAGAAATAAATCTCAAGTTAAAGGTGCTTTGATTGGTGTAAATGCATCCGTAGTTGGTATTTTAATTTCTGCCCTTTATACACCGATATGGACAAATGCGGTACAAACAAATGTTGATTTTGCCTTAGTTGCGATTCTTTTTAGTATGTTGGTATTTTTAAAGATACCTTCATGGTCAGCCGTCATAGTAGGTATTATTGGTGGTTTGATTCTCTTTTAATTCATACTTTGGAATATAAAAAAGGTGTCTGTACATAATGACAGACACCTTTTTGGTCTAATGAATTAGTTTGAATTTGCAGCAGCTCTTTCACTTGCTTTGACAAAATCAATCGCGACGACAATAGCGAGTACGATATGTTCATACGCTTCATCGATGACATGAAGATCGTATGTATCTCCCCAAGTAAACCATTTTTCATTAACGTGGGCAATTTTTTTACCTTGTTTAAAGACTTCGAAATTTTTGTCCCACCAGTCTCCTCTGACCTCAATATCAGAACTATCAATGCGGTAACGATCTTTGAAGAAGGTAAATTCTTTGACGATTGTTAAAATTTCTTGACCATCAGCTTCAACGAAAAACTTAGGTAAGAAGCTAAATATTTTTTTCGTAATTAAAGCTACTTGATTACCACGTGTATCTTCAATTTCAAATGTTTTTGGTATAGAGAATAAGCTTCCGCGAATATAATATTTATCTTGATCATTTTCATCTTTAACAGTAAAACGTTCACGCAAACTAAAAACCTTTTGTTTCACATATAAATGGCTCATTTTTCAACCCACTTTCTATATATTAATGTCATTGTTAACTTAATAATATATAGTATACAACATTAAAGATCATTCTTGTTGGTAATAACAATTCTTATTCAAAAACTCTGAATATTAGGTTATGATAACGTTAGCTTAGGTAAGTAAATAGTAGCTTATAAGTTTATGTGTTTCAATTCTTGTTATCAAGTGGATAGATTGAAATAAATCGCAATTAAAGAATAATGAGGTGTAAAAATGCGTACGGAAAAGGAAATGTATGATTTAGTTTTAAACTTTGCAAAGAATGACCAACGCGTTCGAGCGGTTGGACTAAATGGTTCAAGGACAAATCCGAATGCGCCACGAGATATCTTTCAAGATTATGATGTCGTCTATCTCGTAACTGAAATGGAATCATTTTTAAATCAGCCAGATTGGATTGCGGTATTTGGTGAACGATTAATTATGCAGACACCTGAAGACATGACATTATTCCCGTCCGAATTAAGAACTCGGTATTCATATTTGATGTTATTCAGTGATGGAAACAGAATTGATTTAACATTAGTTCCAGTTGAGGAAGCCGATCAATATGTTAATGAGGATAAGTTGACGAAAATATTATTAGATAAAGATGAGATATTTCCCGAGCTACCAGAGCCAACAGATCAAGATTATTGGGTGAAGCAACCAACTTCTCAAAAATATCTAGATTGCTGTAATGAGTTTTGGTGGATTACAACGTATATAGCAAAAGGATTATGGAGAAGGGAGATTCTATATGCACTTGATCACCTTAATCGTTATGGACGGCCTATGCTCTATCAAATGTTAGAATGGCAGGTTGGGATTGAGACGGACTTTTCAGTTAGTATTGGGAAATCAGAGAAATACTTAGAACGCTACTTAGAAGCGGGAAACTGGGAAAGATTACTGACAACATTCCCGAATGCATCGTATGAAAGTGTTTGGCAGGCATTATTTAATCTGATTGACCTCTTCCGTGATACGGCTACATGTGTTGCGAATCATTTTGAGTATCAGTATCCGAAAGATTGGGATCAAAACATTTCAACATATTTAAGTCAAATTAAAAAGCTGCCGCATACAGCAACAACTTTTAGCTAAAATTTTTAACTATACTTTTTCACATAGAACACCCCTAAAGCTAGATTATTCACTCTAATTTTAGGGGTGAAGTACATATTTGCGGTTGTGTATAAAGATCACTCTTATCGGTTAACCACTTTAAATAATGGGGGTACAACTGCAGTTACGATTATGGCAGCAACAATTGACTCAGCTAAACCATTTGTAAAGAATACAGATAAAATCGCTTTAAATACAGCACCAACACCGTCAGCACCAATAGCTTGTGCATATGCATCCTGGAAGAAGAAAGCTATTGATCCCATCACTAAAAACGTGTGAGCAAATGTTGATAGTAACCCCGTTGCGAATAGCGCGGGCTTCTGTTGTAACTTACTGCGGATAAGTAGTTTTTTAGTTGCTTGATATAAATAGTAAGGAAGTATCCCCAAAACAATTCTAGGTACGAATGCAATAAACAATGCCCAAAATCTCGCTGGTCCAACATCGACTAAATCAACGAATGGAGAAAATGCAAAAGACAGTAAACTTGGTGACAATGTATTAATAATCATACTTGTTAGACCAAATATAAATCCTTGAAGAGCCCCTATTCTTGGTCCTAAAATGATTGATGCAATGATGACTGGAATATGAATAATAGTTGCTTTGATAACGACTAAATTGATAAAACCAAAGGGCGTAAATGCAAATAATAAAATAATTGAAATAAAAATGGCTGTTAAGGCAAATCTTTTTATATTCAAGATTCTCTACCTCCAATGAATTTTATTTGTTAAATAAAGTAAATAATCAACTAAATATTTTATAAAAATGAAAGTATGGTTATTTTATCATTTTAATTTAAAAGACTCCAATTTTTTAATTAATTTTATTGCTGTTTCACAGTCAAAGTAATGTATTTTTAGAGTATAATTAGTATTGAATTAAGAGAGAAGAGGAGGGATTCTTATCGTTTGGGAAGTATTTAATATTATCGGAACTATTGCTTTTGCAATGAGTGGAGCTGTGATTGCTTTAAAGGTTAATTATGACTTGCTCGGTGTATATGTTCTAGGATTAATTACTGCTTTTGGCGGTGGTGCCGTACGGAATTTGTTTATTGGCATTCCAATCACACAACTTTGGCAGCAAAACTCACTATTTATTATTGCAATCATTACAATTAGTCTTGTTTTTCTATTGCCAAGTAAAGCAGTAGTTTTTTTATCTAGATGGAGTATTTTTGATGCAATTGGATTATCGGCATTTGCTGTCCAAGGTGCTATGTATGCACAAGCAATAGATTTACCTATTTTTGCAGTGATGTTTTCTGCTGCTATAACTGGAGCAGGTGGTGGAATAATCCGGGATGTGTTGGCACAGGAAAAGCCGATGGTCTTTCGTCAAGATGTATATGCATTATGGGCTATGTTAGCAGGTTTTGTAATTGGTATGGACTGGGTAACAGAATCTTATCAGTTTTATCTTCTATTTTTAGTCATCTTAATTTGTCGCTCCATTTCTCATCGTTATAACTGGAGTCTACCACGCCGTTCACTACAAAGTATCCAAACCGACACTTCTAATAACTATACAGAAAAATCTGCGAATATAGGCTAAATGATCGTCCTAATTCGCAGATTTATTTTAGTTGTCAGATAAGTAATTTGTAACGATATAGGCAACGGATTTTGCCGCAACAATTAATGAGTCTTCATCGATATCAAATTTCGGATGATGATTGAAATATGGATTTTCAATTCCTTTTGGTGTACATCCGATAAAGTAGTAAGCACCAGGAATTTTTTCACTGTAATAAGCAAAGTCTTCTGATGGTGTCATCTTTGGCACTTCGATAATATTCTTAATATCATTGTCGTTAATTTGTGTTAGCGTATCTACAACAAACTTAGTTAAGTCAGGGTCATTATATAGTGGTGGATACCCAATCTCATATGTGAGTTCACAAGTGACGCCAAAGGTGACTTCAATGCCTTTAACAATGCGCTCGAGCTCTTGGCTAATTAATTTCTCTGTCTGACTGTTGTAGTAGCGGATATCACCTTCAATTTCAATGCTATCTTTAATTACATTAAAGGTTCCTTTACCATCAAAAGATCCGATTGTGACAACGCCCGTTTCCATTGGATCTAATCGTCGACTAATAATCGTTTGAACCGTTGTGACAAAGTGTGCTCCAGCAACAATTGCATCATTTGCTTTATGAGGAGAGGAACCATGTCCACCTCTTGCTTTAATCTTAAGATTAAAATAGGAACGCCCACTAAACGTATATTCACTACGATAACCGATCGTTCCAGCAGGCGCTATCGGTATAACATGAACACCAAAAATAGCTTCAACATCATCGAGGTAGCCGCCTTCTACAATTGACTTTGCACCACCAGGAGGTGCTTCTTCTGCATGTTGGTGAATTATTTTAATTGTACCTGCAAGCTCATCCTTTAATTCAATCAAACAATCGGCTAATACGAGTAAATAAGCCGTATGTGCATCATGACCACACGCATGCATCACGCCATCATTTACAGATTTAAACGGTACGTCTGCTTCTTCCTGTATCGGAAGTGCATCGAAATCAGCTCGAAGTGCAATGGTTTTACCAGGTTTTCCGCCATTAATTGTAACGATAATACCATAGCCATTGCCAACATTTGTTTCAATTTTTACTGGTTTCCCACGGTAAAAGTTTTCAATATAAGCAGCTGTATTTTTTTCTTTAAATGATAGTTCGGGATGTTGATGTAAGTGTCTGCGAATTTCGATCATTTCATTTTTACGTTGTTCAAGCATAGTAATGAGTTTCTTCATAAATATATCAGTCCCCTTTATAATCGGTGCTTGAGTGTCCGACTTGTTTATGTCTCTAATTTTAGCATAGAGCAGTGGACTATTCTTAAAATATGTCATTTCATTATGTTGAATTGTATTAATCAGTAGCTTTGCTATGTTAAAATAAGGGTACCGGTCATAATGTGTTTGTTATGAATGAGTAAAGTTACAAATAGGAGGTAGTTATTGTGAATAAACGTTTATATAGGTTGATTCCTTATATATTGTTAATTGGTATGACGTTAATCTTGAATTATATCTTTTTACCACCTTTAACATTTCAATCACCACAATTCAGAATTTTCTTTGGTTTATTCTTTCTTGCTGTGATATTTATTGAATTAATCTTTGATATTGATATTTCAGGGAAGAAAAAGGTTAGTCGAGTAAAGTATGGCATTTTCTCATTACCAATTATTTTCGTACTTATCGCATTTGTCATTCAGTTTTTTAATGGACCAGTTTTTAGAGCCACTGATTATGCTGGCTTAATTGACGTTAAGGAGAAAGACTTTGGTACAGACTTCTTTGCGATGAATCCAGATCAAATTCCAATGATGGACCGTGATACTGCAGAGAGATTGGGAGATCGGAGAATTGGTTCAATGAGTGACTTGGTATCTCAATTCGTGCCAGATAATGCGTATACGCAAATTAATATTAATAATCATCCATATCGAGTAACACCGTTAGAATATTCAGGATTTATGCAATGGTTTAACAATCGTAAGCAAGGGATTCCAAACTATTTAAAAGTAGATATGGTATCAGGTGAGGTTACGCTTGAAGATTTAGCTGAAAATATGAAGTATAGTCATTCAGAACGCTTTTCTCGAAATGTAAAACGTCATTTACGACGTCAATATCCTACGACTATTTTTAGGTCACCATCATTTGAAGTAGATGATGAAGGGCATCCGTATTATGTTGCAACAACTTATAAGAATAAATTTTTATTTGCACAACAAGAGCCAAGTGGTGTCATTTTGTTAGATGCAGTTACCGGTGAAACACAGTCTTATGATTTGGGTGAAATTCCAACATGGATGGATCGCATTTATTCGGCGGAGTTAATTCTTGAACAATTAAATTATTATGGTAAGTACACAAATGGATTTTGGAATAGTGTCTTTCAGAAGCGGGGCGTGACACAGACGACAGAAGGGTATAATTACATTCCGATGAATGATGATGTTTATCTTTATACCGGAGTAACATCGGTTAATAGTGATGCGTCAAATATCGGTTTTTATCTTGTTAATTTACGTACTAAGGAAGCAGAGTTTTACCCTGTTACGTCAGCTGACGAATTTTCTGCAATGGCATCAGCAGAAGGTAGCTTACAACAAATGCGCTACACATCTACATTCCCATTATTAATCAGTCTTAATGATCGACCTTATTATATTTCATCATTAAAGGATGATTCTGGCTTAGTTCGTGCCTATGCGCTGGTTGATGCACAAGATTATCAAAAAGTAATTACGAGTGACACTGTAGATGGTTTAATTGCTAAATTAAATGGAACAGTATCTAAACCAGAAGATTTGACAGAGATTGAAGAGGTTGAAACAGACGAGGCATTGACCTGGATTAGTGGCCAAGTGGAAAACATCTCTCAAGCAGTAGTTGCAGGAGACACTGTGTATTACTTCATGATTGATGGCTCAATCTATAAAGCATCCATTCAATTAAGTGATCAACTACCGTTCGTTGAGTTAGAGACACTTATTGAAGGAGAAGTCAATCAAAATAATGTTTTCCGTTCGATTCAAATAAGTCAGTAGTTATATTTTTTTAGATTCAAATCGAAATGTTGAGCAATACGAAAAAACCTGTGACAGAAAGCGACTGTACACAGGTTTTTTTGTGATTAAATCTAGAATTTAAATTTATGCAGAGTTCAAATTATTTATTTGTATCTGCATAAATGGTCATAGCATCACGCATGAACATAGCTAGACCTTCACCAAACTTATCAATATTATTTGTGAACCGTTCATCATCGACATACATCTGCCCTAAATTTTTAAAAGCTTCCAGTGAATATTCACCAAATTTGTTTAGGTAATCAAACCATTCTTTAATCTTCACTTGAGCTTCTGTCGAATTTGGTTCAAGGTGACGAATTGCTGCTAGATCACGGTAAATTTGGTTGAATTGTTCTTGATCAATTTTAGTGAATCCCTTTGCAACTTTATTTGCTTGATCAACCTTTTCATCACCCCATCTTTGACGTGCTTCTTCTTCATATGGATTTTGGCTAAAGTCAAAGCCAGAGAATTTTTCTTTATTTGTCATTTCGATCTCACCTTTCACGTGTTGAATTGTTCTTCTCACTGTATTAATCATCTTATCTAGCCGTTCTCGTTTCTCTACAAGCATTTTATAATGTATAGCTAATGCCTCTTGTTGATCGAAAGAAGGGCTACCGATGATCTCTTTAATTTTCTTTAAAGGGAAGCCTAACTCTCTAAAAATAAGATTTGTTGTAGCATTTCAAGGTTATGATCAGAGTATAGACGATAACCTGAATCAGTTATTGTTTCAGGAACTAATAAACCAATTTCATGATAATGATGTAGTGTGCGCACACTTATTCCAACTAAATCAGCTACTTCTTTAACTCTCATCAACAGTCGCTCCCTTCACTAAATAATATAAAGTATAACGTAAGGTGAGAGTCAATGGTGTTATTAATAATTTTACTAAATTTGCTGTAATCGATAAAATAATATTAGCTGATCTTTAGATATTGATATTTATTAAAGAGGATGTGTTTAAAACTATGGAGTATTCTGTGGATGAATCAGATACACTATATGCGATTAAATTCCGATTAGATCAAACAATTAAAGAAGTTCAGATTGGTAAGCTAGGAGAATTTAATTTTTCTAGTGGGTACTATGTGTATGTCGGTAGTGCTAAGCGTAATATCACAGCAAGGGTAGAAAGACATTTGCAAGTTGATAAGAAGAAAAGATGGCATCTTGATTATCTGAGACCATATTTAAGTGTAGAATCAGTCCAAAGTTATGCTGAAGAAGAGGGAGAATGTGCACTTTTTCGACGATTGAAAACGGCGCATCGAGGGAGTATACCTATCAAAGGTTTTGGTTCGTCTGATTGTCAATGCCCGGCCCATTTGTTTTATATTGAAGTTAAATAGTAAAGGTCTGTTAGGCATTCAATTTATTGAGTGCTCTTTTTTTAAAAATTATTAGTCCAATTAAATTGGCACAGCATTACTAACTAATTTCATGGTATGATATAAGCAATATTTAATATAAAAGAGTAGGGATTATGATGAAAGAAATTGTTGGAAAAACAAAAGAAATGAATTCTGTAAATACACTTGTGAGAGATTTTAGAGCATTAGGTTTACAAAAAGGGATGACAATACTCGTTCATTCATCACTGTCTTCGATAGGATGGGTTAATGGGGGAGCAATGGCCGTCATAGAGGCGTTAATTCAAGTTATTACAGAAGAAGGTACGATAGTAATGCCTGCGCAGAGCGGAGATTGGAATGAACCAAGTAAATGGGGTAATCCCCCTGTTCCTGAATCTTGGTGGGAAGAGATCCGCCAAACAATGCCGGCTTTTGATAAAGACAAGACACCGACATCAGGGATGGGGCTTATTCCTGAAGTCTTTCGTAAGTACCCGAATGTAGATCGAAGTGATCATCCGTCAGCTTCTTTTGTTGCGTGGGGGAAAAATCGCAATTATATTATTAGTAATCATTCAATTGATTTTAGTCTAGGCGAACAGTCTCCATTAGCGAGACTTTATGATTTAGATGCTCAAGTACTATTTATCGGAACAGGCTACTTTACAAACACTGCATTTCACTTAGGGGAGTATCGTGCGCCCGGAGCTGAAATTGTTAAAGAAGGAGCTTCGATTATCGAAAATGGTCAGCCGGTTTGGCGAGTATACAATGACATTGAATTTGCTGTCGGAGAATTTGAAGAGATTGGTGCTATTCTCGATCGTGAGTATGATGTGACGAAAGGATTAATAGGACTAGCAGAGTCACGATTATTTTCAATTAGAGAAGCGGTTGATTGTGCAGAAAAATACTTTATTCAAAAAAGAGCGAAATAATCTAAGTTAAATAGATTACTAATCATTGATTACTGCTTAGAGAGTGTGGTGACTAGAATGCAAGTCTATTTGATTGTTAATCCTAAGTCAGGAAAAGGATTAAAGGTATTTAAGAAATTTCAAGAAAAACTTACAATTCCATATAAAAGTTATTTGACTGAATATCCAAGACATGCAACAAAATTAACAAAACAAATTAAAGCTAATGATCCTAATTCGCTCGTCATTGCAGTTGGTGGAGATGGTACAGTAAATGAAGTTGTACAAGGAGCGGCTAATAGTAACTTAACAGTTGGCGTTATAAGTAGTGGCTCAGGAAATGACTTTTCTCGTTACTTCTATTGTTTTAATACGCCTGCTGATATTGAACGGTTTGTGAGAGAAAAGACAACTGGATTAGCAGATGTTGGGGAAATTAGCTTTTATAATGAGCAAAAATTATTTATTAATAATAGCGGTATTGGCTTTGATGCACTTATATGTGAACGGGTAAGACGCTCAAAGGTTAAGCGTTTTTTAAACCTATTTGGATTAGGTAAGCTTGTATATGTCTATTATGTATTACTAGAGCTATTTAGATTTAAGCCATTTCAATTAGAAACAAATCTTGGTGGTAATAAGCGTATCTATACGGATGTCTGGTTCGTTGCAGCTAGTAATCAGCCATACTTTGGCGGTGGGATGAAAATTTCCCCGCACTCAAATGCCGAAGACGGAATGCTAGAATTCACCCTTATTCATAAACTAAAGAAATTACGTTTTATTATGATTTTTTGGAAAGTTTTTAATGGTAAGCATTTGAAATATACGGATTATGTGACACAGTTTAAGGGGCATTCAATTGATGTCTATATTGAAGAACATCTCTTTGGACATATTGATGGTGAAGTACTAACAATACCCGCCAAACAAACAATCAGTTTCTCAGTTAGTGAGTATCAGCTAAACCATGCTATTGAGAAACAGATAACTCGAAATATTAATATCGAACAAGTAAAAATAGGATAAACGAAATCATAGCTTATTTATTTTTTGTCATGTTCAAAAAGGATGCAAAGTTCAGCATCCTTTTTTATTCTTATTCGTCAATTTTTCAAGGTGATATTAGCTATATCTTTCAAAGCCTAAATAACGAGAGCCTTGAAAGGTGAGCTTGCCGGTATCTCCTTCAGCAAGTTGCCCAAATTCAACCCCTGAAACAACAAATTCAAGTCGATCCTTACTCTGAACTTCAAAAGTAACGTAATAAGTTGTCCGTGAAGTATGATCTACATGGTGAGAATTATTATTATGATGCTGGTAGCTATGGACTTCAGTTCTTTTGGCTACGATTAAAGCGCCAACATCTAATATTGGTGATTGATTGTCTCGATTTCTTTGTTGGATGCCCTGAAATATACTGACGATTAAAAAACCAAAAATTATCAACGAAATAATGATTATAAGAATAGTCACGAAGTCGAACATTGGATCATGAAATGGATCATGAGGTGAAAATCCCATTTTTATCACGCCGCCTTTGTGATAACCAAAATGATTAAAGGTTATCAGTTTTATATAATGCTACTTAGCTATATTATATACTTAAATAGTTTTCCAAACAATTAAAATCTGAAAGTAGTAAATTTTAAAATGACTTATGAAAAAACCGAACGGCGAATTATACTAATAAATATCCGTTCGGTTTATATTCTATGAAACATATTTTAATCGGCGAATAAATCTGTGATCTCGCCTGTTTCTGGATTAACTAAATACCACCCATATGTGGCTGTATGTGATTGTCCTTCACCGTGGTCAACAACTTCAAATACTTGAATGCGGTAATTACCATTGTCATCAATACCATCAAAGGAATAATTTAGCCCCATGTCTGTGTCAGTACCTTGGATAAATTCTTTGACAAGATTGATGGCATCATCAGAACTATATTTATCTGATCCATTACCGTTTTGGTCCTGATCTATTTGGTCATTTTGTTCTGTTTCTGAAGTATCTGGCTCATCATTAGAATCTC
Organism: Amphibacillus xylanus NBRC 15112; assembly: GCF_000307165.1. Taxonomy (NCBI): domain Bacteria; kingdom Bacillati; phylum Bacillota; class Bacilli; order Caryophanales; family Bacillaceae; genus Amphibacillus; species Amphibacillus xylanus. The sequence goes on from NC_018704.1 coordinate 249,673, forward strand.
CGTCCGTTGTCGATAAGTCATTATTATCAAAATCATCTTGACTTGGTTCTTCTATTTCCTCAGAATCTTCTATTTGCGGATCAGTAATATCTTGGTTTACAGGTACTTCCTCTAATGTATCATTTGATTGACAACCAAATAGTACAAAGCTGGCTAATATCAGTAAGAGTATTTTTTTCAATGTTATCCCACCTTATATAAAATCTTTAAGTAAATTATAATGTCATTCTAAATATTTTCGACAAAATTTGCAAACAGAATAAATACATTAGTAAGGGAATTCCTTGATTAGGTTATCTCCTTAACCATATAATGAAAATAACAATAATTATTTAGAATGCTTTTGTTTATACTAATTCGTGCATTGAACCATGAATGAGTTTTCAATTATATTGCTACAGACTTAGTGAGATCAACGTTGGGAGGATGTATATTATGAGGATGATAGATCTAATTGAGAAAAAACGGGAAGGTCAATCGCTTACAGAAGGCGAAATTAACTATATGATCGAGCAATATACAAATGACCAGATTCCGGATTATCAGATGGCAGCAATGCTCATGGCGATATATTTTCAAGATATGTCAAATGAAGAAAGAGTTTATTTAACGAAAGCAATGGTATCTTCCGGAGAAGAAATAGACCTCTCAGCTATTGATGGTATTAAAGTCGATAAGCATTCAACAGGTGGTGTAGGTGATAGCACAACGCTTATATTAGCCCCACTAGTTGCTTCTGTCGGTGTTCCTGTTGCTAAGATGTCTGGTCGAGGCTTAGGGCATACAGGCGGTACATTAGATAAATTAGAATCAATCCCTGGATTTAATGTAGAATTAGACAGCTCAACATTTATCAATTTAGTTAATAAAAATAAAGTTTCCGTCATTGGTCAGAGTGGTCATTTAACTCCTGCAGATCAGAAGTTATATGCGTTACGTGATGTAACGGCAACGGTAAATTCTATCCCACTTATTGCTAGCTCAATCATGAGTAAGAAAATTGCCTCTGGTGCCGATGCTATTGTGCTTGATGTTAAAACTGGATCAGGTGCATTTATGAAGGAATTAGAGGATGCAAAGGTTCTTGCTCAAGCAATGGTTGACATTGGTAATGGTGCAGGTAGAAAAACGATAGCGCTTATTTCTGATATGAATCAGCCCTTAGGTTATGCTGTTGGCAATGCACTAGAAATTAAAGAAGCAATCGCTACTTTAAAAGGAGAAGGACCTGATGATTTGACGGAGCTTTGCTTAGCATTAGGTAGTCAAATGGTCTATCTAGCGAATCAAGCAGAATCAATTGATCAAGCACGTGAAAAGTTATTAGCAACGATTGAAAATGGTGAAGCAATTGGTAGATTAAAAATATTTATTGAATCACAAGGTGGAGATCCGAGAATAGTTGATCAACCCGAGCAACTACCCATAGCGACCTATCAAATTGAAGTTAAATCTACTAAGGCAGGGTATATTTCTGAAATTGCTGCTGATCAAATTGGGGTAGCAGCAAGTATGCTTGGGGCAGGACGTACCACTAAAGATTCAGACGTTGATTTAGCAGTTGGCGTTGTGTTACGAAAGAAGGTAAGTGATTATGTGAATGAGCAAGATACACTTGCCGTCATCCACAGTAATCAGACAGAAGTAGCTACTGTTATAGAGAAAATTTTACACGCATTTCAAATTCAGGATCAAGAGGTAACGCCAAAACCATTAATTTATCAGACGATTTCATAACTAATTATTAATAGGAGATAGTAAAAATATTCTTAAACATTGACGATAACTAGAGATATAATGCAAGTATAGTAACAAATCGAAATAATTTTGTTGGTATAATTGGGACAAGCACAACTAGAGTTGAAATGAGTTTTTTCGCAGGAGGAGCGTTATGGACAAACAATTTAAACGGATATTTTTAGTAGTACTTGATTCGGTTGGTATTGGAGAAGCACCAGATGCAGCCGATTTTGATGATATAGGAGCAGATACATTAGGTCATATCGCTGATTATGTTGGAGGGCTGAAGATGCCGACGATGGCCAAATTAGGCTTGAGTCATATTAAACAAATTAGCGGGATTGATAAGGTTGATGCTCCATTAGCATATTTTACGAAAATGGAAGAAGCATCAGTAGGAAAAGATACAATGACAGGTCATTGGGAGTTAATGGGGCTTCATATTGACCAACCCTTCCAAACGTTTCCGAATGGTTTTCCCGATGAGCTGATCAATGAGATTATAGAGAAGACTGGACGTGGTGTTATCGGTAATAAGCCTGCATCAGGAACGGAAATATTAGATGAATTAGGCGATAAACATATCGAAACAGGAGATTTAATTATCTACACTTCCGCGGATTCAGTCCTCCAAATAGCAGCACATGAGGATGTAGTGCCAATCGAGGAGCTATATCATATTTGTGAAATTGCTAGAAAGCTAACACTAAATGAAAAGTATATGGTAGGTCGCGTTATTGCCCGTCCATTTGTTGGGGAGCCAGGCAATTTCAATCGCACTGCTAATCGTCATGACTACGCATTAAAACCGTTTGGTCGAACTGTAATGAATGAATTAAAAGATGCTGACTATGATGTGATAGCATTAGGTAAAATTACTGACATCTTTGATGGTGAAGGGATTACTGAAACGGTTCGAACTGTTGACAACGATGATGGCATGGAAAAACTTATTCAATCAATGGACCAAGAATTTACTGGTTTAAATTTTTTAAATCTAGTTGATTTTGATGCGAAATATGGTCATCGTCGAGATCCGAAGGGATATGCTGAAGCGTTAGAAGCCTTTGATCAACAATTGCCGCAAGTAATTGAGAAATTGCGTCGTGATGACTTACTCATCATTACTGCAGATCATGGAAATGATCCTACTCATCATGGAACAGATCATACAAGGGAATATGTGCCGCTGCTTGCTTATCATAAAGGAATTAATGCAGGCCGTGAGTTACCGATAAGAAAAACATTTGCAGATATTGGCGCAACAATAGCTGATAATTTTAAAGTAACAAATCCAGCACATGGAGACAGCTTTTTAGAGGATATAATTGAATAAGGGGGAGCAATAGTGAACCATCAATTAGAACAGGCGAAAAAATTTATAAGTGCTCAACTTAAGGCAACACCGAAAGTGGGGTTGATCCTAGGCTCTGGCTTGGGAGTATTAGCTGATGAAATAAAAGATGCAATTAAAATTCCTTACGAACAAATACCTGGCTTTTTAAAATCAACAGTATCAGGCCATGTTGGTCAGCTAGTATCAGGTAAATTAAATGGAGTCGATGTCATTGTAATGCAAGGTCGTTTCCATTTTTATGAGGGATATGGATTAGACGCGATTACTTTTCCGATTCGTGTTATGAAATCTATTGGCGTTGAGAAGCTAATTGTGACAAATGCTGCTGGTGGTATTAATAAGGATTTTAATCCAGGTGATTTGATGTTGATAACTGATCATATTAACAATACGGGGCAAAATCCATTAATAGGTCCGAATGATTCACGACAGGGGGTCCGTTTTCCAGATTTAACGCATGCCTATGATCCTCAGTTGCGAAATATGGCTAAAGTGGTCGCCAATGAATTATCAATCGATTTAAAAGAAGGTGTTTATGTTTGGAATACAGGACCAACGTATGAAACTCCTGCAGAAGTTAAGATGCTTCAGTTACTGGGTGCCGATGCAGTCGGAATGTCAACTGTTCCAGAAGTAATAGTGGCAAGACACATTGGGTTAAGCGTCTTAGGCATATCTTGTATCTCAAATATGGCAGCTGGAATTTTAGATGAACCGTTAAGTCATGAAGATGTCATTAAGACGACAGAAAGTGTCCGGTTAAAGTTTATTTCCTTAGTGAAAAGTATATTAACAAAGTTATCTTGAATACAAAAATAGAGACATTTGGGAGGAGATTAATAGCATGTATGCAGGGCTAATAAATGAAGCCAAACTTGCACGTGAAAAAGCGTATACCCCATATTCTAAATTTAAAGTTGGGGCTGCCCTTATGACAAAGAATGGTGCTATATACCATGGCTGTAATGTTGAAAATGCTGCATATTCACTATGTAATTGCGCAGAGCGAACAGCACTGTTTAGTGCTTATGCGGCTGGAGAGCGAGACTTTACTGCTATGGTCGTAATAGCAGACTCACCAAGGCCAGTACCTCCTTGTGGCGCATGTAGACAAGTGATGAGTGAGCTTTGTTCTGAGGATATGCCAGTTATCCTAACTAATCTAATTGGAGAGATTGATACCACAACAGTTAAAGAACTATTGCCAGGTGCTTTTTTAGCTAATGATATTAAAATTGACAAGGGAGAGATAATTGATGAATTATGATTTGGCCCGTTTTATTGATCATACGACTTTGAAAGCAGATGCAACAAAAAATGAGATTCTTTTGCTATGTCAGGAAGCAATTGAATACGGTTTTTTCTCTGTATGTGTAAATCCTACATGGGTGAAGTTAGCGTATGAACAATTACAAGGTACAAATGTTAAAGTATGTACAGTTGTTGGCTTCCCTCTAGGTGCATCAACCTCAGAAGTAAAAGCATTTGAAACAAAAGATGCGATAGCTAATGGGGCAACTGAAATAGATATGGTCATTAATATTGGAGCATTAAAAGCAGGCAACCTCGAACTTGTTGAAAAAGATATTAGGGTAGTTGTTGATGCAGCTACAAATAAAGCATTAGTAAAAGTGATTATCGAAACAAGCTTATTAACAAATCAGGAAAAGGTAACGGCTTGTGAGATTGCAGTTAGAACTGGTGCTGATTATGTAAAAACTTCAACTGGATTCTCGACAGGAGGAGCGACAGCTTCTGATATTAGCTTAATGAGGAAAGTCGTCGGTCCGTCAATTGGGGTAAAGGCCTCAGGTGGCGTTAGGGATAAAGCAACTGCGATCGAATTAATCGAAGCGGGGGCATCAAGAATTGGAGCAAGTGCAGGAGTTGACATAGTTAAGGCATAGTTCAAGATTTATCTCAATATACTAATAACAGGACACCCCTTATCATTATTTTAGATAATTAAGGGGTTAATTCTGCTTAGGGCAGTATGAGACTTGTTAAAGTAGGACAAGTGTGTAAATAAGTCTAGGGAGTTAATATTATGAGTGAAATAACGAAACCATCAATAGATATAGATATAGAGATTGAAAACTTTAATCAAAACTTTGACCCAGCGCACCCTTACATTAGAGCAACTCATATTAAAAATTGCGAGATTAAAAATCTCGACATAGACGGAATTGAGTTTGAAAATACTATTTTTAGTCATGTCACATTTAAGGATGTTTCTTTTGAAAAAATTTTCTTGCGAGATGTACAATTTAACTCATGTGATTTATCACTAGCCAACTTTAATCAAACGACAATGCAACGTGTTGAATTTAATAATTGTCAATTAACGGGTATTACAATGGCTGATGGGCGTTTACAAAATGTATTGTTTAATCAATGTAACTTAAGATTAGCAGGATTGGGCTATACGATGAAGAAATATGTGCATTTTATCGAATGTCTACTTAACGAAGTTGACTTCTACCATAGTAAGTGGTCCAATATTTTCTTTGAAAAATGTGAATTAACAGGGGCGAATCTTTCAAATACGAAATTAAAAGGGATTAATTTAAGTGATTCAAGCTTCGACTATCTAACTGTTAGAACGGCAGACCTATACGGTTGTATTGTAAATCCAATTCAAGCACAGCAACTATCAGCTTTACTTGGTTTAATCATTAAATAATTGTGAATTTCACGGTAATACTAGGTAGTTTGTTAGAGGTGCTTAGCCCTGCGTCTTCTTGACAATATCTTTGTTTAGTGATTATATTAAGTATATATACTAATTAAAAATAGACTCCAAAACAATACAGTTGTAATATAGGTAAAGTCTAAAATTAATCATGTACTTTAATTGTTAGCGCTTACACCGAGGAGGTTTATGAATGAATAGAATCGTCATAGTAGATGATGAACAATTTGTAAGAAAAGGAATTATTGCATTGATAGACTGGGAAAAGATCAATTATCAAGTGGTTGGAGAAGCTAGTAACGGTGAAGATGCTTTAGAGTTGATCTTGGAAGAAAAACCAGATGTCGTTTTAACGGATATTCGTATGCCTGTATTTGATGGATTAAAATTAATAGAGAAAGTAAAAGAGCTAGCAATTAAAGTACCGAAATTTATTATTATTAGTGGGTATAATGATTTTGAATATGCACAGCGAGCAGTCCGCTTAGGTGTGACTGATTTTATTTTAAAACCAATTGACAAAGATGAGCTCGAAAAGACTTTTATGGATTTAACACCAATTATTGAACGTGAGTACCTTGAAGAGCAAGCGAATCAGCGCTTTGTAAATTTCAGTCTTTATCAACGTGTTATAGTTGAAGGTAATGAGCCAACACCACAAGAGCTAGCTGTGTTGACAGAAGATATAGATAAAAGAAATTGTTATTTAATCATAGATATTCAACAGAACCAGATAAGAGATAAAATAGATGAACAAATTAATCGTGCGATTTCTGACTTTATAGGTGATCCATTTGTTTTTATCCATCCTTTTGAACATGATAATTTCGGTGTAATACTTCAAGAAAAACATCTTCCGCAGAATGTAAATGAAGCCACATGGTTCTTATCACGTCTAAAATCACATTTAGAAAAGGAAATTGGAAACAAGGTATTCTTATTTGCTGGTGAAATTAAAGAAGGCTTAAGCGGCTTAATTGAGTCTTATCAAACGGCGTTAATTACGAGTGAGCGTCGTTATATCCAGCTAGAAGATCATCCATTAATGTACAATGATGATATTGCCAAAAACCATGCTGAGAACAAACCTTTGGATTACAAATTAGTGACAGAATTAATTGAAAAAATTGAAGAAAACAAGCCGAAGGAAATTAGAAAACAGGTTGAGAAGTGGGTCGCGGAAGTCCAAAACTTTGGTGTATCTATTGACTCTGTAAAGATGTTCCTGTTTCAACTAGAGAAGAAACTAGAATCTACTATTCATCAATTAGCTGGTGAAGAAAATTCAGAAAATGAACTCATATCATTAATAGAATTATTTGAACAGAAGAAAACTTTATTAGAATTAAAGCAAGAGTTAGAAGTCTACGCTATTAAAGCTGGAGAAATCCTCTGTAGGTTAAGTAAAGAACGATTCAATGGGGATATCTATAAGGTTAAGCGTTACATTGATAAACACTATAATGAAAACTTAACATTAAAGAAAATAGCTAGTAAGTTTTATATGAACCCAGTATATCTAGGACAACTATTTAAGAAGACTTATGGTGTTTATTTTAAAGACTATTTATTAGAAGTGAGAATTGAAAAGGCAAAGCAAATTTTACGTCAGACGGATATGCGAATTTATGAAGTAGCTGAAAAAGTAGGATTCGGAAGTCCAGATTACTTCGTGACACAATTTGAGAAGATGGAAGGAAGCACACCATCTAAATATCGCCAGAGAATTATTAATTAACAGACAATTGAATAATTAAAATAAAATCCGAACAGATTATGAACTGCCCCCTGTCAAGTAGACAGGGGGCAGTTCAATAATCGTTCGGATTTGTTTTTTTATATATTAAGAGGCTGAGTTATGTCCCAGCCTCTTAATGATTTATTTAAAATTATTTTTTAGGATCGTACACAAAGTAGTCGAAATCAGCATGTAAATTCTCACCAGATGTATCTTGAACAGCCATTCCAACGAAGGCACCAGTGAAGAATCCACCACCTTGAATATAGTCATCAGATAATTTATATGACTTGAATACAGGGCCAATTGCTTGCCAGTTTTCACCGTCTAAGCTATATGAATACTGATAATCGTTATAATCTACTTCTACACGTAAGTACACTGCGCTATCATCTTGAGGAAGGATTACTTCAGAACCTTTGATTGGTTGAGCAAAGCTCGTGTTATCCATTGTCATAATATCTAGGATACGTCCTTTTTCCTCATGATAAGTAACGTTAAGGTATGTCCAGTTTTCAGTGTTATAGTAGTTAACTAAACCAGCAGCTTGTTGGAATGTCTCTGGATTAAATTCAACTTTAGTTTCAGCTGTAAACTGGAAGTCTTGCCAACGACGAGCAACCAATGCTTGTGTAAACAGAGATGTTAATGATTCACGTCCACGAATACGTAAATGACCTGGTCTTTCTTTTAATGTAACAATATCTTCACCAAGTGGAATACGTAATGTTTGGAAGTCTAATGGTAAGCTATCACCATCGAAATCTTCTTTAACTGGGACTGGATCAAATGGTTGTTCTTCAATTTTTGGTCCTTCAATTTCATCTTTAGGATAGTTTCCACCCTCGATATATGGCCAGCCATCTTTCCACTCTAAGCGTTGGATTGCTGTTTCACGGCCTAATGGACAATATCCACGTGGATCTAGTAATGGATCTGTTTCCTTCGGTAGTACACGACCCGTTAAGTGAACAAAGAACCACTCATCAGTATGTGTATGAAGGATCGAACCGTGACCTGCCTTTTGTAACGTAATTCTTGGATGTGCAAATGATGAGATCAACGGATTCTCTGGGTGAACTTCATATGGACCATCAACATTTTTCGAACGTGCAATTGTTGCTTGGTGATCATATTTAGTTCCACCTTCAGCTGTTAATAAGTAGTAGTATCCATCAATATAGTATTGGTGTGGTGCTTCTACAAGCTTAACATCTGTTCCTTTGAAAATAAGTTTCTTCTCACCTACTAATTTTTGTTGCTCATGATCGTATTCTTGCATGATGATACCATAGAAGTTATGGTGTCCTTCACGGTGATCCCAGTACATGTTAGTTAAGTATTTTTTACCTGTATTTGGGTCGTGGAATAGAGATGGGTCAAATCCTGAGCTATTTAAGCGAATTGGCTCAGACCACTCACCATCGATAGTTTCACAAGTTGTTAGATAGTTAGTTACATCTTTCCAGTTTCCATCAGTTACTTTAACGTCTGAATAGATTAACCAGAATTGATTATCATAGTATGATAGTTGTGGAGCCCAAACACCACCAGAGTTAGGGTTTCCTTTCATATCTAACAATGATGTGCGATTTAATGGTCGCGAAACTAACTTCCAATTTTTAAGGTCTTTCGAGTGATGAATACTTACTCCAGGGAACCATTCAAAAGTAGATGTAGCAATATAATAGTCTTCCCCCGCTCTACAAATACTTGGATCTGGGTTAAATCCTGTCAAAATAGGGTTTTGAATTTTCAATTAAACAACCTCCATTATTTCCATAATCTAAATTTACCAGCTAATGATAGCAAACTAAAGAAGTATAGGCAGTTATCGTAGTATCTTCTTCCACCAGTACGCAATGGTGTTTCCCAGAACTTCTTAACATAATAGTCACTTAGTTCACCTTCAGTAGCAAGTGATGCCATTGCAAGTGATGCTAGTAAACCGATAGGGTGTAATGATTTTTCTTCAAATGGTTCACCATCAATCTTATAACGACGGTAGTCTTCAACAGGAATATCTTTGAAGAACTTTTGAACCTTTTCGTTTACTTCTACCGGAGTATTCGGATCAGCAAACCACTCATTATCTAAACCAACGTTCATAACAACGCGATATGAATCACTGAAGAAATCTCCAAAACCACGAATATGGTTTGGTGAGCCATCATAAAATGCATATTCAGGCGATAGACCTGTTTCATCATGAGCTGCTAGACGTATGTAATCACGACTTGCTTTAGCAGCTTCTTTCCAAAATGGTCGATCCTCTTCTGCAGCCATTTCAGCAAATAGCTCATAGAAGTGAGGTAAGTGATATGATGGATCAGAAAAATCAACTTCAGGAATGAATTTAATTAATTTGTTATTTGGATCCCACATAGGATGGCCATCGTTATTTTCACCTTTATGGAGACAATCACTTAGTAATTTAGTTGCTTGTTCTGAATAGTTAAATGGTTCCTCACGATCACCCCATCGTTTTGAAGCGAAATAAAGTGCCATAGCAAAATATTCTTCTCCATCTGGAGCTGGTCCGTGAGCGTTCTTTGTTCCATCAAGTTGGCATGACCATGCAAAGTAACCTTTATGCAAGCCTTCATCCATATACATATATTTCTTAGACCATTTCCAAATACGGTCAAATACATCTTGACGATCCATCTGAACAGCCATCATCATACCGTATGATTGACCTTCAGTTCTAACGTCATTATTACCGGTATCAACCATGTACCCCATGTCGTCATCTGTTTCAAAGTAAATTTGAGTTTCAGGATACTTATCTGTAAATAGTCGATCCCAAGTATCTTGAACCTTAGCCTCAACGTCTTTTTCATCAATACCTAATTCTACAAATAGATTTCGGTATTCATTTGTATAGTAGGCTCCTTTTCTCATTTCATTACCTCCTTATGTTAAGTTTGATAGAGAATAATCGCTTAAATCATCTAAAAGTATATTAGCGAGTATAAGCGTTATTAATAAAATTAGTGATATAAAGCTAGCTAACCATTTTATATGATACAAAAGAAAGCGCTTAAATACTAGTATAAACTCTTTAGAATTTAATGCAAAAATTAAAGATTTATCCTAATCTATCTAAAAAACTAAGTTATATAGCTGTAAGGAATATAGTTTCTTAAGAAAGCTATTTAATTCTTCTTTGGTGTAAGCGCTTTTTTAGATGTTATGATGTATATATTATATAGTAGAGATAGGGGTATATTGATGGATAATAGAGTAAAAATGATTATAATGGTTATTATATATGCGCTTGTTTTTCGATTTTATTTATTTAGTGAAGACCGACATGCACTTCACTTTGGATTAGGTGTGGCGATAACGTTTATCTTAATATCTAGATTTCGACATTTTAAAGATCGTCAACTTAATGGCCGTGCATATTTCTTATTAAGCGTTGCATATTATGTAATCTTTACGCTTTATACTTGGTATATTCAACCTATTGTTTCAAGCTGGATTGCTTAATATACAAAGAACCTGAACAAGGAGTAGTTTAATTGAAAAAAATATTAATAAGCTTTATGTTACTGTTAGTATTGTCTGGTTGTACGTTTGGTGGTGTGGGAAATCATGATCCAGATACATTTAAAGTCATGTTTTTATCTAGTGTTCCATTGGATTATCAAGAGCCGCTTCAAAGCTATGTAGAAGAAATTCTAAGTGAAGAGATTGAAGAAGGCTTAAATGTTGAAGTGATTATGACGATGGCAAATTTTGATCGTTTAACTGTTGAAATTGTTAGTCGAGAAGTAGATATGTTTATTGTCGATGGTTGGTTAGATAAGCCTTTATTAGATCCATATGGGTTATTACCACTAGATGAATTTTATGATCTAGTTGATGAAGAGACAAAAACGAATTATGTGGTCGAAAATGAAGAAGGAACAGGCGAGCATTTATATTTAGTGCCATTAAATGAAGGGACCGCGTTTTACGAATTTACTGGTTTTAAAGTTGAAAGTGGATTAGTAACAGGAATTGTTTCTTCTACTCCACATGAACAAGCAGCAAGAAAATTACTAGAAGAATGGTTATAGGAGAGAAGTCAATTGAGTGATAATAATTATGGAATAATATCAACAAGATTTTACCGTGTCGCTGAGTGGATTTGGCGTATGGCATATGTAAATATCCTATGGTTAGGATTTTCATTATTAGGATTAGGTATTTTTGGGATATTCCCAGCTACTGTGGCACTGTTATCAGTGTTAAGAAAATGGTTAACTGGTGAGCCAGATATATCAATTTTCAAGCAGTTTTGGTCGAGCTATAAAGCTGATTTTCTTAAGGCAAATATTCTTGGTTATCTATTAGGTGTGCTAGGATATATTATTTGGTTTAACTATCAATACTTAGGTACGGTTACCGGTACAGAAAGAATTTTCATTTTAATTGGGTGGTATGTCGCCGTCGTTTTATTTATTCTTTTGGCGCTATTTTTATTCCCGGTCTATGTTCATTTTAAAATGCCGTTATTACATTACTTTAGAACAACAATTGTTATTGCGATATCAAGTCCTTTTGCGTTAATTACGCTAGTTATTGCTTTGTACCTGGCGCTAAGACTGTTTTTATTTGTACCTGGATTAATTCCATTCTATTCAATGAGTGTAACTGGTTGGTTAATGATGTGGACATCTGTCCAAGCATTTCGTCGTATTGATCGTAAAAGGGAACGAATTGAAAATAATGAATACTCAATCAAGTATTTTTGGCAGCAAATTAAAAAGAACTTTAAATCTTCAGATGATTAATTGTGAACGAGGCTAGAGGGAGCGGGTTGACTTGAGGAAAATATTACAGTCATTTAATGATTTGAAAATCCGAAATAAGTTTTTAATAATATATTTTTTATCCGTTCTCATGCCTATTATCGTAACGAACTCCGCATTTTATATAGAAATCACAAATCGATTTGTAGGACAAAAGGAAGAAGATATAGATCTGATCTTAAGCCAAGCTCAGCAGGATTTCACGAATATTACTGATCAAGCCGTTGGACTAGCAACCACGCTATATCTTGATAATAGACTATATGATTTCTTTGATAGGGATTATATTTCTCCGATTGAATATATCGAATCGTTTAATCAAGTGATTCGTCAATTTAATACATCAACACCATTATATAATTCTGTGGCTGATCTTAATTTTTATACAGATAACCCGACTATTTTGCGTGCCGGTAGAATAGTCGAACTATCAGACGCTGTTAGAGAAAACGAGTGGTATAACAAGATGAAATTGTCGAATCATCCATATGTATATATGGGGATCGATGCTGATAACTCGCTAGAAATGTCTGTATTTATAGAGTTAGATTATTATTACCTATATAATCAGTATGAAAAATTTATTCAAATTGATATAAATCCTGATGCGATCAGTAAAGCGTTAAATAATGTCACCCTACAAGGTGATTTTTATCTAGTGAATCAAGACTCAATGATTATCTACTCGAGTAATCCTTCGATTAATTGGGAAAATGAACCACTATCATTTGATAGGAATCAGTTCTCTGAAAGATATATTATTAAGAGTCGAGGATTACATGATCGTTATTTTGATGATTGGGAGATTATCGCTGTGGTCGACTCGTCTGAGTTTACTAGTGAGTTGATTGAGTCAAGTCAATTAATTATCATTTTAAGTCTATTCAATTTAATCTTACCAACAATTGTGATTGTATATATTTCAAGGTCGTTCCATTCTCGTTTAGAGAACATTGTTGTGCACATGAAGGATATAGAAAAACATAATTTTGAAGAATATCCATATGTGAATTCAAAAGATGAAATTGGTCAATTAACGCGACAAATAAATCGGATGACTCGACAGATTAATAAGCTATTTAATGAAGTATTTAGAGCTAATATTGAGAAAAAAGATTTAGAGATTAAAGAAAAACAAGCGCAACTAAGTGCGCTGCAAAGTCAGATTAATCCGCATTTCCTATTTAACTCATTAGAAACAATTCGTATGAGGAGCCTAATTAAGGGGGAAAAGGAAACAGCTGCAATTATTGAAAATATGGCTGGAATCTTCCGAAACTCATTAACTTGGGGTAGAGATTGGGTGACGGTTAAGGAAGAGGTTCATTTAATTAAGTCATTTTTAGAGATTCAAGCATATCGCTTTGGTGATAAATTAGTCTATAGTGTTGAAGTTGATCCTGATATTAGTGAAGTAGCTATTCCTAACTTATCGTTTTTACCGTTTGTTGAAAATGCAAGTATTCACGGTATAGAACCATTAAAAGAGCAGGGATCAATTCATATTTCTATCTTCCGTGAAGGTGAGGAAATAGTCTTTACTATAACAGACAATGGCGTTGGAATTCCGCCAGAGAGGTTGGCATTAATAGAATCTCAGTTAGAGAATGAACAAGATATGGGGGAAAGTGTAGGTATTCAAAACGTATACTATCGCTTAAAGCTTTACTATCGAGATATGTTTAAATTTAAAATATCTACAGAAGTGAATCAAGGAACAACAATTAGAATTCACTTACCAATTGAATCAAATCAAATATAATTAGATTTATATTAAGCCGATCACACTAGTGTTAATTAGTGTAGGTCGGCTTTTCTTATAAAGGAATATACTTTTTGAGTAGTTAAAGGCTAGCTATCATGAAAATTCAAACGGCTTTTTGTATGGGTGAATATGTTTAGGCGAAAGCAGGTCATAATTAAGATCTAATAGGTGCAATATTAAATTAACTAAGTAACTTTAAGTTTATATTTCAAATCGTTACAGCTATGTGACAACAAAATAGGCATAATTAACTACATGGATTCTCTTGGAATATAAAACTATGAGTCTAACGAACTATATTTATAGTAAGAATCTATAGTTAATATTTAACGCCTATATTTTTTAGGGTTACCCCTTTAGTTTGTACTGGTGATATTTTTGGTTCGGAACGATATAATGAAAGTGCTTTCATTTAAGAAAGCTAAAAACTTTAAAGTGAGAAAGGGGTAGTAAAGTGTTTAAAAAGAAATCATTATTACTGTTATTGATTATCGGTCTACTCGTGTTCTTTGTAGCATGTGGCGACGATAGCGATAACAAAGTAAGTACCGATGATGAGCCAGGTACTGCAGAAACAAAAGATGATGAAACAAAAGATGATGGAGCTGAAGATGAAGGTCTTGGCTACACAACAGATCCACAAGTTGAGTACCATTACTTCGTTGGAGCTACTGGACAAGATATCAATACTAAAGATACTTTCCTTGGACAGAAGTTCTTAGAAGAAACAGGAGTTAGCTTCCAAGTTGAATACCTTGTAGGGGATTTAATGGAGAAGTTAGGTGTTATGGTTGCAGGTGGAACATATCCTGACCTAATCGTTCCTGACCACGGTATTGAAATGATGTTAGACGCTGGAGCTTTCATTCCTTTAAATGATTTATTAGAAGAGCATGGTCCAAACCTTCTTGAAGTTTATGGCCCATATCTAGATCGTATTACAATGACTGACGGTAATATTTACTACTTACCATTCGGAGTAAACGTTAACGAGTATATTCCAGATCCAAACATCAACCAAGGTGCTTTCTGGGTACAACGTGACGTATTACGTGTAAACGACTATCCGAAAATTACTACTGTTGATGAGTTATTCGAATTAATCACAGCTTATGCTGATGAGAATCCACAAATCGACGGCATGAACACAATTCCGTTCACAGGTTTAACTTATGATACAAACTGGTTTACATTCTCAAACATCCCTAACCACTTAGCTGGTTTTCCGAACGACGGTGGTGTTCAAGTAGATATGGAAACTCATGAAGCTACTGTATATGGTGACTCTGATGTTGCATATGAGTGGTTGAAGAAACTAAACGAACTTAACGCTGAAGGCTACTTAGACCAAGAAATGTTCGTTATGAACTTAGACGACTTCTTAGCTAAAGTATCTTCAGGACGTGTACTTTCATTCTTTGCTTATGGATGGCAATTTGGTTCAGCTAGAACAGCTCTTGAAGAGTTAGACGAGCCATACCGTGAATTTGTACCACTTCCAATTGTAATTGAAGAAGGTATCGAAGATCAGTATCTAGATCCACCAGCATTCGTACAAAACCGTGGTGTTGGTATCAGTGTTAACGCTGATAACCCAGAAAGAATTATTCAATTCTTAGATAACTTGGTTAGAGAAGAAAACCAAAAACTTATCAGCTGGGGTAACGAAGGTGAGCACCACGAAGTTGATGAAAATGGAATGTTCTACCGTACAGAAGAGCAAGTTGAACTTGTTGCTGACCAAGACTTCCGTCTAGAGTATGGTATGACTACATTTGAGTGGGACTGGCCACGTCTTCAAGGTTCACTTAAAGATGGAAACGCCCTATTACCATCTGCTCAACCAGCAGTTGCTGCTCTAGAGTATGACGAATATGATAAAGAAGTACTAGGTGCTTATGGAGTTGAAACATACTCACAATTATTCGCAGAGCCACAAGATCGTCCTTGGTACCCAGCATGGAGTGCAAACGTTCCTGCGGGATCTGAGCCAGCATTATTCGACGAGAAAGCTCAAGAAGTTACTAAGCGTCACTATCCACGTATTGTGTTAGCTGACCCTGCTGACTTCGAAAAAGAGTGGAATGACTTTAAAGATGCATACCGCTCAATTGAATATCTAGATGAGTATGAAGCATTCTTTACTGAGACTGTTAAGAACCGTGTAAACGGTATCTGGCAATTTGACTAATTGATTAGGTGATAAGGCTATGGCAAGCTCAAGCTTGCCATAGGCCTTATTTTAAAAGGAGAAATTCTATACTAATTGTAACCATAGTCTATTTTGAGTCATTAATTTGGAAAAATAGACAAGTGTTGATCATAGGATTTACTCAACTAAAGGCGATATGGGTTCAGGCATCTTAGATTTTCAGCAATATAAGATAGAGATAGTCGCGGTCGAGCTAATCACAGTGATAGATTACTTGCTGTTTAATAGTAGGTAGGTTTATTTTTCTAAATTAATGAATACATTACGTAGAGAGCATTTCAAGGAGGTCGAATATTTTGGCACAACCAGTTAATCCTTTGGGCGAAGTAAAGGGCACAAAACGAAAAGGTCAAAGGAGAACATTTAAAGAATTCATCAAAGTATGTAAAGATCAAAAAGAACTACTTATAATGACAGTTCCGTTTCTAATATGGTTATTTATTTTTAAATATTTACCGTTAACGGGCTGGGTAATGGCATTCCAAAAATTCAAACCAGCACGTGGTATGTTTGATCAAGAGTGGGCAGGATTTGATCACTTTAAACTCTTATTTAAAGATCAACGTTTCCTAGAGATATTACGTAACACGTTAGCAATGAGTTTTATTAACTTAGTTTTAGGATTTGCAACAGCAATTGCACTTGCGATCTTACTAAATGAAATTCGAAACTTAAAGTTCAAACGAGTTGTTCAAACAATTAGTTACATGCCACACTTCTTATCATGGGTTGTTGTTGCTGGACTAGTTTCTCAAGCTTTATCAATGGAAGATGGAATTATCAACGTTTTACTTATGAATTTAGGTCTCATTGATGAACCAATCATGTGGATGGGGATTGGTAAGTATTTCTGGGGTATCATTGGTGCATCTGACGTTTGGAAGAACGTTGGTTGGAACTCAATCATTTATCTAGCCGCGATTACTTCAATCGACCAAGAGCAGTATGAAGCTGCTGATATTGATGGTGCAACAAGACTACAAAAAATTCGTTACATCACATTACCAGGAATTAAATCGGTCTTTATTGTCCTCCTAATCATGAACCTTGGTTATGTACTTGAATCTGGATTTGAAGCACAATATCTATTGATGAACCCAATGAACATGGATTATGCGGAGAATATAGATATTTTCGTACTACGATATGGTATATCAATGGCAAACTTCTCGTTAGCAACTGCTGCGGGTATGTTTAAGACAGTAGTAAGCTTTATTTTCTTGTTCACTGCGAATAAGATTTCTGCAAAACTCGGAGAAGCAAGATTATTCTAGAGGAGGGTCATCATGGATTTTTTGAAAAAATTATCAGGTAAAAGACGAGGCGTCGATGATCTCGTTTTTGATACAGTAAACTTAATCATTATGTTGTTATTAATCGTTGTGATGTTATATCCAATGCTTAATACGCTGGCGATTTCATTTAACTCAGCTACAGACACGGTTAGAGGTGGCATCAGACTCTGGCCAAGACAATTTACTACGTATAACTATCAACACGTTTTTGAAAATGCACAAGTATTACGTGCTGGATTAACCTCAGTATTAAGAACAGTAATCGGTACAGCAACAGGTGTATTCGCTGCTGCGTGTGTTGCTTATGCAATTTCAAGAGAGCACTTTGTATTACGTCGTTTTACAACTATCATATTTGTATTAACGATGTATATGAACCCAGGTCTAATCCCGACGTATTTATTACACCGTGATTTAGGTTTAATCGGTACTTTCTGGATCTATATTATTCCAAGTTTAATTGGTGTATTTAACATTATCGTTATCCGTTCATTTATGGAAAACGTTCCGAAATCATTGTTTGAATCAGCTCAAATGGATGGAGCTGGAGACTTTGTTCAGTTCTTCAAAATAGCGTTACCTTTATCAATTCCGGTTATTGCAACAGTATCACTATTTATTGCTGTTGGACAATGGAACCAATGGTTTGACGTATTTATTTACAACTCGTCAATTCCAGAATTAAGTACATTACAGTATGAGCTTATGAAGGTTCTAAGTAACTCCAACGCCGCATTCAACTCCGGTGGAGACATGCAAGGTGCAATGCAAGCCGCAACAGCAGGGGTTGTTGAAACTGTTACACCACAGGCAGTTCGTGCAGCAATGACAATTGTGGTATCCGTACCAATTATCTGTGTGTATCCATTCTTACAAAAGTACTTTGTAAAAGGTTTAACAATTGGTGGGGTAAAAGGTTAAGATTAATAAAATATATAGAAGCGTCATGGCAAATTGCCTTGGCGCTCTGTTTTTATCTAAAGATTAGCAATCATATTGGTGTTAATTAGTTTTATAATAAAGTAAGATAATAGAAGAACAACTATGAATATACTTATCTGAGGAGGAAAATATAAGTGGTTAAATTTAGAGCATCAGAAAGAATGGTAGACATGCTTTCTGAGGAAATGTTAACAAGCTATCGTGCTTGGCTACAGTATGAGCCGATAGAAGATCAATCTTATGCATCTAATGTAAGTGCTTACTTAAAGAATGTGGCGGTTAACTTAGATTGTGATGAAATAATTGATAACGCTTTAATTGAGTGGCAGACAGCATTAGGATCAATGTTACAAATGAATTCGGCTGTTGATGTTGGATCAGAATTAGATCAAGGACTTATCCTAAAGCTTGATGCTAGCTATCAAGAAGATACTTACACGATTGATTCATCTGAAAACCTATTAACACTAACAGGTGGCTCATCACGAGCAATTCTATATGGAATCTTCCATGTTCTACGATTAATTCAACAACGTAAATCATTAGATAATCTATCAATTAAGGAAACACCTAAAAATAAAATCCGCATGATCAATCATTGGGATGATATGGATGGCTCTGTTGAACGTGGTTATGCTGGCGAATCTTTCTTTTTTAAAGACTATAAATTTATTAAAGATAGACAGAGAATTCATGATTATGCACGTTTATTGAGCTCAGTTGGTATTAACGCTTTGACGATTAATAATGTCAATGTTCATAAAATCGAAACAGAACTTGTAACTGACACATATTTGGCTGATGTTAAATTAACTTCAGATATCTTTAACCAATACGGAATTACCATGTATCTAAGTATTAATTATGCAGCACCAATAGAATTAGGTGTACTTGACACAGCAGATCCACTAGACGAAAATGTCATTGCTTTTTGGGAGAAGACTGCAAAACGAGTTTATGAGGTTGTACCTAATTTAGGTGGATTTTTAGTTAAAGCAGACTCTGAGAACCGTCCAGGACCATTTACTTACAATCGTGACCATGCTGAAGGTGCAAATATGCTAGGGAAAGCTCTTGAACCATATGGTGGAATTGTAATCTGGCGTTGTTTTGTTTACAACAACAAACAAGACTGGCGTGATCGTAAAACAGATCGTGCGCGAGCTGCTTATGATCACTTTAAACCGTTAGATGGTAAATTTAATGATAACGTTGTCTTACAAATTAAAAATGGACCAATGGATTTCCAAGTGCGTGAACCAGTATCACCGTTAATTGGTGAATTGAAAGATACGAATCAATTCTTAGAGTTCCAGATTGCTCAAGAGTACTTAGGACAGCAACGTCACTTAGTTTATTTAATCCCACAGTGGAAAGAAGTATTAGAGTTTGACACGTATGCTAAAGGAAAAGGCACGAAGGTTAAGGATATTGTTAGTGGTGAAGTTTTTGACAATAAAATTGCTGGTATCGTAGCTGTTTCGAATGTTGGGATTGATTATAACTGGACGGGTCATACGATGGCTCAATTAAACCTATATGGCTACGGTCGATTAATTTGGAACCCAGACTTAACGGCTGAAGAGATTGCAATGGAGTGGATTAAGCAAACATTTGGTCATGATCCACAATTAATTGAAACAATTATGAAGATGGTTATGCCGTCTTGGGAAGCATATGAAAACTATACATCACCATTAGGAATTGGTTGGATGGTTAATGTGAGCCACCATTACGGACCAAATATTGATGGTTATGAATATGATATGTGGGGCACGTACCACTATGCAGATCGAAATGGTATTGGTGTAGATCGAACAATCGCTACTGGAACAGGCTATACAGGCCAGTACTATAAAGAGAACCAAGAACTTTATGAATCTATTGAAACATGCCCAGATGAGCTATTATTATTCTTCCACCATGTACCATATACACATGTACTACAAAGTGGGAAAACAGTTATTCAACACATTTATGACACCCATTTTAAAGGTGTTGAGCAGGTAGAAGAAATGATTGAACACTGGACAAGCCTAGAAGATAAAATTGATCAGAGACGCTATCAAGATGTTAAAGAGCGCTTAGAGCATCAGTTATGGTCAGCTAAAGAATGGCGCGATACAATTAATACTTACTTTTACCGTAAGTCAGGCATTGCCGATGAGCATAATCGAAAAATATATTAATTAGGAGGTATTAGCTTTGAAAATGACATTTAGATGGTATGGAAGAGACGATCACATTCCTCTTCCATACTTTAAACAAGTACCAGGCGCAACAGGGGTAGTCGGTGGTATTTTCCATATCCCTGCTGGTGAAGATTGGCCAGAAGAAGATGTAAAAAATTTAGTTGAGCAAGCTAACGCAGCAGGTTTGGAGCTTGAGGTAATTGAAAGTGTTAACGTTCATGATGATATTAAATTAGGTCTACCATCTCGCGATCGCTATATTGAGAACTATAAATCAACGATGCGTACATTAAGTAAATACGGTATTAAAGTTATCTGCTATAACTTTATGCCGATTTTCGATTGGACAAGATCAGATTTAGCTATGCCATTAGAGGACGGGTCTAATGCATTAGCTTACGAGCGAGATAAAGTCGAAGGAATTGATCCTAATGAGCTAATTAAGAACATTTTAGAGGGCTCTAAAGGTCATGCTATGCCTGGCTGGGAGCCAGAAAGATTAGCGGGAATTAAGAAGTTATTCGAACAATATGAAGGTATGACTGAGGAAAGATTATTTGATAATCTAGTATACTTCTTAGAGCAAATTATCCCGGTAGCAAAAGAGTGTAATATCCGAATGGCTATTCACCCGGATGATCCACCTTGGTCAGTATTTGGATTACCTAGAATTGTGAAAAACGACGCCGATTTAGAACGAATTATCAAGGCTGTTGATGAGCCTGAAAACGGTCTAACACTATGCTCTGGTTCACTCGGTGCAAATCTAGATAATGATTTAGTTGCTATTTTTGATAAATATACAGCAATGGATCGAGCGCCATTCCTTCATATCCGAAATGTTAAACACAATGAAAAAGGCGATTTCCATGAGGTTGCCCATAAAGACGAAACTGGATCAGTAGATGTTAAAGGGATTATTAAAGTTCTACACAAAAATAATTACAAAGGTTATTGGCGTCCAGACCATGGTCGTATGATTTGGGGCGAAGAAGGTCGTCCAGGTTATGGATTATATGATCGTGCATTGGGAGCAAGCTATATTCAAGGTATTTGGGATATTCTAGAGGAGGAAAGGTAAGCATGAAGCCAATACATCATAACTTAAAAGGGAAAGTTGCAGTAGTCACAGGTGGCGGAGGAGTTCTGTGTGGCTCGATGGCTAAAGAATTAGCTAAACATGGAATGAAAATTGCAATCCTTAATTATCCAAAAGAATATGGCGATCAAACTGCTGAAGCAATCAACGATGCTGGTGGTGAAGCCATTTCAGTATTTTGTGATGTAACAAAGCACGATGTTGTTACGCAAGCTAAAGATGAAGTTATTAAGGCATTTGGACGTGTTGATCTCTTGATTAATGGTGCGGGTGGAAATCACCCTGGTGGATCGACAACAAATGAATATTATAATGAGGCTGACGTAGCGAATGAGGAAGTTAGAAGCTTCTTTGATTTAACAGTTGATGGCTTTAATCATGTGTTTAATTTGAACCTCATGGGTACATTAATTCCTTCTCAAGTATTTACAAAGGAATTATTAAAAACTAAAGGGTCAATTATTAATATGTCATCTATGAGTGCACCATCTCCAATGACAAAAGTTCCAGCATATAGTGCGGCAAAAGCTGGTATCGAAAACTTTACTAAATGGATGGCTGTTCACTTCGGAGAAACTGGAATCCGTGTTAATGCTATTGCACCTGGTTTCTTCTTAACAGAACAAAATCGTCAACTGTTAACAAATGAAGATGGCTCATTTACGCCACGTACGACAAAAATTTTATCACAAACACCTATGAACCGCCTTGGAAAACCTGAAGATCTCCACGGTGCACTATTATGGTTAGCTGATGATGAGTATAGTGGGTTTGTTACTGGTATTAGCGTGCCAATTGATGGTGGATTCATGGCATACTCAGGCGTTTAGGAAGGGGTTCAATCAAGATGCTAACTGCATTAAAAAGAGATAAATTAGTAGCTATATTTAGAAAGGTGCCAAATGCAGCTGCGATTGAAACGGCTAAAGCAGTTGTTCGTGGCGGGATTAATTTTATTGAAATAACTATGGATGCACCAAATGCCGACCTACAAATAAAAGAGGTTAGTAGTTACTTCAAAGGTGAAGACGTATTTGTTGGTGCTGGAACCGTATTAAGTGTTGAAATGGCTAAAAAAGCAATTGAAGCAGGTGCGCAATTCTTAGTGTCACCTAACTTAGATGAAGCAGTAGTTAAATACTGCCAAACACAAAATATTCCGATGTTCCCAGGTGTACTCACACCAACTGAGGCAGAACGAGCTAATCAACTAGGTTGCTCTTTTGTTAAGATTTTCCCAGCTGGATCAATGGGAGCGTCATATATTAAGAACTTAAAAGGCCCACTCAGCCATATCGATTTTATGGCAACTGGTGGTGTGAATTTAGATAACATCCAATCGTTCATTAAGAATGGTGCTGCTGCTATTGGATTAGGCAGTCAACTAGTTGATTTAAATAAAATTAATGATGGTAATTTTGAGTCAATCGAATCAGTTGCAAAGCAATACAGAGAGCTTGCAAAGGGTGTTTCCAATGACTGATGTTGTAACTTTAGGCGAAACAATGGTTTTATTTCAACCGAGTTCGCAAGGTAAAATTACAGATTCACAATATTTTCTAAAATCAATTGGTGGAGCTGAATCAAATGTCGCGCTAGCATTAGCGCGACTCAACCACCCTGTTCGATGGATCAGTAAATTAGGAAATGATCCATTTGGAAAACTCATTCTAAGAACGTTGCAAGCAGAGAACGTGAATGTTGAGCATGTAATAACAGATAGCGAAAATCCAACTGCGGTCTTTTTTAAAGAAGCAAGACCATTACGTGATCCTGCTGTTTATTATTACAGAAAGCATTCTGCTGCAAGTCATTTATCAGTTGATGACTTTGATGATCAATGGTTATTAGGTGCAAGACATTTACATATGACTGGTATAACACCTGCCTTAAGTCACGACTCCTTTTTATTGACAGAAGCTATCATGAAAAGAGCCCGTGAGCTCGGTCTAACTGTGTCATTTGATCCTAATATCCGTTTTAAACTATGGTCAAAGGAAGAAGCGAAAGAGAAGTTATTAAGGCTTTTACCATATAGTACAATTTTTATGCCGGGCGAAGATGAATTGGCTTTCCTATATCCAGAAGTGGAATCAACAGAGGATGCCGTTAAACAGATTCACGAACTTGGTGTTGATTTAATTGTAATTAAAAAAGGTGAACAAGGTTCTTATGCATCATTAAAAGGCAAAACAATAGCGAAGCCGGCATTCAAAATTGAACATGTTATTGATTCAGTTGGTGCAGGTGATGCGTTTTGTGCAGGCTTATTGCATGAGCTATTAAAAGGGGATTTGAAAAATATCACCTTGTCTCAGTTAGAGTTAGCGTTAGTTACAGCGAATACAATGGGTGCGTATGCGACTCAATTTAAAGGAGATTGGGAAGGCGCCCCAACAGAAGAAGAACTAAACGATTTATTAGGAAAATCAACTCTAATTGACCGCTAGTCATTTTTAATAATAGAAATTATATAAAGGAGACACAGCATGCGTCCTTTTATTCATGATGATTTTTTATTACAGTCAGAAGCAGCTCAATGGATATACCATGATTACGCAAAGAATTTACCGATTATTGATTATCATTGCCACTTGTCACCGGCTGAAATAGCTAATAATCAAAAATATGAAACGATTACTGAAATCTGGCTAGCTGGTGATCACTATAAATGGCGTGCAATGCGTGCGCTAGGTATTAATGAACATTATATAACAGGTGATGCACCTGCTATTGAGAAATTTCAAAAGTGGGCTAGCGTTGTTCCGAAGACAATCGGTAATCCGCTTTACCACTGGACTCACTTAGAATTAAAGCGATATTTTAACATTGATGTTCTATTAAGTGAATCAAATTGGAAGGAAGTTTGGGAGGAAACCAATCGCTTATTACAGCAAGATGATTTCCGTGCCCAAGCATTAATAACCCGATCAAATGTTGAGGCGATCTGTACAACAGATGATCCACTTGACTCACTTGAACACCATGATCGTATTAGACAGAATGATCAATTTAAGACTAAAGTTTTACCAACATTAAGACCTGACAGACTCATTGAAATTGGTGAAGAAGATTTTATAGATTATCTAACTCAAGTTGAACAGCGTTATCAGATTGAAGTAACAAATTGGGACAAAATGAAGCAGCTAGTCGATGAGATTGTAGCATCATTTCATGCTAAAGGCTGTCGACTTGCAGATCACGGTCTCCAACGCCTGCCATTTGTTCGTTCAACAACGATTCGTCTAGAGAGAATTTTATCTAAGAAACGCCTTGGCGAGGATTTATCTCGTTCAGAGATCGATCAGTTTAAAACAGAGATGTTAATCTTATTTGCTCATGCCTATCATCAAAGAAATTGGGTTATGCAATGGCATATTGGAGCAATTAGAAATAATAATCAACGTATGTTTAAACAAATAGGTAAAGATTCTGGTTATGATTCAATAGATGACTTTAATCTAGCTAAATCGCTAAACGGATTGTTGAATGCAATTGATGTAACTGATCAGTTGCCTAAAACAATTATCTATAATTTAAATCCAAATCATAATGAGGTGATAGCTACAGCTATTGGGAATTTCCAATCAGGAGAAGTTGTCGGTAAAGTTCAGTTTGGATCAGGGTGGTGGTTTAACGATCAGAAAATGGGTATGGAACGTCAGTTAAATGATTTAGCGCATTTCGGCATTTTATCTAGTTTTGTTGGAATGTTGACAGATTCAAGAAGTATGTTGTCCTACACTAGACATGAGTATTTCCGTAGAACATTAGCGAATTTATTAGGTGATTGGGTGGAACAAGGCCTTGTGCCAAATGATCGCGAACTGGTTGGTCAAGTCATGAGCGACATTAGTTACTACAATGCTAAACGGTATTTCTCATTCTAAGAATGTAAGCGGTAAATTTATTTTTAAAACTTAGTTAATTCGATAGACTAACTAAGTAAAAGGTGATAGAATAATAGTTGTAAACTACTGAAATTATTAATTAGGAGGTTTTAAGAAATGGCGTATTTTGATAATATCCCAAAAGTACAATATGAAGGTCGTCACTCAGATAACCCATATGCATTTAAGTTCTATAATCCAGAAGAAAAAATCGGTGGCAAGACGATGGAAGAAATCCTTCGTTTTGGTGTAGCATACTGGCACACATTTGTTGCTGATGGAACTGATCCATTTGGCGCAGGTACTGCGATTCGTCCATGGGATCACCTAAAAGGAATGGATTTAGCAAAAGCTCGTGTAGATGCTTCATTTGAATTCTATGAAAAACTAGGTGTACCTTACTTTGCATTCCACGATGTAGATATCGCACCTGAAGGTGATACATTACGTGAATCAAACAAGAACCTTGATGAAATTGTTGCAATGATTAAAGACTACATGAAAGATAGTAAAGTGAAACTACTTTGGAATACAGCAAATATGTTCACTAACCGTCGTTGGACACACGGTGCAGCAACTTCACCAAACGCAGATGTATTTGCTTATGCAGCTGCTAAAGTTAAAAAAGGTTTAGAGGTTGGTAAAGAATTAGGAGCAGAAAACTATGTATTCTGGGGCGGTCGTGAAGGTTACGAATCACTTCTAAATACAGACTTGAAATTTGAGCAAGATAACCTTGCAAGACTATTCCATATGGCTATTGATTACGCTAAGGAAATTGATTTTGACGCTCAGTTCTTAATCGAGCCTAAGCCAAAAGAGCCAACAACTCACCAATATGACTTTGATGTTGCAACAGGAATTGGATTCTTACATCAGTATGGCCTACAAGACCATATCAAGTTCAACATTGAAGCAAACCACGCTACATTAGCAGGACACACATTCGAGCATGAATTACGTGTTGCACGTGAAGCTGGTATGTTAGGATCAGTTGATGCTAACCAAGGTGATACATTATTAGGATGGGATACAGATGAGTTCCCAACAGATCTATATTCAACAACTCTAGCTATGTATGAAATTCTGAAAAATGGAGGCTTAGGCCGTGGTGGATTGAACTTTGACGCTAAAGTACGTCGTGGTTCATTCGAGAAAGAAGATCTATTCCATGCACACATTGCAGGTATGGATGCATTCGCAGTCGGTCTAATTGTAGCGCAAAAGATGATTGATGATAAATTCTTTGAAAATATTATCGAAGAAAGATATGAAACATTCAACTCTGAAATCGGTAAGAAGATTCTTGCAAACGAAACTAACCTTAAAGAGCTTGAAGCGCATGCAATCGACTTGAAAGATATTAATATTCGCTCTGGTCAAGTTGAGAAGATCAAAGCTAGAATTAACCAGTATCTATTAAATATCTAATTATACTTACTAAATCATGCGAATAGTGCTTGGCGCCATTCGCATGATTTATATAGAAGGAGGTTATCAGATGAGTTATGTGTTAGGAGTTGATCTTGGGACAAGTGCGGTAAAAGTCTTACTTGTTTCTAAAACAGGTGAGGTTGTTGATGAAGTATCAAAAGATTACCCACTTTATCACGACAAGCCAGGCTACAGTGAACAAGATCCTGAAGATTGGGTAAAACAAACAAAAGCAGCATTAAAAGAATTAACAAGCCGTATGGATGATCCAAGTCAAGTAGAGGGCTTAAGCTTCTCTGGCCAAATGCATGGACTAGTCCTATTAGGTGAGGATCATAAACCACTTCGTCGTGCAATTTTATGGAATGATACACGTACTACTGCAGAGTGTCGTGAGATTGAAGAGAACGTTGGTTTAGACCGATTACATGAACTTACTAAAAACCCAGCATTAGAAGGCTTTACATTACCTAAACTATTATGGGTTAAGAAGCATGAACCTGAAATATTTGCTAAAGCAAAAGTATTCTTACTTCCAAAAGACTACGTTCGTTATGCATTAGCTGGCGACCTAAGTATGGACTACTCTGATGCAGCTGGAACATTATTATTAAATGTTGCAGATAAAGAGTGGAGTGAAGAAATGTGTGAGAAGAACGGTATTCCACTTTCACTTTGTCCAACATTAGTCGGTTCTGATCAGCAAACAGGTACGATCTTACCAGAAGTTGCTGAAGAAACAGGCTTAACTGTAAATTGTAAAGTATTTGCTGGTGGAGCAGATAACGCATGTGGTGCGATTGGTGCTGGAATTTTAGAAGACGGCTTAACTTTAAGTAGTACTGGAACTTCAGGAGTAGTTTTATCATATGAAGCAACTGGTGATAAGGACTTCCAAGGTCAAGTACACTACTTTAACCACGGTGATCCAAATGCATTTTACACAATGGGTGTGACATTAGCAGCTGGATATAGCTTAAGCTGGTTCAAAGATACTTTCGCAGATGAAATCTCATTTGAAGAATTAGTAAAAGAGGCTGAAGCTTCGACAGTTGGTGCAAAAGGAATGCTCTTTGCTCCATATATTGTAGGAGAAAGAACGCCATATCCAGATAGCGCAATCCGTGCAAGCTTTATCGGTGTTCACGCAAATCATAAGCGCGGAGACTTTGCTCGTGCTGTAATTGAAGGCATTACATTTAGTTTAAATGAATCAGTGGAAATCTTCCGTAACAAAGGGAAGAATGTTTCTAAAGTTGTTGCTATTGGTGGCGGTGCGAAGAGTGAATTGTGGCTACAAACACAAGCAGATATCTTCAATGCTGAAGTAGTAACATTAGCTAACGAGCAAGGACCAGGAATGGGTGCTGCTATTTTAGCTGCAGTTGGCTGCGGATGGTACCCAAGTCTAGCTGATTGTGCAAAAGACTTTGTTTCATATACAAGATCATACAAACCAAATCAAGAAAATGTTCAAAAGTACGAAAAATTATTTAAACTTTATCAAACGATTTATCACTCAACAAAACAACTTAACCACGATCTAGCAGAATTCCGTTAATCGCGGTTTAAAGGAGAAATGGGATAATGAAAACGTTAAAAGAGCATTTTAAAGATAAGTTTTTAGTAGGTGCAGCAGTTAATGCTTACACAATTGATCATGATAAAGAGTTATTGACAAAACATTTTAACTCAATTACGGCAGAAAACGAAATGAAACCAGAACATATGCAACCAGAACCGAATAAATTTACTTTCGAAGTTGCAGATAAAATGATTCAATTCGCTGAAGACAACGGTATGCAATTACGCGGGCATACACTTGTTTGGCATAACCAAATGCCAGATTGGTTCTTTACAGACGAGAATGGAAATGATGTATCTCGTGAAGAACTATTAAAACGTATGAAGGATCATATTACAGCTGTTGTTTCACGCTATAAAGGACGTATTCATGCTTGGGACGTTGTGAATGAAGCAGTAGAGGATCGTGGCGAAGAAATGCTACGTAAATCTAAGTGGATCGATATTATTGGTGAGGACTTCATTGACTACGCTTTCAAATTTGCTCATGAAGCAGATCCAGATGCATTATTATTCTATAATGACTACAATGAATCACATCCAGAGAAGCGTGAGAAAATCTATCAACTTGTTAAAGGTTTACTAGATCGAGGCGTGCCAATTCACGGTGTTGGATTACAGGCGCACTGGAATCTATATGATCCTAGCTATGAAAATATTGAAGCTGCGATTAAGCGTTATAGTGAGTTAGGCTTACAGTTACATGTTACTGAAATGGATGTATCTGTATTTGAATTTGGTGATGAACGTACAGACGTTAAAGAGCCAACAAAAGAGATGCTTCACCTACAAGCTGAGCGTTATGAGCGTTTCTTTGATTTATTTACAAAATATCAAGAGCATATCACATCAGTTACTTTCTGGGGTATTTCAGACGCATACACATGGTTAAATGACTTCCCAGTTAGAGGTCGTAAAAACTGGCCATTTGTATTAGATGAAAAAGGCGAACCAAAGCCAGCTTACCATAGAATTGTTAAATAGTTACTAGTCAAAAAAACCTCTGAACTTAATAATTCAGAGGTTTTTTAATGTTTTTAGAGTTTGTCTCATTATTATTTTACTTGATTCCAAGCACCGTGATTTACAGATCCGACAAACTGATTTAATTTAAAGCCAGCTTGAATTGCGGCATAGACAAAATCTTTTGCATGAATAACTGCTTCTTTAATAGGCTTACCCTGAGCAAGATTAGCTGTAATAGCAGCAGCGAATGTACAACCAGCACCATGGTTGTTATTTGTTTCTAGCTTTTCCTTTTCTAGAACTAAAAACTCATGACCATCATAAAATAGGTCGACAGCCTTGTCATGGTTAAGTGCAGATCCACCTTTAATGACAACATTTTTAACCCCTAAGTCAAGAATGATTTTAGCTGCTTCTTTCATCTGCTCTAAATTCGTAATAGGTCCGGTCTGAGCTAGTTGACCTGCTTCAAATAAATTAGGTGTCGTAATTGTAGCAACAGGTAATAAATGTTCACGTAAAGCAACAGTATTTTCAGGCTGTAATATTTCGTCGTCCCCTTTGCACACCATTACAGGATCTACAACAACATTAGTTAGGTTATTTTTTTTAATTTTATGTGCGCCTAATTCAATAATATCAACAGAGCCTAACATGCCTGTTTTCATTGCATCAATACCTAGTGATAAAATGGTGTCTAGTTGATTTTCAACTAGATTTACATCAATTGCTGTTACCTGATGAGTCCAAGTTTCCGGTACCATCGTAACAATTGATGTGAGTGCGGTCATACCATAGACGTTATGTTCTTGAAATGTCTTTAAATCAGCCTGGATACCAGCACCACCACTAGAGTCAGAGCCAGCTAAAGTTAATGTTTTCTTCATTGGTATGTCCCCCTACAAATAGTTATATTTAAAATCATACCACTATTTTAGCCACTAGAAAATAAAAAAATCTTATAATAGGCAATATTCATGAAATAACTCAAAACTAGAACTAGATTGCGAACATTGATTAAGATAGATAAGTAAAATATAATAGTATGGATAGAGAAATATGTTCGTTAAAGAAAATGAGCGAGTAATGGCATAATTAAAGAGAGGTAAATCGAATTATGATTAATGCATCTAGAAAGAGCGCAAGCGGCCAAGCGCATAGTAAGTTAATTTTAATGGGGGAACACGCAGTTGTCTATAATGAGCCGGCGATTGCTATTCCTTTTAACACATTAAGTGTTACCTCAATTATTAAACCTCATATCGGTAAAGTGAAATTTATTAGTCAGTTCTTTTCAGGAGAACTAGATCAGATGCCGGAGAAAATGCAGGGATTAGTTGAGTGTATTAAAGCAGTTTGTCAGAAACTTAATCAATCAGTTAGAGATTTTCAGATTGAATTGAAATCCTCAATTCCAATTGGTCGCGGTCTAGGCTCAAGTGCTGCAATCGCGGTATCTTTAGTTCGAGGATTATATAACTTTTTTAATGAGAAGTTGAATCATGACGCTTTAACAATGTTTGTCGATTTGGCAGAAAAGTATGCGCATGGTACACCAAGTGGAATAGATCGTGAAGCAACAACTCATAATCATCCAATCTTCTTTCAACGTAATCAACAAGTTGAAGAGATGGAAATTGGTAAACCACTCCATTTAGTCGTGGCAGACACCGGCCGTATTGGTGATACACATGCATCTGTTGCAAGTGTTAAACAACAATACCAGCAAAATCAGCATGTAACTAAGCAACGAATTGAACGGTTAGGTCAGTTAACAAGGCAAGCACGTCAACATTTGGAGACAGGTCGCATAAAAGAATTAGGGCAGTTGCTTGATGAAGCACATAGTGAATTAAGAGCCCTTAAAGTAAGTGATCCTGGCCTTGATCACTATGTAAAGGTAAGTAAAGCAGCCGGAGCGCTCGGCGCAAAACTAACTGGTGGTGGGCGTGGTGGTTGTATGTTGGCACTAGTTGACTCAGTTAAACAAGCAAAAATTGTCGAAGCGGCGCTTCAAGAAGCGGGTGCATCACAAACGTGGTATTGTAAAGTGGCTAATGAGGTGATGAGTTATGAGAGCTAAGGCTAGGGCACATACGAATATAGCACTAATAAAATATTGGGGTAAACGAGACGAAAAATTATTTCTGCCAACAAATAATAGTTTGTCAATGACGCTAGATCAATTTTACACAGAAACAGTCGTAGAGTTTAATCCAGATTTAAAACAAGATAAATTTATCTTAGATGGAATTGAGATGAATCCAGAAGAAACAGCGAAAGTAAGTCGTTTCATGGATAAGATACGTCGTTATACTGGTCAAAGTCATTATGCCTTGATTGATTCGATAAATCATGTGCCTACTGCAGCTGGTTTTGCTTCATCAGCATCAGGTTATGCTGCCTTAGCAGCAGCGGCAATGAAAGCTAGTGGCGTAAGCTTTTCAGAAAATGAATTATCGATTATGGCACGTCAAGGATCAGGTTCTGCTAGTCGTTCGATTTATGGTGGTTTTGTTGAATGGCAAAAAGGAGAAAAAGAAGATGGTTCAGATTGTTATGCTGTTCCAATCTTAGAGCAAGGCGCATGGGATCTTCGTGTATTATCTGTTGAGGTAACACATGAAGTGAAGAAAGTACTGAGTCGTGAAGGCATGAAGCGGACGGTAGAAACGTCACCATTTTTTGCTGGTTGGTTAGAAGCGGTTGCTGAAGATTTAGTTGAAGCTAAAGCAGCCATTGCTAAGCGTGATTTTATCCATTTAGGTGAAACTCTAGAACGAAATGCACTAAGAATGCATGCCACAACACTTGGAGCGAATCCGCCATTTATGTATTGGCAAAGTTCAACTGTAAAAGTAATGGAGGCTGTTCAAGCACTTAGAGAAAATGGCATTCATGCTTACTTTACGATTGATGCGGGGCCAAATGTAAAGGTTGTTTGCCAACCTGAAGATGAAGAACAAATTCTTGACGCTTTATCAGAGCTAGATGTTGTTCAGAACATTTACCGCTGTAAAGTTGGTCCAGGAGTAAGTTATTTAGAAGGATGATAGGAGAGAATAAGATGAATACAAAGCGGTATACAGTTCGAGCGCCGGGGAAGTTATTTATTGCTGGTGAATATGCAATTACAGAACCGAATCAAGATAGTATTGTTATGGCTGTCGATCGCTACCTATCTGTCAAAATTAAACGTCATCATTATAATCGATTAGAATTACCAGAATTGAATTTGTCGAATATACGTTGGAGTGAAAAAAGAGGAAAAGCAATTTTCAAAAAGTATCATCCTAGGTTAAGGTTTATTAAACATATTTTAGATACATTTTATGAATATTGTGGTGGTCATGCACCAGTACATATTCTTGTTTCAAGTGAGCTTGATTCAAATTCAGGTCAGAAATATGGGCTAGGATCAAGTGCAGCTCTTTCGGTTGCATTTTTAACAGCATTACTAAAATTTTCAAAGCAAAGTGAACAAGTAGAAAATCGATTAACAATTTTTAAACTAGCTTCGATCGCTCACTTCCGAGCACAAGGGAATGGTTCATGTGCGGATATTGCAGCGTCTACTTATGGTGGTTGGCTCAATTATCGAACCTTTAACAGTGATTGGCTCATGACGCAATTGAAAGAAGGAAGAACAGTAAAATCAATTGTCGAGTCGGAGTGGCCAGGATTAAAGATTGTCTCACTCAAAAAGCCGGACACACTGCATTTTTTAGTTGGTTGGACACAAGAAACTGCAAGGACAGCACCAATGGTTGCAAAGGTTCATAGATTAAAATCGAAACAACCAGAAAAATATAGTCGTTTCTTAGCTACAAGTCAAACAGCTGTTGAGCAAATGATAAGTGGCTTTAAAAATGGTGATCTTGATCGCATTATTACTGGAATGAAGCAAAATCGAAGTGCCTTGAGATTGCTAGGAATTGAGGCAAATGTTCCAATCGAAACAGAAAAACTTATTAACCTAATAGAAATAGCAACGCCTTATGGTGGAGCAAAAACATCAGGTGCTGGCGGTGGTGATTGCGGAATCGCCTTTATTATAGAAGAAGACAAAATTGCTGATATTTATCGACAGTGGGAAGCAGTGGGTATTAAGGCTCTGCCACTAAATGTTTCAATTGTAGGTGTACAAATGATCTAAATTTAAGGTGCCAATGGAATCTTCACCATCGGCACCTTATTTTATTATTTCATAACTCGACGGGCCCATTTCATCCGATTTTTTTTATTTGGATAGCGAAATGGTAAATCGAGTCTTGATGACTGTTTTAATACACTTTTTTGATGTGTAAATGTTTCAAAGCTAAACTTACCTCGATATGAGCCGATACCACTTTCCCCAATTCCACCAAACGGTAAGTGAGGCGAGCCTAAATGGTAGAGGGTATCATTAATACAGCCGCCACCGAATGAAATTTGTTCTAGGACAGTATTTTGAATGTGTGCTGTCTCTGAGAATAAATAAAATGATAGAGGCTTTGGTTGTCTCCTAATGTAATCAATGGCTTCATCTAAATGAGAGTATGTCAGAACTGGTAAGATTGGACCGAAGATCTCTTCGTGCATAATCGCTTGATGGCGATCGACATCAGTTAGTATAGTCGGTTCAATCTTATGTTTTTCTTCATCCACAGTTCCCCCATAACATACTTCACCGTTATTTAAATACCCTACTAATCTTTGAAAATGCTTGTCACTAACAATTTTTCCGTAGTCAGGATTGTCGAGTGGACGCTCGCCATATAAATGAATAATCGCTTCTTTTAAGTATGTTAAAAATTGTTCTTTGACATTTTCCTGAACGAATAGATAATCAGGTGCTACACAGGTCTGTCCTGCATTTGTGAATTTACCCCAAGCAATTCTTTTCGCTGCAAGTTTTAAAGAAGCATCATCATGTACGATAACTGGGCTTTTCCCACCTAATTCAAGTGTAATTGGTGTCAAGTTCTGACTTGCCTTCTCCATTACAATTTTCCCTACTGGTACACTGCCTGTAAAGAAAATATAATCAAATGCCTGATCTAATAATTTTTGGCTCGTCTCAACACCACCTAACTCAACAGCAATATAATCTTCAATAAATGTTTGATCGATGATTTCCTTAATGAGTTTAGAAACGGTTGGTGTAAGCTCAGATGGCTTGATTACTGCTGTATTTCCGCCCGCGATAGCTCCAACAAGTGGTGTCATCGCTAGTTGAAATGGATAATTCCAAGGCGATATGATCAATGCGACGCCAAATGGATCTGGGTAAATTCTACTGACCGAACCAACGTGAGTCATTGGCGTTTTCACACGCTTTGGCTTCATCCATTTTTTTAAGTGCTTTAAGACGAAATCAATCTCAGTATAAACGAGACCAATTTCAGTCGTAAAAGCTTCAAAATCAGATTTATTTAAATCCCTTTGAAGCGCTTTCATAATTTTGGACTCGTTATTTTTAATGGTCCCTTTTAGTAAAGTCAATGCTCGTTTACGGTATTGATAAGGGCGTGTGACACCCGAATAAAAAAAATCTTTTTGACGCTCTAATAAATCCATATAAATCAACCTCCACTACCAATTTAGATTATTATACCAAATAATCTAACTATTGATTGAATAAATAGATTATGAAACATAGTTAAATTAGGCATATGAATAGTAATCTTGTTAACAGTAAATTTAAATATGCATTTTTATTATATATGCATCAAAGGTATAAATTAGAAGAATTCCGCAGTGGGATATTTGTTTATTTATTGATATCGAGGGAATTTTGATAATATAAACAAATATATTGACGAGCAAAACAAAAACATGATAAAATTATCTCGAATTCAAGATTGTTTTTTCTTAATAAATTTAGGAGGCCAAATTGATGGTTAGTGAATTAAAAGGAATCCACCATGTAACAGCAATTACCAGTAGTGCCGAAAAGAATTATGAATTTTTTACGTTTGTTTTAGGAATGCGTTTAGTTAAAAAGACAGTTAACCAAGATGATATTCAAACATATCACTTGTTTTTTGCAGATGATGAAGGAAATGCCGGAACAGATGTGACTTTCTTTGATTTTCCGGGTATTCCAAAAGGAACACACGGGACAAATGAAATTTATAGAACTGCATTTCGTGTCCCATCTGATGAGACGGTTGAATATTGGTTGAAACGATTTGATCGACTTAATGTGAAACACGACGGTGTGAGTGAGCAATTCGGTAAAAAAGTTATTAATTTCGTTGATTTTGATGATCAGCAGTATCAGTTAATATCTGATGAAAATAACAAAGGTGTAAAATCAGGTGTACCATGGAAAAAGGGGCCAATTCCACTTGAATATGCAATTACTGGACTAGGACCAGTTCATATTAGAATCAGTCACTTAGATTACTTTAAACAAGTATTAGAAAAAGTACTAGGTTTTAAAGAAATTGATCAGAATGGTGACCAATACTTATTCGAAGTTGGTGAAGGAGGTAACGGTGCTCAGATTATTGTTGAATATAATCAAATTTTACCAGATGGCAGACAAGGGTATGGTACAGTTCACCACGTTGCATTCCGTGTTCATGATCGTGCAGCTTTAGAGGAGTGGATTGATTATTTAC
Source organism: Amphibacillus xylanus NBRC 15112 (assembly GCF_000307165.1). NCBI lineage: Bacteria > Bacillati > Bacillota > Bacilli > Caryophanales > Bacillaceae > Amphibacillus > Amphibacillus xylanus. The sequence continues at coordinate 285,989 of NC_018704.1, forward strand.
CACAGTTTGGTTTCCAGACATCAGGCTATGTTGACCGACACTTCTTTGAGTCACTATATGCTAGAGTAACGCCACATATATTATTTGAATGGGCAACAGATGGTCCAGGATTTATGGGGGATGAACCTTATGAAACGCTTGGTGAAAAGCTGTCATTACCACCATTTTTAGAATCTAAACGTGACTATATTGAGTCTGTCGTTCGCCCAATTGATACGGTTAGAAGTACATTAGATTTGAAAAAAGAATAGCACACTAAAAAAGGTACTAAATGAATAAAACAGTACCTTTTTTTACACCCATTATCATTTTATCTTGTAAAACATGGTGTAATTTACTTAGTAAAATTGATTGGAGTGGATCCATGTGAAAAAGTTTAGCCTATTGATTTTGTTAATGTGCTTAACAATTGGTGTACTTAGTGGTTGTATGTCTGACCAGACAATTAAATCCGGAGAAGAGGATAATAATTTAGAAGAAGTTGAACAAAATCATGAAGAATTATCAAAATTAGCAGCAGAAAATGAAGAATTACAAAGACAAATCGAGTCATATGAAATGGAAGCAGAAAATATACAGCAATACATAATATCTTATCAATCGCAAATTGACGAAATGTTTAATCTTCTAAACGAAGATCAGAAATTAGCATTAGCACAAGCTTATTGGCAGTACGAGTTAACAGTGAATGAAACGAATATACCTGATGATGGTGTAATTGAAATCGAAAATCAAGAAGTTGTGATCTCACTATCTCAACATCAATCTGAAGATACTTACCTACCTTATGAACTTATTGAGCTTGGTCGTTTAAGTGGTGAGTATTTCCATGAGCATATTTTACAAGTCAAGCCAGAACAAGATGAAGAGACATGGCGAGATGGGACAATTGTAACTGCTTATGAACTTATCTTCACAGATCTCGCTTCAGGATCAGAGGTTGAAATCACAATTACCGATGAACTAAAAGAGCGGTTAGGATTGCAGACAGATCTACTAATCATTCGAATAAAATAAGCACCCCACTGACCAATTCATAAACCTGACAAATCAGAAGGCATTTTATGCTAGAATAAAATTAATTAAGTAATGAAGGATTGATTAGTATGCCAACATTCTGGTTTGAATTATTATATCTGTTAGTTGCATGGGGATTAGCTGCATATTCAAAGAGCGCCACGGCAGGTCTTGATCCAAAGACGATTATGTTAAGTGCGCTCTTTTTTACGGTTTATTTTTGTTTACCGTTAATGAAAAAAAGAATCAAACTATTTCAATTGGCACTAGTATTGTTAGCTATAACTGCTTTTTATACGTATAGTACCATTAGTTTCAACGGGGTTGTCTTGTTAATAATTTTAATGGTTAGTAAGCAGGCGATTGATCACTTACAAGGCTTTAGACTTTATGTTCAGCTTTTTATTCAATTTATACTTATCATGCTTCCGTATCTACTAAGATTAGATTATTTACTGATCAGCTATACAATGCTGTTACTTCTGTTAGTTGGCTTTTTACTCTATATTTGGCAACGAACCAATTTATCCTATCACCAATTAAATCATGCCTATATTGAACTTGAAGCGGACTATAGGAAGCTTAAGCGACATACAGTTATTCAAGAGAGAGTCGTTCGTCAAGATGAACGTAATCAGGTTGCTCGTGATCTTCATGATTCCGTAGGCCATAGACTAACTGCTTTACTTATGCAGCTTGAAGTTGCTCGGATTCAAGTGACAGATAAAGAATTTCGCAATAAATTCGATCAATTAAAGGCATTAGCACAAATGAGTTTAGATGAGACAAGAGAAGCATTAAAAACATTAAAGAGTGAGCAAACAACTGGTCTAACAGCTGTGATACAATTAATTCGAAAACTAGAAGCGGAAAGTCATTTGCGTGTGTCATTTCATGTTCAATCAGGAGCGTTGTCAGTACCATTAACAAATGCTCAGTCAGTTGCACTTTATCGATCAGTGCAAGAAGGTTTAACCAATATGATGCGTCATAGCCAGGTTAGGCAAGCTAGTGTTGAATTTCAATTGATCGGTGATCGATTTTTTCGCTTCCAAATTAGTCATCCGTTAAAAACCAAGGTGGAAATACAGGAGGGCTTTGGCCTTAAATCAATGAGAGAACGCTTGGAGCAATTGGCTGGTTCATTGAAAATCAATCAAGTAGAAGGAGAGTTTCGTTTAATTGGGACTTTTCCCATTGAGGGAGGGGAGCGTGAATGATGTCAATCTTATTAGTAGAAGATCAAGTGCTTGTTAGACAAGGCTTAAAAATGATGATCGAAACAGATCCAGAGCTTAAAGTAACTGGGGAGGCAAGTAACGGTAAGGAAGCCATTGAACTTTGCTATAAAAATCATTTTGATCTGGTGATATTAGATATTCGTATGCCTGAAATGACTGGATTAGAGGCATTAAGAGAAATTAGACGCAATTGGCCAGAGGTAAAAACATTAATTTTAACAACATTCAATGATGAAGATTATGCTTTAGAGGCTCTTAAATATGGTGCGAATGGATACATGTTAAAAAATGCAGATGCAAAAGAACTTATTCGAACGATTCGCAGTTGCTTAAAAGGTGGTTTAGCGCTTGAGGATCAAGTAGCTGCAAAAGTTGTCCCAGCCTTAATAGAAAAAGAACAAAAGCAAGTCATCGATCCGACATTAACGAAGCGTGAACTTGATATAATCATAGGAGTGGGACGTGGATTAAGCAATAAGGAAATTTCAGAGCAACTCTTTTTGTCGGTTGGTACGGTGAAAAATCATATTTCTGTCATATTAGATAAATTAGAGCTGCGAGATCGGACGCAACTTGCCATTTATGCATTACGCCATCATATTGTCTAATTAATGACTGAGGTCATGGTTAATAAAAAAATTAGTGACTGGAGATAGTGGGTACACTATCTTTTTTTGTATAGAATTAAATTAGGAAAATAAGAAAGCGGGTGTTTCCATGTTACAAGTTAATAATTTACACAAGAAATTCAAAACGATTACGGCAGTTAATGGTATTAATTTATATCTTGAAGAAGGAGAATCAGTTGGTTTACTTGGTCCAAACGGTGCGGGTAAATCAACTGCGATTTCAATGATTTCTACATTACTTACACCTACAAGCGGTGATGTGCTTTTTAAAGGGCAAGATGTTTTAAAGCAACCAGATGTGCTTCGGCCAGTGCTTGGCGTTGTACCACAAGAAATCGCATTATACGAAGAATTAACCGCTTATGAAAATATGCTTTTTTTCGGTAAGACTTACGGTTTATCAGGTAAGAAATTAAAGCGTAAGATTGACGAAGTGTTGGAGTTAGTCGGATTAACAGAGCGGAAAAAAGAACGGATCAAAAACTATTCAGGAGGTATGAAGCGTAGAATTAATATTGCTGTTTCTCTTATGCACGAACCAGAGGTTTTAATTATGGATGAACCAACTGTAGGGATAGATCCACAATCAAGAAGTTATATTTTAGAGATGGTTCGTGAGCTAAATCGTAATAAAGGTATGAGCATTTTATACACAAGTCATTATATGGAGGAAGTTGAGAAGCTTTGTGATCGAGTTTATATTATGGACCATGGTCAAATTATTGCATCAGGGACTAAAGAAGAGCTCAAAAGTATTTTATCTAGTGAGGATACAATTTTAATTGAAGTTCAGCAAAAGTCGGATCAACTTATTAATCACTTAAATGAACATGCTTTAATTCAACAAGTTGCAGAGGTAGATCAAGGCTATAAAGTAATTGTTGGAAAAGGTGCAGATGTATTTGCTGATATTTTTGAAATCGCTAATAAGTGTCAAGTTAAAGTAAGGGGCGTTCATATTCAAACGCCAACATTGGAAGATGTATTCTTGCATCTAACTGGAAGAAAATTAAGAGATTAGGGGGCTGAACGGATGTGGAATTTAATTAAGAAAGACTTTCTAACGATTTCTCGTGACCGTTCAGAGATTCTTATATTACTTGCTATGCCGATGATTTTAATTGCTATCTTAGGATTTGCACTAGGGAGTATTATCTTCGGTACGACGGAAATGGATCCAATTCCAGTTGCATTAGTTATCGAAAATGATATCGATCAGGATATTGAGCAATTACAAGAAGATCTATTAGTCGCAGGCTTGCCGGAGCAAGTGATTGGTCAAATGCTAGAGAGTAGTGCAACAATTGATCCATTTGTAAGTCTACAAGCTGTCCTTCAATCACCAGAGCTAGAAGTAGTAATTGATTTACAGGAAGATTACAGTCAGGAAGAGGCGGAAGCAGCTTTAGCTAATGATGAAGTCTCGGCAATCATTACAATTCCTGAGCAATTATCTTATCAAACTCTAAAAGCTTTTTATCTTGGTGAAGAATCAAATGCAAATATTGAAGTATTAGTTCAAGATCATGAGCAAATTCAAGCAAGAATTGTAGAAGGAATCATGGCTAGTTTTTCTGAACATTACAATTTGGAATTATCAATTGCCTTAACAACAGAGAATGAGGCAGTAGAGACAACTGTTACTGAAGAAAACTTTGGTAAGATCGTTCATTTCTCAACTGAAGAGCCTGTATCATCGTTTCAGTATTACACATTTGGTATGGCTGTGATGTTTGCTTTATATGTCGCTTCGACAATATCAAGTAATGCTTTTAAAGAAAAAGAAAGTTATGTCTTTGCACGATTAATGATGACTGGAGAGAGACCACTTCGATATTTACTAAGTAAAGCTGTTTCAGCTACGATATTAACACTCGTACAATTAACGTTTCTATTTAGTGTGTCAACACTATGTTTCAACATATTTTCAAATAAGAGTTTAGAATTTTGGCTGACGCTTATTTCAATCACATTTGTTTATGCACTTGTAGTTGGTGCATTAGCTACCCTTTTAACATCAATTGCGATTCAATTTAACAATGATGCAATTTCTGGATTTTTTGCAGGTGGTGCTGTTGTGATTTTTTCCTTCCTTGGTGGAAGTATGACGCCAGTTGAGCAAATGTCTCCAATTATGCGTGAGATTGGGAATTGGACTCCTAATGGTGCGGTGATGACAGCTTATCTCCAATTAATGCAGGGCTTTAGTATAAATGAGTTTTTACCTATGCTTTATAGGGTAATGGGTATGGCTGTAGTGTTTACCTGTATAGCTGTTGCAATTTTCCCGAAAAGGAGGTTAATGTAATGTGGTCTGTCTTTAATTTACAATGGTTACGATTAAAAAGAGAACCGATTCTAGCGTTATCATTTCTTACAATGACCATTTTATTTGTCTTCTTTATCGGTGGTACACAGGGTGAACAAACGATTACTGTTAAAACATTCAGCGATCAATTATCAGAAGCGGAACTAGACCAATGGCTAGATCATTTAAACGATGTAGATGGCTATCACTTTGTCGCCAGTGATCGTAATACTGTAGAAAAACAATTACAAATGAGTCAAATAAGCTTCGCACTAGAGTTAAATCATCAAGACTATCAATATTTAGTGGGGCAGGACTCACTTTTTATCAATTCAGTTAATCAACATGTTGAGCAAGTTTATCGAAAGCAATTAAGGATTAATGAAATTGCTAAAAACTTCCCTGATCAGTCACTAGAATTACAAAATTATCTTCAAATTAACTCAACGAGTTTAGCAAATTCGGTTTCGGATAGAGAAGAGGCAGGAGCTCATATTGTATCAGGTATGACTTTATACTTCGCTCTTTATACTATTTTATTTGGCATGATGAATATAGCCGTCGAAAAGCGAACAGGGACATGGGATCGACTAATCATCACCCCATTAAAGAAAAGCCAAATTTATGTTGGTCAACTGCTACATTATTTCTTGCTAGGTGTCTTACAAATTGTAATTTGCTTTACTTTTTTCGACTACGTATTAAATTATCATTTTGGTGATCAGTATCTCTCAATTATCATAACAGTCATGGCATTTGTTTTTGCAGCAGTCGCACTTGGCATGCTGGTGATTAGTATAGTAAAATCTCCGCAACAGCTACAAGCAGTTATTCCGATTGTTTCAACGGCATTTGCTATGCTTGGAGGGTCATATTGGCCAATTGAATTAGTGACAAATAAATTTTTACTAGCTTTATCTAAAATAACCCCAATCTATTATGGAACTAAAGCGTTAAAAGATGCGATGTTATATAACGCGGGATTAATTGATATTCTCCAACCGATATCAATCTTATTACTAATGGGTGTCATATTTATGGGGGTTGGATTAAACTTAATGGAACGAAATAATTAAGCGTGAAATTTTATCTAGTGTATAAGAGACCACTCGAATTGACTACCTAAGGTGACAAATCGAATGGTCTTTTTTATATTTGACAAACAGAGTAAAGTTTTATCGATAGCAAGATATCCTGTTTAAATGATCAATCTAAAGTAGCGACTATAAAAAAGTCATAAGTAATTGTATAATATAGATAGCGGATCATGATGAAATGAGGATTGTTAAAATGTATCTTGGCTTCGATATTGGTGGAACTTTTGTTAAATATGCATGGATGATGCGTTCTGGTGAAATTATTAAGCAAGGTAAATTTAAGACGCCTTACGAGACAGCTAATTCTTTAATTGAGAGAATGATTGAGATTTATCAGCAGTCAACGGAGACGGTCAAAGGCATTGCAATTAGTTGTCCTGGGAAAATTGATATCGAAACAGGAGTTGTTTATTATGGCGGTGCTCTCACTTATTTACATAAAACAAATATGATCAAGCAGATAAGTGAGCGATGTGGCGTACCTGTTTCAATTGAAAATGATGGTAAATGTGCAGCCCTAGCAGAAAAGTGGCAGGGTAGTGTGAAAGATTATCAAAATAGTGTCATTTTAACTTTAGGCACAGGCGTTGGTGGTGGTATCATTATTAATGGTAATCTCCATCGAGGGGCAAATCTTGAGGCGGGCGAACAAAGCTATGTGATGACAGGTTTTAATCATGAAACAAATAAGGCCGATTTTGTTACGCCTGGTTGTTCAGCATCTGAAATGGTTAATGAAATTGCTAAGCTAAAAGGATTAGCAGAAAATGATGGTGTTGGGGTGTTCAAATATATTGATTCAGAAGACCCAGAGGCACTTGAGATTTTTAATCGTTTTTGTAAAAATGTAGCTGTTCAAATTTTAAACTTACAATATATTCTTGACCCTGAGATCTTTGCGTTAGGTGGCGGTATTAGTGTGCAGCCAGCTTTTCTCAAGGGTGTCAAGGAAGCGGTAGAAGTCATTAAACAAGCGAATCCACATCATGTTGCTTCGCCAAATATTGTAACTTGTCACTTCACTAGTGCAGCGAATTTATATGGAGCACTTTATCATTATCTAATTCAACATGAATCATATCAATAAATGATGATAATAGAAGCGACTCAATGTAGAGAAGCTTCTATTTTTTCTTGCATAGACGAACATTAAGTAATCTTAATCTACATAGAGGTGATGACATGTCATTTACAAATTTAGAAGAATTAATTTGTGAAGCAACAGAGGAGCAAACTACAATTGCGTCACTAATGATAAATTTAGAAGTAAAACAAACAGGTTTAACAGAGAAGCAAGTAGTTGAGAAGATGAAAGAGCAATTTAAGATCATGAAAGATTCAGTCAGGAAAGGAACTCTTGAGTCCGTTCAATCTCGTACAGGCTTAACTGGTGGGGATGGTCATCGTTTATTTGAGTATGCTAATAAACATCAGTCATTTGTTGAATCAGGAACCCTACTTACAGCGGCAAATGCTTTAGCTGTATCAGAGGTAAATGCGGCTATGGGGCGAATTGTTGCTACTCCTACGGCTGGATCAGCGGGTATATTACCAGCTGTAATGGTCCAAGCATTGGATAGTGGCAGATTTACTTATGATCAAATTATCCATTCAATGTTTACAGCGTCAGCGCTAGGATTAGTTATTGCCAATAAAGCCTCTATCTCAGGTGCAGCAGGTGGATGCCAAGCTGAAATTGGCTCTGCAACAGCGATGGCCGCAGGTGCACTTGTTGAACTGGCAGGTGGTACGCCTACTCAAGTCGGTCATGCAGTCGGAATTGCACTAAAAAATTCGTTAGGTTTAGTTTGTGACCCTGTCGCAGGGTTAGTAGAAATACCTTGTATTTATCGAAATGGATTACATGCAATTACAGCTCAAGCAGCTGCTGATATGGCTTTAGCTGGAGTTAGAAGTATTATACCACCAGATGAAGTCATTCAAGTGATGCATGAGGTCGGACAGGAAATGCCCGAATCCTTACGAGAAACAGGAATCGGTGGACTTGCAGGTACGCCAACAGGCCAAAAACTTAAAGAGAAGGTACTGGGACAATCATCAAAAGAAAATGGTCCCGCAAAATATAATAGTGCCTATGATATTGTCGGGCCAATAATGGTCGGTCCATCGAGCTCACATACAGCAGGTGCTGTTCGAATTGGTAATATTGCTTATCAGCTATTAAATGAAAAACCTAAGACAGTAACATTTACTTTAATGGGTTCATTTGCAAAAACATATCAAGGTCATGGGACAGACTTAGCACTATTAGCTGGTGTCCTTGGCTTAACAACTATGGACGACCAGATTCCAGAAGCAAAGGCAGTAGCCAAACAAAATGGCTTATCATATTCTTTTACGACAAGAGTATTAGGTAGTTATCACCCAAATACAGTTTTAATCGAGTTAGCAGGAGAGTCACGTAAGGTTAAGCTAATAGCAAGTTCAATTGGTGGTGGAAAAGTTGAAGTGCAAGAGCTAGACAATTATCCACTTAAATTCAGTGGCGAACAGCCAACTCTAGTACTTAGACATCAGGATAGTCGCGGTGTAATTGCTGAACTATCAAGCTTTCTGTATGAGAAGGGTTTTAATATTGCAAGGTTACTTAACGAACGGTCAAGTATAGGAGGATCAGCGATTACAATTTGTGAAGTAGATTATTTAGTTGATGATTCTTTGTTAACAGAGCTAAAAGCTGCACTTCCGATAATTGATGAATTATTGTTAATAAAAACAGACTAATCTCATGCTATTCCACCAATCTGTGGATAACTAAACTTTACATCCTGTGGATAATGTGAATAATACGGTGGATAACTATAAAACGTGGGTTAATAATGTGGGTAAGTATGTTAATAAATCATATGAAGACAAAATTTTGTTACAGCAGCCTGTGAATGAATAAAATATGAATTGATCATGTGGATAGAATTGTGATTAGATCTTGGTAAGATAAAACGAGATAGTTCTGTCGGTAAGCATTAATCCCAATAAATCAGTAAACAGTGCTAATTGTATTTAAATGATTGTAACAAAGAACAAGGAATCCAGTATGAACTGAATTCCTTGTTTGTTTTAGCTGAGTTTTGTCCCGGCTTAGTTTATTTAGCACGTTCTTCATAAAGAGAACTAATCTTCACAATTGTTTCAACAGCTTTAATCATATGGTCGACTGAGACAAATTCAAATTTGCCGTGGAAGTTCTCTCCACCAGTAAATATATTAGGGGTTGGTAAGCCCATATATGATAGCTGAGAACCGTCAGTTCCGCCACGGATTGGTTCAATTACTGGTTCAATATCTAGCTCTTTCATTGCTTCAGCCGCAATATCGACAATATGACGAACCGGTTCAATTTGATCTCGCATATTGTAATATTGGTCTGTCATTTCTAATAATATGCTTTGTTCACCGTACTTTTGTTTAAACTCATCAACTAATTGACTGATAAATGCTTTTTTCTGTTCGAAAGCCTCTCGGTCATGATCACGAATGATGTAATAAAGCTGTGATGATTCAGTATCACCGTTTAAGGAAAGTAAGTGGTAAAACCCTTCATATCCTTCGGTAAACTCTGGTGCTTGATCAGCAGGGAGTCGATAATGAAAGGCCATTGCTATTTTAATCGAGTTAACCATCGTATTTTTAGCAGTACCTGGGTGAACGTTATTGCCCTTAATCGTAACTTTAGCTGCAGCAGCATTAAAGCTTTCGAATTGTAGTTCACCTAGTGGTCCCCCATCAACAGTATAAGCATAATCGGCACCAAATGCCTCAACGTCAAATTTATGCGGTCCGCGTCCGATTTCTTCATCAGGTGTGAAAGCCACTCTAATTTTTCCGTGTTTAATTTCTGGATGTTTAATTAAGTAATCCATCGCAGTCATAATTTCAGCAATACCTGCTTTATTGTCAGCACCGAGTAGGGTTGTGCCGTCTGTTGTAATTAATGTTTGTCCATGATAATTCTTTAGATTTGGATACTCATTTGGTGATAGAACAATATTTTTTTCTTGATTTAGGATAATGTCTTTCCCATCATATGCTTCGACAATCTGTGGTTTTACATTTTTCCCGGTAAAATCAGTTGCCGTATCTAAGTGTGCTAAGAATCCAATTGTCTCAACATTTTTATCAGTATTGGCAGGTAATGTAGCCATCACATAACAGTTTTCATCAATCGATACATCTGTCATGCCAATTTCCTTTAGTTCTTCAATCAGTTGCTTGGCCAATATCCATTGCCCCTCTGTAGATGGGCAAGTTTCGTTGTCTTCATTTGATTGTGTATCAATTTTTACGTATGATGTAAAGCGTTCAATTAGTTTATCTTTCATTTACATTCAGCTCCAATTAATATTAATATAATTTATTTTAGCATATTAACATGATCACTATCATTCGGGATAAAAAATTATTATTAACATAATAAAATATGGTACAGTTAAAAGTAGTATATGTAATTTCGGATCGATGATTAAAGTAGATGAGGGGTAAACAAGATGACTGATCAAATTAACAAGAGAAAAGCAGAACACATCACTCTCTGTTTAACAGATCAAGTGACAGGGGAAGGTATTACATCAGGAATGGAGTCAGTTCGTTTAATTCATAACGCTCTACCTGAAATTGATTTTGATAAAATTTCTTTAGCAACACGTTTTTTTAATAAAGAGATCAAGACACCTTTTTTAATTAGTTCAATGACAGGTGGATCAGAAGAAGCAACGATTATTAATCGAAATTTAGCGATTGCAGCTGAAGAGCGTGGTTGGGTCTTTGCCCTAGGATCAACACGTGCTTTAATTGAAAATGATGCATATAGCGAGTCATTTCAAGTTCGTGATCTAGCACCAACGATACCAATTATCGCAAATTTAGGTGCAGTTCAGTTAAACTACCGTTTTACAGCCGAAAAATGCCAACAAATTATTGACCGAACTGAAGCAAATGGATTAGTTCTACACTTAAATTCAATTCAAGAGGTTATCCAAACGAATGGTGACACCAATTTTGAAAATTTATTACCAAAAATAGAACACCTCGTCAGTTCATTAGACGTACCTGTCGGTGTTAAAGAAGTTGGCTGGGGGATAGATGGTGAAACAGCTCGACAATTACGTGATGTGGGGATACAGTTTATTGATGTAGCTGGAGCTGGTGGAACGTCGTGGAGTCAAGTTGAGAAATTACGCTCTCATGATCCGATCCGAAAAGAAGCAGCTGAAGCATTTGTTGATTGGGGTATTTCTACTGTTGAAAGCCTGATTACTGTTAAACAAGAAGTTAATGACGTACCAGTCTTTGCTAGCGGTGGCATGAAGACAGGTGTGGATGCAGCTAAGGCGATTGCTTTAGGTGCAGATTACGTTGGATTTGCACGTTCATTACTTAAGAATGCGACAATCTCAGCTGAAGCGGTTAGTCAGATGATGGCAACTCGAGAATTAGAGTTACAAATGGCGATGTTTGGTTTGGGGACGCTGACGATTAGTGATTTACAACAAACAAAACGTGTTCAAATAAAATAGTCTATAAGCTAAGTCAACCACTATGATCAGATTTACCTGATTGTAGTGGTTTTTTTGACCGAAAGCTAAATTCTAAAATTATTAACTAATTATTTAAAATATTCTCAATAAAACTACCCAGTAGGCGTTAAAAGTATGGTATAATAACTTTCACTAAATTCAGAAAATTAAAATATATTTATAAAAGGAGTGTATCAAGGTGAAAAAGCACCGTCTAAAAGTCATTATTCTCTCTTTATTATTAATTGTGCTAACTGCGTGTGGAGCGAATACGTCAAGTGATAAAATTCTATATAAAATTGGTGTAACTCAATTTGTTGAGCATCCATCGTTAGATGCAGCTTACCAAGGATTTCAAGCCGCGCTTAAGGATGCTGGACTTGAAGTTGATTATGATGAGAGAAATGCTCAAGGTGATCACAGTAATACATCAACAATTGCTCAAAATTTCGCAGCAGATAATGTTGATTTAATCTTTGCCAATGCAACCCCAAGTGCTCAAGCAGCGCTTCAAGCAACACGTGAGATCCCGATTGTATTTACATCTGTAACAGATGCGATTGAAGCGGGCTTAGTTGATTCGCTAGATCAAGCAGACAGAAATATTACGGGTGTTATGGATATGCATCCTGACGCTATTGTTGAAACGATAAACTTTATAGAAACTTACTTCCCGCAATCAAGAATAGGTGTCGTATATAATGCTGGTGAACAGAATTCAGTTATTCAAATTGAACATGTTAATGCAGCTATTCAAGGAACGAGTTTAACTGTTGTTGAGCGAACAGTGTCAACGTCAGCTGAAGTTCAGCAAGCTACAACATCTTTAGTTGGTGATGTCGATCTTATTTATATTGTTACAGATAACACGGTTGTATCAGCCCTTGAAACGGTTGTTGCTGTTGCGAACGAGCAAAAACTCCCTCTTATTGTTGGAGAGCCAGATTCACTAGAACGTGGTGGATTTGCGACGTTTGGCATTGATTATTATACGATTGGCTATCGTTCAGGAGAGATGGCCGTTGATATTTTAACAGGAGAAAAATCCCCATCAGATATCGATGTAGAATATCCGCCAGAGATGGAGCTCTTTATCAATCGAACAGCAGCTGAAGCTCAAGGAATTGTGTGGCATGGTGAATGGGATAATGCCACGATAATAGAGTAATAGACTGATAGAGAATCCGTGATTTAAGTTTAATTTTCTATCCTGAATTTAAATAGACAAGGTGAATGCGAGAGAAGGGGAGAACGAGTTGTGTTTATTTCAATTTTTAATGCATTGGAATCTGGTGTAATTTATGCGATTATGGCGCTCGGTGTCTATCTGTCATTTCGGGTATTGGATTTCCCGGATTTAACTGTTGATGGTAGTTTTGTTACGGGTGCAGCAGTTGCTGCACTCTCAATTACAAATGGTATGTCGACTATTTTAGCAACGTTATTAGCATTAGTTGCAGGCTTTATAGCTGGTGCGATTACGGGGATATTAAATACTAAGGGTAAGATTAATCCATTATTATCAGGTATTTTAATGATGACGGGATTATATTCGATTAATTTACGGATTATGGGTCAATCTAATATTCCGTTATTAAATGAAGCAACACTATTTACTAAACTAACAGATCATTGGTCTAAACTAGGAATTGATCAAGCCATTAGTCAATTATTAACGAGTTTAGGGCTAGAACGTGTACCTCGAACATGGGCAATACTCATTGTGATGCTTTTGGTAACCATTTTGATAAAACTAATTTTAGATTATTTTCTAAAGACAGAATTAGGCTTAGCTTTAAGGGCAACTGGTGATAACGAAAATATGATTCGTAGTTTCTCTGCCAATACTGACTATTTAAAAATACTTGGTTTAGGGTTGTCTAACGGCTTAGTAGCAGTATCTGGTGCACTATATGCACAGTATGCAGGGTTTGCTGATTTGAATATGGGGATAGGTATGATTGTAATTGGCTTAGCCTCGGTTATTATTGGTGAATCGGTCATTGGAACAAAGACGATTACAAGAACAACTCTCGCTATTATTATTGGAGCGATTATCTATCGTATAGTTATGACATTAGCATTAAGGACACCGTTTTTAGATACAGGTGATATGAAATTAATTACGTCAATTTTAGTTATCATTGCTTTAGTTGTACCTAAGCTTATGACAAGTCATAAAGAACTGAAGCGAAAAAAACTTAAACGTATTGAGCTTGAACATCGCCTGAAGGGAGGCGCTTAATCATGCTAGAACTTAAAAATATTTCCTTAACATTCAATGAGGCAACTGCTGATGAAAAAAATGTTCTTAAAGATATTAACTTAACTTTAAATAAAGGTGATTTTGTCACTGTTGTCGGTAGTAATGGTGCGGGAAAGTCAACAGTAATGAACGTGATCTCCGGCAGTCTGCAACCAGATGTTGGTCATGTATTAATTAATGGCCGTAATGTAACAGCACTACCAGAATATAAGCGCTCACGCTATATTGGTCGTGTGTTTCAAGATCCGATGGCCGGAACATCACCTACGATGACAATTGAGGAGAATTTAGCGATCGCATACTCAAGAGAAAGAAATCGGACGTTAAAATTAGGTGTGAATAAAAAACGTCGTTCATTTTTCCAATCAACGCTTGCGACGTTAAATCTAGGTTTGGAAAACCGATTAAATATGAAAGTAGGTTTATTATCTGGTGGGGAACGTCAAGCCCTCTCATTACTGATGGCGACATTCACTAATCCGGATATATTACTACTAGATGAACATACAGCAGCTTTAGATCCTTCACGTGCAGAGCTCATTACCAATTTAACAAGAAACATCGTTAAAGAAACAGAATTAACAACACTGATGGTGACACATAATATGCAGCAAGCTTTGGACTTAGGTAATCGGTTAATTATGATGGATAAAGGCCAAATTATTTTAGATATTTCAGGTGCTGAAAAACACGCCTTAACAATTGAAAAACTACTTCACGAATTCCAGCGGATACGCGGTCAACAATTAAGTAGTGACCGAGCAGTGTTAGCATAGGCAAAAGAATTCATTGAACGAATGTCACTGATTATTAAACAGCTGACATTCGTTTTTTGGATTGAGAGATTTGCTTTTTTAGAGTTATACTCGTATGACCAATAATGGGAACATACTAATAGCAACAAATTCATTTTACTCGAACTTTTCAAATCAATCAGCGATAATAAGAATATTCCAGTATTGGGGGAGATTTGCATGGTCATTCATTTAAAGGATATTGGGTTAATTCGACAAGGCAAATGGATTTTAGATCAAATCAATTGGCAAGTTAAACAAGGTGAACATTGGGTAGTCTTAGGCTTGAATGGTGCTGGTAAAACTGCCTTATTACATATGCTAAGTGCGTATCACTTTCCTGCAAAGGGGTCAATTGAGGTATTGGGCAGGAAATTTGGTCAAGATGTATTAGGTGAAGAGCTGCGGCAAGAGATTGGCTTAGTATCACAAACGATCAAATCACGCTTTTATGATTCTGACAGTGCCTATCAAATTGTTTTAAGTGGCGGTTTTGCATCAATAGGATTATATCAAACCCCTACAGACGATATGCGGGAACGAGCGCAACAGCTTTTAAAGGATCTTGGCTGTTTTCATTATGCGAATCGTGCTTACTACACTTTATCGCAAGGGGAAAAACAACGTGTGATGATTGCGCGTGCTTTAATGGGCCAACCGAAGCTACTCATTTTAGATGAGCCTACTAATGGTTTGGACTTCTTAGCTAAAGAGACATTACTGGATGCGGTTGAGCAAATTAGTTTACGACCAGATGCTCCAACAATTTTATATGTTACACATCATGTAGACGAAATTTTACCGATATTTGATAAAGTATTAATGCTTAAAGAGGGTAAAGTCTATCGATCGGGGAATAAAAGTGAATTATTGACAGAACCAATTTTATCGTCATTCTTTGGTACTGAGATCCAATTAACCTGGCACGATAAGCGTCCGCAAATTTGGCGAAAGTAATCTATTTAAACAAACAACCCTTCATTATTAGTAAAAACTAAAATGAAGGGCTGTTTTTTTATATAAATAATTGGGAGGAGCTAAAATTATCCTTTATAAGCTTGACGAAGAACTTCAGCAAGTTCAGTTACAAGTGGTAACTTTGGATTTGCTGTTGTACATTGATCTTCGAATGCCTTATCAGCTAAATAATCAAGTTTTTCATTAAATTCTTTTTCGTCAACGCCATTTTCAGCAAGACTCATAGGAATATCAAGTTGTTTAGCTAGTTTGTAAATGGCATTGATTAGACTCTCAACGCCTTCTTCAGCTGTTCTTGCAGGTAAATCAAGTGCTTTAGCAATCTCAGCATAACGTTTGTCTGCAATAAAGTGCTCATATTTAGGGAATGAGACAAACTTAGTTGGTTTCTGTGCGTTATAACGAATGACGTGTGGCATTAATACTGCATTCGCTCGACCGTGAGCGATACCAAACTCTCCACCAATTTTGTGTGCGAGACTGTGGTTAATACCTAAGAATGCATTGGCAAATGCCATACCAGCAATTGTTGAAGCGTTATGAACTTTTTCACGTGCCAATTCATTGCTACCATCTTTATATGCTAATGGTAAGTATTCAAAGATTAATTGAATCGCACGAATAGCTAAACCGTCAGTGTAATCATTCGCCATATTTGAAACGTAAGCTTCAATCGCGTGTGTTAAGACGTCCATACCAGTATCAGCTGTTACTGTCTTAGGTACTGTCATAACAAATTGTGGGTCAATAATTGCTACGTCTGGAGTTAGCTCATAATCAGCTAACGGATATTTCACATTTAGCTCTTTATCTGTAATAACAGAGAATGATGTTACTTCTGAACCAGTACCAGATGTAGTTGGAATCGCAACAAATTGTGCTTTATGACCTAGTTTAGGATATTTATAGACACGTTTACGAATATCTAAGAATTTTTGTTTCAAGCCGTTAAAGTCAGTTTCAGGGTGCTCGTGGAATAACCACATACCTTTAGCAGCATCCATCGGTGAACCACCGCCAATAGCAATGATAACGTCTGGATTAAAGGCTGCCATTGCCTCTGCTCCTCGCATAACTGTTTCCTTCGATGGATCAGGCTCTACATCAGAGAAAATTTCACAGTGAACATAATCTGATCTTTTACGTAAGTGATATAGTACTTTATCAACGTAGCCAAGCTTAACCATCATCTCATCAGTAACAATAAATGCTTTTGATATATTAGGCATTTTAGCTAAATATTGAACTGAGTTCTTCTCAAAATACACTTTTGGCGGTATCTTGAACCATTGCATGTTATTGTTTCGACGTGCCATGTGCTTAACGTTGATTAAGTGAATTGCTCCAACGTTAGTTGAAACAGAGTTACCTCCGTAAGAACCACAGCCTAAAGTAAGTGAAGGCATGTAAGCATTGTAAATATCTCCAATTGCTCCTTGAGAAGATGGCGCATTTACAATAATACGACCTGCTTTCATTCTTGATCCATACTCATCAATAACATCTTGATCATTTGAATGAATAACTGCTGAGTGACCTAAACCACCAAATTCCAGCATTTCTTCTGCACGTTTCATACCTTCTTCAGTGCTTTTAACCTTGTAAGCTGCTAAAACTGGACTCAGTTTTTCGCGAGATAGTGGATGCTTAGGTCCAACGCCAGTTAATTCGGCAACTAAAATTTTTGTGTTTTCAGGAACTTTAATGCCTGCTTTTTCAGCAATATATACTGGACTCATACCAACGATATCTGGGTTAACTGAAGCTGTTTCTTCATTGATTACAGTTTTTTCAACTTTAGCTTTTTCTGCTGGTGATAAGAAATAACAGTTGTTATCGATCATTTCTTGTTTCACCATATCGTAAATTTCTTCGTCAACAATCATCGCTTGTTCTGAAGCACAAATCATACCGTTATCAAACGTTTTTGATAGAATAAGGTCATTTACAGCACGTTTAATGTCAACAGATTTTTCAATATAGCAAGGTACGTTCCCTGCACCTACACCAAGTGCTGGTTTACCTGAACTATAAGCAGATTTAACCATGCCTGGTCCACCAGTTGCTAAAATTGTTGCAATATCCTTATGCTTCATTAAAGCTTGCGTTGCTTCAATTGAAGGTTGTTCAATCCACTGAATACAGTTTTCTGGTGCTCCAGCTTTTACAGCTGCTTGATATACAATTCTAGCTGCTTCTGAACTTGATTTTTGTGCAGAAGGGTGAAACGCAAATATTATTGGATTACCAGTTTTAATAGAAATAATTGATTTAAACAGAGTTGTTGATGTCGGGTTTGTAACAGGTGTTACCCCAGCGATTACACCAATTGGTTCAGCAATTTCAACAACACCATCGTGAGGATTTTCATTTATTACACCAACAGTTTTATCATATTTAACATTGTGATAGACATATTCAGTAGCAAACATATTTTTAATAATCTTATCTTCATAGACTCCGCGTCCTGTTTCTTCGACAGCAAATTTCGCTAAATACATATGATGATCTAATCCAGCAAGAGCCATTTCCTTTACAATATGATCGATTTGTTCTTGAGTTAGTTTTTTCATTTCTTTTAATGCTTTTTTACCTTGAGCTGCTAATCGATCAATTTGTTCTTGAGCTGACAATTTAACTTGGTTATCTTTTTCTTTCTTTTTAACAACGGCTACCATTGTTATCCCTCCTAATATTTGTGAAGTATTGAGCATAGATGACTAAAAAAATTAACTACATTCTGGATGACGGGGAATTTTAATAAATGAAATATCATTTATCATTCTTGTATTATTTTTTACCATCACCACATAATGATCTGTCCAAATGTATTTTGGTAGCTGATCACCTGCTTCAAAATACATGGCATTAAAACGATCATTAATTTCTTCTTCAAAACTTTTTTTAGTGTAATATTCTGAGTCTGTTTTAAAATCTTTCCACTCTGTGAATATCATTTTATCCCCCTTTCCTCTTGCTATTTTTATCATACCACCTGAATGCGCTTACAAAATAAGTAAATTGTGAACACTTTGTGACAGATTTCACATTAGAAAATAATCTATACGAAAGCGGGATACTAAATGGTAGATTGGTTGATTTCTGTTATAGTTTTTCGGTAGTTACCCAATGCAACAGACTAATACAGCGTGTTGAATGTGATGAAATTTAATATCTCAGTAAAAGAAGAAGGCCCTAAAAACGCTATTAAACCAACAAATTTTCAGATAATTAGTAAGGCGAAAAGGAAGAAAACGATTTTGAACAAATTTTGAACAAATTATGAACATTTACTATAACAGTTTAAAAAGATGCTCTATTTCACTTCATTTTATAAACTAAGTGGTATATACTTAAATTAAGATATTAATTGTTGAATTATATTTGAGGAGGTAGCGGAAATGAAAGTAGCAGATGAAGTTACAAAAAACAATCCTTGGGAAGGTTTCCGTGAAGGTAATTGGCAAAACGAAATTGATGTTCGTGACTTTATAATGAAAAACTTTACTTTATACGAAGGAACAGATGAATTCTTGGCGGGACCAACACAAGCAACAAAAGAATTATGGGACCAAGTAATGGAATTAACTAAAGAAGAGCGTGAGCGAGGTGGTGTTTATGATCTAGATACAAAGATCGTTTCAACAATCATCTCTCATGATGCAGGTTACTTGGATAAAGAGAAAGAAAAAGTTGTCGGTTTCCAAACTGACGTACCATTCAAACGTTCTTTACAACCATTTGGTGGTATTAGAATGGCAACTACTGCAGCTGAATCATATGGTTATAAGTTAGATGAAGAAGTAGAGAAAATCTTTACAGAATATCGTAAGACACATAACCAAGGTGTTTTCGATGCATATACTCCAGAAATTCGTGCAGCACGTCGCGCAGGTGTCGTAACAGGTTTACCTGATGCTTATGGACGTGGACGTATTATTGGTGATTACCGTCGAGTTGCACTTTATGGTGTTGATAAATTAATCGAAGCGAAAAAAGCTGACTTAGCAATTATCGGTGGTAACGGTGTTATGTCAGATGATGTAATCCGTGACCGTGAAGAGCACATGGAACAAATCCGTGCACTACAAGAATTGAAAAAATTAGGTGAAATTTACGGCTTCGATATTTCTAAGCCTGCAAAAAATGCTCAAGAGGCATTCCAATGGTTATACCTTGGTTACCTAGCAGCAATTAAAGAGCAAAATGGTGCGGCAATGAGTCTTGGTCGTACATCAACATTCCTAGACATTTATATTGAACGAGACCTACAAAATGGTGTATTAACTGAAGAAGAAGCACAAGAATTAGTAGATCACTTCGTTATGAAGTTACGTCTTGTGAAATTCGCTAGAACACCTGAATATAATGAATTATTTAGTGGAGACCCAACTTGGGTAACTGAGTCTATCGCAGGTATTGCTGAGGATGGTCGCCCACTAGTTACTAAAAACTCATTCCGTTTCTTGCACACACTAGATAACTTAGGACCTGCGCCTGAGCCAAACTTAACGGTACTATGGTCAACTAAGTTACCAACAAACTTCAAGAACTATTGTGCAGAAATGTCAATTAAGACAAGTGCGATCCAGTACGAAAATGATGACATTATGCGTACACACTATGGTGATGACTATGGTATTGCATGCTGTGTGTCAGCAATGCGTATTGGTAAGCAAATGCAGTTCTTTGGTGCACGTGTTAACTTAGCTAAAGCATTACTATATGCTATTAACGGTGGTGTTGACGAAGTTTCAAAAGCACAAGTTGGACCAACTTATGCACCAATTACTTCAGAGTATCTAGATTATGATGAAGTAATGAAGAAATATGATGTTATGTTAGATTGGTTATCAGGTGTTTATGTAAATGCACTTAATATCATTCACTACATGCATGATAAATATAGCTATGAAAGAATTGAAATGGCATTACACGATCGTGAAGTATTAAGAACAATGGCTTGCGGTATTGCAGGATTATCTGTTGTTGTTGACTCACTAAGTGCCATTAAACATGCAAAAGTTCGTACAATCCGTGACGAAAATGGTATCGTTGTTGATTACGAGATTGAAGGAGATTATCCGAAATACGGTAATAACGACGACCGCGTTGACCAAATTGGTGTTGACTTAGTTAAATCATTTATGAATAAGATTAAACAACATAAGACATACCGTAATTCAGTTCATACACAATCAATCCTTACAATTACTTCAAACGTTGTGTATGGTAAGAAAACTGGTAACACGCCTGATGGACGTAAAGCTGGTGAGCCATTTGCTCCAGGAGCTAACCCATTACACGGCCGTGACACTAACGGTTCATTAGCATCATTAAACTCTGTTGCTAAAATGCCTTATGACTATGCTTTAGATGGTATTTCTAATACATTCTCAATCGTTCCTAAAGCATTAGGTAAAGACCTAGAAAGTCAGAAAGCTAACCTAGCAGCAATGTTAGATGGTTATGCTAAGAAGAAAGGTCACCACTTGAACGTTAACGTGTTTGACCGCGAAACATTATTAGATGCAATGGAGCGTCCAGAGGAATATCCTCAATTAACAATCCGTGTATCAGGTTACGCTGTTAACTTCATTAAGTTGACTAGAGAACAACAAATTGATGTTATTAACCGTACTTTCCACGAAAGTCTATAAGAATTAAAATATTGGGAGAAGATTCATCTTCTCCCATACTTATACGATCGAATAATATTTATTATGGCCGATCGTATAAGTATCATCAGATTAATTGCGCCATAATATCGAGTTTATTTTTTAGTTAGGGAGGGCACAACATGACAGTTAAAGGCCGGATTCACTCAATTGAAACATTAGGTACTGTAGATGGACCAGGGTTACGTTATGTAATATTTACACAAGGATGCTTACTGCGTTGTCAGTTCTGTCATAATCCAGATACATGGAAGATGTCAGGTGGTAAGGAAATGACTGTTGCAGAAATTATAGAAGACATTAAGGATTTCCAACCATACTTTGAATCATCTAATGGGGGAGTAACAGTAAGTGGTGGTGAACCACTTCTCCAAGCGGAGTTTCTGCTAGAACTATTTACGGAGCTTAAGAAACTTGGTATTCATACGTGTATTGACACATCAGGTGGTTGCTTTAGTCGTTCACCAAGATTTATGAAAACACTTGATGCATTATTAGAAGTAACAGATTTAATATTATATGACCTTAAGCAAATTGATGACGAGAAGCATAAGAAGTTGACAGGTGTATCTAATAGTCACATTTTGGATATGGCACGCTATTTAGATGAAAAGCAAGTACCAATCTGGGTTCGCCACGTATTGGTACCAGGTGGAAGTGACGATGATCAGCTTCTACAACGCTTATCCGACTTTATTGCGACACTGTCTAACGTTCAGAAAATCGATGTTTTACCATATCATGAACTCGGTGTTTACAAATGGTCAGAGCTAGGATTAGACTATCCATTACAAGGAGTTAAACCACCAACTGAAGATCGAGTTAAAAATGCCGAAGACATCTTAAATCGCAGAAAAACTATTCCATTAAACTAAATATATATTAAACAAATTGAACACTGAAATGAGATGGTTAATAGCTCTCAAACTAGGTGTTCTTTTTGTATCTTTATTTTTTATGTTTAGCAGTTGTGAAATTAAGGAATACTAAATTAAGTATTAAAAACACAATGAGGAGAGGATTATAAGTGAGTAAAGTTATGTTCACTTCTAAAGCTACAGCGAAAGGCGGCAGGGAGGGTCATGTTAAATCAGATGATGGAATAATAGATTTAAAGCTGGTTGATCCAGCAGGTGGCAGTGATGAAAAAGGCTCAAACCCTGAACAGTTATTTGCTGCAGGCTATGCAGCTTGTTATGATGGAGCGCTAAACTTAATGGCATCTAGACAGAAGAAAGAGATTGAATCTGAGATAACTGCAGAAGTTAGTTTAATGCAGGATAGTGATGATAAAGGATTTAAAATAGGTGTTATTTTAAATGTTCATATAAAAGGTGTATCACAAGAGGAAGCTGAGCATTTGGCTGAACTAGCTCATAATTTCTGTCCGTACTCGAA
Source organism: Amphibacillus xylanus NBRC 15112 (assembly GCF_000307165.1). Classification (NCBI taxonomy): domain Bacteria; kingdom Bacillati; phylum Bacillota; class Bacilli; order Caryophanales; family Bacillaceae; genus Amphibacillus; species Amphibacillus xylanus. Next base: position 308,929 of record NC_018704.1, read on the forward strand.
AGCAACGCGAAACAACATTAATGTCAACTTAAATGTAAAAGCACTTTAATCGCTTTTTAAAAGATTCGATGAAGAAATAGGCTTCATCGAATTTTTTTGTTAAACTATAGGTATAATGAATCTTAACTATGATAATGTTCATTTATATTTATATATATATATATAGGAGTGACTATAATGGAAGTAGTATTGGTATATACGAGCATGACTGGTAATACAGAAGAAATTGCTCATATCCTTAAAGATAAAGTAGAAGCATTTAATTTATCTGTGAAGAAATTTCACGTTGAGTTTGACGATATAATGGCACTTGATTTAAAGAATTATGATGCGATTTTATTTGGAACATATACTTGGGGTGACGCTGACTTGCCATTTGAACTAGAAGATTTCTATGAAGATTTAGCAGATGAAGATCTAACGGGCAAAGTCGTCGGTCTATTCGGTTCATGTGATTCATATTATGAATTTTATGGTGCTGCAATTGAAAAAATGGCTGAACAGTTCAGAGCGATTGGGGCAGAAGTTATCGATCCATTACTTAAAATTGAGCTAGCTCCAGAACCTGAAGATGATGAAAAGATTGATCAATTCGTTGAGGAATTCGTAAAACAAGTCAACAACACGAAGTAGGTTATGCTAATATTTGTTTAGTTAGATTAACTTTATTGGATTTTACTAAAAAAAGGTATATAATTGTTGTTATAGCGAGAGAAAATGAGGTTGTTATAAATGTTAAAAGAAATCATGTCGTGGTTATACGCAATAGTAATTGCATTAGTGATTGTAGTGCTAGTAAGAACGTTTGTTATGACGCCATCAGTTGTAAAAGGAGATTCTATGCAACCGAACCTTTATGACGGTGACCGAATTATTATTAGTAAACTGAGTGAGATTGATCGATTTGATGAGATTGCATTCGTCGCACCGAATGGCGTAGATAATTATGTTAAACGTGTCATCGGACTTCCAGGTGATGAAATTGAGATTATTGATGATCGCTTATATATTAATGATGTTGCCTACGATGAAGACTATTTAACAGACATGAACTCAGAAGAAATATTAGTTAAATATTTTAAATCAACAGAAATACCAGATGGAACTTATTTTGTGATGGGTGATAATCGTAAATTTAGCTATGACAGCAGAGCATTTGGTGTGATTGATGAAGATTCAATTATTGGCGAAGTTGTTTTTAGAATCTGGCCGTTAGATTCAATCGGTATCGTTAAACCATAATCAAGATTTTTGCATAAAAAATTAGTTTGTGTTTAGATGAAGATACAAAAATTAAATATGTTTTTTTCCACTAGGGGCGCGTATGACGCTGAGATAAAGATTTTTCTTTGGTCCCTTTGAACCTGATTAGGTTAGTACCTACGTAGGAAAGTGGAGCATTTCTTATATTATTTGGATTATTTATTAATAATGTAAACCGCTCCTATGTTAGGGGTGGTTTTTTTATTAAAAATTTTAAGGGGGAAATGCAATGTCTAATGTAAAAATAGCTCTAACAATAGCGGGTACAGATCCAACTGGTGGTGCCGGGATTCAAGCGGATTTAAAAACATTTCAGGAGCGGGAAGTTTATGGCATGAGCGTTTTAACATCTGCAGTAGCGCAAAATACTTTAGGGGTTCTAGATATTCACCATCTGCCACTTGATTTCATTAATCAACAGCTAGAGTCAGTTTTTTCTGATATAAAACCAAATGCGATTAAAACAGGAATGATCGCGACAATTGAAATGATGGAATTAATTTCGCATTATTTACGAGAATATCCTGAAATCCCATACTGCTTAGATCCTGTAATGGTTGCAACAAGTGGTGATGTATTAATGGAAGAGATCTCACAGACTATTATAAAAGAACAGTTAGTTCCATTAGCTACAGTGGCTACACCAAATTTGTCAGAAGCAGAGATATTAGTTGGAAGGTCAATTCGCACGATCGAAGAAATGGAAAGAGCAGCTATTGAAATTGTCGCTGAACTTGGAGCTAAAACTGTTGTCGTTAAAGGAGGCCATCTTGATGGTGAGGCAATAGATGTTTTTTATGATGGTAATCAGTTGTATCATCTAAGTTCAGAGCGATTTCATACGGTTCATACACATGGAACGGGCTGCACGTTCTCTGCTGTAATAACTGCAGAACTTGCCAAAGGAAAATCAATTTTTGAAGCGGTCGAGCAAGGGAAGGCTTATATAACCGATGCCATTAAGTATTCATTAGAATTAGGGAAAGGTAACGGACCGACGAACCACTGGGGTTATCGTTTACAGGGCTTGCCGAATGAGCGTGGTGAGAAATAATGAAACAATCAATCATTAAACTTGTTGAACAAATCAAGCAAGAGCGACCATTGATCCATAATATCACAAATCAAGTCGTAATGAATTTTACTGCGAATGGATTATACGCACTTGGCGCATTGCCGATTATGGCACATGAAAAAAATGAAGTAAAAGAGATCGTTGCACATGCAGATGCGCTCGTATTAAATATTGGGACATTAACAACGGAAATATTGGAATCGATGATCGTAGCGGGTCATGCTGCAAATAAAAAAGGCATTCCAGTTGTGTTTGACCCAGTTGGTGTAGGTGTCACGACATTTCGTAGCCATGCAGCTCAACGAATTATGTCAGAGATTAATTTATCACTTATTCGAGGAAATGCAGCAGAGATAAGTCATTTAGCTGGTCTTAGAGCAACAGCTAGAGGTGTCGATGCTTCGGAAGTTTTAGATGGGCCATCTATTATTAAGCAATCAACTCAGAAGCTTAATGTTCCAATTTTAATGACAGGGAAAGTTGATTATATTGCTAATCAAGAAATTCTTTATCAAGTATCCAATGGATCAGAATTATTAACAAAAGTAACGGGTGCGGGATGCTTACTGTCATCAATTGCAGGTGCTTTCTTGGCGGTTAGCGAATCGTGTATTTTAGCAGTAGTAGCTGCAGTTAGTTATTTTACAATTGCGGCAGAGAAGGCAGCAGAAAAGACATCTTTCCCAGGACAGTTTCAAATTGAATTATTAGATGCTCTATCTAGTATTACTGAAGCTGATATTATAGATCGACTTTGCTTAGAGAAAGTAGGTGAATAGTACGTGGTATTTAATCGAGAATCATTAGCTGTCTATTTTATTTTAGGTAGCCAGAATGTGAAGGATAAAGATCCGCTTTTCATCTTAGAAGAAGCATTAAAGGGTGGGATCAGTTGTTTTCAATTTCGAGAGAAAGGTTTTAGCGCTAAATCGGGGTCTGAAAAATATGATTTAGCAAGACAAATGCAAAAGCTCTGTCACCAATATCGCGTTCCGTTTTTTGTCAATGATGATCTTGAACTAGCTATTAATCTCAATGCAGATGGCATTCATGTTGGACAGGATGATATACCGGTTAATCAGATTAGAGAAATAGCACCTGAAACGATGAAAATTGGCTTATCGACTACATCTGTAGAAGAAGCGATTGAAGCGGCACGTTTAGGAGTAGATTATATTGGAGTAGGACCAATTTTTCCAACGATGACAAAATCAGATGCTAAAGCGCCAATTAGTTTATCAGGCATTCAAAAGATTAGAAATGCTGTTTCAGATATTCCGATTGTTGCGATTGGTGGAATTGAGCTGACTGATGTAGTTTCTGTTAGAAAAGCAGGTGCAGATGGTGTTGCTGTTATTTCAGCAATTAGTTTAGCTGACGAACCCCAGTTAGCAGCTCAAGCATTTGTAAATTTGAGTGCTAATCAATAATTAGATCTGATTGTTGTATTTCTTAAAGGTAAAAAATTGAGAAGCCAATGAATTAAGTTGGTTTCTCGATTTTTTAAATGTGCTTAACTAAAATAACTGGATTCATAAATATAACAAAAACGACTATAATTAAATTAGTCAGTTAATCTTTCTATATGTTAGAATGTAAAGAGATTAGAAAGAGAGAGGTGTTGACAACAATGCTTAATAGAAGAATTGAAATTTTCTTAATCATTATGGGGATGGCTATTTTCTTTTTCTTTGGTATTTCAGGAGTGACAATGATCAATGTTCATGGTGATGACGAGGCAGCACTTGAAATATACGAACAATTCATGCAAGAGGAAGCCGCTGAACTAGAAAATGTCCCAACCTACGACGAATTTGTTGAAACTTTGCGTACTGCAGGTGTTATTACGCTAGTGCTAGCTGAAGCTGCTGGAATTGTTAGCATACTATTATTAAAAAATGATAAACGACCAAAAGTGGCAGGTGTTCTTCTTTTAATAGTAGGTATATTCGTTAGTTCTCTTCAATTCATTATCGCCTTGGTTGGTAGTGTATTCTTTATCATTGCTGCGATGATGGCGTTATTCCGTAAACGGAAATTAGCTTAAAGTACATAGTTAAAGGAGTTGATCTAAATGGGGAAGATAAATGTAGCCATTGTGTTCGGTGGTAAGTCTGCAGAACATGAGGTTTCACTTCAATCAGCTAAGAATATTATTGATGCGATAGATCGTGAGAAATACGATGTTGTGTTAATTGGCGTCGATAAGGACGGTTGTTGGCAAGTAAATGAGGAAGATTCATTTTTACTTAATGAGCACGACCCTAAAGCTATTTCACTCAAAAAAACAAGCAGTAAGATTGCTATTTTACCAGGAGAAAAGCAAGGACAAGTATTTGACTATGAGACGAAAGAAGTCTTGCCTCAAATTGATGTTGTTTTTCCAATTATTCATGGAACTCTTGGTGAAGACGGTAGTATGCAAGGATTATTAAGAACGCTTAATCTGCCTTTTGTCGGGGTTGATTTATTAGGTTCAGCGGTAAGTATGGATAAAGATTTTGCCAAGCGGATTTTACGTGATGCAGGAATCGCTGTTGCTAATGGGCTTGTCTATAAGAAATTTGAACAATCAAATATTGATTTCAACTTTGTCCAAAGTAAATTAGGCTTACCATTATTCGTTAAGCCAGTTAATCAAGGATCATCAGTTGGGGTAAATAAAGTTGAAACAAAGGCTGAGTTCGATCAAGCGATAGCCGAAGCGTATATGTATGACGATAAAGTTTTAATTGAGGAAGCAATCGTAGGTCGTGAAATTGAGTGTGCTGTTCTTGGTAATGATGAGCCAATTGCTTCATTGCCAGGTGAAATCCTCCCTCAAACAGACTTTTACTCATATGAATCAAAATATATTGATGATTCAGGAGCGGTATTGTCAGCACCAGCAGAATTAACGGATGAACAAACGGAAAAAGTTCAAAATGAAGCTATTCGAGTGTTTAAGACGTTAGATTGTGAAGGAATGGCGCGAGTTGATTTCTTTATGAAGTCAGATGGAACATTAATCGTAAATGAAGTGAATACTGTTCCCGGTTTTACGAAAATCAGTATGTATCCTCGATTATGGGGAATAACTGGATTACCATATCCTAAGCTGATTGATCGCTTAATTGAGTTAGCATTCGAGCGTCACGAACGAAAGCAACAATTAAAAAGTGCCGTATTTGAATAATAAAAAACCTTCAATCGTTAGTGAATTTGAAATTAACTTCAAAATCAGCTAATCATTGAAGGTTTTATGTTTTTATTCAGAAGTGTTCCTGTTGTTTTTTCTTCGATAGCCAAAATAAATCAAGCCACCAATTGCTGCAATCACGATTAATATTGGTAAGTTACCAACAATAAAAACAAATAAGTTTGTAGCTCCAATCAACAGATTGTTATAACTAATTAACCACTGTTCCTTAGTTCTTTCCCATACATTTAAATTCTGTTCATGGGCAAATTCAGTTTGTAGCTCCGTCAAATTGAGTTCAACAGTAGCTAGATCTGCTCGGTTATTAATGTAATTCATTTGACCTTTAATCATTTCAATTTCGTATTGGACATTCGATAAATCTCTAGAAATATTCAAGAGATCTTCAGTTGACTTAGCTTCCTCCATAAATGCTAAGAGTCGAGCCTCAAGCTCCTGTCGAGATTTTAGCCGTGTCTCTAAGTCTACATATTGTTCTGTCACATCTTCTCCGACTAAGTCCCGATGCTGAATATAGATTTGATCATGACCATCTAAAAAGTCAAAAAACAAATTTAAGCTCTCTTGAGGGATGCGGAGTGTCAGATGACCGTAATGCAACTCATCGTCTAAAAGGCTCGTTTGATTTGAAACAACGTAACCATTCATCTCATTTACAGTTTGTTCGATGCTTGATACGACTTCTAAATATTGTTTTACTTCCAATTCAAGATAGGCATTATAAATAATTCTTCGATTCACGTTTTCTAACTGTTTTAAATCAGGCGCTGTCGGTTCTATTGGATCAATTGGTAGACTTCCAGTTGAACCAATTGACATGTCTGATTCAATCATTCCACCTTCACTTACAGACATATCATAGCTTGATTCGCTGTCCCTAGCTTCATGACTACTGCAACCAAATAATAATAAGCTTAGTACAACAAGGCCAAACATGATTCTTTTCATAAATAGACCCCCTTAATTAGTCTAGCTACACAATCAGACGCTCTTTGTTGAAAAAGGTTACGCTTCATATTTTCATTATATACCAATAATAAATAATAAAAATAGAAAAAAATGCTTTACTAATGAATTAATATACTTTATTATGAATAATAATACATCTAAACTAATAGTGCTCGGACTAGAGACTAGTTAATGATGCGTTCTTGTCAACGCATTTTGTGAAAAAATAATATAGAGAGGGTGCATCATGATGAATAATAATAAATTTAAGGGTCGAGATTTTTTAACTTTACTTGATTATTCAACAGAGGAAATATCTTATCTACTCCAATTGGCCAAAGAGCTCAAAGCAAAACAGAAGGCAGGCAAAACCTATCAACCATTACTAGGAAAAGTTTTGGGGATGATTTTTGAAAAATCATCAACACGCACTCGTGTTTCGTTTGAGACTGGGATCTATCAATTAGGTGGAACGGGATTATTTTTAAGTACAAATGATATTCAGTTAGGGCGTGGAGAAACGATATCAGACACTGCGAAAGTATTATCTGGCTACCTTGATGGCATTATGATTCGAACTTATCACCAATCTGATATTGAAGAATTAGCTAGTCATGCGACAATTCCAATTATTAATGGACTTTCAGATGACTTTCATCCGTGCCAAGTCCTAGCTGACTTACAAACAATTGAAGAGGTAAAGGGAACTTTAGCTGGATTAAAGCTTGCCTTTGTTGGAGACGGTAATAATATGGCAAACTCATTAATGATTGGTGCAGCTAAAATGGGAATGAATTTTAGTATTGCATCACCGAAACAATACTTACCACAAGCATCTATTGTAGAAAAAGCAAAACAAATTGCTCAAGATACGGGGTCCATAATCGAGGTTACTACAGATCCAATCGCAGCCGTTAAAAGTGCTGATGTTATATATACTGATGTTTGGGCAAGTATGGGGCAAGAAGAGGAGCAAGCAAAACGACTTAAAGAATTTGCTAGTTATCAAGTCAATCAACAATTACTAGACCATGCAAAATCGGACTATATATTTATGCATTGCTTGCCTGCTCACCGTGGAGAAGAAGTGGCAGCTGACATTATTGATGGTGTCCATTCAGTCGTGTTTCAAGAAGCAGAAAATCGACTCCATGCCCAAAAGGCATTAATGGTAGCGTTAATGGCAGATTAGTCTTTTTATGAGTATGGTAAAACCATCTTCTTTTTTTACCTTAACAGTTCATGATTTGACAAAATCAGTGCTGAATTGCTATTGGCGATTCAATCGTATCCCTGTTATAATTGAGATTGTGCAAACTTGAATTTGCAATAAATAGTTTAAAGGATATGATCGAAATGACCAAAAGTCATTTAATAAAAGAAAAGCTAATTTCAATTGTCGGTGCTGATCATCTTTTAATTGATGAACAGATACGAAACCATACGTATACTAAACTTGGCGGTGCAGCTGATTTCTTTGTGATGCCAGAGTCAGTTGAACAAATTCAAGAGATTGTTCGTTTTGCAAATGAAGCAAAAGTTCCTTTTACGTTATTAGGGAATGGATCAAATTTAATTGTTCGTGATGGTGGTATTCGTGGAATTGTCATGAACCTAAAAAAACTAAATACAATTCGACATCAAGGAGATATGGTGATTGCGGAAAGTGGTGCAAGCATCATTGATACATCCTATTATGCACTTAAACAATCGCTATCTGGCTTGGAATTTGCTTGTGGAATTCCAGGTACAGTTGGGGGCGCATTGTATATGAATGCGGGTGCATATGGAGGAGAAATTAAAGATTGCTTAGACCATGCGATTGTCATTGATCGCTCAGGTGAACTACTGACATTAAAGAATGAGCAATTTGATTTTGACTATCGAACAAGTAATATTCCAGACAATGATTACATTGTAGTCGAAGCGCACTTCAAATTAACTGAAGGTAATCCAGCAGAAATAAAAGCCATCATGGATGATTTAACAGAAAAACGTGAATCTAAACAACCATTAGAATATCCGTCATGTGGGAGTGTATTTAAACGCCCACCGGGATATTTTGCCGGTAAATTGATTCAAGATAGTGGCTTACAAGGAAAAGGCTTAGGTGGAGCAGAAGTTTCAACAAAGCATGCTGGCTTTATTGTTAACAAAGACAACGCCACAGCGACTGATTACATTGCTGTAATTGAAATGGTTAGAAAAACTGTTAAAGAAAAGTTTGGCGTCGAGCTTGAACGTGAAGTGAGAATTATTGGTGAAGATGAATAAACATTAATATTTGATAAAAACACATGAATGAGTTTTAAATTGTCAACTCAGCCATGTGTTTTTATATCAGTAAAAAAGCAATACTATTAATTTTTACTTAAAAAATTTAATTGACCTTGTAATAAATTGATGACCTCAGCAACAAGTGTATCTGTAGGCACTTTTTTCTCTAAGTAGATAGCGAGGAAAATTATTCGCTCTACAAATAAAAAAGTATCAATGTAATTTTAACATTGATACTTTAGGTTAATATATGAATTAAATTGTTTGATTTGCTTCTGCTTCGAGCGCTTTAAGACGTGCTTCAACCTCTGCATCGGTTAAGTTATGCTCCTCAATATAGCGGTTATTTGGATGAGTACGACATTCATGCGTACAGCCACCTAAATATTTGGCTTCATTTTCCTCAGAGCATAGAATTTGCTTATTACAGAATGGATTACCACAGTTAATGTATCTTTCACACGGTGTCCCGTCAAAGTAATCTCTTCCAACGATGACGTGCTCAACTTGGTTGATTGGCACGCTAATTCGTTCATCAAAGACATACATTTTTCCATCCCATAGTTGACCTTTTACTTCTGGATGCTTTGCGTATGTGGCAATGCCACCGTGAAGCTGGTGAACATCTTCAAAACCTTTCTCCACTAACCAGCCGGAGAATTTTTCGCAACGAATACCACCGGTACAGTAAGTTAAAATTCGCTTACCTTCAAATTGATCTTTGTTTGCTTCAATCCAGGCGGGTAATTCTCGGAAGTTTTTAATTTCTGGCTTAACCGCACCACGAAAATGCCCGAGTTCATACTCATAATCATTCCGTGCATCAATCACGACGGTATTGTCGTCTTGCATCGCTTGATAAAACTCGTCTGGCTCTAAGTAGTTTCCAGTCACTTCAAGTGGATTTACATCTTCTTCACCTAATCTTAATGTGACGAGTTCTGGACGTGGCTTAACCTTTAATTTTTTGAACGCATGTCCGTCGGTTTCGTCAATTTTAAATGGCATACTACTAAAGCGTGGGTCTGCGTGCATTTTGTCCATATACACTTGAGTTGCTTCAACTGTTCCTGATACGGTCCCATTAATACCTTCTTCAGCGACTAAAATACGTCCCTTTAGTCCAAGTTCTTCGCAAAATGCTTTGTGTTCTTGAGCAAATTGCTCAGGGTCTTCCATTTTCACATACTGGTAATACAATAAAACTTGATATTTTTCCATTTTTAATAACCACCCATTTGTCGTATTTGCAAGATACGGTTTTAGGTGTGAACTATAGTCTCTTGCAAGAATTAATTATAAATTGTCACAACGACTATTTCAACCTTTTGGTTTAGAAAGTAGAAATTTACCATACTTGCATTTTCAATCTAGACTCGATAAGATGCTTAAAAAGGATGTGATCAAGAAGTGAATCTCAGTGAACGAGAACAATATATTATTGACCGTTACCAAGCCGGTGAGGCTGAAATGATATTAGTATTTGTCCAGTGGTGTCACAATCATAAATTAGATCCACTAGTGGTTTATCGTGAAGCTTATCCAAATCAAGCATTACCAACTAAATTAATAGAAATAAATCAAGAGTTAATCGAGTCGAACGAGAATGTTCAAATTGAAACATCGCTATTATTAGAAATCTTACAAGTATATGGAAATGATGATTTAGCTTTTATCGTAGCTAATTATGCTGAAAAATTGATTGATAAAACGAAGAAAGGCTGAAATAATATGTGGCAGTTGAAGAAATTTAACCAATTAGAGCTAGAGGACCTTTATCAAATTTTAAAAAATAGAGTAGATATCTTTGTGGTTGAGCAAAAGTGTGCCTATCCTGAAATTGATGGGATTGATCCAGATTGCTATCATTTGTTTAAAAAAGATGGAAATGAAATTGTTGCTTATGCTAGATTAGTACCTAATGGCGTTCTATATAACTATCCGGCAATTGGCCGAATTATTGTGAATCAAAATTATCGGAAATCTGGTTATGGACGTGAGCTAATCAAGCAAGCAATTAAGATTATTACTGAAGACTGGCAGGAACCAGAAATAAAACTCCATGGTCAAACTTATTTACGTGAATTTTATCAATCATTTGGTTTTAAGGAAATTTCAGAGCCATATTTAGAAGATGGCATTCCGCACGTTGATATGCTGTATAAAAAATAGCCCCCTTGGCACAAAAAGGGGGCTCACAATAGTACTGATTTGAGATATATTAAGGGTCGTAAAGAGCGTTATTATTGTTTAAATCATAAAAGGTCTTCAATTAACATGAATTTTATTCAGCTTTTAAGACTAATTCCGTTGTTTGTAACTCTCCGTCACGATAAAACTTGATCGTAACTGAATCACCAATTTTTGTTTCTCGATATAAGTATTGTCTTAGATCGAGCATATTTTCGATAAGTTGATCATCTATCTCAATAACGACATCATAAACTTTGAGACCGGCATGATCTGCTGATGATCCAGGATGGACCTCTGCAATCACGATACCATCAGTCACTTCTCTTGGATCAAGCTTTAATGTTTTCGTAATGTGTTGTGGAGGTACTTGAGAGAAGTTAATTGCGCTAATGCCCATAAATGGACGAATCACAGCACCATTTTCCTCAAGTTGTTCAATGATCGGAAGTGCTTCATCAATTGGAATCGCAAATCCAATCCCTTCAATTGCGTGTGAAGCAATTTTCATTGAGTTAATACCAATTACTTGTCCTGCAGAGTTAATTAATGCACCACCACTATTACCTGGGTTAATCGCTGCATCAGTTTGAATGACATCGATATTCCAGTCTGGAACACCATCTTTGTTAATATCAATTTCAATCGAGCGATCGAGTCCGCTAATGATTCCTTTAGTAACAGTTCCAGCAAATTCTGTCCCTAGCGGATTTCCGATTGCTATTGCAGGCTCACCTACAATTAGTTCTGAAGAGTTACCAAATTCAGCAACTGTATCAACATACTGAGCATCGATTGATAATACTGCTAAGTCAGTTAATTCGTCTTCTCCTAATAATTGTGCGTCAACGTGTTCGCCATCTGATAAGATGACTTCGATTTGATTGGCGCCGTCAATTACATGTTGATTAGTTACAATATATGCACGATCGCCTTCAATTTTATAGATCACACCTGATCCAGTACCGGCATCTACACTATCTGACCATAGACTAAATGATTGAAGATTTGACACACCAACAACTGCACCTGCTACATCACTAAGGAGCTCTGTTGGCACGCCATCCCCATGTCCAGAAGTTTGAATAATTGGAGCTCTTCTAACTTCCGTTTGTACAGTATTATTTACTGGGATAATTTGTTCTATTGGGATCACTCCAGTATATAGCAGTAAAAAGCCAATGACTGCGACGGTTAATCCACCAATAATTCCACTAAACCAAACCTTCCAAATTTCTAACCGTGGTTTAGCCTTTTCTTGACGAACATTTAAATGATCATTTACAGGTAAATCAGTTACGATAGACTGAGGACTTGAATAATTCTCATTATTGATCGTTTGATTTTCATCATGTTGTTCATTCGAGTTGAAATTGTCCATCACAATGGCTCCTTTCAAGATATTTTTAATTTGTTCACAGTTTTATTATACTTATTAGTATAACGAGATTATTTGGCAATCATTCGGTATAATTGTGAAAAAAGTATGGAAATCGTGTGATTGTGATAATATTCTATATATAAAAATACAACCATCGAAGGAGGCCATAAAATTGTCCCAACACATTTTCATTGTAGAAGATGATCCAAATATAAGAAATATTGTTTCTGCATATTTTAAAAAGGAACAATTCACATTAACTATGGTTGATAATGCGGAAGAAGCATGGGAATTATCTCGAAGTGGGCAACCAGATATGTGGATTCTCGATATTATGTTACCGGGAATGGACGGCTATGAACTATGTAAAAAAATAAGACAAGAAAGTGACGTACCTATAATAATCATTTCTGCAAAAGATGAAGAAGTAGATAAAATCTTAGGATTAGAATTGGGTAGCGATGATTATTTAACTAAACCATTTAGTCCTAGAGAATTAGTTGCTCGGGTCAAACGGTTATTTAAGCGTGTCGAACTTTACCAAAGTCATAAAAATGAACAAAAGAACCAACAATTCAGTTCAGGTGGATTAATTGTTGAATTAACGAATCGACGCGTCTTTTGGCATGATGAAGAAATTGAGGTGACGGCAAAAGAATTCGAGCTCTTAAAAAGCCTGATTCAAAATCAAAATCGTGCTTTCTCTAGAGAAGAATTACTCACACTTATTTGGGGTGAGGATTATTTCGGTAGTGATCGTGCCGTTGATGATTTAGTTAAACGTCTGCGCAAGAAAATTGACGGCTTACCAATTGAAACGGTCTGGGGTTATGGCTATCGTTTTCGAAATGATGATGGGGATCATCAATGAGACTACAGACACAGCTGACGCTAGCTTTTACAACTTTACTTGTCATTACAATGACGATCGTATCAATCACTATCCACTCACTACTATTAAATGTACTCATTAGAAATGAAAAGGCACAATTACAGGACAAGGGAGAAATTCTGTCACAATTTTTATTTAGTGAAGTCATGCCGAGTAATTTTTCACATTGGCTCAGTGATGAAGAATTATACTTATTTGTCTATGATCGGGCATTAGATCGTGTCGTGTTGTATTCGAGCTCACTAGATATAAATGTTATACACGACTGGGTGAATCGGTATGATTTAACGAGACCAGATCAACCGCTTTGGTATGACGGTGAAAAGCAATATGTTGTCTCAACGATATCAGTTTACCCGAGTTTATTAGATCAGGAGCTTGTTCTCATCACCCCGTTAGATGATATTCAAGAGGTTCAGCAAATATTTTTTAACCGGTTAATGATTGTCTTCTTAATCGGTATATTGGTCATTATTGTGCTTACTCACTATCTAACACATCGCTTAGTCACACCTCTTACACAGTTAAAATATCAGCTTAAACGAATTGAAAACCGTCAATTTGACGACATTATACGTATTAAAGCAACGGGAGAGATTAAGGAAGTGGAGAAAAGTGTTATTGATATGGCCAATGAATTACAACGCTATATGAAGACACAGCAGCAATTTTTCCAAAATGCTAGCCATGAGTTGAAAACTCCGATGATGACGATCCAAGGTTATGCTGAAGGTATTAAAGATGGTATCTTTGAAGGAGAAGATGCAGAGCGAGGGCTTGAAATCATCGTTGCCGAAATTAAACGATTGAAAAAGATAATCAGTGAAATGATACTATTAGCAAAGTTAGATAGTAAGGAAACTGTTTATCATGAAGGTAATATTTATGTTAGTGAATTAGTGCAATCAACGATGGATCGCACGTTCCCAATCGCAAGAGAACGAGGTATTTCGGTGAAATATCAAGTTACTGATGATGCGGTTTTACGTGTTGATCAGGAAAAAATGCTTCAAGCGATGTTAAACATTGTAACAAACGCTATCCGCCATGCGCGAGAACAAGTGGTTATTGACGTTGTTCGTAGTAATCAACGATTAGAGATAATGATTGATGACGATGGCAAAGGTATTGATCATACAATTATGCCACACTTATTTGATCGTTTTATTAAAGGAAAAGACGGCGAAACAGGTCTTGGTTTAGCTATCTCACGTGCTATTATAGAACGATCAAATGGAACGATCCGAGTAGAGGATTCACCATTAGGTGGCGCGCGGTTTGTAATTACTTTTTAATTTTTCACAAAAAAACTATCCTTAAACAGATGTGGTGTGCTATAATGACCCAGTTATATAGCACGTAGGCTAGCAAGAAAGAGGAGAGGTATAGAAGTATGTCATTAAGAGAAGATATTCGTAATATTGCTATCATTGCTCACGTTGACCATGGTAAAACGACTTTAGTTGATCAGTTGCTTAAAGATTCAGGAACCTTTGCAGATCATGAACAAACAGAGGATCGCATGATGGATTCCGGTGATATTGAACGTGAACGAGGCATTACAATCTTAGCAAAGAATACAGCAATTAAATATAAAGATAAAAGAATCAATATATTAGATACACCAGGACACGCCGATTTTGGTGGAGAGGTTGAACGGATTCTTAAGATGGTTGACGGTGTTTTACTTGTTGTTGATGCATATGAAGGATGTATGCCACAAACTCGATTTGTATTGAAAAAAGCATTAGAACAAAAATTAACACCCATCGTTATTTTAAATAAAGTTGATCGACCTAATGCGCGACCTGATTTTGTCGTCGATCAAGTTTTAGATTTATTTATTGAACTAGGTGCTGATGATGAGCAGTTAGAATTTCCTGTCTTATATGCATCTGCGTTGAATGGTACATCTGGTGAATCACCTGAAGAACAACATAATTCAATGGATGTTGTGTTTGATACGATTATTAGTCATATCCCAGCACCAATTGATAATAAAGATGAGCCACTACAATTACAGATTACATTACTCGATTACAATGAATTTCTAGGCCGAATTGGGATTGGTCGGATTGCGCGTGGAACGATTAAGGTTGGCCAACAAGTTACCCTATCAAAAGATAACGGTGAAACGAAACAATTCCGTGTCACAAAGTTATTTGGCTTTTTAGGATTGAAGCGGATTGAAATCAATGAGGCATATGCTGGAGACATTGTTGCATTATCAGGACTGGAGGATATTAACGTTGGTGAAACGATTTGTCCAGTTGGTCATGTAGAGCCTTTACCGATGCTGCACATTGATGAACCAACATTGCAAATGACATTTGTCGTTAATAATAGCCCGTTTGCCGGTAAAGAAGGCAAACACATTACGTCAAGAAAAATTAAAGAACGCTTAATGACGCAATTAGAAACAGATGTTAGTTTACGGGTTGACCCGACTGATTCTCCAGATGCATTTATCGTCTCTGGTCGAGGTGAATTACACCTTTCTATTCTTGTAGAGAATATGCGAAGAGAAGGCTATGAACTTCAATTGTCTAAGCCAGAAGTTATCATTAAAGAAATTGATGGCGTAAAATATGAACCGATGGAACGCGTTCAAATTGATGTGCCTGAAGAATTCACAGGTACAATTATTGAAACTTTAGGTTCTCGTAAGGCAGAAATGCTTGATATGCAAAACCAAGGTAATGGACAAGTCCGTTTGGAATTTAGAATTCCTTCAAGAGGACTAATTGGTTACTCAACAGAATTTATGACTCAGACACGCGGATATGGGATTATTAATCATACTTTTGATGAGTACGCACCATATACACCAGGTCAAGTTGGTGGACGTCGTCAAGGTGTTCTTGTTGCTTTGGAAAATGGTAAAGCTTCAACTTATGGTATTATGAACTTGGAAGACCGTGGGACAATTTTCGTTGAACCAGGTACAGAAGTATATGCTGGGATGATTGTTGGTGAGCATAATCGTGAGAATGATTTAACTGTAAATATCACGAAGGAAAAGCACTTAACAAATATCCGTTCAGCTAACAAAGATCAGACAGCTACAATCCGTAAGACGCGTAGTATGTCATTAGAGGAAGCTATTCAGTATTTAAATGATGATGAATATTGTGAGGTTACACCTAAATCGATTCGTTTACGTAAGAAAATTTTAAATAAGAGCGAAAGAGAAAAGGCAGCACGAAAGAAATAGTAGCCTATCTATAAATTAGCAATGAAAAAGTATCGATGAGTTACCGCCTGTCTTCTTGACAGGGTGGCAGTTCAAATTACTTTTTCATTGCTATTTTTTTATTTATAAAGCAGTCAATTCTATCTGTTTACATAACAACATACAATTTACATAATTGAAACAATTTCTTTACGATTACTTTATAGTTAGTTAACACTAGCTTAAAACTCGTTCTCTATACTGATGAATGTAACCAATATTAAATCAGTGAGAGGGGACTTTACAATGAATAAAATAAAACGAGTGATCTTATTTTTAGTAGTTAGTTTATTTGCAACAGCCTTATTAGTAGGATGTGCAGAAAATGATACCGACAATGGAGATAATTTAGATAAAGAAGCTTCAGCACAAACAGATGATTCAGGGGCAGAATTGTCGGGTACTATTACTATGGCTGGTTCAACGTCAGTTCAACCATTATCTGAAGAGCTAGCAGCAGTTTTTATGGACAAGTACCCAGATGTTAGATTAGAAGTATCTGGCGGAGGATCCGGATCAGGTATTACTGCAGCTCAAGGAAATACAGCAGACTTTGGTGCTGTGTCACGTGAAATCCGAGAAGATGAAACAGGTATTAATACTTATACAATTGCGATTGATGGAATTGCTATTATTGTACATCCAGACAATGCCATTAGTGATATAGCATTAGAAGATGTTCAAAAAATCTTTTCAGGTGAAATTACAAATTGGTCAGAAGTTGGCGGAGCAGATGAAGCAATTGTTATTGTAAGCCGTGAAGAAGGGTCAGGAACTAGAGGAGCATTTGATGATATTGTTTTAGGTGATGCTGCATTAGTAGATACAGCGCTAATCCAAAACTCAAGTGGTGCAGTTAGAGAATCAGTATCTTCAGAGCCAAATGCAATCGGGTATGTTTCAACAGGAAGTTTAACTGACAACGTTAAAGCTTTAGCGGTAGATGGCATTGAGCCAACTGTTGAGGATATTGTTAGTGGTGCGTACACTGTTGCAAGACCATTTAACTATGTAGCAAATGAGAATGAGTCTTTATCTGAAGTTGCACAAGCATTTCTTGACTTTGTTTTAAGTGAAGAAGGTCAAAAGGTTGTAGAACAACAAGGATTTGTACCTGTTAAATAAAACAGATAGACAGTTATAAAATGTAAGCAATAGAGATAGAAAAGAACGGGGTAGCGATATTCTGCCCTGTTCTTACCTGTTTAAAAATAGTGTTTATTTTGCAATAATGGGGTGAAATTAATGTTTAGTAAGGCTAACAATAATTTAGAAGAGAGAATTGTTAAAGGTATTTTATTTTTATTAGCGCTAACTTCAGTTGTCGCTCTAGGATTAATTGGATTTTTTATTTTTAAAGAAGGATTACCTTTTATGCTCGATTATGGTGTGGGTAATTTTATTTTTGGTAAAGAGTGGGCTCCACTTCAACAGGTTTATGGAATTTTCCCAATGATTATAGGGACCATTTATGTCACGATCTTGGCATTAATTATCGGTGCACCGATTGGAATAGCTGTTGCTATATTCTTATCAAAAATCGCACCACCAAAAGTTGCACGGGCAATTAAACCAATGATCGAATTAATGGCGGGCATTCCATCAGTTGTATATGGTCTATTTGGTATGATTGTGATTCGAGGGCTGATAAGGGAATTCGCACGTGGTTCGTTTGGAGAGGTCCTACCTGCAAACTATCAAACAGGATACTCTATATTAGCAGGTAGTATTATTTTGGCAATTATGATTTTACCTACGATTATTACCTTATCAATGGATGCAATTAATTCGGTACCAAGCGAATATTATGAAGCTTCTGTTGGATTAGGTGCCTCTAAATGGCAAAGTATTTATACAGTAATTGTTCCAGCTGCTAAGTCGGGTATTGTTTCATCAATTATTTTAGGAATGGGTCGTGCATTAGGAGAAACAATGGCGATCATTATGGTGGCAGGGAATACAGTAGCGATTCCAGAGTTAGGATGGAAGGGAATCTTCTCACCAGTTAGAACTTTAACAGGAAACGTTGCATTAGAAATGGGTTATGCAGGTCCTGAACACCGTCAAGCACTTTTTGCTACGGGGATTATTTTATTTATCTTTATTATGATTCTGAATTCAATTACTTTGGCAATCGTGAAGAAGAAGGAGCGTTAAACAATGGGAAAGACTAAACGAAATCAATGGATTGCTTTTGGCTTATTAAGCTTAGCAACGGCATTTACTATTACCGTCTTAATTGCTATTTTATTTTATGTGATGGGCCAAGGGCTAAAAATGATTAACTTAGAATTCCTACTTGAAAATCCTCGAAATATGGGTGCTGAAGGTGGAATTTATCCTGCAATATTAGGGACAATTTATTTAGTAGGAGTTACGTTATTAATTGCGACGCCAATTGGTGTTGGTACAGCAATTTTTCTAAATGAATATACAAGAGAAGGTCCGTTTAAGAAGATGATTCGATTTACAACAGAAGCATTAGCTGGAATTCCTTCTATTGTTTTTGGACTGTTTGGATTTGTTTTCTTTGTTATCTTACTTGAACCTTATACGGGTGGTTGGTCAATATTATCAGGATCTTTAACAGGTGTGATTATGATTTTACCTGTTATTATCCGCGCATCTGAAGAAGCATTACGCAACGTACCAAATCCGTTGCGTGAAGGAAGCCTAGCCTTAGGTACAACGCGCTGGTACACAATCAAGAAAACAGTATTACCAGTCGCTATACCAGGTATTTTATCAAGTATCATATTATCAATTGGTCGTGTTGTTGGTGAAACAGCTGCTTTCTTATTAACACTCGGAGGAAGTTTGCTTATTCCGCGGACAATTTTTGATGGAAGTAGAACATTATCACTCCATCTTTATATGGTTGCGATGGAAACAGGTAACATGGATATGGCTTTAGGTACTGGAGCAGTATTAATTATTTTAGTTTTAGTTATTAATTTTCTGGCAAGTTTATTATTCAAGCGATTTGTGAAGCGCTTTTCATAAGTCAGCCATGTTTGCCGAATTGGGGGTAAGTAAAGATGATAAATAATCAAGAGAAAATAAAGATATCAGTCGATAAACTATCATTTTATTATGGAGAGAAACAAGCTTTATATGAAATATCATTAGAGATTCCAGAGCGTGAGGTCTTTGCCTTAATAGGACCTTCAGGTTGTGGTAAATCAACGTTTCTTAGAACGTTAAATCGATTAAATGATTTGATTCATAAATCAAAAGTAACAGGAAAAATTGAAATAGATGGTCAGGATATTTATGATCCTAGTGTTGATGTAGTGCAATTAAGAACAGCTGTAGGAATGGTTTTTCAAAAGCCAAATCCATTTCCAAGCAGTATTTTTGATAATGTTGCTTACGGGCCAAGAGCGCATGGGATTAAAGACAAACAAAAGTTAAATGAAATTGTTGAAAGAAGTCTAAAGCAAGCAGCACTTTGGGATGAGGTAAAAGACAGACTTGATGCACCAGGCACAAGCTTATCAGGAGGTCAACAACAACGTCTTTGTATTGCAAGAGTAATGGCTGTTGAGCCTGATGTCATTTTAATGGATGAACCGACATCAGCATTAGATCCATTAGCAACGACAAAAATTGAGAATTTAATTAATGAATTAAGGGAAAAGTACACGATTGTTATTGTGACGCATAACATGGAGCAAGCTGCTCGAATTTCGGATAAAACAGCCTTCTTCCTTGATGGAGAGGTCGTTGAGGTTGGTTCAACAGATCAACTATTTACAAATCCTAAGAAGCAAGAAACAGAAGATTATATTACTGGTAAGTTCGGTTAATATAAAGAAGTAGCAAATAAGTTATTATTCAATTTATTTCACCCAACATTTTGTTGTAAAATAAACAGCCCCTAGTCAATTTGATTAGGGGCATTTTTTTGATATTTAAATTGTCATTTTACAAATCGCGTCGCATTGCTTTTAAGACATCGATTTGAGTTGCTCGTTTGGCTGGACGAGCACCAGAAATGATTGTGACGAGTAAACAAATCGTTATCGAAATCACGATTAGTGACAATGGAATAACTGAGAACTTAAATCCTTCAGGTAAGCTTTCATTAAAGATGGACTCGATAATTAATGGAATCCCGAGATTTACAGCAAAACTAATCAGATAAGCCACTGCTGTACCAATGACAGCACCCATGATACCGATATAACTACTTTCTAATAAAAAGACTTGTTTGATCGTTTTTGGATTTGCTCCAATAGCTTTCATAATACCGATGTCTGGCGCACGTTCAGTAACAGCCATCGTCATCGTATTATAAATACCAATTGAAGCAATTAAAACAGCAATTGTTCCAATGAAAACCAAACCAGCTTTAGCAACGTTAAAGAGAATATTAATTTGATTAATTTCATTGGCAACTGAGTATGCATAATAATGATTATCTGTTAGAAATGTTGTCAGGTCTTTAATGTATTGAACAGAGTCAGTATGAATATATACTTCATCAAATGTTCTGAAATCTTTTAACTCATAGTATTCGTCATGAGCAAAAGGGAATGCGTTACTTGTTCCTGTAAACGCCTCTAATTCAGTGAGTAAACCTTCTGAAATATAAACTTGTGTATTGGTCTGCCAATCACGATTAGGTTTTTCAACTACACCAACAATTGTTACTTCAAATGATTTTGTTTCCACATTATCATCTTCATCATATTTTTCAATCTCAAATTTTACCGTTTGACCAACGATCTCATCTTTAAATTTATACTCGTCTAGTTTATTGCCTTCATCGTCGAAAACTTTTTCCGGATCAACTCCAGTTGGCATGAGGTACTCGGCAAAATGATAGCCAACAATAATCTCATTATCTGCTTTTGGGTAATCTCCCTTAGCTAGATTTAATCCTGCCTCGCGTTCAGCATCAAAGTTAACGCTAATCATATTGCTCGATAGTTCAAAATCATCGACTAGTATATTGGGTCCCTGAGAGACATAATTGACATGTCGGACAGACTTAACATTTTCTAAAGACTTGAAATAGTCTAGATCATTTTCATTAATTTCACGGTATTCACCATCATCATATCCATAGACAGATATTTCATTAATTTTGTCTTGTTCCATTACATCTTTTAATAATGTGTCGTGCAGCCCAAATCCGACAGATGCTAAGACAATTAAAAAGGTTGTCCCCATTGCCGAAGCAAGCACAGTCATAAAAATTCTCATTTTGTTTTTTCGGATGTTTTGTCTAACGAATTTCATCTGATCTTTAAAACGCATGCTGATCCCCTCCTTCAATTAAACGACCATCTTGGATTTCGATTGTACGATGACCAATTCTCGCTACTTGTTCATCATGAGTAATAATTAAGAAGGTGATATTTAGCTCTTCATTTAACTGCTGGATAAAGTTTAGTAGATCAGCCTCTGTTTCACTATCAAGACTTCCTGTTGGCTCATCTGCTAAGATGATTGGTGGATTTAGGACAAGTGCTCTTGCAACGCCTACACGTTGTTGTTGACCGCCTGATAATTCACTCGGATAGTGTCCATGGAAATCTTCTAAGCCCACTCTTTTTAGTGTTCGTTCGGTTATTGCTTTCCGATCACTTTCTTTGATCCCTTTTAAAATTAAAGGTAACTCAACATTCTGATATGCAGTCATTGAAGGGATCAGTTGAAAATTTTGAAAGATAAATCCGATTTGCTCAAGTCTAAAATCGGCAAATTCCCCTTCTGAGAATGTTGTTACATCTTGATTATTAATGGTGATTTGACCTGCTATAGGCTTAATGAATCCCCCAATTAAATTTAATAATGTTGATTTACCTGATCCGCTTCGGCCGATAATCGTAATGATTTCCCCAGCATTAACTGAAAAAGAAATATCGTGAAGTACAGGTAAAGTAGTTTCTTGTCCTCTTTTTCCCATTACGAAATGGTGGGACAAATTCTTTACAGTAATCATTTATATAATTCCCCCTGTTCTAAGCTTTCTAGTGTTAATGACGTAAGTAAAGTTAAAAAGGATGCAAAAAAAAGCATATTGAAACAAAATCGGGCTCAATATGTAAGTAAATTGTTGTATTTATTTTGTGATACATGCTTAAAATTAAGCGATTAATCACCATTATTACACTGAGTCAATTTCATAATACAAAAATCTAGTTAAGAACACGAAAGATTACAAATAAAAATACAATATCATACGTAAATAAAGAAGCCTAATCAAGTGATTGGAACGGCAGGCGGCGACTCCAGCGGGAACAATCGTGTCCGAAGATCCAGTGATAAAAGCTTGGAAAGCTTTTATCAATTAGCTGAGTTTAACGAAGGCAAGCTAAAACCGTCACGTCGTGTGACGACGCTTGCATGACCTACATCCTGTAGGCCCGAAAGCGTCCGCCTAGAGTGGAAATCACCGCGTCACCTGTAACCCAATTGTTCGTGTTTTATAGCCAATTAAGTCATTATGAAATTCATTCACACTATATAAAAAATATAGCCTGTAGTTAAGTTCATTAAAAACTTTTCTACAGGCTATAAAGGTATTTATATAAGTAAACATTATAAATCTAAAAACTGTGAGACAATAGTTTCAAATTGGTTCATCAACGGATGGTATGACGTTTTGTTAATGCCTTCTGTTACACTTTCAAGCATTTTTTGATAATACCATTGTTGGTCGCTTTTCCCTCTTTCAAAGTCATACCACATATTATCACCGTAAATCATCTCATTATTAATAATTGAATCGAGATTATCAATTTTATCAGCGCAAACGATTAATTTAGCATCTAATGATGCGTGACGAATTTGATCAATACTTTGTTGTTTGCGTAATTCCCAGGCTAATGTCTTTGTTTTTTCAGTTACTGTATGAACAATTTGTGCAACTCGATGGCCAAATAAAACGTCTATTTCTTCGATTGTACCATCTGTATCTTCAACAACATCATGTAATAGTCCAGCAATTACTAAATCCTGATCACAATCGTGTTCTTTTAATAACATAGCTACACGATATGGGTGTGCAATGTAAGGCTCTTTACTCACTTTCCGCTTTTGTCCATCATGCTTAACAGCAGCATACGATATAGCCCGCATTAATTGAGCGTTTAACATAGTTCTCTCCCCCTTTATCCGTGCTAGCTTAATAAAATTTATTGTAGTACTATTATTATACTTATTTTACTGGCGATTATAAAGAATCATATTCAGCAGAAAATAAATAAAAAAGTTGTGGAGGTAATTTTGTGAAGTTAAGAAAGGTTAGTCTTTTATTACTTATCATCTTTATTTTATCAGGGTGTGCTGTAGAAGATAAGCAAGTAAGTTTTTACAATCAAAAACAGATTGATAGATCAAGTAAAGTCACTTTGGCTTATTTACCAGCTGAAAGTTATCAATTATCTATTGCGGCTATAGGTGATTTACTCATTCATGGTCGTGTATATGATGCCGCTCGTATTGCCGATGGATTTGACTTTATGCCGATGGTAAATGAAGTGAAGGATTATTTAACTAATGTAGATATTGCAACTGCTAACCAAGAGACAATGATAGGCGGTGAAGCATTTGGTTTATCGACTTATCCGCAATTTAATAGCCCACACGAGGTGGGTGACATGGTTAAGGAATTAGGGATTGATATAGTGACATTGGCAAATAATCACACGCTTGACCGAGGTGAGCAAGTAATTTACTCAGCACTGGATTATTGGGACAAACTCGGGGTGCTTTATACAGGTTCTTACCGTGATCAAGATGATCGAGATCACATTCGCGTAATTGAAAGGAATAATATTGCTGTTTCATTTTTAGGCTACAGTTATGGAACAAATGGTATTCCAGTACCCACTGGAAAGGACTACTTAATTAATTTAATTGATCAGGAACAAATCGCTAAAGATATTGCTAAGGCTAAAGAAATTTCTGATGTTGTAGTTATGCATTTACATTTTGGTGATGAGTATATTCGTATGCCAAATATGTTTCAACAAGAACTCGTCCAATATGTTGTTGATCAAGGTGTTGATATTGTATTTGGTCACCACCCGCATGTTTTATAGCCTGTTAAGTGGGTTGAATCACAAACGGGTCAACAAGCTTTCGTCATTTATTCATTAGGTAATTTCTTATCTGGACAAAATGAGCTTTATCGACAAATTGGCGGGATTGTTGAGTTGGTAATTAACAAAGAAGTGACATCTCAAGGAACAACAATTTCATTAACTGAACCTAAGTTTTTACCGACTTATGTAGATATCAATCAAGGCTTTAAAGTTAGCCCGTTAAAAGATGTGACAGATCAACAATTATCTAATGCCAGTTCACACTATCAGGAGATTAAATCTCATATGTCTCAATGGATGCCAGAGCTTGATTTTTTTGAATAATAAAACATTAAAAAATGCGTGCCAAATCGCATCAATGACGGTATAATATTGACGGAGAATGACAGGTTAAAAATGACTAAATAAGGAGCATGAAATAATGGAGTGGGGAAATATATTTAGGGGAATAATGATAGGGGCATCTAATGTTGTTCCTGGAATAAGTGGGGGTACGATTGCAGTACTTCTTGGGATCTATGATCGGTTAATTTTCGCAATTAATAACCTATTCAGTAGAAAGTGGAAAGACCAATTAACATTTCTGATTCCATTGGGAATTGGAATGGTTATTGCTACCTTTTTATTTTCTAGTGGTTTAAAGTGGCTATTTGAGCATTATCCAAATCCAACCCAGTTTTCCTTTATCGGGTTAATTATTGGTACGCTGCCATTACTTTTTAAAGAGTCAAAAGTAAAAGGAAATATTAAAGGGTATCATATTTTACTATTGATCTTGTCAGTGATCATTGCAGCTAGCTTTATGTTTTTTAGAGGAGATGAAGGATTAATTATTACAGAAATTGATCTTAAAATGTATATTTTTCTTTTATTCTCAGGCTTTTTAGCTAGTGCAGCGATGATTCTCCCTGGCATAAGTGGCTCATTAATTTTATTGATGATGGGTGTATATGGAACGATTATTAATGCAGTTACTCAGTTACAATTGGACATTTTAATAGTTGTTGCAGTTGGTGTCGGTATCGGTGTAATTACCATTAGTAAAGTGATTAGCTACTTGTGGAATCAATATCCATTAGCAACTTATATGGTCATTATCGGCTTAGTCATTGGTTCAATTTTTGTCATTTTCCCAGGTTGGCCTTTATCTGGAATCGATATTTTATTAAGTGGACTAGCTTTATTACTTGGCCTTGTTATTGCTTATTTACTTGGCCGAGTTGAATATAAAGATAATAATTAATGATAGTTAGGAAGTGATGCGATGATCCGTGAAGCAACAATTCAGGATTTAGATGAAATTATGATAATCGTGCGTGACGTAGTCAAATGGATGCACGAAAGAGGTAGCCGACAATGGGATAGTAGCTATCCATCAGAAGCGGATTATCTAAGAGACATCAATAAACGTGAATTATTTGTCTATCTACTAGACGAAAAAATAGTTGCCGTTTATACAATTAGTCGTGAAGGACATAAAGAGTACCCTTCAATTAATTGGGCTAGCAGTGAACCTGCTTGGACACTGAAACGTATAGCCATAAATCCTGACTATCATGGTCGTGGAATTGCAGATCAATTGATCAAGTTTGCAGAAAATCATGCGAAGGAATCTGGAATTTATCGATTAAATACAGACACATATAGTGAGAACTTTCATGCACAAAAAGTATTTACACGCCACGGCTTTCAATTAGTAGATAAACGAGTTGGTCGACGAGGACCAATTGAATTTTTCTACTATGAAAAATTGTTAACTAAAGAAGATTAATTCTTCTATTGCTAACAGTGATCACTATCGATCTCAAGAAGTAATGAGATTGCGTTCTTGAATTCAAAAAAGCCTCTTCCTAAAGGAAGGTGCTTTTTTTATCAGCACATTAGCATAAAGTTTATTAATATACTTTCCATATTTTTTTGTCAGCAAAATAATTAGCATTTATACTATTATTCGGTATACTATATGAATATATCGTAAATTGGGAGAGAACATTATGGATCAAGAAAAGGAACTTTATAAAAAAAGAAAGCAAGACCCTTCACTAAAATTATTCGTGGTATTATCAAAGGCATATCGCTCCGTTGCAGATCGAGTTGCAGCAGATATTCGCAAGAGTGGACTGAATACAACTGAATTTGGTGTGTTAGAATTGTTGTACCATTCAGGCGATCAACCATTGCAAAAAATCGGTGATAAAATACTTTTAGCAAGTGGTAGTATTACTTATGTCGTTGATAAATTAGAAAAAAAGCAATATCTTAAACGCACTCAATGTGCTGAAGATCGACGTATTACGTTTGCTTCAATTACTGATAAGGGAAAGGAATTGTTAAACGAAATATTCCCTACTCACTGGGAGCAAATTGAGAATATCACTGCAGGATTATCAGAAGAAGAAAAATTAGTAGCGATAGAATTACTGAAAAAACTAGGTAAGCATGCTGATCTCTATGAAAATAATTAATCGCCTGACCTCTTTCTAACAATATGATGCTTAGAAAGAGGTCTTTTTATTGAAGATAAAACAATTATTTGAATCGAAAGAATTTTTATAATTTGTGTAAGTGCGTTTATCTGCATGAAAATTGGGTATACATTTAAAGAGTTTAAATGAATAAGAGTGAAATAATCGGGCATTATTAATTGTGTAGTTTCGATATGTAATCTGAAATAAGCAAGAATTCGAAGAAGCTATTCAATTAATGATCTGCCTATAATTATTGAAAATATATAGTTTAGTTAAATTGAAGATGCTAGAGACTCTTATTTAAGAGAGGGGATTCGAAACTATGTCAGATGAAGTTATCACTGTTTATACAAGTGATGATTGTATTGAATCACAGCAGATGATCAGGTACTTAGATGAGTTAGGAATAGTTTATATTGAAAAGAGTGTTAGTGAGGATAGGAGAAATCTTAAACAATTACAAGCCAAAAATATTTATTCAACACCAGCTTTAATTTATGGTGACAAAATAGTTTTGGGTTTTCTAAAAGATAAAATTGATCGATTAATTAAAAAGGCCTAGCACAGATTAATGAACGATTTAATCGTCTCACTCATATGATAATTTATCAAAGAATAATGAATAGGGGTGTTACTATGCGATTAAATCGGTTCTTCTTTCCACCCAACTATCAAATGCCAAATTATCATCAACCGAATCAATATCCACCACAATATTCACAAATGACGCAACCATATTTCCCACCAGCACATCCAAACATGCCCTTTCATCAAGGGAATTGGCAACCACCTTTTCAAGGAATGCAAGGGATGGGCGTAGGACAAAAACCAACAGCAAAAGGTGTCATGGGCTACTTCCAAAATGAACAAGGTCAATTTGATCTTGATAAAGTTTTAAATACAGCTGGCCAAGTCGCCAATACGTATCAGCAAATTTCGCCGTTAGTTAAAGGTATTGGCTCATTTTTAAAAGGTAGCTAGCTCATTCAAAGTCTTGTCAATATTGGCAAGACTATTATTTTTACTAAAAGGATGATTATTAATGATTGGTTGTTTATGTATTCACGGATTTACAGGAGGACCTTATGAAATTGAGCCTCTAACCACTTTCTTAGAAGAAAAAACGGACTGGCTTATTAGTGTGCCGACATTGCCCGGTCATGGGTTAGACTTACAACTAGATGATTATACACATCAAGATTGGTTAGATGCAGCTGACGAAGCTTATCAAGAGCTAGCCGCTAAAGTTGATGTTGTATATGTAGTAGGTTTTTCTATGGGAGGGATGATTGCGGCATCACTAGCAGCTAAATATCCTGTTGCAGGATTAATTATGTTATCTCCTTCAAGAAAGTATCTTAGTTTAGTTAAGCTTGCTGCAGAAGTTAAACTACTCATTAGAGATCGTTTCTTTGGAGAAATTGAAAATAACTTAACATATCAAAACCTCAAACTTAAACGAGGTGCAATACCAGCTCGTGCATATATCGAATTTGCTAAGTGTATTGCTAAGACTCGACCTTACTTAAAGGACATTTATTGTCCGGTTCTCGTTTTACAAGGGATTCAAGATGGACTAGTCCCTTATCAAACAACACATTACCTAACAGAAGAAATTCCTGTTGAAATTGATGTAATTTATTATGCTGATTCAAAGCATTTAATTTGCTTAGGTGATGATAAAGAAGTAGTGATAAATGCAGTTTACGAATACTTAATGAAAATTGAAGATAGAACTAGAAAAAAGATCACAAGCTAAGTTGTGATCTTTTTTAATCTCTTCGTTTATTATCACTGAAAAATGCCATTACAATCGCTTCACTACCAGCATGGATTGAAAGTAACGGTCCCATTTCAGCTGTAATAATTTTATTAAATTGATACTTCTCTTTAATCGTCTCGACAATCGAATCTAAACGTTCTTTAGCTTGAGCATGTGTAATGACAAGCTTTTGATTTGCTGTTTCAGAAATGTATTCACCAATTTTATCGATAAATCTTATTGTTGCTTTTTTGCTTCCACGTACTTTCTCAAGTACTTCAACTTTACCTTCTTTACTAGCTTGAAGGAGAAGTTTAACGTTTAATGTTTTTGCGACTGCTCCTCTAATACGGTCTAACCGACCGCTTCGAATCAGATTATCTAACGTTTTAAGTACGAATACAGTTCTTAAATGTTTAACGCGATCTTCAATAAAATAAATGAGCTCATAATAATTAAAGCCTGCTTTAATTTTTTCGACTGTTTCTTGGATTAGCAAAATTATTCCAGATGAAGCGGACTCGGTATTAATAATTTCAATCTGTCGATCAGGATCATCTTCAATTAACATGTTTTTAGCCATTAATGCATGCTTATACGCACTACTCACGCCGTTAGACACGCTAAAGTGAATAATGGGTTTATCCTTTGGTATTTCTTTAAAGACTTTGTAGTATTCATATGGACCAGCAGCTGATGTAGTAGGTATTGCCTTGCTGTTTTCAAGTCTGGTCGCAAAATCTTCAATCGTTACATCTTCAGATCGGATTTGTTCATTATCTAAATGAATATAAAGAGGAATAACTTTAATTCTCCAACTATCACGCATCTCAATCGGTAAATCAGAACCACCATCAGTAATGATTTGAATTGTCATTTGCACACCTCATTGTGAAAAATATAATATAATTCATTTAATACATATATACCCATAATCAACCTAATTAGTCGCTTTATTTAACAAAAGGTTAAGGTTAGGTAGATTTATTTTATCATGATTTTCTTATTATGTCGTTTGAATTAAGAACTATTACTAGAACATGAACCAATAGTGTGTTAAAATAGGCACATCCATTGAATGCTCGTTAGTTAACCTCTTTCAATAAATTGGAGAGAGGTTTTTTTCCACGTTAATAAACATACAGATTTGCGGGTAACCTTATAATATAGTTACAACCCATTTAATGATCGCCATGAACGGTTAGTTACTATAAGTCGAATGCTGTATAATAATTTGTTATGTACAAAAAATTTTTTGTAATCAAATGAAAAAATGAGATAAAATACTCACAACAAAGTGATTGTATTGACTAATGAAAATATATGTTAACGTGTCGTTACAAGCACACGATGAGATTTAGAAAAAGGAGTTTGAAATCAAATTGACAACATTTCAAGAACTAAACATTTCAGCGCCAATCTTAAAAGCATTAAGTAATATGGGCTTTGAGGAAGCAACGCCGATTCAGGAACAAACAATTCCACTTGGCTTAAAAGGTGAAGACGTTATCGGACAAGCACAGACAGGTACAGGGAAAACAGCAGCCTTCGGAATCCCTATGATTGAACAAATTGAGAAAAAACAAAGAAAGATTCAAGGGTTAGTTGTAGCACCTACACGTGAACTTGCAATACAAGTATCAGAAGAGATTCACCGTATCGGTAAATTTAAAGGCATTCGCTCACTTCCTATTTATGGCGGTCAACAAATGCAACGCCAGATTCGCTCACTTAAGGAAGGCCCGCATATCGTAGTTGCAACACCGGGTCGTCTACTTGATCATATGCGTCGAAAAACAATTAATATTAGTGATGTTAAGACAATTGTCTTAGATGAAGCTGATGAAATGCTAAATATGGGATTCATTGATGATATTCGAGAAATATTAAAAATGATTCCGCATGAGCGTCAGACATTACTGTTCTCAGCAACAATGCCAAAAGAAATTCGCCAAATTGCATCAACAATGATGCGTGAACCAAAAGAGGTTAAAGTAAAATCTAAACAATTATCTGTAGAAAATATTGAGCAGAGATTTATTGAAGTTCATGAAAAACAGAAGTTTGATGCTTTAACAAACCTTTTAGACATTCATGTACCAGAACTAGCGATTATTTTTGGTCGTACGAAAAAACGTGTTGATGAATTAACAGATGGCCTTCAAGCTAGAGGCTTTCGAGCAGAAGGTATTCACGGTGATTTAACTCAAGGTAAACGAATGAGTGTTTTAAATAAGTTTAAAAATGGCCGAATTGAAATTCTAGTGGCAACAGACGTAGCTGCGCGAGGCTTGGATATATCAAACGTAACACACGTTTATAACTTTGATATTCCGCAAGACCCAGAAAGTTATGTACACCGAATTGGTCGTACAGGAAGAGCGGGTAAAACAGGTGTAGCTATTTCATTTATTACACCACGTGAAATGCCGCATTTAAAACTCATTGAAAAAGTGACAAATGCTAAAGTTAAAAGAATGGATATGCCAACACTTGCAGATGCAAAACGTGGTCAGCAAAAAATTGCATTGAAGAAATTAACAAGAGCAATCGAATCACAAGATCTAGATGATTATCGTGAAGAAGCAGCTGCTTTATTAGAAGAATATGATTCAGTTACAATTGTAGCTGCAACATTGAAAATGATGACTAAAGAAAGACGACAAACGCCTGTTACACTTTCTTCTGTTCAACCATTAAGTGTGAAGCGCAGTAAAGATAATCGTAAGAATTTCAGAGGTAAGAACGACTCTAATAAAAAGCGTCAGTTTGGTCGAAAAGGTAAGCCAGCTGGACGTAATCGTAAATTTAATAACAAACGTGCTTCAAAATAAATAATTAAAAAAGCTTTCCGCAATTGGGAAAGCTTTTTGGTTCAATGTCAAATAGTGTTGGTAGGTTTTATAATTAGTCGAGAATAAATTTATTTTAGTTTTAATAAAGATACAACTTGTTCACCGCAGGTGAAATACACTCGCTTTCTTACGTTTAGTCAAGTGTTTAAATCCCTTTTTTTAATTAATTCCCGGAGGGGTACCCCTCCGGGAATTAATTAAAATTTTGCACTTCGAATAGACCTTGTGTTTTTTGTCTTTTTTTCAAGGTCTATTGTGTTATAATTAAATCATAGTATGATTATTGTTGGCTTGAAGCTTTCTCATAATCATACAATAGGTCGTTTTGAATAAGATGAAATGCGACTTTCAAGAATTTATTCATACAAGCGACTACTGCAACCTTATGATGCTTATTATAGGGTTGTTTTTTTAATTTATAATAATAATCAACTAAATGATTTATTTGTTTTCCTTTAGCAGAAAGCATTGAGACAATCATAAAATACAAAATACCACGCAGTCTACTATTACCGCGTTTATTTATACGATCTTTATACTCCATATTTCCAGACTGATATCTTACGATATCTATACCGGCGTATGCATTTAGTTGTTTATTATTTTTAAAACGTGTTAAATCCCCTAGTTCAGCTATGATTCTACAGGCTAATTTATCTTTTATTCCGGGAAATGACCGAAGGATCCTGTATTCTTTACGGTCTTTTGACATTTCTGTCATTCTTTGAATGATTTCATCTTGCTCTTCCTCCATCTCTAATATTTTCTTGGCATAATCCCTTACTAACTCACAAGAATAGTCTGTTTCATCAACTGCTGGAAATGAATCCTTTGCGATTTCAATCAATAAAATTGCTCTTTCCTCTAACTTTTTTAATGAATAGTTTTTCTTAGTGCATTTTTTAATACGATTTTTAATAACTGTTTTAGATCGTTTTAATATCAAGTTTGGGTGAGGGAATACTTGTACAAGATTATAATAAAGTTTTGATTTGTTAATAAAAGCCGTATCAAAGTCTGGGAAAGATAATTGTAATGATGCATGTAGTCGATTTTTGTACTGAATCCTCTCTTTCATAATCTCATCATAGCGACGTGACATTGTACGCATCTGTTCGTAATAAGAATCTTCGCGATAAGTTTGGAAATAATCGTTTTTAAAATGATTCTTAGCCAGTTGATGCGCATCACTTATATCTGTTTTGTTTCTTCTTAGAGATTGGGTGTTAAGGTGTGCTAATAAAGGATTTAAAGAATAATAAACGAGATTATTCTCTCGTAAGAATCGTTCTAAAGCAGCCGAATATACTCCAGTCGCTTCAAAAACAAATTCTAAGGTATAATTATTCTTTTCACTTAGATCTTTAATGATTTTACTTAAATTAGAGAATCCCGTTTTTGAATGAATTAACCTCCCTTCAAATTCACAGTTACCTTGCTCGTTGTAAGCGGCCATGGTACTACTCTTTCGACTAACGTCGAAAGCAATAACGCATCTCATTTTCTTCTCCTCCTTAATATTTTTGTAGAAGTCTCCACTTTACCTTATCGATTCCACTTTCTTATACACGGTCTCTGGGGACCCAACATACTAAGCTGATTCAAATAAGGGAGTGAAGTTAGCCAGTTTCCGATCGTCGAACTCAAGGTCCTTAGCGTGATTCGGCTTTACTTCACTTCTACTATAAAAAAATAGTAGCACAAAACCTGGCCTAGGTCTTGTACTACTAATCTTAGTATGTTTCCGCGGGCACGGCTTCAGCTAACTAAGGCAAGCATAGAGCGCTTGCCTTAGTGGATCTTCAGCTCGTGCTATTCCCGCAGGAGTCTCGTGTATTTCACCTGCTGTTTTTAACTTCTAAATTAAATGGCTGCTTCATATCGCGTTTCTATTGATTTAAACTTGAAGTGAATCATAATTCGTTTCTTGAAATTATAAAAATTAAGATAACCGTATGCGACTTTGCTTGACTGAGTTAGCTAAAAGCCGTGCCCACGGAACGCGGAGCTTCGGCTAACTGCGGTTTATAACGTGAGTTATAAAATTAAATATACTCAAAAATAAAAATAACGTTAGTAAGTTTCCAAACTCACCAACGTTATATATTGTACAACCAGCATTTTTCTATTGTAATTTTATGTTAAATGATACCGAATAATATACCGAGTGCTGCTAAAATGATAACAACCCACCAAATAATTGAACTAAGGTTGCGATTAGGTCGATAACGTCTGCGATCCCATCTATTAGGATCATAATTTAGCCCATCACTTCTAACAACCCGTCGTCTGTAAACCACGTTAGGAGAATAATGCTTAGCCTTCGTAAGTACAATCGGACCAAGAGCCAAACCTGCGATTAAGCCAAAGATATGTGCAGAAATATTAATGCCCGGTTGAATAAAGGTCATCAATACCCCCATTAATGTAATAATTGTCACGATCTGTCTACTAGCAGGATCAATTAAATCCTGACGGAAAAAACTCATAAACAAAAATAAGCCGAGTAATCCATAGAGAGCACCAGAAGCTCCTAAATGGAGGTCATTAATTCCAACGAAATAAGTAAATACATTCCCCACAATCCCTGTAAATAAGTAAACAAATATAAATTTAAACTTACCAATCATTTGCTCTAGGGCTGGTCCAAATAAAATCAGTGAGAAAGAATTAAATAGGATATGTGTGACCTCATTTGGCGCATGTAAGAATATTGGTGTGACTAATCGCCAATATTCACCTATTTCAATCCCTGTATTCCAACCAACACCCCAAATCCAAATTAGTTTACCAATTGGATTAGGGAAATACATCAGTAACCATAAAATAATATTAATCGCAAGGATCCCTGAAATAACTGGATATAATCGAATGAAATCTCGAAATGATTCGTTACGGAAAAACATAAAAACGCTCCTTTTAGATACCAGATAATATTAACATACGCTATTCTATTCAGTTTTGACAAATTATATCATTCATCTATTAGTTATACTATAATAATAATAACAGTTTATAAAAAGGTGATCCAATGATAATCGGAATCGGAATTGATATTATAGAGTTAGATCGGATTGAAACGATTTTACAACGAAATCCAAGAATCGTAAAAAAAATTTTAACACAAGAAGAAGAAACATTATTTAACCAGAAAAATACGGCTCATGCTAAAGTGGAGTTTTTAGCAGGTCGATTTGCTGGTAAGGAGGCTTTTTCGAAAGCATATGGGACTGGAATCGGAAAAATAAGCTTCCACGATATTAAGATTCTAACAGGTGATCTAGGTCAACCTGTACTTCAATTTGCACATACACATCAGTTTAAAACTCATATTTCAATATCACACAGCCGCACATATGCCATTGCTCAAGTAATTTTAGAACAATAGAAGCTTAGCTTGTCTGCATATTTAATGAGGCAAATTCATATAGTGTAGTGCGGGTAGGAGGGACTAAAATGAAAAGTGTCACCGCAAAAGAGATGTATAATATTGACCGAAAAGCGATGGAAGACTATCACTTATCAGGTGTACTATTAATGGAAAACGCTGGTCGAGCAATTACGGAAAAAGTGCTCAAGCATCTTAGTAAAGATTCAATAGTCGTAGTCTTAGTAGGTGCAGGTAATAATGGTGGTGATGGTTTTGTCATTGCTAGGACACTTGCCAATTTAGGTTTTCAGGTTAATTTAATCCAGATCGCATTTGATCAACAGATTAAAGGAGATGCAGCTGAGCATAAAGCTATCTATTTGAAATTTGGCTATCAAATGACCCAAATTAATCAAACAGACATTTACCAAGACATAATTCAATCAGCAGATGTGATTATTGATGCCATGTTAGGAATTGGTTTTCAAGGAGAGTTAAAAGAACCTTATCGATCAATCGTTAAACTAATCAATTCACTAAATAAGACAGTCATTGCAGTCGATTTACCGAGTGGTGTACCGGCTGAAACGGTGGACGGGCCAACACTTGCAGTTCAAGCAGACATCACATATTGTATCGAGGCGCCAAAGCCAAGTGCTTTTATTGAACGCTATGCTAATTTTTATGGTGAGTGGGAGACGGTAGAGATCGGATTACCAAAGTCTTTACTTGAAGCCTGTAAAACAGACGTTTGGACCTTGGATAAAGTCAAACAAACTTTACCAAAGAGAGACAAGCATAGTCATAAAGGAAGTCATGGTAGAGGATTAGTTATAGGTGGACATAAAGAAATGCCAGGGGCAGTACGGTTAACAGCTACAGCAGCACTTAGATCTGGTGTAGGATTATTAACTGTTGGATCAACGAGTGATGTCTTACCAATTGTAGCAAGTGCAGTAACTGAGGCTACGTACATGGATTTAACAGATCCGAAACTGGATTTTGAATCGAGAATTCAGCCTTTCGATGCAATTGCAATCGGGATGGGAATGGGTCGATCTGATCTGTCACGCCAATGGCTTGATGCTGTCATCGAAAGTGACAAGCCTATTATCATTGATGCTGATGGCTTGTATTTTCTAAAAAGTCACTTAGCGAAGCTGGCAGAACGAAAGGCACCGACGATTTTAACACCTCATCCAGGCGAGATGGCTATGTTAATTGACCAAACAATTCAATATGTGAAAAACAATCCATTTGAAGTAGCAAAAGACTTTGCAAAAAACTATCAAGTTTATTTAGTTCTAAAAGGAGCATATACAATTGTTACCTGTCCAAACGGGGAACAGACGATCAACACCACAGGAAATCCTGGCCTTGCAAAAGGTGGAAGTGGCGATTGTTTAGCAGGTATCATCTTAGCACAAATCATGCAAAAGGGTTCGTTAAAGTCAAGTCTTGCAAATGCCTGTTATATTCACGGGCTCGCAGCAGATCTTGCGATTGAAGATCATCATTCTACAACTGATCTATTGGCAACGGATTTAATTAATTTTTTACCTGATGCTTTTCGGAAATGTTTAAATTAATCTGCGGTACATTCATTCCCTTTTTCTCTGACTAGAGTAAAAGGAGTTGAAGCGATGAATAGAATGATGAAATGGTGTTTCATTCTTTTCTCAATCTTTATTATAGCGGGTTGTGGTGAAGCTTCAAAA
The DNA here is from genome assembly GCF_000307165.1 of Amphibacillus xylanus NBRC 15112. Taxonomy (NCBI): domain Bacteria; kingdom Bacillati; phylum Bacillota; class Bacilli; order Caryophanales; family Bacillaceae; genus Amphibacillus; species Amphibacillus xylanus. The sequence continues at coordinate 345,619 of NC_018704.1, forward strand.
GAAGATGTAGTAGCAAAACTTGAAAAATCAATTACGGAATTAACTAGTTATCAAACGACAGCGATTATGGAAATGCAGACGGGCGAAACAGCCCAACAATTTCAAATTGATGTAGCATTTAAAGCTGATAACTATTATCGTGTATTTATGCATAATGAAGAAGATGAAGAAGGAAGTCAAATTATTTTAAAGAATGAACAAGGTGTATTTGTATTAACACCTTCACTTAATAAAAGCTTCCGATTTCAATCAGATTGGCCAACAAATGCAAGTCAGCCATATTTGTATCACTCTTTAGTTTCAGATATTTTAAATGACGAGCAAGCAGATTTTACGATAGTTGATGATTACTATATTTTCACAACTTTAACAAATTATCAACAAAATCAAACCCTTCCAATGCAAGAGATTTATTTAGATCAAAAGACATTAACACCTCAATTAGTTAAAATCTATGATGCTGATTATAATCTTGTAGTGGAAGTAATGTTTGAACCGTTTGAATTAAATATTGAGTTTGACGAAGGATACTTCGATGTTGATGCTAATTTAACAAGCCAATTATTTAGTTTACCTGTTAGCACCATGGAAGAACAAATGGATCAAACTGATTTTTCAATTAGGTATCCATCAGTTACTTACGATAGCCAATTAACGGATACATCTGAATTTGAAATAGAGGACGGTAGACGTGTTGTTTTAACGTATCAGGGAAACCGTGACTTTACAATTGTACAAGAAGCAAAAACTTCTGAAATGGTTGCTTATCGACAGCCTGAAAGTGCATTAGGTGAACCAGTGCTTGTTGGATCAACGATTGGTGCTTTAACAGATCACTCACTATCATGGTCAGAAAATGGAATCGATTATTATCTAGCTAGTGACACACTTTCAGTCGATGAAATGATTGAAGTAGCCCAATCTCTCGCGGTACAAATGGAAAAATAACAATTGCTAAGCAGATCCTAAACTAGGGTCTGTTTTTTATTTGGATAAGCATTTGACAGTATGTTGATAAAAAAAGATAATAAACAAAAGAGGATATCTGGAGGTCGAAGATGAAGTCAGTAAAATACCGACCAGCACAAATAGAAATAGACTTATCAGCAATTAGAAAAAATATTCATTCACTACAAGCAACGTTAGAACCACAAACAGACATCATTGCAGTAGTTAAAGCAAATGGCTATGGACATGGGGATGTTCAAGTAGCAAGGGCTGCATTAGAAGCAGGAGCAACTGGACTTGCTGTCGCATTATTAGAAGAAGCGATTAAATTACGTGAATCAGGAATAGCTGCCCCGATACTAGTGATGGGCTGGGTGGCACCAGAATTTGCTGACATAGCTAACGAATATGGGATCACTCTAACAGTTTTCCAAGCGAGCTGGCTAGAATCATATTATCAATTATCAAATTCAACAGCCAAACTCCCAATCCACATTAAGTTAGATACTGGGATGGGAAGAATCGGGATAAGGGAAGAATCAGAACTCAATGACTTTCTTGGAAAACTAGATCAAAGTCGAATCAATGTTACTGGTGTATACACCCATTTTGCAACAGCAGATGAAGAGGATACAGATTATTACGAATTCCAAGTGAGTCGATTTGAGCCTTTATTAGAAATAATCAAACAATCAGTAAAACAGGATTTAACAATTCATATCGGTAATAGTGCGGTTTCACTCAGACATCTGAATCACCTGTATCATGCTGTTCGATTTGGTATTGGAATGTACGGGTTATATCCATCAACTTATTTAAAAGAAAATCGTCCATTTGATCTCGTACCAGCTTTATCATTAAAGACGCAACTCTCACACGTGAAAAGGGTAAATCCCGGTGAGTCAATTAGTTATGGTACAACATATAAAGCGGAGAAACATGAGTGGATAGGAACGATTCCAATCGGATATGGTGACGGGATTCAAAGAAGGTGGCAAAATTTTGAAGTTTTAATTGATGGAAAAAGAATGCCGCTAGTTGGGCGAATTTGTATGGATCAATGTATGGTTCGGCTAGATCAAGCATATCCTATTGGTACAGAAGTTACTTTTATTGGGCAGCAAGGTAAAGAATCGATTTATTTGGAGGAAATTGCAACGCATTTGGATACTATTAATTATGAAGTTGCTTGCTTATTGACAGATCGACTACCACGTATGTATTTAAATGAAAAAGCTACAGAATAGAAAGTTGATATATTTGACATATTTAAATAAAAAAACTAGTAAAAACACCTTTAAAACTATAGTGGACAATGGTATGATAAGAGAGAATTTATATGGCTTATAATTGTGTGGAGGTGGAGGTTTTGTCAAGTAGCATGAAAGAAGTTGTTGTAAAGTTACCTGAAAACCTATTAAAAGAGGTGAATGGACTCTTGGTAGAAGAAGATAAAGAATTAAGTGATCTGCTGATCCAAGCGGCAAAATCTTATGTAAATGATAAAAAAGAACAACACATACGAGAATATATGCAACGCGGATATATGGAAATGGCAAAGATTAACCTTAACATCGCTGCAGAATCTTTTTTAGTTGAAGAGGAGGCCGAAATCACCTTAGAACGCTTAGTGAGCGGGGTGTGATAGTTTGATCGTAAAAAGAGGCGAAGTTTATTTCGCTGACCTGTCACCAGTTGTTGGTTCTGAGCAAGGTGGCGTTCGTCCGGTACTAGTGATTCAAAATAACATCGGCAATCGATTTAGCCCGACCGTTATTGTAGCTGCGATCACTGCTCAAATTCAAAAGGCAAAATTGCCAACGCATGTTGAAATTGAAGCGGAAAAATACGGATTCGAACGTGATTCGGTAATTTTGCTTGAACAAATCCGAACTATAGATAAACAGCGATTGACTGATAAAATCACGCAGTTAGATGGTCAGATGATGGATAAAATTGATCAAGCACTTGAAATAAGTTTAGGTTTAACTCATATTTAATAGATAAATAATTTTTACTAGATGACGGAAGAAGCACTTGTTTGTACTGACAAGGGCTTTTTGTTTACTTTTTTTAAAATATTTAATTAAAATAGAGTAATCTTATAGTTTTTAACTGCATTTAATGTTAAATTAAAGATATTATCGAATACGTTTACAATTAATAATAAAGGTGGTTAGTACTTTGCCAAAGCGAGTTAATCAAATCATTATTAACAACAGTGATATTATTATCAAAAATTGGTTGAAGATAGTTTCTGAAAAACGGATTGATGAGTATACGACATCAATCTCAGAAGATTTATTCCACAGCACTAATCGAGAATTTGTAAATGTTATTTTTAAAAGTCTAGATGAAGATCGTTTAACGAGTGAAATTGAGACGTTTTCTGAAAGATTAGTCCACTTAGGTTGGCCGCTATCTTATTTAACGGATGGATTAACGACATTTAGACGTGTTGTATTTGATTTTATCTTAAGTCAAAGTCAAAAGATTGATAGTGATTATTTTTCAATTATTATTGATAAAGTGAATGGTTGGGTAGATCCAATTATTAATAAGCTTGTTGACGAGTATTCAGGAAATTGGGAGCATACTGTTTCATTACAAAGAGTAGCTTTGCAAGAGTTATCTGCACCGTTAATTCCTGTGATGAGGAACATCACGATTATGCCTTTAATTGGAACTATCGATACAGAACGCGCAAAACTCATTATGGAAAACTTACTTCAAGGTGTTATCAAGCATAATGCTGAAGTTGTTTTAATTGATATTACAGGTGTACCAGTAGTGGATACTATGGTTGCGCATCACTTGATCCAAGCAGCAGAAGCAGTCAGATTAATTGGAGCAAATTGTATATTGGTAGGTATTCGCCCTGAAATTGCACAGACAATTGTTAATTTAGGTATTGATCTATCAAGGTTCCCGACACGATCTTCTTTAAGAAAAGGTTTTGAGACAGCCCTTGAAATGACCGGAAGAAAGATTATTAAAGAAGATAAAAGTAAAGAAATGATCGAAGATATTATGAAATCAATAGAAAAGGAGTGATCTCTTGCGTATCCCTATTCTGAAATTACAGAATTATTTGCTTATTTCAATTCAAGTAGAATTAGATGACAAAACCGCTATTCAATTTCAAGAAGATTTACTAAACCAAATTTATAAGAGTGGTGCAAAAGGTGTTGTAATTGATTTAACTTCTGTGGACATCATAGATTCTTTCATTGCGAAAGTTCTTGGTGATGTCGTTACTATGTCAGATCTAATGGGGGCAAAAGTGGTTTTAACTGGTATTCAACCTGCAGTGGCGATGACGCTGATTGAGTTAGGCATCCATATGCAAGACGTTCAAACAGCATTAAACCTAGAGCAAGGTTTGATTAAACTTCGCCAGGAATTGGAGGGGTGATGATGGAATTCAAACCCTGTGTTAATATTCATCAGGAAATTGATATTGTGGGGGCTCGACAATTAGGTAGACAATATGCGAAGCAATTGGGGTTTAATACGGTTGACCAAGCACGAATCGCAACAGCAATTTCAGAGTTAACTAGAAATATTTATTTATATGCTAAATCAGGAAAAGTATGTTTTGACGTCATTGATCAAATTAACCGAAAAGGTTTGAAGATCTGTGCAATTGATAATGGCCCGGGGATTCAGGATATTGGCCAAGTGATGCAGGATGGGTATTCGACATCTGGTGGTCTTGGAGCGGGTTTGCCAGGTGTGAAAAGACTAATGGATCAATTTAATATCCAATCAGACCAAGATGGGACGAGGATTGAAGTTATAAAATGGGTTAGATAATGGGGTGAAGCGTTCGTATGGAGACAGCTCATTTTGATTTGCATAATTATCGGCAATTATTAAAAGATTATTTATTAACTAATGATGAAACAGCCCTATATCAAGCTGAACAATTTAGTCGACTATCAGTTAAACATAATATTTCACCGGAAGAAATGATTCAAATTCATATCGAGGCACTTCAAGATTTGTACCCGGATTTACCTAGAGAAATAAAAGATTCACTATATTTCTTGTTAGAGGCAATGATTTCATATGGACTAGCACTACAAGAAAACCAGTTTTTAAGAGAAAAGCAATCCAAACTAGAATCAGAAATTTCCGTTGCTGCTGACATGCAGAAGACATTACTATCGACAGTAAAGCCTGTAATCAAAGGTTTAGATATTGGTGCCATTAGTGTGCCAGCAAGTACGATGAACGGTGACTATTACCACTTTGTCACAAACAAAGAAGATCAATTAGGTATTGCACTGGCAGATGTAATCGGTAAAGGGATACCAGCTGCCCTAGCGATGTCGATGATTAAATACTCGATGGATAGTTTCACAGAGAGTTATCAAGAACCGAAAATGATTTTAGAAAACTTGAACCGAGTCGTGGAGCGAAATGTTGATCCAAGTATGTTTATTACCATGTTTTATGGACTCTATAATCCAAAAACTGAGACATTCTCTTACGCATCAGCTGGCCATGAGCCATGCTTTTATTATCATGCTAAGCAGCAGGAATTTGAGGAAATTCATGCGCCTGGCTTAGTTCTTGGTGTCAAAGATGATACAAAGTACCAACAATTTAGTCGCAAGATTGACGAGGGTGATTGTTTGGTTTTATTAACAGACGGTGTGACGGAGTGTCGCTTAGGTGATCACTTTATTGAGCGGGAACAAATTCTTAAAGTTATTCAAAGTTATATTCACTTACCAGCACAAGAAGCTGTCGAAAAAGTATTTCGCCATTTTGAAGCACTTCAAGATTTTCAGTTACGTGATGATTTCACACTACTGATTATTAAAAAAGAGGTTTAACAAAAGTCTAATGGGGAATTACATAATTTAATTGTACAGGTAGAAGGGAAGAGGTTGAATGAACATTAATTTAGATCTTGAGATAATTGATGATCAATTATCAAAAAAACTGCTATTATCAGGAGAAATTGATGCGTATACAGCACCGAAATTAAAAGAAGCATTATTACCATTGACTAAAGAAACAGGGAAAGAAGTTATTGTTGATTTAGAAAATGTGAAATATATGGATAGTACAGGTTTAGGTGTCTTCATAAGTGCATTAAAATCTTCAAAAGAGCATAATTCATCATTTAAACTGATTAACCTTCAAGAGCGGGTAGAACGATTATTTAAGATTACGAGTTTAGATAAGATCATGACAATTGAAAACTCACTACGGGGTGGTAATAAATGAGGGAATTTGACTTTGTGGAGATGAGACTACCGGCAAAACCGGAATATGTCGGTGTAGTTCGTTTAAGTGTTTCTGGTATTGCCAATCGAATGGGATTTTCTTATGAAGATATAGAAGACCTTAAAGTGGCTATTTCTGAAGCTATGACAAATGCAACGACGCATGCATACGATGACGGAGAAGAAGGGGAAGTCACGATTGGATTTGGGATTTATCCAGATCGATTAGAAATTATGGTTGCTGATCGTGGTGGAAGTTTTGACCTAGACGAAGTGAAGCAACATATTGGACCTTATCAACAAAATGAAAAGATCGAGAATCTTCGAGAAGGAGGGTTTGGTCTTTTCCTTATTGATGCATTGATGGATAAGGTTGAAATTAATAATAGTTTTGGTGTCATAGTTTTAATGACAAAAAAGCTCCCCACAAATGAGGTGGAAATAGATGACGAAATCTCAACCACACAATAGTCGTGAGGATGAGGTTTACCAATGGATTGAGTACCTTCAGGAAAACCCTAAAGATGAGAAAACTCAAGAAAAAATCGTCCTAACCTATCAAAATTTAGTTCGTTCGATTGCAAGAAAATATGCAAAAAACAGCTCTATCCACGAAGATCTCGTCCAGGTAGGAATGCTAGGGTTGTTAGCTGCAATAAGAAGGTATGATTCTACATTAGGTAAATCCTTTGAATCATTCGCAATTCCAACCATTATTGGTGAAATTAAACGATTTATCCGTGACAAAACGTGGAGTGTCCACGTACCACGCCGAATAAAGGAACTAGGTCCAAGAATTAAGAGAGCGACAGAAGAATTAACTGTTATGTATCAAAGGTCTCCTACTGTTGCGGAAATAGCAGATTATTTAGACGTCTCAGAAGAAGAAGTGCTTGAAACAATGGAGATGGGGCAAAGCTATAAAGCATTATCAGTCGATAAGAAAATTGAGGCTAACTCTGACGGCAGTACAGTGTCAATTCTTGATTTGATTGGAGATCAGGATGATAATTTTGAAAGAACTGATTTACGACTTTTGTTAGAAAAAGTATTACCTATATTGTCAGAACGAGAACAGAAGATTTTGCAATATACTTATTTTGATAATATGAGTCAAAAAGAGGCTGGAGATCTCCTTGACATCTCACAAATGCATGTTTCGCGTATCCAACGTCGAGCGTTATTAAAATTAAGAGAAGCTTTACAAGCAGATGGAATAGGTGTTATAGACTAATGATTCGAACAAAACATATAGATATCTCAGTTTTTCAAAAAGTTAAACACGGTAATGTTGATTGTGGTGATAGTTATTTCTACTATCAAGAGGGCGATTATTTTATCTGTGTGATCGTTGACGGTCTTGGTAGTGGAACACTTGCAAATGAATCATCACAAGCGGTTGTTAATGTGATTAAATCTAATCCATTTATGTCAATTACTGAAATGATTAGATTAAGCAACCATGCCTTGATTGGTAAACGCGGAGTCGTATTAGGAATATTACAACTAAATTTAAAAACTGAACAATTTACTTATTCCTCTATCGGTAATATTGGCTTAATGACAATTAATTCGGACGGGAGAAAAAGAAGAAACATACCAATGTCAGGCTATTTAGGTGGCTACTTGCCAAAAGCAAAGGTCATAAACGGTACTTTTAAAACTGATACGATCTTTATTATGTTCTCTGATGGTGTGTTAGCTCATGAATTAACCGATCGATTATTTGATAAGCAAAGCGTCTATGAGATTACTGAAGCATTTGCTTCAAAAATGGAACCAACACGAGATGATGATACAACACTTGCAGTTATGAAATATATTTAAAGCTCTATGATTACATCGCCAGATATCATAGAGCTTTTTCATTTTTTTTGTTAAAATGAACTGAAGAAGAATGGAGGAACTAACATGGACGAAACATTTAATCAATCAGAATTGATAGGTGACGTAGCGAAGAAAATCGCACTTAAACCAAATGTCGTGAAACAAGTCATTGGTCTTTTAGAGGAAGGTAATACAGTACCGTTTATTGCCCGATATCGAAAAGAACAGACAGGTGGCTTAGATGAGGTTCAGATTAAGGCGATTGAAGATCAATGGTCCTACACTGTACAATTAGCTAATCGAAAACAAGAAGTGATTCGACTGATTGATGAACAAGGAAAGCTTACTGACGAATTAAGGAAAGATATATTAGCAGCGGATCAGCTCCAACGACTTGAAGATCTTTATCGACCATACAAGCAGAAACGGAGAACAAGAGCAACGATTGCTAAGGAAAAAGGGTTAGAGCCACTAGCGCAATTAATTTGGGAGCAAGAAAGCAAGGATATTAGTACTGAAGCTAAAGCCTATATATCAGAAGAAAATGATTTAGCAACGATAGAAGATGTATTGAATGGTGCAAATGATATTATTGCTGAATGGATCTCTGATGATGCGACTTATCGAGATTACATAAGGAATCAAACTTTTAACCAAGGACAAATTAATGCAACTGTTAAAGATGAATCATTAGACGAAAAACACGTCTACCAAATGTACTACGATTATACAGAACCGATCAAAACAGTTGTGTCTCACCGTATTTTAGCGATGAATCGTGCGGAGAAAGAAGATGTTATTCGAGTTAGTATTAATGTATCGATTGAGCACATTCAAAACTACCTAGAACGGCAAATTATTAAACCGACGACTGATCAACAAGTACGTGAATTTCTACAAGCAGCAATTGCTGATAGTTATAAGCGCTTAATTCAACCATCGATAGAACGTGAAATTCGATCAACATTAACTGAACAAGCGGAAGAACAAGCTATTGATATTTTCTCAATGAATTTACGTCATTTATTACTACAACCCCCACTCAAAAGACAAACAATACTTGGAGTTGATCCTGCCTTTAGAACAGGATGTAAATTAGCTGTTATAGATGAGACAGGAAAAGTATTAGCTGTTGATGTCATTTATCCAACAGCACCTAAAAATGATATTAAAGGTGCAAGAAAAGTAGTTGGACGTATGATAAACGATTACCAAGTTCAACTAATTGCTATTGGAAATGGAACGGCATCACGAGAGACTGAACAATTTATTGCTGACTTTATTAATGATGAACAGTTAAATGTCTCATATTTAATTGTTAATGAATCGGGTGCAAGTGTCTACTCAGCTTCTAAATTAGCCCGTGAAGAATTTCCGGATTTACAAGTAGAAGAACGAAGTGCAGTCTCAATTGCTAGACGTGTCCAAGATCCTCTTGCAGAGCTTGTGAAAATTGATCCAAAGTCAATTGGCGTTGGTCAATATCAGCATGATGTTAGTCAGAAGAAATTAGCTGACTCTTTAACGTTCGTAGTCGAAACAGCAGTTAACCAAGTTGGTGTTAATGTAAATACGGCATCTGTTTCATTGCTGCAGTATGTATCAGGTCTAAGTAAAACGGTGGCTAATAATATTGTGAAAAAGCGAGAAGAACTAGGGTTTTTCAGTAATAGAAAACAACTTGAGGATATTCCTCGACTTGGTAAAAAGACTTATCAGCAAAGTATTGGTTTTCTGCGAATCAATGATGGAACTGAGCCATTAGATCGTACACCAATTCACCCTGAAAGTTACAAAGTGACAGAAAAACTTCTTAAGATGATTGATTGTCAAAAGACTGATCTTGGAACGGCAACATTGCAAGATAAGTTAATTAAATTAAATATTGCTGAAGTTGCAGATGAACTTCAGATTGGTGAACCTACTCTTCGTGATATCGTTGAAGCACTTAGCCGCCCATCACGAGATTTACGTGATGATTTACCTAAGCCATTGCTTAAGAAGAATGTCTTATCAATGGAAGACCTCAAACCAGGTATTGAGCTTCAAGGGACGGTAAGAAATGTCGTTGACTTTGGTATCTTTGTTGATATCGGTGTAAAACAAGACGGCTTAGTCCATATATCAAAAATGTCAAAACAATATGTTAAACATCCGAAAGATCTTGTTGCTGTTGGAGACGTCATTACCGTTTGGGTGATTGATATTGATCTCCAAAAAGAACGAATTGCTTTATCAATGATAAAAGAGGACTAGAAATTAACAAAGCTTCCCCTATAGATAAGTTGGCTTAACTTATTTATAGGGGATTTTTTTCTAGGGAGCTAGTTCAAATTATCTAAAAATTAAAAATAGAGCAAAAAAACTTTACGGATAAGCTGTATAAATATACAATAACAAATAGAAAAAACGTAATAATATTCAAGGTTGCACCATAATTTTTCAAATTACCGAGCGAGGTGGATGAAGCAAATGAAAAAGAGAATTGTGATAGCATTAGGTGGCAACGCCATTCTAACAAAGGATCCAAGTGCAAAAGCGCAACAATTGGCATTAAGAAGCACAGCCAAGAAGCTTGTTCCATTAATCGAACAAGGCCATGAGTTAATTATCTCTCATGGGAATGGTCCTCAAGTAGGTAATCTGCTTTTACAACAAAGCGCTGCAGATTCTAAGGAAAATCCGGCATTACCATTGGATACATGTGTAGCCATGACACAAGGGAGTATCGGTTATTGGTTGCAACTTGTTTTAAGAGAGACACTAAAGGAAGCAGGGATAAACAAAGAAGTCATCACTTTGTTGACGCAAGTAATAGTGAGTAAAGACGATCCTGCTTTTAGTCACCCAACGAAGCCAGTGGGACCATTCTTATCAGAAGAAGAAAAAAATCGAAAAAATGACCAGGATATCTATATAGAAGATTCCGGTCGAGGATGGCGTAAAGTAGTTCCATCTCCTAAGCCGATAAGTGTGACAGAAGCACCATTAATCGAGAAACTCGTTGAAATGGGTGCGATCACAATCGCTGCAGGTGGCGGTGGTATTCCTGTTGTAGAGGACAATGGGGAAGTATCAGGTGTAGAAGCTGTAATTGATAAAGATTTTGCTTCAGAGAAATTAGCAGAACAAATTAAAGCAGATCTATTAATTATATTAACGGCTGTAGATCATGCGTATCTTGATTATAATCAACCAAATCAAAAGCAAATTAAAACTATATCTGTAGAAGAACTGAAACAACATATTGATAAAGGCCATTTTGCTTCGGGTAGTATGTTACCAAAGGTTGAAGCAGCTATAAGATTTGTTGAACATTCAAATCGTACAAAGCAGGCCATCATTACATCTTTAGATAATGTCGCTAATATTTTTACAACAGATATCGGAACACGTATTTATTAATAAAGTCAGCTCATAATTTATTTTATGGGCTTGATTTATTTTAAAAAATGTTTATAATTCGTTTAGTACAGAAAAAGGGATTGAGAAGATGGATGATAATCAATTGCAAGAACTTGTAGCCGAAATCTCGATCGAATATTTCAATAAACCTTTTTATGATCAAGCCTGTTTCAATTCTAGATTAAGAACTGTGGGTGGTCGTTACCTCCCAAAACAACGTAAGATTGAAATTAATCGAAAGTACTTATTAGAATTAGGTAAATCAGAGTTGATCGGAATCATTAAACATGAACTTTGTCATTATCACTTACACATAGAAGGAAAACCATACGGACATGGTAGTGCAGAATTTAAAGCTTTATTAGCAAACACCAAATCTCCACGGTATTGTCGCCCTCTACCTTCTGAACAACAGAAGATAGTCGACTTACATCATTATGAATGTATACAATGCGGACAACTGTATAAAAGAAAAAGAAAAGTAAACATTAATAAGTATAGTTGTGGGGTTTGCAAAGGGAAAATAAAACTTGTCCAATAAATTATGGAGAACCCCTTGACCAAAGTATATAAAACCGAGTAAACTATAGGTATGTGATTTTGATAATAATTTTTTTGAGAAAATGTGTTGACAGCGAAAAAGAATTGTAGTATATTTTTTAACGTCGCTAATAACAAAAAATATTCCACAGTAGCTCAGTGGTAGAGCAATCGGCTGTTAACCGATCGGTCGTAGGTTCGAATCCTACCTGTGGAGCCATGGAGAAGTACTCAAGAGGCTGAAGAGGCGCCCCTGCTAAGGGTGTAGGTCGGTATTTGCCGGCGCGAGGGTTCAAATCCCTCCTTCTCCGCCACTTTCTAAAAGTTGGCCCGTTGGTCAAGCGGTTAAGACACCGCCCTTTCACGGCGGTAACACGGGTTCGAATCCCGTACGGGTCACCATTACAATTTAATTAAAACATACACAATAAATTGGTCCGGTAGTTCAGTTGGTTAGAATGCCTGCCTGTCACGCAGGAGGTCGCGGGTTCGAGTCCCGTCCGGACCGCCATTGTTTATTGGGCTATCGCCAAGCGGTAAGGCAACGGTTTTTGGTTCCGTCATGCGTTGGTTCGAATCCAGCTAGCCCAGCCATTTTCTTTTTTCGATCATTTATAACTTCGATAAGGATACCCTTAAAACAGTCTGTTTTAAAGGGTTTTCTACTGAAAATGTAGACCAACTTAGTTTTAAGCTATTAATTATGAGCCATTAGCTCAGTCGGTAGAGCATCTGACTTTTAATCAGAGGGTCGAAGGTTCGAATCCTTCATGGCTCACTTTTCATTCTTATTAGGCGGTCGTGGCGGAATGGCAGACGCGCTAGGTTGAGGGCCTAGTCGGGGTTTACTCGGTGGAGGTTCAAGTCCTCTCGACCGCACTTTTTCAAAAAAAGTGTTGACAAACAAAAATGATCAGTGTTATAATCAAGGATGTCGCTTGTTAGAGCGATAACAACATTTAAAAAGTTAATACACTTTATTCTACTTATTATTTGCGGGTGTAGTTTAATGGTAAAACCTCAGCCTTCCAAGCTGATGACGAGAGTTCGATTCTCTTCACCCGCTCCAAACAATGGGCCTATAGCTCAGCTGGTTAGAGCGCACGCCTGATAAGCGTGAGGTCGGTGGTTCGAGTCCACTTAGGCCCACCATTGATCTTTGAAAACTGAATCCAAACAACGAAAGATGTTAAGAAAAACAAGTAAGAAGAAGCTAGTGCTTCAAAATTGAGTTAATCGTAACTCTATCAATTTTATTGAGAGTTTGATCTTGGCTCAGGATGAACGCTGGCGGCGTGCCTAATACATGCAAGTCGAGCGCGTGAAATTAAACAGATCTCTTCGGAGTGACGTTTAATGGATCGAGCGGCGGATGGGTGAGTAACACGTGGGCAACCTGCCTATAAGACTGGGATAACTTACGGAAACGTGAGCTAATACCGGATAAAACCTTTTGTCTCCTGACAAGAGGATAAAAGATGGCGCAAGCTATCACTTATAGATGGGCCCGCGGCGCATTAGCTAGTTGGTGAGATAAAAGCTCACCAAGGCAACGATGCGTAGCCGACCTGAGAGGGTGATCGGCCACACTGGGACTGAGACACGGCCCAGACTCCTACGGGAGGCAGCAGTAGGGAATCTTCCGCAATGGACGAAAGTCTGACGGAGCAACGCCGCGTGAACGAAGAAGGTCTTCGGATCGTAAAGTTCTGTTGTTAGGGAAGAACACGTACCATTCGAATAGGGTGGTACCTTGACGGTACCTAACGAGAAAGCCCCGGCTAACTACGTGCCAGCAGCCGCGGTAATACGTAGGGGGCAAGCGTTGTCCGGAATTATTGGGCGTAAAGCGCGCGCAGGCGGTTCTTTAAGTCTGATGTGAAATCTTGCGGCTCAACCGCAAGCGGTCATTGGAAACTGGAGAACTTGAGGACAGAAGAGGAGAGTGGAATTCCACGTGTAGCGGTGAAATGCGTAGAGATGTGGAGGAACACCAGTGGCGAAGGCGACTCTCTGGTCTGTAACTGACGCTGAGGCGCGAAAGCGTGGGTAGCGAACAGGATTAGATACCCTGGTAGTCCACGCCGTAAACGATGAGTGCTAGGTGTTAGGGGGTTTCCGCCCCTTAGTGCTGGCGTTAACGCATTAAGCACTCCGCCTGGGGAGTACGGCCGCAAGGCTGAAACTCAAAAGAATTGACGGGGACCCGCACAAGCGGTGGAGCATGTGGTTTAATTCGAAGCAACGCGAAGAACCTTACCAGGTCTTGACATCCCGCTGACCGCTATGGAGACATAGCTTTCCCTTCGGGGACAGCGGTGACAGGTGGTGCATGGTTGTCGTCAGCTCGTGTCGTGAGATGTTGGGTTAAGTCCCGCAACGAGCGCAACCCTTGAACTTAGTTGCCAGCATTTAGTTGGGCACTCTAAGTTGACTGCCGGTGACAAACCGGAGGAAGGTTGGGATGACGTCAAATCATCATGCCCCTTATGACCTGGGCTACACACGTGCTACAATGGATGGTACAAAGGGCTGCGAAACCGCGAGGTGGAGCCAATCCCATAAAACCATTTTCAGTTCGGATTGTAGGCTGCAACTCGCCTACATGAAGCCGGAATCGCTAGTAATCGCGGATCAGAATGCCGCGGTGAATACGTTCCCGGGTCTTGTACACACCGCCCGTCACACCACGAGAGTTAGCAACACCCGAAGTCGGTGAGGTAACGCTTTTAGCGAGCCAGCCGCCGAAGGTGGGGCCAATGATTGGGGTGAAGTCGTAACAAGGTAGCCGTATCGGAAGGTGCGGCTGGATCACCTCCTTTCTAAGGAAAATCAGGAAGTGGAGACGCCTTGCTCATCGACGTACAGATTGGAGAAGGCCTGACGAGATAAAGGAAATACGATGAACGTAAGTGAATCGATATTGACTTATCGTAGGAAGGCATTCGAAATCTGCTAGTCGATAAGGCGTCGGAGCTAGACTGATCTAGGAACAGCCCTATGGGCTGACTTAACAATTCAGTTGTTTGGTTCAGTTTTGAGAGATCAATCTCTCAAAGGATCTTCTGTTAAAATCGTCACATCCGTGGGACTGCGATTACTCGCCCCATCGAAAACATTTGTGACAACACAGAAGTCACCACATCCGTGTGGAAGCGTACCTTGAAAACTAGATAAGAATAAACAGTAAGTGAACATTCCTTATTTATGAGGATTGAACACGAGCTGTATGACAAGACATCAAATCAAACTTTTAAACAAAGTAAGACCAAAAGTCTTTTTTACTGTGAAGCAATAAAAAGTTCAACTTTAGTTAAGTAAGAAAGAGCGCACGGTGGATGCCTTGGCACTAGGAGCCGACGAAGGACGGGACAAACACCGATATGTCTCGGGGAGCTGTACGTAAGCATTGATCCGGGAATTTCCGAATGGGGGAACCCACTACTCGTAATGGAGTAGTACATTTAACTGAATCCATAGGTTAAATGAGGCAGACCTGGGGAACTGAAACATCTAAGTACCCAGAGGAAGAGAAAGCAAAAGCGATTTCCTGAGTAGCGGCGAGCGAAACGGAATTAGCCCAAACCAGTAAGCTTGCTTACTGGGGTTGTAGGACACATCATTAGGAGTTACAAAGTGACGATTTACACGAAGCGATCTGGAAAGGTCCGCGATACAAGGTAACAGCCCTGTAGTGGAAAGATCATCACCTCCGATGTGTATCCTGAGTACGACGGAACACGTGAAATTCCGTTGGAATCCGGGAGGACCATCTCCCAAGGCTAAATACTCCCTAGTGACCGATAGTGAACCAGTACCGTGAGGGAAAGGTGAAAAGCACCCCGGGAGGGGAGTGAAATAGTACCTGAAACCGTGTGCTTACAAGTAGTCGGAGCCCGTTAATGGGTGACGGCGTACCTTTTGTAGAATGGACCGGCGAGTTACGATTTTCTGCAAGGTTAAACCAGAAAAGGTGAAGCCGCAGCGAAAGCGAGTCTGAAACGGGCGAATATAGTAGAAGGTCGTAGACCCGAAACCGTGTGATCTACCCATGTCCAGGGTGAAGGTCAGGTAACACTGACTGGAGGCCCGAACCCACGTATGTTGAAAAATGCGGGGATGAGGTGTGGGTAGGGGTGAAAAGCCAATCGAACACGGAGATAGCTGGTTCTCTCCGAAATAGCTTTAGGGCTAGCCTCAAGATACGTATCCTGGAGGTAGAGCACTGATTGAACTAGGGGCCCTCATCGGGTTACCGAATTCAGTCAAACTCCGAATGCCAGAGATATAGACTTGGGAGTCAGACTATGGGTGATAAGGTTCATAGTCGAGAGGGAAACAACCCAGACCGTCAGCTAAGGT
Source organism: Amphibacillus xylanus NBRC 15112 (assembly GCF_000307165.1). NCBI lineage: Bacteria > Bacillati > Bacillota > Bacilli > Caryophanales > Bacillaceae > Amphibacillus > Amphibacillus xylanus. Next base: position 361,941 of record NC_018704.1, read on the forward strand.
CCCAAAGTATACGTTAAGTGGAAAAGGATGTGGCGTTGCACAGACAACCAGGATGTTGGCTTAGAAGCAGCCACCATTTAAAGAGTGCGTAATAGCTCACTGGTCGAGTGACGCTGCGCCGAAAATGTACCGGGGCTAAACGTATCACCGAAGCTACGGATTGATCTTCGATCAATGGTAGGAGAGCGTTGTAAGTGCAGAGAAGTCAGACCGAGAGGACTGGTGGAGCGCTTAGAAGTGAGAATGCCGGTATGAGTAGCGAAAAAGAAGTGAGAATCTTCTTCACCGAATGCCTAAGGTTTCCTGAGGAAGGCTCGTCCACTCAGGGTTAGTCAGGACCTAAGCCGAGGCCGAAGGGCGTAGGCGATGGATGACAGGTTGATATTCCTGTACCACCTCGTGACCGTTACGAGCGAAGGGGGGACGCAGGAGGATAAGAAAAGCGTGCTGATGGAAATGCACGCCCAATCAGTGAGTGAGTCAGATAGGCAAATCCGTCTGATATTAATCATGAGCTGTGATGGGGAGGGAAATATAGTACCGAAGTTTCTGATTCCACACTGCCAAGAAAAGCCTCTAGCCAGGACACAGGTGCCTGTACCGCAAACCGACACAGGTAGGCGAGATGAGAATTCTAAGGTGAGCGGGAGAACTCTCGTTAAGGAACTCGGCAAAATGACCCCGTAACTTCGGGAGAAGGGGTGCTTCTTTTAGAAGAAGCCGCAGTGAAAAGGCCCAAGCGACTGTTTAGCAAAAACACAGGTCTCTGCGAAGCCGCAAGGCGAAGTATAGGGGCTGACACCTGCCCGGTGCTGGAAGGTTAAGGGAATGCGTTAGTACCTTTGGTACGAAGCGTTGAACTGAAGCCCCAGTGAACGGCGGCCGTAACTATAACGGTCCTAAGGTAGCGAAATTCCTTGTCGGGTAAGTTCCGACCCGCACGAAAGGTGCAACGACTTGGGCACTGTCTCAACGAGAGACCCGGTGAAATTATACTATGCGTGAAAATGCGCATTACCCGCGACAGGACGGAAAGACCCCGTGGAGCTTTACTGTAGCTTGATATTGAATGTTGATGCCATTTGTACAGGATAGGTGGGAGCCAAAGAAGCGTGAGCGCTAGCTTACGTGGAGGCGCCGGTGGGATACCACCCTGATGGTGTTGACCTTCTAACCCAGGACCGTTATCCGGTTCGGAGACAGTGTCAGGCAGGCAGTTTGACTGGGGCGGTCGCCTCCTAAAGAGTAACGGAGGCGCCCAAAGGTTCCCTCAGAATGGTTGGAAATCATTCATAGAGTGTAAAGGCAGAAGGGAGCTTGACTGCGAGACCTACAAGTCGAGCAGGGACGAAAGTCGGGCTTAGTGATCCGGTGGTTCCGCATGGAAGGGCCATCGCTCAACGGATAAAAGCTACCCCGGGGATAACAGGCTTATCTCCCCCAAGAGTCCACATCGACGGGGAGGTTTGGCACCTCGATGTCGGCTCATCGCATCCTGGGGCTGTAGTCGGTCCCAAGGGTTGGGCTGTTCGCCCATTAAAGCGGTACGCGAGCTGGGTTCAGAACGTCGTGAGACAGTTCGGTCCCTATCCGTCGTGGGCGTTTGGAAGTTTGAGAGGAGCTGTCCTTAGTACGAGAGGACCGGGATGGACATACCGCTGGTGCACCAGTTGTTCCGCCAGGAGCATGGCTGGGTAGCTACGTATGGAAAGGATAAGTGCTGAAAGCATCTAAGCATGAAGCCTCCCTCAAGATGAGACTTCCCATCTTTTAGAGTAAGATCCCTCAGAGACGATGAGGTAGATAGGTTCGAGGTGGAAGCATGGTGACATGTGAAGCTGACGAATACTAATCGATCGAGGACTTAACTAAATTAAAACGTACGTAAACGTACAAAATTGAATTTGATGACACTTGTCAGGTGCATTTCTTATCTAGTTTTCAGGGTATATAACCTGTAGGTTTAGTGACAATAGCGAAGAGGTCACACCTGTTCCCATACCGAACACAGAAGTTAAGCTCTTCAGCGCCGATGGTAGTTGGGTTTTCCCTGCGAGAGTAGGACGTCGCTAAGCCAACCTATTTAATTAAATATTTTATTGTCGCGGGGTGGAGCAGTCTGGTAGCTCGTCGGGCTCATAACCCGGAGGCCGTAGGTTCAAATCCTGCCCCCGCAACCAAATTTTGTTTTACATATTTTAATGTAATCTAATTTAATATTAAGTGGTCCGGTAGTTCAGTTGGTTAGAATGCCTGCCTGTCACGCAGGAGGTCGCGGGTTCGAGTCCCGTCCGGACCGCCATTTATTTTATGAAGAATATTTAAACTGTTTTTTCTATCACCAAATAGAAAAAACAGTTTTTTTGATTACAAGGTTTGTCGATCATTTCTATTATGATTAATTTTTGCTATGATAGGAGTAGTTCATGAAAGGATGGCCAACAGGGTGAATGAATTTAAATTTATTAATTCAATAAAACAATCTTATTATCGAAATAATACTACGATAAAAGGTATTGGAGATGATGCGGCAGTTTTTCGTCTTCCATATCATGATATCGTCACCTCTGTCGATACGCTTGTCGATGGCATTCATTTTTCAAAAGAAACGATGAAACCTTTTCATGTTGGTTATCGATCTTTGGCAGCTAATCTTAGCGATATGGCTGCGATGGGCGCAAACCCCATTTCATATTTAGTATCAATCGTTGTACCAAAGAACTATTCCAATTACGATCTACAAGAAATTTATCATGGATTAGAAACATTAGCTAAAAAGCATCAAGTTGACTTAATTGGTGGCGATACGGTTACAGGAGAGCAACTTGTACTATCTGTCACAGTAAATGGAGCTGTTTTAGCTGGAAAGGCACGGTATCGTGATTTAATGCGTCCAGGTGATATTATTTTTGTGACAGGAACATTAGGTGACGCTGCTGCTGGATTAAATATATTACTTGATAAACAATCGGTAGACTTTGGTGCAGACTATTTAATTAATCGTCACCGTATGCCGACACCAAGAGTAGAATTTGCCTCACAATTAGCTAATATTGAAAGGTTAGCTTTAAATGATATTAGTGATGGAATTGCAAGTGAAGCGAATGAACTTGCTCAAGCCTCTAGATTAACAATCTATCTTGATGAGGGAAAATTACCATTATCTAAAGAATTAAAGCAATTTCCACGAGCTCAACAGTTGGATTATAGTTTAAGTGGTGGAGAAGACTTTGAATTGATTGGAGCTGTCTCACCTGAATATTGGCGTTTAGTTCGTGATGCGGCAGAACAAACTAATACTCCCATTGCAAAAATAGGGGAAGTTAAAGATGAATTAAAAAATAACGGAACTGTCTGGATTAAAAGAAATGAAACATATATTAAGTTACAATCTAGTGGATATGTTCATAAAAACTAAGGTGATAAAATGCAAACTATAAAAGTTATGTCTGAATTTGAAACGAAAACATTAGCAAGTAAACTTGCTCAACTTTTACGACCAAATAGTGTTATTACGCTAACTGGTGACCTAGGAGTTGGTAAAACAACCTTTACAAAAGGACTAGGTGAAGCTCTAGGTATTAAGCGGACAATTAATAGTCCGACATTTACGATAGTTAAGAGTTATCATGCGGAGATACCTTTACATCATATTGATGCCTATAGACTAGAGGATAGTGAAGAAGATATTGGCTTCGATGATTATTTCTCTGACCAAGCGATTACTGTTATTGAGTGGCCACAATTTATTGACTCGTTTTTACCTAAAGAGAGGTTAGACATATCAATTGAGCGGTTAGATGAAGAATCACGATTATTTAAACTTAATCCAATTGGTTCATATTATGAAAAAGTGTGTGAGGAGCTAGTAAGATGACAATATTAGCAATTGATACATCGAGTGAGACATTAGCCATTGCGCTATCACAAGATGGGAAGATAATTGCTGACTATAGCACAAGCAGCAAAAATAAACATTCAAAGCGGTTAATGCCAGCAATTGTTCAATTATTAGAGGATGCTCAAGTAAAGCCACAAGACTTAACGAAAATTGTCGTTGGTAAAGGACCTGGGTCATATACAGGGATAAGGATCGGATTATCAACAGCTAAAACGATGGCTTGGTCGCTAAATATACCAGTTGTCGGAGTTTCTAGCTTAGCCGCATTATCTCTACAAGCAAGAGATAGAGGCGCATTGATCTGTCCTTTCTTTGATGCAAGAAGGGACCTAGTTTATACAGGATTATATAATGAACATATTGAACCTGTCATTCAAGATCAAAATTGCTTAATGACGGATTGGCTCGAGCAGTTAAAAAAAGTAGAGCAACCAATAATCTTTTTAAGTCCTGATCTAGGAGCATTTCAATCAATGATTACAAAAGAATTAAAAGATCAGGCTGTATTTCTTCCAGAAGGATTAAATACTGTCAGAGCCGGCTTATTAGCCCTTTTCGGGGCAGATTTAGAAGGAGACAATGTTCACGAGCTTGTACCAAGTTATTTACGACTTGTTGAAGCTGAAGCAAATTGGCTAGCAAGTCAAAAGGAGCAATCCAATGAGTAATATTGTTATTCGCCCAATGGAACTCAAAGATCTAGACCAAGTCGAAGAAATTGAAAGAAAGTCATTTACCTCGGTTTGGACAAAAAATTTATACAAAAAAGAATTACTTGAAAATCATTTTGCTTACTATTTTGTAATTGAGAAAGATGATAAGTTAATTGGATTTTGTGGTCTTTGGCTCGTACTGGACGAAGCGCAAGTTACAAATATTGCGGTTGATCCTCAATATCGTGGACAGGGCTATGGTGCCATGTTATTTCAATATATGTTAAACCATGCAATGACAAGAGGAGCAACAAATTTGTCTTTAGAAGTCAGATATTCAAACTATACGGCACAAAGGTTATATCAAAAATTCGGTTTAGAAAAAGCAGGCATTCGAAAAAATTATTATACAGATAATAATGAGGATGCTATTGTAATGTGGGTGAGATTATGAAACAAGAAAAAAACACGTATATATTAGCAATCGAAACAAGCTGTGATGAGACAGCTGCTGCCATTATTAAAAATGGAACAGAGATAGTAGCAAATGTTGTAGCGTCCCAAATAGAAAGTCACAAAAGATTTGGTGGCGTAGTACCCGAAATAGCCTCGAGACATCATGTTGAGCAAATGACTTATGTATTAGAAGAAACTTTTAATCAAGCAGAGTTAACTTTAGAAGAAATTGATGCGATTGCCGTAACTGAAGGCCCAGGATTAGTTGGTGCTTTATTAGTAGGTGTAAGTACAGCAAAAGCACTGGCATTTACTCATAATAAACCATTGATAGGCGTCCATCATATTGCTGGTCATATTTATGCTAACCGTCTAGTCGAGGAGTTTCAATTCCCATTACTGGCTTTAGTCGTCTCGGGTGGACATACAGAGTTGATCTTAATGAAAGAGCATGGACACTTTGAAGTGATTGGAGAGACAAGAGATGATGCTGCTGGTGAAGCCTATGATAAAGTAGCGCGAACAATGGATTTACCGTATCCAGGTGGACCGGAAATTGATCGCCTTGCCCAATTAGGTGAGGATAACTTGAATTTCCCTAGAGCATGGTTAGAAGAAGATTCATTTGATTTTAGTTTTAGTGGATTAAAGTCAGCTGTTATTAACACGCTTCATAATGCCAATCAAAAAGGTATTGAACTAGATCGAAAAGATATCGCAGCAAGCTTTCAAGCAAGTGTTGTGGAAGTTCTAGTTGAAAAAACGTATAAAGCAGCTGAAAAGTATCAAGTTAAACACGTGATTGTTGCTGGTGGTGTTGCAGCAAATCAAGGTTTAAGAACAGCACTAAAAGAAAGATTCAATGATCAATTAATTAAATTATCAATCCCACCACTTGCTTTATGTACAGATAATGCAGCAATGATTGGTGCTGCCGCAATGATTGATTATGAAAAAGGATTAAATACAGATTGGTCAATGAACGCAAATCCAGCCCTAGATTTAGAAATGTATGGTGCTCGCTAGGTATGAATTATACACAAGTTATCTACAGGTATGTGCATAACTCTTTCAAAGTCAGATCTATTAATAACTAATCTGTGCACATAATCAGTGGATAACTAATGAAAAATCTGTGGATAATGTTGATAACTATGTTAATGTATTGAATTATCAAGGCTGAAATTGTGGATAAAATAAAAAGAGATTATTTGAAGGTGATGAATGAATAATGACCTTCAAATAATCTCTTTTTTAGTTTTAAATTTCTGAATGCTCATGTAAAGCTTCCCACTCTTGCATGAGTTCTTCAATCTTATCAGTTAATTCTTGATTAGCGGTAGTTAGTTCTAATGCTTTTTCATGATCCTGATAAACTTCAGGTTTGATAAGCTCTAACTCATTTTCAGCAATTTTTTCTTCTAATGCTTCAATTTCTATCTCAATTTCTTCGATCCGTCTTAATCGTTTGCGTTCTAATTGCTTTCGCTGCTTTTCTTCATGGTAATTAGTCTTTGGTTCAGGTGTTACCGATTTTGTGTTAACTTTTTCTTGATTTAATGCTTCTATTTCTTCTTGTTCTTGTTTTTTCGATACATAGTAATCATAATCACCTAAGTATACTGTTATGCCATCATGACTTAATTCATAAACATGTGTTGCAATCTCGTTAATAAAGTATCGATCGTGAGAAACAAAAATAATTGTACCAGGGAAATCAATTAGTGCAGCTTCTAAGATTTCTTTACTCGTTAAGTCTAAATGGTTTGTCGGCTCATCAAGAATAAGCAAATTAGATTGCTTCATCATCAGCTTTGCTAATGCTAGACGTGCTTTTTCTCCACCACTTAATGTCGCGACAGGGCTAAGTACGTCTTCACCAGAAAATAAGAAATTCCCTAAAACAGTCCGAATCTCTTGTTCATTTACGTGCGGGAACTCATCCCATAATTCCATCAGTACTGTTTTTCGTGAATCAAGCCTTGCAAGCTCCTGATCGTAATAGCCTACTTCAACATTGGTCCCAAAAGTTAATGAACCAGTAGTTGCTTGATGCTCTGAAATTAATGTTTTTAACAATGTTGTCTTACCGACACCATTAGGACCCACTAGAGCAATACGATCCTGGCGGTTAACAGTAAAGTTCAAGTTAGAAAAAATATTTTTTTCCTCATTAGGATATCTAAATGATAAGTTCTCTACCTTTAACACATTATTACCACTGCGCTGTTTTATATCAAAGCTAAATGAAGCCTGTCCCTCTTCACCTTTAGGCTTATCTAATCGATTCATTTTTTCCAGCTGTTTACGTCTACTTTGTGCTCTTTTTGTCGTTGATGCTCTCACTAAGTTGCGCTGAACAAACTCTTCCATACGCTGAATCTCAGACTGTTGTTTTTCATATGCTTTAAATTCACGCTCATAATCGAGTGCTTTTTGTTCTAAGTATTTTGTATAATTTCCGTGATATTTTTTCGACTGTTGATGTGCAATTTCATATATAATATCAACTGTATGATCAAGGAAATAACGGTCGTGAGATACAATGACGATAGCACCATGGTAACTACGTAAAAATTGCTCTAACCATGATAATGTAGTAATATCTAAATGGTTTGTCGGTTCGTCTAATATTAATAAATCAGGTTTAGATAACAATAGCTTTGCTAAAGCAAGACGAGTCTTTTGCCCGCCACTTAATTCATATATTGGCGTATTAAAATCAAAATCTGCAAAATTTAAGCCATTTAAAATCGTTTTTATGTCAGATTCATATTGATAGCCGCCATTATCTTTAAAACTTTGTAGTCTATTATCATATTGATTAAGTAATTGTTGATAACGTGATGGATCATTTAATAAATCAGGATCACCCATTTTTGCTTCCATTTCACGTAAAGCTTTTTCTTCTTCAATTAACTCATTAAAGACACTCTTCATCTCATTCCAGATTGTCTCTTTTGTTTCAAGTCCCGTATGTTGATCTAAGTAACCCATCGTGACATCTTTTGAACGATGAATTGTTCCTTCATCATAGGGCAAAATACCGGCGATAATTTTTAGTAATGTTGATTTACCAGATCCGTTTCGGCCAACTATAGCAATTCTATCATTGGCCTTCACTTCTAACTTAATATTGTTTAAAATAGTTTCAGCACCAAATCGTTTTACTAATTGGTTAATTTGTAATAAAATCATAGCAATTCACCTCATCTATCTCAATTTATCGTATCATTTGCTGAAAGAGTAAGCAAAATCTATGTAATAATAAAAAATAATTTTATAAGACTTTCGATCAATAATTTGTTACACTAATTATAGAGACTATGATCAACAGTGAACAAAGATTATATTAAAGAAGGAGTCTAAGTAATGGAAATTAATAACAATATCCCTCAAGCTACGGCAAAAAGATTACCGTTATACTATCGTTTTCTTAATAATCTTCATCTACAGGGTAAAACAAGAGTATCATCTAAAGAATTAAGCGAAGCAGTTAAAGTTGACTCGGCAACAATTAGACGAGACTTTTCCTATTTCGGTGCTTTAGGAAGAAAGGGTTATGGTTATAACGTTGAGTACTTATTAGAATTTTTCCGTAAGACATTAAATCAAGACAATGAATCAAATGTCGCTTTAATCGGGGTCGGAAACTTAGGTACTGCATTTTTACACTACAATTTTTCAAAAAGCAATAATACGAAAATTGCTAAAGCATATGATGCTAATCCTGATTTAATCGGTAAAGAGGTTGGTCATGTAATGGTAGAAGATGTTGAAAAGTTAGACCAATCACTATCCGAATCCGACATTGACGTAGCCATATTAACTGTTCCTGGACATGTAGCACAAAGTGTTACTGACGTAATAGTTAAAGCAGGCGTAAAAGGAATATTGAACTTTACTCCTGCGCGACTTACAGTTCCTGCAGATGTTCGCGTCCATCATATTGATTTAACAGTGGAGCTTCAATCACTACTTTATTTTGTTGAACATTATCCACTTGAAAAGAAATAAACAACAAGTCCTATGCTTGTTGTTTATTTTTTTTGATTTCGCTTAATTTTTAAATAAAATTGCAATAATCGAATCCCTATTCCTACTTCTAGCGTTGCTAGAACGCTTAAAAATAGCGTTAAAGGATCGAGAACTGTTTCAGTAATAGAATGGTAAGCAAAATAAATAAATAATGCTCCCATAATAAAATGAAACATTGCCCCCCTTAATGGTGAAACAATTCGCATAACTAGATTATCCTCCTATAAAAACATCTGAATAAAGTTGACTTGTTCAATAACATTTGGTGGTAATGTCAGTTGCACAATGACAACAAATGTATTCATCAAGACGTGTGCCATTATCGGCACAATAATTCGCTTTGATTTTACATATACAAATGCAAACACAAAAGCCATTATAAAGTAAAGGTGAATGTGGGTAAAGTCGTTATGTATAACTGCGAAAATTAATCCAGAAATGACCCCAGCAATCCAAAAGTTTGAGCGTTTATAGAGCTCACCGAAGATAATTTTTCGAAAGATAATTTCTTCAAGAATCGGACCGACGATTGCTACGATGATAATGAAGATCGGATAAGCACGAGCAATTTCCATAATCTGAGCTGTATTTTGTGATTGTTCAACAGACCCAAATATTAGCATATACAGTAAGTTACCTAGCGCTTGACCAAATAGTGCCATAAAGAATCCTATTACAATCCAAACAAAAGTCATCGTATCACTAGAACGACTTTGATCACTTATTTGATCTTTCTTATTCAATAGAAGAATTGACACAAATACGGCAACTAAAAAGATAAATACCTGCCAGTTCATTATAATCTGATTATGACTATCTGCATCAAGGTCAAAAGGTAGTAATAATTTTGCTACAAGTACCGGAGATAACTGGGCAAATAGATAAGTAAAGATAATTCCCAAATAACGTTTAGTCATAGATATACTCCTTCCTTTCAAAAACACCAATATACGTATTCTAACACAAAATAACTAGACAATTAACACCAACATGTTATAAGTAAAATTAATTAATAAAAAAATTATCACTTTGCTTGCATATTGAAAATAAATTTATTATTATAATAGTGGTGTTAGCACTCAATGTTGGCGAGTGCTAAAAAACGTTTAATTCAATGGAGGAGGGTTTTTAGTATGTTAAAACCATTAGGAGATCGTATCATTATTGAACTTGTAGAAGAAGAAGAAAAAACAGCAAGTGGTATTGTGTTACCTGACACAGCAAAGGAAAAGCCACAACAAGGCCGAGTAGTTTCAGTTGGATCAGGTCGAGTAGCAGATAACGGTTCCAAAATTACTCCAGAAGTAGAAGAAGGGAACCTTGTTATTTTTGCTAAATATGCAGGTACAGAATTAAAGTATGAAGGTAAAGATTACTTAATTCTACGTGAAGATGATATTTTAGCTGTAATTGGATAATTAAAAGCAGATTAAATAAATACTTAGTTAATAGGAGGATTTATCAATGGCAAAAAACATTAAATTCAGTGAAGATGCACGTCAAGCAATGCTTCGCGGTGTAGATACATTAGCAAATGCTGTAAAAGTAACATTAGGACCTAAAGGTCGTAACGTTGTTTTAGATAAAAGCTTTGGTTCACCATTAATTACAAACGATGGTGTTACAATTGCTAAAGAAATCGAATTACAAGATCGTTTCGAAAATATGGGAGCACAACTTGTTTCAGAAGTAGCTTCACAAACTAACGATGTTGCAGGAGACGGAACGACAACAGCAACAGTTTTAGCACAAGCAATGATTAAAGAAGGATTGAAAAACGTTGCTTCTGGAGCAAACCCTGTCGGTGTTCGCCGTGGAATTGAAAAAGCTGTTGAAGTTGCAGTAGACGAGCTTAGAAAAATTTCACAAACAGTTGAAGATAAAGAATCAATCGCTCAAGTTGCAGCTATTTCAGCAAATGACGAAGAAGTAGGTCAATTAATCGCTGAAGCAATGGAGCGCGTTGGTAATGATGGTGTAATTACTGTTGAAGAATCAAGAGGATTCAGCACTGAACTTGAAGTAGTAGAAGGTATGCAATTTGACCGCGGATATACTTCACCATATATGGTATCTGACCAAGATAAGATGGAAGCAGTGCTTGAAGATCCATATATTTTAGTAACAGATAAGAAAATTAACAACATTCAAGATGTATTACCAGTACTTGAGCAAGTTGTACAACAAAGCAAGCCACTATTAATTATTGCTGAAGATGTTGAAGGTGAAGCACTTGCAACATTGGTTGTAAACAAACTTCGTGGAACATTTAATGCAGTAGCTGTAAAAGCACCAGGATTTGGTGACCGTCGTAAGGCAATGCTTGAAGATATTGCGACACTTACAGGTGCAGAAGTGATTACTGAAGATCTAGGTCTTGATCTTAAGTCTTCATCAATTGAGCAACTTGGTCGCGCAGCTAAAGTTGTTGTTACAAAAGAAAACACAACAATTGTTGATGGAGCAGGAAATCCTGAAACAATTTCAGCACGTGTACAACAAATCCGTGCTCAAATCGAAGAAACAACATCTGAATTTGATAAAGAAAAATTACAAGAGCGCTTAGCTAAGTTATCTGGTGGTGTTGCAGTTGTTAAAGTTGGTGCTGCAACTGAAACAGAACTTAAAGAGCGTAAGCTTCGTATTGAAGATGCTTTAAACTCAACACGTGCAGCTGTTGAAGAAGGTATTGTTTCTGGTGGTGGTACAGCACTAATGAACATTTACTCAAAAGTTGCTGGAATTGAGCTTGAAGGCGACGAAGCAACTGGTGCAAGCATCGTTCTACGTGCACTAGAAGAGCCTGTACGTCAAATTGCAACTAACGCTGGTCTAGAAGGATCAATCGTTGCTGAGCGTCTAAAAGGAGAAGAAATTGGTGTTGGATTCAACGCAGCTACTGGCGAGTGGGTAAACATGATTGAAGCTGGTATCGTTGACCCAACTAAAGTTACTCGTTCTGCTCTACAAAACGCAGCATCTGTTGCAGCTATGTTCTTAACAACTGAAGCGGTTGTTGCAGATATCCCAGAAGATAAGTCAGGCACACCTGATATGGGTGGCATGGGCGGAATGCCGGGCATGATGTAATCAGGCGTCATAAAGCCTGTTAAATCAATGTTTCTACACTGGATATGTGTGTAGGGGTAACATTGGGGTAACATTTTACAAATTAGAGGTCATTCATTAATTTTGAAAATTTAATGGAGGCCTCTTTTTTTATTTCTTTTGTTACATGGAGACTTTGAGGTGAGAGTATTGGAGCTTTGGGAATATGCAGGAAAAAGAGTAAGAGTGATTGATATAGATGGACAAGTATTTGAAGGCGACTGCATCGATTACACTCAAGCTCTTGATAATGATCCAGAAATAGCGAGTATCGGGGTTGTTACTCAACCAGGTGCTGGCTTCTCATATGAGTTGTATGAAAATGAGATAAAGAGTATAGAGATTATAGACTAGGTATTTACTAAGTAAAATTAGTAGGTGTTATTTTTATGCTCTTTTTTAGGAGGTGATCTTTACCTCTCAGCTAGTGAGTGACTAGTCTTTGGTAAAATGTAAAGGTGGTGGAAACGTGAGGAACATTAGAAATTTATTGTGGGGTACTTTCAATTATCGAAATAAAGGAATTCCGTTCTATAAATCGCCATTAGTTGGCTATAAGTTCATGTTAGAAAGTAGATAAATGCACTCAGCAGACAGGTGTTGAGTGCATTTATTGTTCTAATATAACCTGCTAAAGCATGGTTTTTCGATACCATTTATTTTGAGGTACCGATTTTCCTATTATTCTGTAGTCAGTTTCGTCACTCATATCAATGATACGTATATCTTTTATTATTTCTTTGCTCAGAACTGCTGCAATCTCATTTTCGTTTTCGTACCTAAGCAATTGACGAGGACCTCGAGATGAAATCATAGTACGGATATCATTATATTCAAAAATAAAAGTTAGTAGTCTAAAAATATCAATACCAGGATTATCTTCGGTTACTTCACCGATTAGAAGTACCCAGATTCCATTGTTTTTAATATATTGGATGCCTTCAAGATTACGGGACCAGTGACTATAATACTTTGTAGGAAATACAAATTTTCTTGTTGTTTTACTGTAAGGATGAATGCGAAATATTTGTCCAGTATAAAATATGTTCCTTAGAAACTCACTTTCAATTTCAGATAGTTCTTCTTTTTCTGACAGACATTTATATTTTGAGATTAATGGTAAGAACAACTTTTGAGAATAGCTCTTATAACTATCTAGCGTTCTTCTCTCACCAAAACTGTGGTTAGTAAGCCAATTGAATATATTATCATTTGATTTGTCAATTTAAGCTAGACAAATGTGATTCATCGATGTAACTCAAAAACACTTCCAAAGGCGTTCGATAATTTAGTGATTTTCTAGGGATTTTATTTCTCTTGTCAGCTACTGCGGACACAAAGTTCTGATCGACTTCGTTGAAGTCCATTTCTTTTGGCAAACCATCTTTTCAAAGTAAGCCATTTGATTGTTCATTTAAGCCACGTTGTGAAGGTGTTCCTGGGTCTGCAAAGTAGATTGAGACATCATGTTGGTTGGACAACGATTTCCAATTACTAAATTCTTTCCCATTATCAAATGTGAAAGACTTAAACAGATTTCTTGGAATAGATTGAAACCACTGTGTTAGCGTTGTTTCAATGTCACTTGCTTTTCTACCTTCTGGCTTTAAAGTGATGATAGCTTTAGATAGACGTTCCACCAATGTGATAACTGCGCTTTTATGATGAGCACCAACGATTGTGTCACCTTCAATGTAACCAAATTCATCTTTAAATAGAGGATAGTCTTTATCTCTTTCAGAGATATGTCGTTTGAAAGCTTGCTTTCCACGTCGTTCGTTGTGTCCATTTGGTTTTCTTATGCCCTTCATAGGGAGCGTTGTTCTATCAAAGTAACCGTCCTCAAAGCGACGATATAAAGTTCTCATTGAACAACTGATGGGCTGTTCAGCACGCCCAATAATAACGTCCGGCGTCCATCCAAGGGAAACCTTTTCCTTGACGTATTCCTGCTCTTTTTTAGGCAAGGAGATCTTACGTCTACCGCATCGCCTTTTGTTTTCCTTGTAGCGTTTGTAGTAATTGATCGCTGAGTGACCCTGCTTCAAAAAGTTAATGACGTTATAAATGGGTTGACGCGAACGTTTTAAGCGTTCAGCGATAATCGCAACTGAAATATTTTGATGATAATAAGCTTCTATCATTACTCATTCATCCGTGGTAAGATGGGTGTAGGTCATTTATGATCACTCCTATTCTTCGTGGTGGAAGTATAGTAAGAGTGTATCATAAATGACTTTTTTAGTTGTCTAGCTTAATTTTACAATCTACGTTTAATAAAATGATCTATTTTATGTTTTAAAATTAATGGATCAACTGGTTTTAAAATGTAGTCCATTGATCCATCAAAATAATTCATCATATATTTTGTTTGAGAAGTATCAGTATTAATAAAAAGAATTGGTATGTCCTTCGTTTTATCGATTGCTCTAATAACTTTTACAGTTGTATAGCTATCTACACCTATAGTTTGATCGTCAAGCAAGATAAGAGCGAAATTATGATTAACAATATACTGAATGGCTTCTTCACTAGTACTCGCTCTAACTAAGTTATATTTTTCTTGGTTAATAACAGACTCGATTATAAATTGAGTTTTGTTAAGTTTATCTACGATTAATAGATTAATCTTTTCATCTGCGAACATGCTCGAGTATCTCCTTCCGTAGGAAAGTATAAATGACCTATTTATGTAATATATAACTTAGTTTCGAGCATACATCTCGATACCCTGATTTTACTATACATTAAAATTGCAAGGCAACAGAGAAAATCTGTTAATAATCTATCACTTTTAGAGAGTTCTTTAGTAAAACGATAGAAAAGATGCGTTACTGATAGTTTATTAGGGAAAACGCTTTCTTTTTCTGTTGACATGTCACTTATTTAACCCTACTATAATAGGCAGTGAGAACTGAGTGTCAACATCAGGAGGGATAAATATGAAATTTGATTTACATAATCACCACTATCGTTGTGGTCATGCAGAAGGTAATATTGAAGACTATATTAAGTCAGCGATTGATCGTGGTCTAAGCTATATTGGTATTGCTGATCATTCACCGTATTTTTATAGTGAAGAGGATCGTTTGCATCCGGGCGTTGCGATGGCGAAAAGTGAATTTCCTAACTATGTTAATGAAGTGCTTGAATTAAAGAAGAAATATGAGGGTAAAATCCATGTCTTATTGGGAGTTGAAAGTGACTATTTCCCAGAGCATGAGGAACTCTATCGAAATGTTTATAATCAATACCCATTTGATTATGTGATTGGATCTGTACACCATGTTAATGGCAAAAATATTTTTGAACGCGGCCGTTGGGATGGGCTTAATGAGCAGGAACGAATCGCAGAAAAAGAGCGATACTATCAATTGATACAGAAATCAGCTAAAAGTGGTCTCTTCCAAGTGTTAGGTCATATTGATGCAATGAAAGGTTTTTATCCTGAATTCACAAGGATTGAAACGCCTATTATCGAAAATACCTTGAAAGTAATAGCTGAAGCGGGTGTTGCGATAGAAGTGAATACATCAGGCAAAACAAAGGACTGTGGAGGATGGTATCCATCTCATGAGATTCTTGAGCGTGCTTTCCATTATGGGGTAGATATTACATTTGGTTCAGATGCCCATGTTCCTGAAAGAATTGGCGATGAATTTGAACTTGTGCAGCAAACGCTAAAAGCAATTGGTTATAACGAGATGGTCTACTATGTGGAGAAGGAAAGAAAAATTGTAACGTTCTAAATTAGTAATCAAATTAAAACACAAGCTTAATAGATAGAATGGATAATTAATCAGTTCTGTCTACAAGCTTGTGTTTTTTATAAGAGATCAGTCTGTGAAATACGCGCTAAGTTTTTTTGTGAATATAATCGTGGTGGTGCTTGTTATGTTAACTTATAAAAGCGCTTTGCATTAAGTCCGAATAGCTTAGCTAAATCGTTGTCTGAAAGTCGATGCTGTAATCCATGCTTTAACACTTCAACAACCTCATCATACGTTCCTGCTAGCAGGCAAACTGGCCAGTCACTACCGAACATGACTCGGTCAATCCCAAATGTGTCGAGGATATGCTGAATATATTGAACAAAATCATCCTTATTCCAGTGATCATGATTAGCTTCTGTAACCATACCGGACAACTTACAATAAATATTTTCATACGATGCAATTTCTTTGATGTGTTCATTCCAAGGCTCGAATTTTTGTGAGGCTATATCAGGTTTACCAAGATGATCAACGACACCTCTTAAGTTAGGCACTTGTTCAAGTAATTTAAGCACTGTTGGGAATTGATGATGGACAAATAATAAATCAACCGGTACATCCTCCTTAGCAAAATAACGGAGTGCTTCAATGTAATGGTCTTTTAAGGCAGTAGTCTCATCAGTCATATCTTGAATGTTTAAGCGAAAACCTAAAAACTTTGGATGCTTGGCAAGTTCATTAAACTGTTCAAGGTAGTTAGGCTGATCTAAATCGATCCAACCAACAACCCCTGCAATTGAATCATACTTGTCGCTAAGCTCTAATAAGAACTGACTCTCTTCAATTGTTGGTGCTGCTTGGACAAGAATCGTCTGATCAATCTTATGTCTGTTTAAATGAGGTAAGAGATCTTCGGGTAAATAATCTCGATAAAGCGTCGTTACATCAGGTGTAATCCAACCATAGTCACCTCGATTAATTCTCCAATAATGTTGATGTGCATCTAGTCGCATAGAAAATCATCCTCCCAATATTTTTTAGGAACAAAAATTCTATTAATGATTACTACTATGATAGCGACTTTCTACCAAGTTTGCTACTCAAACTATTTTGAAAGCTAGAAGTTATGGTAGAATATGATTAATTTAATGACAAGAGGTGATGACAATTAGTAAAAGTGAACAAGCTATTTTTACCAATATGTGCATGGTTTTTGACGATAACGGTCGGATACTCGTTCAAGACCGAATTAGCAAGAATTGGCCAGGAGTGACATTTCCAGGTGGGCATGTAGATCAGGGGGAATCGTTTACTAAATCGGTTATTAGAGAGGTTTGGGAAGAAACTGGTTTATTAATTAAGTCACCTGTTCTATGTGGAATTAAGCAGTTCCAAACAAAACGTGACGAACGCTATGTCGTCTTATTGTATAAAACAGATCAGTTTGAGGGTGAATTAAAATCATCTGATGAAGGTGAAGTTTTTTGGATTGAGCGTGAGCAATTATTAAACTATCAGCTTGCTCCTGACTTTGAACAGATGCTTCAGGTGTTTGAGTCTGATGAATTAAGTGAGTTTTATTATTACCGTGAAGGAGATCACTGGAACTTAAAGTTGCTTTAAATGTAGTTAGCCACAAAAGAAATCGGGACAAAATTGAACGATTCTAATTTTGTCCCGTATGATGGTTTAATTTTTGATTACCACGTTTTATTGTGGATCGGTTTTAAGATTGTCAAGACAGCATGCAATAATTGCTCATCAATCGGTTCAGTTGCCCACTGAATATTATGACGCATATTTGTAGGGTTAGCTGTACTAACTAATGTTGTTGGAATTAGCTCGTTACTTACAGCAAATTGGATCGCAAGTTTTGCAATATCGGCACCTTGCTCTTTACAGTAATTAGCCGCTTCCTGACAAACCCTCTTTATTTCATCATCAGCTGGATGCCATTCTGGTGGTCCACCTCGAGAACTAAGTAACCCCATCGAGAGAGGAGATGCATTAATTAAATCTACCTTCTTTTCCTCTAGAAACGGAATAAGATCAAGTAGTGATTGATCATTTAATGAATAGTGACAGTAAGATAAAATCAGATCAAGATCAGTCTGCGCCAGCACTCTTTTAAAAATTTCTAATGGATATGCAGATACACCGAAGTATCGAATTTTCCCTGCTTTTTTCAATTCATGCAATGCTGGAATACCCTCTTCCATAACCTCATCAAATGAACCAAATTCAATATCATGTAATAGAAGAATATCTAGATAGTCGGTATTTAATCGCTTTAGACTATCTTCAACACTCGTTAAGATACTTTTTCTTGAAAAATCAAAGTCATGTTCACCATATCGTCCCGCTTTTGAGGATAGAAAGTATTTGTCTCTAGGTATGTCTTGTAATGCTTTACCAAGTACATTTTCAGCTTTAGTCAAGCCGTAATAAGGTGAGACATCAATTAAATTAATACCAAGGTCAATGGCTTCATGTACTGTTCTAATCCCCTCTGATTCATTAATCTCCTTAAAAACTGAACCTAATGAGGAAGCACCATAGCTTAAGATAGACACATCCATATCAATATTTTTTAGTTTTCTATATTTCAATTCAGTCACTCCAATCAATGGCTATCATTCTAATAATTTTTAAAGTTGTATTAAGAGCATATGATTTTGAAGCTATCATAACATATCTTAATCGACATAAAAGCCCCTCTAATTATTGTATTTTCGAATCATACCCTCGCATAAACGTATTTCACATTAGTGTAATTAATCTTGTGAAATTTCGCGAATCATCAACTAATATAGATAATTCGAGAAAAATAAATCGACATATTTAACGGAAATGTGCAATCGTTATCAGGAAAACAAAGTTAATTGTAAATTTTGAATCAACAGATATAAAGATATAAATGCAGACTGTCTAGGTCGTGTTTTTGAAATAAAAGTTATTTATTAAATTGTTTAATTTACCAAAAACTATTGCAAAGTATTGACACTATTGTTAAGATGAAATTGCATGATGCAATCGCTTTCATTCGTGTTGTAGTTTATTAAGTTTCCCCTTTAATAACATGATTTTAGTAAAAATCTATAACTTTAACTAAAATCATGTTTAAATTACGACTTTGATGCAAGCGATTGCACACGTGCGATAGAAGAAAACATTAAAAAAGGAGCGGTTTTATGCGTAAGAGAATTGGGTTTATCTTAGCGTTGTTGGCAGTCTTCGTTTTAGTATTGTCGGGTTGTGCGTCAGATTCAGTTGATAACCGATCTTCTAGCTCTAAAGATTCAGTAGATGTTAATGTTTTTCAGTTTAAAGTAGAATTTAAAGATCAATTTGAGGAATTAGTAGAATTGTATATGAAAGAGAACGAACATGTGAATTTATCAGTCCAAACTGTTGGAGGGGGAAGTGATTATGCTGCTTCACTAAAAGCAGAAATGGCCTCTGGAAATGAACCGGTAATATTTAATATTGGTGGGCCAACAGAGTTAAATGAGTATCGCGATTATCTAGCCGACTTATCTGATACTCAGGCTGCTTCCTTAGCGCTGGATGGGACTTTAAATGGTATTGAAGAAGGTGGAGAAATCTTAGGGTTACCGTTCGCGCTTGAAGGTTATGGATTAATTTATAATAAAGAAATTTTTGATCAAGCAGGTGTTGATCCAAATACGTTAACGAGTTTTGCTGCATTAGAAGCTGCATTTGCAAAAATTGATGAGCAGAAAGAAGCACTGGGCCTTGAAGCTGTAGTCGCCTTCCCGGCATCGGAGCTATGGGTAATGGGAAATCACTTAGCTAACCATTACATTGCGCCTGAGTTTAATAGTGATATTATTGGTGCGTTTGAATCGGAAACAATTAATTTCACATATAGTGATCAGATGAAGAAAATGCTAGATTTACAAAGTCAATATTCTGTTCAACCTGTTCTCAGTCTAGATTATTCAATGCAAGTGGAGCAACTATTTTCAACAGGGAAGGTTGCTGTTATTCAACAGGGTAACTGGATTTATCCAACGGTGGAACAGATGGATAAAGATTTTGCTGAAAATGGAATTGGTTTAATACCAATGCCTTTTGATGGTGAATTCTCAGATCACTTACCAGTTGGTGTCCCGCAATATTGGGTCGTTAATAAAAATGCATCAGATGAACAAGTTAAAGCGGCTAAAGACTTCTTAGATTGGATGTATACATCAGATCAAGGAAAAGATTTTGTCTTAGATAAGTTTAAATTTATTCCTGCTTATGATGGTTACGATGCAGATCGGATAGCAGATCCATTATCGAAAACAGTGTATCAATATTCATTAGATGAGAAAACGATTGGCTGGACGTTTATGGCAACTCCTGTCGGTTGGAATGAAGACATCTTGGCAACAGAATTCCAAAAATATTTAGTTGGTGAAGTGACATGGGAAGAAGTGCTATCAACGTCGAAACAAGAATGGGAGAATGCTAGGAAGTAACGGGATGATAAGCGACTAACAGGACAATAGGTGATCGTTAGTCGCTTTACTAATCCATGGTGAAATCCTACTAAAATAAAAGACAACTAACTTGGATTTAGTGACGAGGGGGCTTTGTCAATGAATAACCGAAATCTTTCTTTTTGGCTCTTTATTACACCAGCTTTATTCGCCTTAACGACTGTAGTCTTTTTTCCGTTCCTCTATGGCTTTATTTATACCTTTACTGACTGGAATGGACTAAGTGCAACAACTTTTTTAGGACTGGAAAATTACTTAGCAATATTTAGTGATCAACGATTTATTGATTCGTTAATCTTTACAATTAAATTTGCAGTGACTTCAATTGTCATTGTTAATGTAGTTGGCCTTTCGTTAGCTGTTCTAGTGACACAAAAACTAAAAATTAGTAATGGCTTAAGAACAGTGTTCTTTATGCCCAATTTAATTGGTGGTTTAATTTTGGGCTTTATTTGGCAGTTTATCTTCATTAGTGGATTTGATGCAGTTGGAAAACTCCTAAATCTTAATTTTCTACAAGGATGGTTATCAACAGCTGAGACTGGCTTTTGGGGCTTAGTGATTTTAAATGTTTGGCAATACGCCGGATATATCATGATTATCTATATTTCATATTTACAAGGAATACCGCAGGAGCTAATTGAAGCTGCTGAAATCGATGGTGCAAATGGATTTCAACGCTTTTGGCGAGTTAAGTTTCCGTTAGTCGCTCCGGCATTTACGATTAGTCTTTTCTTAACTTTGTCAAATGCATTTAAACTTTATGATCAAAACTTAGCGTTGACTAATGGGGGACCGTACGGATCAACAGAAATGCTAGCTATGGAAATTTATAATACCGCTTTTAGTCGTTATGATATGGCTTATGCACAAGCAAAAGCAGTTATCTTCTTTATTCTGGTTGCTATTGTGGCATTAACACAAGTATATCTCAATAAGAAGCGTGAGGTGGAATTATAATGACTAGCAATAAGCTTCGAACAAAAATATTATTGACGATAACTAGTTCGGCTTTAGCTCTAATTTGGTTGTCACCATTTTATTTAATGATAGTAAATGCATTTAAGTCAAAGTTTGATATTTTTTCAAGTGTTTTGAGCTTACCAAGTGAGTGGCAGTTTGAAAACTTTATCCAGGCGTTTAATGATTTGGATTTTTTAAATTCATTAGCTAACTCATTTATTGTAACTTTCTTAAGCATCTTGATTATTATCGTCTTTTCATCAATGGCGGCTTACGCTCTAGCGAGAAATAAAAGCAGATTAAGTGGTGTGATATTTTTAGTGTTTGTTGCGGCGATGTTAATTCCGTTTCAATCAGTTATGATTCCACTCATTTCAATTTTTGGCCAGTTAGATATGTTAAATACATCTGGTTTAATTTATATGTACTTAGGCTTTGGGTCAAGCTTATCAATATTTCTCTATCATGGTGCAGTCAAGGGGATCCCTGCTTCACTAGATGAGGCAGCGATGATTGATGGTGCTTCGCGTTGGCAAATTTTCTGGCGAATTATTTTCCCAATGTTAAAGCCAGTTACGGTAACAGTCATGATCTTAAATGTTATCTGGATTTGGAATGACTACTTATTACCATCCCTGGTTTTAAGTCAAAGGTATGCCACTATTCCGTTAAGGATGTTCTTCTTCTTCGGTCAATATACAAAGCAATGGCATTTAGCTCTAGCTGGTTTGACATTAGCGATAATCCCAGTCATCATACTATATTTCTTTGCCCAAAAAGAGATTATTGAAGGAGTAGCTGAGGGCGCTGTGAAGTAGCGAAATAATATAAAGGCCCGACATTTGAGTCAGGCCTTTAATCGTTCTATATAGTTATCTTAATGTTTGTCTGTATTTACCTGGGGGTGTGCCGTACATTTTCTTAAAGACACGGTGGAAATATGGGTAATTACCAAAACCACAGTTTTCAGCAATATGATCGAGTGTTAGATTTGTATATTTCATTTGGTTTAGAGCGGCAGTTAGGCGGATGTCTTGAGCATATTCAATCATCGTTTTTCCTGTATGTTCTTTAAAAAGGTGAACAGATCTTGAGACACTTAAATCAACACTTTTGGCAACATCCTCAACCTTAAATGTTTCAAGCGCGTGTTCTTCAATATAACGCATCATTTCAGTAACAACATATGGACGTTCAACTGCAGAACGAGCAACCGTTTCTTGTTGAATTAACAAGCAAATTATTTTGAAAAAGTACTTAATTAACGCTTGGTTTTGCTCTGTTTTTGGTCGTCTCGTTTCTGTTGAAAGGAAGTTCCATAGCGTGGTAATTTGTTTAACTTCACTAATTTTTACGTGAAATGGCTGATTTAGTTCATTCCACCATTGTTCAATCCAGTTCCCTTTAGCAAACAGGTGGAAATCGCCACTAGGAGTACTAGGATCTATTTCTAACTGATAATAGCTTCCTGGTGGGACGAGAATGATGTCGCCATATTCAAGAGGATAATGCTGATCTTCAATTTTTGATTTCGCAAATCCTTCTGTTTGTAGTCTTAATAAAAACGAGTCATAACCTGTTTCTCTAGTTTCTTCATATCCTTGTAAGTGATAAGAAAAACCACAGTGCCCGATCCACATTTTAAAACCCCTTTAGCAAAATAGTATATGTTTTTATAAAATCATCTATATAAATTTTGTTGATATATCATTATTATATAAGTGTATAAAAAATCTATCAATCAAATTGTTTATTTATAAGCGTAAATATAAGGGGTGAGTCAAATGACACAATTAAGAGTAGGAATTATTGGCTGCGGAAATGTATTTCCAATGCATGCAGCTTCTGTCGTAGCACGTGAAGATGCAGAATTGGTAGCAGTTTGTGATATAAAGAAAGATCGTGCTGATCAAAAGGCTGAACTATATCAATGTCGAGCATACTATGACTATTTAGAAATGTTTGCTCAGGAAAATCTAGATGTGATTCATATTTGTTTACCGCATCATCTTCATGCACCTGTTGCGATTGAAGCGGCTAAGCATAAGATTCATGTGATGACTGAAAAGCCAATGGCAATTCATTATCAGGATGCTGTTGATATGATTGACGCTGCTAAGGAAGCAGGCGTCACTTTGGGGGTTATCTTCCAAAATCGATACAATCCAGGTTCACGATTAATTAAACGCATGCTTGAAAATGGTGAATTAGGGGCAATTAAGTCTGGTAAGCTCTCGGTAACTTGGGATCGTTCAGATCAGTATTACTTACAAAGCGATTGGAAAGGAACTTGGGATAAAGAAGGCGGTGGTGTCGTCATTGACCAGGCCATTCACACATTAGATTTAATGCGCTGGTTTGTCGATAGTGATTTAAAATATGTTGATGCCTCAATTAGTAATCGAGCACATGAAATTATTGAGGTTGAAGATGCGGCGGAAGGTGTTATCGCGTATCAAAATGGTGTAGTTACAGCATTCCACGCGATTAACTATTATACGTATGATGCGCCAGTTGAAATAGAGTTACATTGTGAAAATGGTATTGCTAAAATGCTTGCTGATCAAGCAACCGTTACTTTAAATAATGGCCAAACGTTTATTGCTGATAATAATCCATTAGAAACATTTACTTATGAAGACGGTGTGAAGGGTTATTGGGGCGTAAGTCATGTTAAACAGATTAATAACTTCTATGATACGTTGAGTGGAAAAGCAGTATTAGATATACCAGCAGAAGAAGCATTAAAGACACAACAAATGATTAATGCGATTTATCAATCAGGTAAAGAAAAGCGTAGAATCAATTTCAATAGAGAGAGTGATTAAGCATGAATATAGTCGTTTGGAATGAGAATCGTCACGAAAAATTAAATCCTAGAGTAGCTGAAATTTATCCAAAAGGCATTCATGGTGCGATTGCTGATTTTTTAAGTTATGCCGGTCATACAGTAACGACAGCAACTTTAGATGAACCAGATCATGGCTTGACAGATCAAGTCCTCAAAGAAGCGGACGTCCTGATTTGGTGGGGACATCTTGCGCACGATGAAGTCAAACAAGAAATAGTTGATAAAGTTCACCAACGTGTTTTAGATGGAATGGGCTTAATCGTTTTACACTCTGGTCATTTTTCAAAAATATTCAAGCAACTAATGGGAACCGGCTGTGATTTAAAATGGCGTGAAGTCGGCGAACGTGAACGTTTATGGGTAATTGACCCGACACATCCAATTGTATCTGGACTTGATTCATATTTTGAACTTGAACAAGAAGAAATGTATGGTGAGCATTTTGATGTGCCAGTTCCAGATGAATTAATTTTTGTTAGTTGGTTTGAAGGTGGAGAAGTCTTCAGAAGCGGTGTAACGTATCGACGAGGAAACGGAAAGATCTTCTATTTCCGACCAGGTCATGAAACATATCCAACATATCATAATGAAAATATTCAAAAAGTAATTAAAAACGCAGTCAATTGGGTTGTGTCATCAAAAGGACCTCAGCATCAATATGGCCAAGCTGAACCACTTGAAAATATCGTGAAAAAGGAGTCATTATCATGAAAAAGTATCGTGTAGCTGTTATCGGAGTAGGAAGTATTGCAAGAATGCGTCATTTACCTGAGTATCAGGCAAATCCGCATGTTGAGATTGTGGCTGTCTGTGATATTGTACCTGAGCGTGTAGAAGAAACTGCAGCTCAATATGGTGCAAAAGCATTTACAGATTATCAAGAATTACTTGATCAAGTTAAACCTGACATTGTTAGTGTTTGTTTACCAAACTATCTACACGCACCTGTATCAATCGCTGCATTAGAAGCAGGAGCGCACGTTCTTTGTGAAAAGCCTATGGCGACATCAGCTGAAGAAGGTGAAGCAATGATTAAGGCAGCAAAGGAAAATAATCGTAAATTAATGATCGCACATAACCAACGCTTTGTAGCTTCACACCAGAAAGCAAAAGATTTAATTGAAGCTGGAGAATTAGGTAAGATTTATAGTTTTAGAACAGCATTTGGTCATGGTGGTCCAGAAGGATGGAGCATTGATGGTAAAGATAGCTGGTTCTTTAAAAAGGATCAAGCATTTATCGGTGCAATGGGTGATTTAGGCGTCCATAAATCAGACTTAATTCGTTATATATTAGGTGAAGAATTTACTGAAGTAGCAGCAATTGTTGAAGGGAATGCAAAGACTGACTCAGACGTTGATGATAATGCCGTTTGTTTACTAAGAAGTGAGTCAGGTATCATTGGAACGTTAACTGCTAGCTGGGCTTACAATTCAAGTGAAGACAACTCAACAGTTATCTATGGTGAGAAAGCAACACTACGTCTTGAAGATGACCCAGATTATAGTCTAATTGCAAGCTATACAAACGGACAAACTGTTAAATATGAGTTAGGCCAAATTCAATCTAATGACGCTGGTGGACAGACGACTTCTCACGTGATTGATCACTTTATCGAATCAATTCAAGCAGATCGTGATCCACTCATTACAGGTGAGGAAGGACTAAAATCATTAAATATTATTCTAGCAGCTTTAGAATCTAGTGAGACAGGCAAGAGAATAAAAATTAAACAGTAAAATCATAAAGGAGGATATTTCAATGAAATTAGGTGTTTTTACCGTTCTATTTGGAGAAAAATCATTTGAAGAAATGCTTGATTATGTAAGTGATGCAGGACTAGAAGCAATTGAAATTGGGACAGGGGGTAACCCAGGTGATGCACACGCTAAGCTTGATCAACTATTAGCTAGTGAATCTGAACGTGAAGCGTATTTAGCTAAAGTTAAGGAACGTGGTTTGACGATCAGTGCATTCAGTTGTCATGATAACCCGATTTCACCGGATAAAGAATATGCTCGTAGATCAGATGAAGTTTTACGTAAAACAATTAAATTAGCTGGCCTTATGGGTGTTCCAGTTGTTAATACATTCTCTGGTACGGCAGGAGATAGTGAAAATGCTAAATATCCAAACTGGCCTGTCACACCATGGCCAAACGAATATAGTGATATTTTGAAGTGGCAATGGGAAGAAAAACTCATTCCTTACTGGAAAGAAATCAACCAACTAGCTGAAGAAAATAATGTGAAGATTGGGATTGAGCTACATGCAGGATTCCTCGTTCATACACCGTATACGATGTTAAAATTACGTGAAGCAACTGGACCGGCAATTGGAGCGAACCTTGATCCAAGTCACCTTTGGTGGCAAGGAATTGATCCTGTAGCTGCAATTAAAATTTTAGGAAAGGCAGGCGCGATTCATCACTTCCATGCTAAAGATACGTATATTGATCAAGATAATGTTAATATGTATGGCTTAACTGATATGCAACCGTACGATCATGTTCAGACACGTGCATGGACGTTCCGCTCAGTTGGATATGGTCACAGTATGCAAGTTTGGACTGACATTGTTAGCGCATTAAGAACTTATGGTTATGATTATGTTATTAGTATTGAGCATGAGGATCCGATCATGTCAGTTGAAGAAGGCTTCAAGAAAGCTGTTCAAAATTTAAAGAGTATTAATATTTCAGAAAAAGCCGCTGATATGTGGTGGGTTTAAAGTAATAAAAAGTGATCTAAAGTAAAAAGATCATATGGATCATAACTTTAACAGAAAAGACTTTCATCAGAACAAAATTGATGAAAGTCTTTTCTTTTTAAGATAGGGCCTTAATGGCATCTTGAATCGTTAAGTAAGTTTTTAAGCCGATGAGTTGATGCGTAAAATGACGTGCTTTTAATGCGAGATCAGGTCTCACACCAGTAATCACTAATTGTGTGCCGATAATTTGAGTGAGATCTTGCAGTTTTAAAAATGAATCGACAACTTCTGGTTCAATATTAAGTAGGCCGGATAAATCTAATATGAGGTAATCATTTTTATTTAAAGATAGAAAGTTTGAAATTTTCTCTGTCAATAATTCAAAGCGTCTCTGGCTAATTTTGCCTATCAATGGCAAGGCAACGATATGGTCGTCAATTGGCACAATTGGCGTTGATAGCTCCTCAAGTTCAGTTAGTGCCTCTTGTAACAGCTTTTCCTTTCGCTTTGTCTCTGTAATGTCTTTTTGAACACCGACGTAATACAATTTCCCATCAACCCACATTGGATCAATCGTGAGCTTATTCCAAAACCCCTCACCGTTTTTCTTGTAATTATAAATTTCAACTGTAATTGACTGTTCTGCTTTAATTGCTTGCTTTAAGGTATTGATTACTTTAGGATCAGTTTCTTCTCCTTGAAGTAGTCGACCATTTTTTCCGATTACTTCGTCAATCTCATAACCAGTCAAATTAGCATAACCTTTATTCGCAAATATGATTGGATGATGATCTTGGTTCGGATCTGTTATAATAAGACCAACATTTGTATGATTAAGTGCTTCTCTAAAAAATGCATCATTTAATTGTGTCACCATTGAATATATCACTCCTTAAATAATCAATAATAAGTTTTAGACTGTAAGTGATTGAGGAACACTCTAAATCAATTGTTCTCTTGAAATCTCTAATATATAATAATACACATCGTAATGATAAGGGAGATAATTATATGAGCTTGATCTATCGAGTGCATAATAAACATGCCATATCACCGGTTAAGTTAATTGTTTTATTTTATTTTTTAGCGATCATTATTTCAACTGCTCTACTAAACATGCCAATATTTTGGCGAGAAGGACAGTCGGTGACAGTATTTGATGGTCTATTTACCTCAATTAGCGCGATTAGTGTAACTGGTCTATCTGTTGTTGCCATTGATGAAGTATTCAATACAGCAGGTTATTTCGTGCTGTCTTTTATTTTTCAGCTCGGTGGTATTGGCATTATGACTTTAGGAACTGCTATCTATATGCTGATCGGTAAGAAAATAGGCATTCGCGAGCGACAACTTATATCAGTTGATCATAATCAAGCAACGCTATCTGGTCTTGTTCGATTGACAAAAAAGATTTTAAAGACAATTTTGACAATTGAACTGGTAGGTATGATTGTTCTAAGTATTTATTACCTCAATTATTTTGATACTTGGCAAGAGGCTTTATTACAAGGGTATTTTGCCTCAGTGAGTGCGACGACGAATGCGGGGTTCCACATAACAGGCACGTCACTCGCTTTATTTGCTGATGATTATTTCGTTCAATTCGTTCATATCATTTTGATGATATTAGGAGCGATCGGTTTTCCTGTCTTAATCGAGCTTCAACAATGGCTGAAGAATAGAAAAAGTGGAAATAGTCATTTTCGTTTTACAACATTTATGAAGTTAACTGTGTCAACTTACTTCATTTTACTTATTTTTGGTACAATTGTCATATTTCTATTAGAGAATAATCATATGTTTGCTAATCAACCATGGTATCAGGCTTTATTTTCAAGCTTATTTCAATCGGTTTCGACAAGGAGTGGGGGACAAGTTACAATTGATATTGCAAACTATTCTACCGCAACATTAATTATTATGGCGTTTTTAATGTTTATTGGTGCTTCGCCAAGTAGTGCGGGCGGTGGAATTAGAACGACGACTTTTGCGGTTATGTTATTAGCTGTCTATAACTATGCAAAAGGTAGACAGTCGATAAAAATATTCCGCAGAGAAATTAGTCATCAAGATACGATTCGGTCGTTTGTTGTCTTAACAACAGCTATTGCACTTACGTTTATCTCAATCTTTATTTTAGCAATCACGGAATCTCATTCAATTTTAGAAATTACCTTTGAAGTATTTTCTGCTTTTGGAACGACAGGCTTAAGCTTAGGGATTACTTCAGAGCTTTCGGTAATTGGGCGCATTGTCATTATGATGATGATGTTTATCGGAAGAATTGGCATTTTCTCATTCCTATTCTTAATCAGTAGCCCACCAACAAAAGATCGCTATAGTTATCCAAAAGCGCGAATGTTAATCGGCTAGTCGGACAAACAGAGACGTTTTCATTAGAAAACGTCTTTTCTTGTTGTTATATGTTTATTTTTATAGATAAAATCTATAGTATAGAAGATAAGAGAAATAGTTGACAAATAAGGAGGTTTTTCTCTGATATGAATGATCATCAGCTGAAAATAAATAAATTACTTAATAATATAAATAAAGTCATAATCGGAAAAGAAGATACGGTTATTTTGTCTTTAACTGCATTATTAGCACGAGGACATGTTTTACTCGAGGATATTCCAGGGGTAGGGAAAACAATGCTAGTTCGTGCATTAGCTAAATCAATGAATTGTTCTTTTAGTCGAATTCAATTTACTCCTGATTTATTACCGTCTGACGTGACAGGTGTGTCAATTTATCATCCGCAAAAGCATCAATTCGAATATAAGCCAGGTCCTATTGTTGGTGATATTATTCTAGCGGATGAGATCAATCGTACCTCTCCAAAAACGCAATCTGCTTTATTAGAGGCAATGGAAGAGAACAGTGTAACAGTAGATGGACAAACGATTGTAATTGATCATCCGTTTTTTGTTATGGCTACACAAAATCCAATCGAGTATGAAGGGACATATCCTTTGCCAGAAGCTCAGATTGATCGGTTTTTATTAAAATTAAACATGGGCTATCCAACTGAAAGTGAAGAAGTTGAGATGTTAGAGTTAACAGGAGGGGTTCATCCGATTGAAACACTGACATCTGTGGTCGATCGCCAATCGATTGTCACGATGCAAGAAGAGGTAAATCAAGTATATTTAGATCGGGTAATCCAAGCATTTATTGTCAAGATTGTTCGAACGACACGTGAACATCCGCAAGTTCATTTAGGCGTTAGTCCACGTGGGGCAATTGGTCTGATGAAAGCGGCAAAAGCGTATGCGTACATTAATGGTCGCGATTATTGTATTCCAGACGATATTATATATTTAGCACCATTTGTACTTAAGCATCGACTAATCTTAACACAATCTGCTAAATATGATGGAAGCTCACCAGAGCAAATTATTGAGTCAATTTTGGGACAAGTTGAGGTACCTGTTCGAAAGGAAATATATTAATGCGACGAGTGGTCTATTTGCTGATGAAGTTAATGATTCTCATCATTTTATCGTTAAGCTTTTTTAGCTATGCGATGTTTCAAGGTGGTTTTACTAGCTGGTTTCTATTTTATATATCTGTTCCATTCTTAGTTTATTTTCTCTGTTTTATCTTTTACCCGATTAGGGATTGGCAAGTGGAGCGCATTCTCAATGATGAAAAAATTGAAGCGGGAAATTCAATTCGAGTTACACTAAATTTCAAGCGCCGCTTACGATTTCCAATCTCATACTTAATCATTGAAGAAACTGTGCCAAAATCGTTGAGTCATGTCTTTAATCCATACCATTGGTCGGAGATATTAACACAAGGTCAATTTAATAAGCGTGATATGAATGAGCGACATCTTTTATATCCTAATTTTCGTAAGCATTTATCTTATCAGTATCAATTAACGAACTTACCTCGGGGTATACATACGATGCAATTTGTCTCGATTACCGTTTCAGATATATTTGGCTTTATTAAAAAGACAGTAGAGCTTCCTGTTCAAACAACGTTTTATGTTACACCGAAAAAAATAAATGTACAGCTGGATTTTAGTACATATAGACAAGAATTAGGCGATAAGCATGTATCGACAATGCACGCAAATCGGTCAAATCTTATTTCTGGTGCTAGACCTTATATGCCAGGAGATCGACTTTCGTCAATTCACTGGAAGGCTACAGCTAAAACAGCTTCATTGATGACTAAGGATTTTGATCAGGAATTTAATTGTGATGGTACCATTTTGTTGTTTGGTTTTAATAATCACCCAGCGTTCGAATGGAATTTATCCGTATGTCAAATGCTTTTATCAATAATGAAGCTAAAAAACTTACGCGTAGATTGTCTATTTGGAGGGGACAAATCAGTATCATTGTCAAATGGAAGCAGTCATGAGAGTTTAACTGACTTTTTTACTCAGTTAAAGGCAGGTGCGACAGAGTCAATCGTCCAATCAGTATTTGATCGTTATCAAAGCACTTATGATAAAGGAACGTTTATTGTCGTATTTACTGATCGATTGACAGATCAAATCGTTCGTCAACTTAAGCTCCTATCTACACAACAAAGAAAATTGACTATATATGTTACACGTACTCGAAATGGAAAAATGGGCGATGAGGCAAGATTAGAATTAGAATTAAGGAATGCTCGTATAAATGTCTACTCGATGTCTGAAGCAGAAATTAAGCAACAGCGAGGGGTGGTGACGATTTAATGAACCACAAGCAAGAAACAACTACTTTTAAAGTCTTGTCTACGATTATCTATTTTCTTGGTTTAGCGATGTTCTTTGAATGGGTATATTCTTTAAATCAAATTGTCGGCTTTGATTATCTCTATCTATTTATTATTTTCGCTGTGTTTTGCTTTTTCATTATGATCGTTAACCTACCAAGTTGGATAACGGCAATGATAAAAGCAGTTGTTATAATTGTGATTGTTCAACTGATATTCTTACCAGAGCCGGTTTTTGGTGATGCTTGGCGAAATTTTATTGAAAGTGAAATCCAGGTTAATTCAGCTGCAATCGTTGCTCGAAATTGGCATCAATTTACTGACTTATTTCAAACGATTATCTTCTTAATTATTATTGCGTTAGTCAGTTATTTATTGTATTTCTGGCTTGTGCAAATGAAACGAGTACTAGTTTATATTGGTCTAACTGTTTTGTATGTGACTGTAATGGATACATTTACAGATTATCAGGCCAATCAAGCGATTATTCGGCTAGCAATCCTGAGTATTTTAATACTTGCACTTAACACGTATTTAAAACGGATCACTGAAAAACAACTAACAATAAATTTGTCGAGATGGATGATTAGAGTTGGATTACCATTAACATTGACGATGGTGACGATCTTGGCAATCGGTTATTTTGCACCAAAGTCACGTCCGATTTGGCCGGATCCTGTCCCATTTATTGTTAAAGTAGGTGAGCAAATTACGGATAGCGATCAGTCTAGTCAAGGTGGAAAATTCGGTTATAGTGAAGATGATAGTCGACTTGGCGGGACATTTCAGATGGACGACACGCCAATACTTTATACTGAAACGTCGCTTGAACATTATTGGCGCATTGAATCGAAAGATTTTTATACAGGGAAGGGGTGGAAAGCGAATCATCCGATGCGATATCAAGCATACGATGCTGGGGCCTTAGAATTGACCGAGTTCAACTCTACAAATGAATTAACTCATGCAAAGGTTCAATATACAGACAAAATTAATTTTGCTAATGTCATTTATCCTTATGGGGTATCAGATATTAGTCATCCGCACGTTGATATGATGGAATATGAATCAATAACAGGGAAAATTAAATTAGCGGAGCAAGATCTTCAATTAGTCTATAATGAACCGTTTGAGCTCACGTATGCGTATCCAAATGTATCTGATGATCAACTAAGAGCAGCAAATGGAGCGATTCCGCATAAAATTGCATCACAATACTTACAACTCCCAAATACACTACCTGATCGTGTCTATCAGCTCGGATCAGAAATTGTAGAGGGAATTGAGTCACGCTATGATCGAGCAGT
This sequence comes from Amphibacillus xylanus NBRC 15112, assembly GCF_000307165.1. Classification (NCBI taxonomy): domain Bacteria; kingdom Bacillati; phylum Bacillota; class Bacilli; order Caryophanales; family Bacillaceae; genus Amphibacillus; species Amphibacillus xylanus. The sequence goes on from NC_018704.1 coordinate 394,870, forward strand.
TGCGATTGAAAATTATTTTTCTAGTGGTCATTTCCGTTATCAGATTGAGGATGTACCTTATCCTGCTCTAGATCAAGATTATGTTGATCAATTTTTATTTGAAACACAGTATGGCTATTGTGACAATTTCTCAACGGCAATGGTCGTCTTATTAAGAACAGTTGGTATTCCAGCGAGATGGGTTAAGGGCTTTACAAGTGGTACAATTGTTGAAGATCTATCAACAGTAGATCAAGACCTATATCGTTATCAAATTACAGATAGTAATGCCCATTCATGGGTTGAGGTATATTTTCCGCAAATAGGATGGATACCATTTGAACCGACGATAGGCTTTAGTGGAAGTGAGTTTACTGATCATGACGATGCTCAAGCTGAAGTAGATGAGTTGGATGAACAAGATCAACAAACAACAGAAGAGGAACATGAGTTATTGGAAGAAGATGAATTAGACAGTGATCAGGATAGTCCTGATCATGAAGTTGATCCGCCGAGCTCATCAAAAGCTTTATTAATTTCTCCATCATTTATTATCATTATTGTGACATTAATTTTAGTGATAATGGGAATGGTTAAGTGGAAGTTAATTTTAACAAAGCTAATCTTTTTCTATCATCGACCTTTTGAAACAGCTGCTGATTTTACAAAGGCATACCGTAGCTTAATGATGTTATTAAGATTCAAGCAACTAAAGCGAAAACCAGAGCAAACACTCCATCAATTTGCGAAAGAAGTTGATAAAGTGTTGCAGATGGATTCAATGACACAATTGACGAATGAATATGCTCAACTGATTTATCGTAAAGGATATCAATTGACAGATTTAGCTAGTTTGTATGATTGTTACCAGCAACTCATTAAGCGAGTCATAACTTGACCGATAAAGTGACGATTGATAAAATAGTAACATTATTAAACCTAGCACCTCTGTATATCCTCGGTGATAAGGACCGAGAGTTTCTACCGGGAATCCGTAAAATTCCTGACTATAGAGGCAGAATAAGTGGAGATTATTCTGCCTCTGTCTTTATTGACAGAGGCTTTTGTTTTGGCTTAATGAATGTTTTCTTAAAATTTTTAGCTAGACGGAGGAGTTGGCAAGAGTGAAAACAGATAATGAACTAATTTTAGTTCTTGATTATGGCAGTCAACATAGTCAAGCGCTGACTAGAGGAATCCGGGATTTAGGTGTATACAGTGAGTTACACTCCCATCGATTAACAATTGATGAAATTAAGCAAATTAATCCGAAAGCAATCGTGTTGGCTGGTGGCCAACGAAGTGTATTTGATTCAGATCGATTGCCTATTAATGAAGGGATCTTTGATTTAGGCATTCCTGTATTAGCAATTGGTTATGCCATGCACGCACTTAATGAGCTATTCGGAGGTAAAATTGAACAATCTGATCTGCAAGAATATGCGCAAGTAGAAGTAGATGTTGCAGAAGCTGCACAGCTATTCCCTACAGCACCTGCTAAGGAAACGGTTTGGTTAAGTAAACGCGATAAAATTGATACGGTCGCTCCAGGCTTTGCCATTGAAGCGACAAATGACTCACAAGTAGTTGCCATTCGCCATCATGATAAGCCGATTTTTGCGATTCAGTTCTATCCTGAAGTACAAGAGACAACAAATGGACAAGCAATCTTGAAAAAATTCCTTCATGAAATTTGCCAGTGTGATGCTAATTGGTCAGCTGCTTATTTTGTTGAAAAGGAAATTGAGCAAATTCGTCAAACTGTTGGCGACAAGAAAGTATTACTTGCATTAAGTGGCGGTGTCGATTCATCTGTCGTAGCTGGACTTGTTCATAAGGCGATTGGTGACCAACTAACATGTATTTTTGTTGACCATGGTCTACTTCGTAAAAATGAAGGCGATTTGGTCATGAAAACATTCAAAGACGGCTTTAATATGAATATTATTAGAGTAGATGCTGAAGAAAGATTTTTAAGTAAGTTAGCTGGTGTATCTGATCCAGAACAAAAACGAAAAATAATCGGAAATGAATTTATTTACGTATTCGATGATGAAGCTGCAAAATTAAAAGATATTGAATTCCTTGCGCAAGGAACAATTTACTCTGATGTTATCGAATCAGGTACAGAAGATGGGAAAATGGTGAAGTCACACCATAACGTTGGTGGATTGCCAGAGGATATGCAATTTAAATTACTTGAGCCATTAAAGAGTTTATTTAAAGATGAAGTTCGTGCAGTTGGTATTGAGCTAGGTCTTCCGGAAACACTGGTTTGGCGTCAACCTTTCCCAGGACCAGGCTTAGGTATTCGCGTTCTTGGTGAAGTTACAAAAGAGAAACTAGAGATTGTTCGAGAAGCAGATGCGATCTTACGTGAGGAAATTGCAGGTGCAGGCCTTGATCGTCATATTTGGCAGTACTTTGCTGTTCTACCAGGTATCCAAAGCGTTGGAGTTAAGAATGGTGAAAGAACATATGATCATACGGTCGGTATTCGTGCAGTTCATTCAGTAGATGGTATGACATCAAATTGGGCACAAATCCCATGGGATGTATTAGAGAAAATCTCACAACGAATTACAAGTGAAGTTCAGAATGTTAACCGCGTCGTGTATGACGTTACAAGCAAGCCACCTTCAACGATTGAGTGGGAGTAAATCACAAAGAGCTTAAGTCCAGTTTATCAAGGGCTATAGCTCTTTTGTATTTTTTTCGGTATGTAGTAGAATAATTTTGAGGTGATTAAGGATGAAATTAGGTGTGATTAGTGATACACACGGAGGGTTAGACGATACGGTTCAAGCTTTAGAAGAATTGAAAGATGCAGGAAAAATTCTTCATATTGGTGATGTACTCTATCATGGGCCACGTAATGATCTTCCGGCAAGCTATAATCCTAAAGCATTAGCTGAGTTGCTAAAAGCACGGAATAATATTATCTATATTCGTGGTAACTGTGATGCAGATGTTGATCAGATGGTAATTGAACATGATCTGTCGAAGAAATCGGATGTGATTACTTTTGATGGATATCGTTTTTACTTAGTACATGGCTATGAGGAAACAGAGGAAGAACGAATTGAACAGGCAAAAGCGCTTGGCTGTCATGTAGTTATTTCCGGACACACCCATGTAAAAGTTCTTGAAAAGAAAGATGGAATTATTGTACTCAATCCAGGGAGTACGACCATTCCTAAAGATGGCAGTCGCTCATACGCTTACTATGAAAATGATGAAATAATTTTGTGGGATATGGATCGACATCAGGCAATAAAGAAAATCAAACTCAATCAATAGCGAATAAAGAGGCTAGGATATAACTAACCAAGAAAGTATAGAAAATGGCTCTAAACAAAAAATTGTTTAAAGCCATTTTTTATTTGTCTATTTCTATTATCACCTTTTACAAAACGCATTCAAGTTTACAGAAATACACACAAGTTTTCGAGAATACACACAAGTTCTGCGAAATGCACACAAGTTCATTGAAATGCACACAAGTTTTCAGAAATACACACAAGTTCCGCGAAATGTACACAAGTTCGCGGAAATACACACAAGTTCCGCAAAATACACACAAGTTCATTGAAATGCACACAAGTTTTTAGAAATACACACAAGTTCGGCGAAATGCACACAAGTTTTCAGAAATACACACAAGTTCCGTGAAATGCACACAAGTTCATTGAAATGCACACAAGTTTTTAGAAATACACACAAGTTCGGCGAAATGCACACAAGTTTTCGAAAATACACACAAGTTCGCGAGAATGCACACAAGTTTTCGAAAATACACACAAGTTCGCGGAAATGCACACAAGTTCCGCAAAATACACACAAGTTCCGTGAAATGTACACAAGTTTTCAGAAATGCACACAAGTTTTCGAGAATACACACAAGTTCCCATAAATACACTTAACTTCATTATTTAAAACATAATAATGTAGTGATTTTTATTTTGATTGAAAAAACATTCAAGGTCGTTGATATTTTAATTTGAGTAAAAATCCGTAGATTTCCAGGGAAATAAAAAATCAGGAAGGAGTTTATCCCTTCCTGAATTTATAGATGATTTATTTAACTAGCAATCTTTTTAATGTTTAAGTCGACATGGCTGATCGTATTTGATGCTTTTACCTTATAGCCACAATAGATAAAGAAAAGCGCAATAATTGAATAACCAATCGTATAATCAGGTGCAGCATTAAGAGCTAGTGAAGGTGCATGCATAAAGCCGACGAATGATAAAATTGTTGCAATGATAGAAAACAGGCTTGCTCGTTTAAAGTTTTTATCAATTATAGCAACCGTTATTGCACCGAGTAGAATAGCGGTAAACATCGCACCATTTCCTAATGGGACAATCCCTTCTGATATTCCAGCTACAACCTCTCCAGCACTGTTGTTGAAACGAGTCATAATATAATTAGCTAGATAAGGCAAGATTGCAATAGCAACGGCAGGATAGTATTTCCTATCATTTGAAGAGAATGATGAAACGATTAATGACATTCCTGTGAATACAAGAATTGGTGCAATTGCTGCAAGTGGAATGATTGCGGCTAATGCTGCGATAACCCCAGTAACTGCAGTAATACCAAAGACAATGGCATTAAGGATACTATAACCGCGACCTGCACCCATTTCTTTGGATCCAACAGTTGCAATATAAACTGTTGTTGGGAATGGACCACCGAATAGCGCACCAATCATTGCGCCAATACCATCTACAGCCTGACATTCCCCTACATGATATGAATCTCCAACTGCTTCCATTGCATCGACATTATTCATTGTTTCAATCGCGTTATATATTGTAATCGGAATTAATATAGCAAGTAGTCCAATTAACGGACCGAATAAATACTCCAAACCTTGAAATGCTGCTAAAGAAGGAAGAATCGGATAAAAACCAACATGCTTAAGTCCTTCTGCAATTGAATCTGGCGATTGATAGCCCATGACAAATGCAAGAATTGTACCAATAATAATAGCAAAAAGTGATGTAGGAATTTTAAAAGGCATTGTTAACTTACCAATAAAACCAACAAGGATAATGGCTAAGGAAACGAGACCGACAACAGGGATTGCGAAAGTGTTAAATAGCATTTCACCAGCAACAAATGTTAAGGCAACACCAGCAAGAGCGCCAAATAAAGCTGGACGTGGTAAAAACTTACGCACTTTATTACCAATAATACTTACTGATGCTTCAACTGCTCCGCTTAAAAATGCTGCTGCTACTGCAATTTTCCACGCAAGTTCGTGATCATTTGTAATCGCAAGCGCAGGAGCTAAAACGCCAAATAAGAAGACGAACATTACAGGGGTACTAATCCCGTATGATAGTGCTGTTACATCAGTTCTTTTTTCTTTTACTGCAAGTCTTTTAGCCATATAAGCATAATATAAATTACCAACCATTACGGCAATTGCTGAACCGGGAATAACTTTACCAAAGACAATGCTAGATGGGAAGCCCATTCCGAGCATGGTAACTGTTATGACGACAAAGTTTGCGAGGTTATTTTGAAATAAAGCAAAAAATGCGTCAGTATCTTCTTTTTTATATAAAGGGTAGTGGAATGCTTTTTTTGACATGGTTTTGCCTCTTTTCCTTAGTTTTGATTGATTAATTTTCTTCTATAAAACTGATTTGACCTGTATCAAGTGATTTAATTCGGGCAAGTGACTCAACGCGATAACCCAATTCTTCAATCTGTTTTCTACCAGGTTGAAATGATTTCTCGATTACAATTCCAACACCCGCTACTGATGCTTGAGCTTGTTTGACGATGTCGATTAAACCGAGTGCTGCTTGTCCATTTGCTAAAAAGTCATCAATGATTAGAACACAATCGCCTTCTTCAATGAAATTCTTTGAGACCGTTATGGTATTACTTTCTTTTTTAGTAAATGAATAAACTTGACTTACAAATACGTTGTCACTCATTGTTAGAGATTTCTTTTTTCGAGCAAAAACGAGTGGAATATCAAGCTCGACCGCTGTTGTAAAGCTTGGGGCAATTCCAGATGATTCAATTGTCAAAATTTTAGTAATCTGATCATTTTTAAAACGATCGGCAAATTCTTGACCTACTTGAATCATTAGTTGTGGATCGATTTGATGATTTAGAAAAGCATCTACTTTTAATACTTGATCAGATAATGCTTTTCCTCGCTCTAAAATGGCTTGCTTAAGTGATTCCAAATTGACATCCTCCTAAAAAACTAAAAAACCGAATGTATAGACCACTTCATAACTAATAAGTGATCATAACATTCGGCAATCCGAAACTAGTTCCTTCAAAATATTGAAGCAACAATGCTAATCTTCACTCATAGTCAGGCTATTTACGGTAGCCCGGTAGAAACTTGTGGTCCATATCACCACGATTATACGAGTAATAATTTTTTTATTTTTGTACAAAAGTAAGTATAAAACAATTTTGTAGATTTGTGAAGTGTTATTTTTTGATATTACGAACAAAATTACCTAATTTAATAAAAATGTTCGTATTTTAATGTTTTTCTCATACTTAAAGGATGACATAAATTATTAGTTTTCATAAATAAAAAAAGCCATGTAATAATCGAATGTTGATTATTACACGACTTCTCATAATAAAAGTATTAAAAATTACTGGACAGTAAATCCACCATCTGCAACAAATTCAGCACCTGTACAATAAGTTGATTCGTCAGAGGCTAAGAATAAGGTTAAGTTAGCAATTTCTTCAGGTTTACCTATACGTCCCATAGGAATAGAATTGTTTAGAATTTCCCTGTATTCATCAGAAAGAACGCTCAAAATAGGAGTTTCGATAAGGCCTGGATGAATCGAATTAACTCGAATATTATCTTTTGCATAGTCTAATGCAGCAGTTTTAGTCATTCCGCGGACTGCAAATTTAGATCCATTATAACCTGTTCCGCCTTGACTACCAATAATACCAGCAATCGAAGATAGGTTGATAATAGATCCGCCACCGGCTTTATCCATTAACGGCTTAACTAGCTTCATGCCATAAAATACTGAATGTTGATTAACATTTATGTTTTTCATGTAATCTTCTTCAGACATTTCATCTACGGATCCTAAGATAGAAATACCGGCATTATTGACTAAAACATCCACTTTTCCATACTTTTCATCAACTTTGTTTAGAACGTTTTTCCAATCATCGACATTTGAGACATCGTGCTTAATGAATGTCGTATTCTCGCCAAGTTCTTTAGCTAAATTTTCACCTTGATCGACTGAAATGTCAGTAATGATAACTTTAGCTCCTTCTTCAGCTAGTCGACGAACGATTGCCTCTCCAATCCCCTGTGAGCCACCTGTTACAATAACTACTTTGTCCTGTACTCTCCCCATCTCAGAAACCTCCAAATATATTTATTGTACACTTCTTAAATGTGAAACACTTCGCATAAATACAAAAGTAATTAATCAATTATAAAATTCTACTTGAGTCAATTTCATAATACAAAAATCTAGTTAAGAACACGAACAATTACAAATGAAAATACAATATAATACGTAAATAAAGAAGCCTAATCAAGTGATTGGAACGGCAGGCGGCGACTCCAGCGGGAACAATCGTGTCCGAAGATCCAGTGATAAAAGCTTGAAAAGCTTTTATCAATTAGCTGAGGCCGATCCCGCGGAAAGCGTCCGCCTAGAGTGGAAATCACCGCGTCACCTGTAACCCAATTGTTCGTGTTTTATAGCCAATTAAGTCATTATGAAATTCATTCACTTATTAATCAATATCAATAATATTATGAAAAATTATTAACCTGACAATGTGTATCTTGTTTGGTAAAATAAGAAAAAATGTAAAGTAAGTAGGTGGTTCATTTGATCTACATTGGTGTTACTGGATGGCGTGATCATCCTGAACTTTACTCAGCAGAAACTAAAAATCATCAGCGTCTATTAGAATATAGTAGTCATTTTCCAATTGTCGAGCTTGATGCGTCATACTATGCGATTCAACCAATTCGTAATATGGAAAAGTGGGTGAAAGATACACCAGAAATCTTTCGCTTTGTCGTGAAAGCTTATCAAGGCATGACAGGTCATAAGAAATCTAACGAGCCTTATCAATCGAAGACAGAGATGTTTGAACAGTTTAAAATGTCACTTCAGCCACTTATCGAGGCGAATAAATTAGGGATGGTGCTCTTTCAATTTCCACCATGGTTTAATTGTACTTTAGACCATATCGTATATTTACGTTACTGTGTTCAGAGGATGAGAGGTATTCCGATTGCGCTTGAATTGAGAAATCGTTCATGGTACAGTGCAGAAAATTATCAGCAAACAATTGATTTGATGAAGCAAGATAATTGGATTCATACAATTGTAGATGAACCACAAGTAGGAGATGGCTCGATTCCAATTGTTCCAGTAGTGACAAATACAGAGAAAACTTTAATTCGATTTCATGGTCGGAATGTATATGGTTGGAATCGTCCAAAAGATAAAGAAACCAATTGGCGTGAAGTTAGATACCTATACAAATATAATCAAGCTGAATTAACGGAATGGCGTGATCGGGTTTTGCAAATTGCCAAACAATCAAAGGATGTGTATATTCTGTTCAATAATAACTCAGGCGGAGATGCCGCTGGGAATGCGAAGACATTACAAGCAATGTTAGACATTGACTATGACGGATTATCGCCAAAACAGCTTAGTTTATTTTAATGATTAGTTAACTAATAAGTTGAGAAGTGATGCCTATAAAAGAACAAGGATCCAGTATAAACTGAACGCCTTGTTCTTTTTTGATCTACTATAATTCATAAATTAGGTATGGCTTGGTATTATTTTGCGGAAAAAGTAACCGATTAATAACGCAAGACCGTAAACAATCGTATAAAGAATCAGATATCCTATCGCAGAAGAGTTCCAAACGACAAAGCATGAGATTAGAAATAGTAGTGCCATCATGATCAAATGCAACCAATCTAAACCGAACTTGTATGTTACATAACATGTACTGAAAAACACCGTAATTGAATTAATAAAGATTAAATTAATAATCACAAGCCCGAATCCGTCGTCAATTTGCCTGATCATTATCGGCGGAAGGATAAAAAATGCCACTAAATAAAGAACAACAGGAACCCAATATTTTTTTACAAAATCCATAATCATACTCCTCTCACAGTTTAATTAAAAACCATTAGCAACAAGACATACAATAAGATTAGTAAAAACAATGTCGAACTAAGGATTACAACAAAAGACGAGTTACTTAATTTTTTAATGTGTGCCTTTTTTAAGTCACTAGCCATTTCATGTGTATTGCCGAAATATTCAATGGCTAACTCGATTGCTTCTTCATCACTAGAGCTTGTTTTACGAATTTCTTCATATGATTCTAATAAGTGACTATAGATTTCATTCCTAGCTTCTTTGCGTTCAATTGGATCAGTAATGGAACGAGCAACATGTTTAGCATACTGTTTTAACGCTCTCATCGTTTAGCCTCCCAGCACGTTATTTGTCGCTGTTTCAAGCTGACGCCACTTTGTGATAAGTTCTTTTAAAGTTTCTTTACCCTGTTCTGTAATCTGATAATATTTTCGTTTTCTCCCTGTCTCACTTTCCTGCCAGTAGCTGCTTACGTCTTTTGATTGTTCAAAGCTATGGAGAATTGGATAGAGTGTTCCTTCCTTGATTGTAACTAACCCGTCTGACTGTTGGGTAAGCTTTTTCACTAAGGCATACCCATATAAATCTTCATTACTTATTAGCTTTAGAACAAGGATCTTAAGCACACCTTTCAACATTTCGCCTTCAACCAAGTTCATCACCTAACTTCATATATTTTATTACTATATACATTGTAATACTATGTATATGCGCAGTCAATCCTTATGGTTCATAAAAGCTGGAAAATATATATGAGCTGAAATAATCGATTATGTTAAAATGAATAAAAGAATGAAATGTAGTTATATAATGGATAGTACTGTGATAGCTAACGTGGGAAGGCTTATCACTTGAGAGGGATGATCTTTTGAAACGATTCTTTTATTCGTTAATCATAGTTTTGATATTATGGTGGACATACCCACTATGGGAAGAGCCAATTCGTGAAGTCCTTCCTGTCCGTTTAAATAACTTGATTGACTCAATTAGTGAGCATACAGGGGAATTACTAGAGAAAAATGATTATCTTAAAAAGCTGCGTGGTCATCTATCATCACCTGAACTTCTGGCGCCTCACGCAAATGATCGATCGGAACAAGAAACTGATGAAAAGATCGAGCTCTTTGCCCCCAAAAGACAAACCTTTTCAATTGGGAATGTTGAATTAGGCGATACTTATGAAGAGGTGGCTAAAATATATGGTGATCCAGTTAGAGAAAGCATGAATGAATATGGATTAGCTTGGTTCACTTATCATGAGAATTATCAAAATTTTATTATGATTGCGTTTGATGATGAAGAAATTGTAAGAGGGCTATACACGAACCAAGACTTAATTTCCTCTACTTTAGGGATTAAGCTAGGAGATTCAAAAACTACCGTTAACAATATTTTAGGTGAACCTGAAGAACTGATTCACTATAGACAATTTATTTATCAAGTTGATAGTGATAATGAATATGATATCTATCAGATTGATGGTAGCTATCTCACGATATTTTATGACACTCAAGCAGATGATCAGGTGACAGCGATACAATTAATCGATCAGAAATTAGAGTTAACAAAAGAAGCGCTTTATCCGGCGCATAATGAAGCATTGAGAGAAGGCTTTGAATATCAATTATTTGATTTAACAAATGCGAGTCGTGTAAAACAAGGGCTGCCTGTATTAGAATGGGAGGAGGCGGTCCGTAAGACTGCGAGAAAGCATAGTACAGATATGGCGGAAAATGAATTCTTTAATCATACAAACTTACAAAACGAGACATTTTCCGATCGGTTAATAAATGATGGGATTAGATTCACTGTTGCTGGGGAAAATCTAGCATATGGACAATTTAGTAGTATTTTCGCTCACCAAGGATTAATGAATTCGCCAGGCCATCGGGAAAATATTCTCTATAATGATTTTACTAAGCTTGGCATAGGTGTTGATTTTAATGAAAGCAATCAACCATTTTATACGGAGAAGTTCTATGCTGATTAATGCACTTAGCACAAAATCATGATAGCGTGAGGTAGAAATAAGTTTATATTGGAGGATCGTGATGCAAGATCAAGTGAGACAACAAATTTTTAGTTTAATTGACCCTGATTATCAGAAGTTTTCAGCAAAGCTTAACCCGACAGCTTCAAATATTTTAGGTGTTCGCCTGCCGCATCTTCGTAAATTAGCAAAACAAATTGCTAAGGATGATTGGAGACGATATCTTGCGACTGCAAAGGATGATTATTTTGAAGAAGTCATGTTGCAGGGATTGGTTATCGGATCGATCAAGGCAGATATTGAAGAGATTTTATCAGAAGCGGCAAAGTTTATTCCGAAAATAAATAATTGGTCGGTTTGTGATAGCTTTTGTTCAAGTTTAAAGGTGACTAATAAGTATAAGGAACGAGTCTGGGAATTTATTCAGCCGTACATTGCTTCAGATCAAGAATATGATCTGCGATTTGCGGTTGTGATGATGTTAAACTATTACTTAGATCGTGAATATATTGATCAAGTATTGTCGATTTTAGACAGGATAAAGCATGAGGCGTATTACGTTAAGATGGCTATTGCCTGGGCAATATCGATGTGTTTTATAAAGTTTCCTGACCAGACGATCGTCTTTTTAAAAGATAACACATTAGATGATTTTACTTATCATAAAGCGTTACAAAAAATTACTGAATCGCATCGTGTCGATCAAGAGACAAAAATGCAAATTAGACAGATGAGACGAAAATAATACAAGAGATAAAAATACCTAGTACGCAATCTTTAATTGTGCGTACTAGGTATTTTTATTTATGATAATTGTTCAGAAACAATTTGCTCTTCAAGTGGTTTTTTCCAAAGACCTAGAATAAATGTACTTATCAGCGTACCGATGATAATCGATAGGAATAGTAATAATCGATTTTCACCTAATGGAATGATAGTAAACAGACCACCATGTGGTGCTGGAACACTCGTTAACCATAATTGAGTTAATCCACCCCCGATAGCACTTCCGATCATGCTTGAAACAATCACACGAATTGGATCAGCAGCTGCGAATGGAATTGCACCTTCAGTAATGAATGATAGACCTAATACAATGTTCGTTAAGGCAGATTCTTGCTGAACTTTAGTAAATTTATTTCTAAAAATCATTGTTGCTAATGCAATTGCCAATGGCGGAATCATTCCACCAACCATGACAGCAGCCATTAAGCTTCCGTCACCAGTATCGTTGTAAATCCCAATAGAGAAGGCATAAGCCGCTTTATTAATCGGTCCACCCATATCTGTTGCCATCATCGCACCTAGAGTTGCACCTAAGAGTACCTTGTTACCAGTGCCAAGATTTTCTAATACGTTAATCATGGCAATGTTAATATTTGCAAAAATTGGACCGAAAACAAAGTACATTAACAAACCTGTGACAAATAACGTCAGAATTGGATAAAATAAAATTGTTCTAATTCCAGATAAGCTCTTTGGCATGTTCTTTAATAAATTGATAATCAGAAGTGTGACATATCCAGCTAAGAACCCGGCCATAATTCCACCTAAGAATCCAGCATTTGCACTAAAGGCTAATGCGCCAGCGGTAAACCCACTGACCATCGCGGGTTTTCCACCAATACTCATGGCAATATAACCGGATAGAACAGGTATTAATAAGTTGAATGCTGCCTCGCCCACTTGTTTGATACCTAGGAAAGTTCCCGAGTCGCTGCCTAAAAGTCGTTCTAGCATAAATGCAATTGCTAGAATAATTCCACCAGCAATAACAAATGGTAGCATACTTGAGACACCATTCATTAAATTGTTATAAATTGATTTTAAAGAAAATGGATTTACGTCTTGGTCGTCATTTGTTGCTGAATCTTTTTCTTGATCACTACGACTAGCACGATAAACTGGTGCTTCACCTGATAATACTTCATTGATTAATTCTTTACTTTTCTTAATTCCATCGGCTACTGGTCGTTCAACAGTTGGTTTGCCATTGAAACGGGCCATCGGAACATTTTTACCAACTGCAACTATGACACCGTCTGCGCGTTCAATGTCATCAGCTGTAAGGTGATTCTTAACACCGTCTGATCCGTGTGTTTCAACTTTGATGTTGACACCCATTTCTTGTGCTGTCTTTTTCAGAGCATCTTCTGCCATATACGTATGAGCGATACCTGTTGGACAAGCGGTTACAGCGATAATATAAGGTTGATCTGCTTGATTATTTTTATCAGCTGGAACACTCGTTTGAGGCTGATCTTGTTCTAAACTAGCCTCAGCTAAATTAATGACAGCTGTTACACTTTGTGGCGTGTTAGCGGCATCAAGTGCTTGAATAAAATCGTTGTTCATTAAGAGCTTTGATAAATTTGATAAGATCGATAAGTGTGTTTCATTGGCGCTATCTTTCGCCGCGATCATAAAGAATAATCGAGCTGGTTGTCCGTCCAAACTGTCAAAGTCAATTCCAGTAGGATGTTTGGCAAATACGACAGAAGTTTGTTTGACTGCTTTATTTTTGGCGTGTGGCATAGCAATACCATCACCAAGTCCTGTACTCATACTTTTTTCACGTTCTGCAATTGCCTCTCTAAATGTATCGAAATCATCTACAGCTCCTGTGTCAACGAGTTTTCTTACCATTTCATCAAGAATGGCTTCTTTTGTTGTTGCTTTAGGAGATAATATCATTAATTCCTCTCGCAATACGTCAGTCATTTTCATTGTCTTCAACCCTTTCTATTTCGACATGATTGCTTAATGCTAAAATAGCATCTTTTGTTGCTAAATCTTCACTAAATGCAGTTGCGCTTCCACACTGAACACTAAGTTTAAATGCTTCTAACTTTGATAGTCCTTTTTCAATACCTGCCATAAATCCAGCAATCATCGAGTCACCTGATCCGACCGTATTGATAACTTTTCCTCTAGGTGAAGCTGCGATGTAAGTCTCTTGATCGTCAATAAAAATCGCACCATCTCCACCTAGTGAAACAATGACGTTTTGCGCACCACCTTCCTGAAGTTTTTTACCGTAGTAGATTGCATCTGTTTTTGATTGAATCGGCTGATTAAACAGTTGACTAAGTTCTGCTTGATTTGGCTTCACTAAAAATGGTTTTGCTTTTAAAATATCTAAAAGCTCCTTACTATTTGTATCAATAACAAAATTGATCTGTTGTTTTTGACAAATGTCAATTATTTCATTGTAAAATGTTTCGGATAGACCTCTACTTTTACTGCCTGACAAAATGATTGTATCTGCAGAAGTAAGCTTGAGAATCTGATTTAATAGCGCTTCACTTTCCTTCTCGGTAATGATTGGCCCTTTTCCATTTAGTTCAGTTTCGGCTTCATCTTTTAGCTTGACGTTTATCCTTGTATCGCCATTCACTTTAATGAATTCATGCTTTGCTCCTTCATTTGTAAGCCATTCCTCAATAAAATGCCCAGAGTGGCCACCAATAAAGCCTAGTGCTTTGTTCGTCACACCTAATCGATTTAATACACGTGACACATTAATTCCTTTTCCGCCAGGTAACATTTTTTCTTTATCTGCATAGTTTGTTTCCCCGACTTTGACATTACTAATGTGCATAATGTAATCAATTGATGGATTTAATGTTAACGTATAGAGCATCCTATCATCTCCTTTTTCATTAAGTTAATATCACGTCATTAACCTTTGATAAAGTGAAAATCAAACTGATCACTTAATTTTTCAATCGTATTTGGTGACTGTTTTTTCGCTTCTTCGTTTAGTACGATGATAGCCTGTGATGGTGCCTTTACCTTGAATTCATAAACTTGATTAATTTTACTGTCATCCATTAGAATCCTAATTTTATGACTTTGCTGCATCGCACATTCCTTCAAGGCGGCCTCGTCTAAGTTAGTCGTTGTGAGTCCACTTTCTAAACTGATTCCATTCATCCCAATAAAGGACATTGAAAAATTCATTCTTTCTAGTTGCTGATAAGCAGTGATACCAACGATGGCATGAGTACTTTGCTTCACCGGACCACCTAACAATGTAACCTTAATCCCTCGTTGCAAAGCAAGTAGAGCTTGATCAACGCCATTTGTGACAATTTGAATATTTTTATCAGTAGGCATGAATCTAACTACTTCTAATGTTGCCGTTCCTGCATCAACGTAAACCTGATTATTAGGTTTTATTAAAGTGCTACAGTACTGAGCGATTTTGACTTTCTTATCATGATTAATTGTTTGTTTTTGAACCATTTTTAATTCTGGATTAATATTTTTTACTTTTGTTGCCCCACCATGAATACGTGTTAATAATCCCTCTTCTTCAAGTGCAATCAAATCACGTCTTAATGTCGATTCGCTCACACCAGTATGAATTACTAAATCATGAATCGTAACGGTGTTGTTTTCTAATAATAGGCTTAAGATTTTTTCTTTTCTGTGTTCAAATAACATTGACATCATTCCCTGGTACCGTTTTCTTGATAAGTCAAGTATATATTAAAAAACGCTCAAAATCAATCATATACATTCAAAAGCAATCAAAAACGCTCAAATTGCTTTTTTGTAATTAGAGTGACTGAGTATATGAGAGATTTACTTCAACAAAAATTGATCAATAGCATACTTCAATAAATTAACAATAGATTAAATGATTAATTATTTTTCTAGAAATATTAAATTATTACTACTAATGCTAAAAAAACACCATTGAATGCAATTGCGGACGGTTGATAGCGCTTACTATACTTAAGGTGCAAGTAAAACAAGCTATGGAAAGGGGTATAGTAATGCTTAATAAGAAAAAAGGTTTATTGTTTTTAATCGTTTCATTGTTGTTTGCTTTTGTGCTTGTAGGTTGTGCAGATGACACAGGTGGAAATGCAGATGACTCAAATGATTCTAACGTTGATACGACAGATGAGGTTGAATCAGAAGATAATGATACATCAAGTGGAGACATTAACGTAGGGATTGTCTTACCAACACGTGATGAGCCACGTTGGGTACAAGACGAGCAAAGATTTAAGGATGCTTTAGCTGATTCAGAGTATACAACTGAAATATTATTTAGCCAAGGTTCTTCGGCAAATGAATTACAAAACGTTGAGACATTAATTAGTCGTGGAATAGATGTCTTGATTATTAGTCCTCATGACGGGGATGCTGCTGGTGCTGCAGCTCAAGCGGCAGCTAATGAAGGTGTAACGGTAATTGCATACGATCGTTTAATTACGAACACCGATGCAGTTGATTATTATGTTACGTTTGATAGTTTTGCAGTGGGAGCAGCTCAAGGGAACTATTTAATTGAGCATGCAAATGGTACGAATATCCCTCTATATCTATATGCTGGTGCGGCATCTGACAATAATGCATTTCTGTTCTTTGAAGGTGCATGGTCAGTATTACAACCGAAAATTGCCGACGGTACGTTTGTTGTTGCCAACTCTAGTGAGGCAGAAGCTTTAGCTGACAAACCAGAATTAACGCGTGACGAAATGGGCCGTATTTTAGGTCAAGTTACGACAAACTGGGATCCGAATGAAGCAATTAATAAAGCTCAGACGCACTTAACAGCAGCAGGTGATGACCTTAAAGGAGAGGTGTTAATTTTAGCTCCAAACGATGGTACATCAAGATCAATAGCTGATACGTTTGCAACAGATAGTGATATTACAAGTTATGTGATTACTGGTCAAGACGCAGAGAAGGCGTCAATTCAATACATTATTGATGGAAAGCAATCAATGACAGTATTTAAGGACGTGCGTCAACTAGTTAAAGATGCGATGGGTATGGCAATTACTTTATTAGATGGAGCAACACCAGATACAACAGGTTCTTATGATAATGGTTCAAAAGAAGTTCCAGCTATGCAATCTGAGGTTATCGTTGTTGATCAAGCAAATGTTCAATCTGTATTAATTGACTCTGGATACTACGAAGCTAGTGAATTTACAGGGTTAGATTAATAGAAAACTAATTTAGCATTAATAAAGAAAAGTTGTTTACCAGAATGATGCGGAATAGTGGTCATCAATAGCCACTATTTCGCCCTTTTAATAAAGTGTCAAAGGTGGGTGAGAAAGTGTCTAAATATATTCTTGAAATGCACAATATTAGCAAATCATTTCCAGGCGTTAAAGCATTAAGTGAGGTGAATTTCAAAGTTGAGAAAGGAGAAATTCATTGTTTAGTCGGTGAAAACGGTGCTGGGAAATCAACGTTAATGAAAGTATTAAGTGGTGTCTACCCATATGGTAATTATGAAGGAGATATTGTCTACGAAGGTAAGGTTCAACAGTTTAATAAAATTAGTGACAGTGTTGATGCTGGAATTGCCATTATATATCAAGAGTTAGCACTATTTCCTGATTTATCTGTATATGAAAATATTTATATCGGTAATGAAGTAAAAGACCGTGGAATTATTAATTGGAATGAAACGATCGTCAAGGCAAAGGAAGTCTTGGAGAAAGTCAATTTAAAAGTAAATCCTGAAACATTAATTAAAGATTTAGGTGTTGGGAAGCAACAGCTCGTTGAAATAGCTAAGGCAATTAGTAAAAACGTAAAATTACTTATTTTAGATGAACCAACAGCAGCGTTAAATGAAGATGATAGTGAAAACCTCTTAGAACTAATCAAAGCACTTAGAGATCAAGGGATAACATGCATTATGATATCTCACAAATTAAAGGAAGTCGTTGCCATTGCAGATAAAGCCACAATCCTTCGTGATGGAGAGACGATTTGTACGCTAGATGCAAGTAAAGGTGAAATTGAAGAACGAGCCATTATTAAGCACATGGTTGGCCGTGAATTAAATGCGATTTATCCAGAAATTCCAGATAAGAAAATTGGTGAACGCGTTTTAGAAATACGTAATTGGTCGGCATATGACTCACAATTAGGTCGTTATGTCGTAAAAAACGCAAACCTTCATTTAAACAAAGGAGAAATTGTTGGTATTGCTGGTTTAATGGGTTCGGGTCGAACAGAATTAGCCCTTAGTATCTTTGGAAATCAACCACAATATAAATTGGGCGGCGAACTACTCATTAATGGCGAAGTCAAAAAATTTAAACATACGAGTGACGCAATAGCCGAAGGGATTGCATATGTAACGGAAGATAGAAAAGAAAATGGTTTGTTTTTAGCACAAAATATTACGAATAATGTTTCAATAGCTAAGCTATCAGGCATTTCAAATCAAGGCATCATCAATGATAATGAAGAAATAAAAGTAGCCGAACAATATAAAAAATCTCTTCAAATTAAAGCCTCTTCAATTGAACAATTAGTTGGAAAATTAAGTGGTGGAAATCAACAAAAGGTTTCATTAGCAAAATGGTTATTTGCTGGACCAGAAATACTAATTTTGGATGAGCCAACACGAGGAATTGACGTTGGTGCAAAATTTGAAATATATACGGTAATGAATGAACTTATTAAACAAGGCTTAAGCATTATTGTTATTTCATCAGAGTTAGGTGAAGTGTTAGGGATGAGTGATCGGATTTATGTCATGGCAGAAGGAGAAATAAAAGGGGAGCTTGCTAAAGGAGAAGCTGATCAAGAAAAGATTATGGAGCTTGCGACTCAAGGAGGAGGTTTAAAGGATGAAATTTTTTAATGAATTAGGCACATTAGTAAAAGAAAATATTCGAGATTATGGGATGTATATTGCTTTATTTGTAATCATGCTTACCTTTAATTTTATGACAAATGGCATGTTTATGTCATCTAGAAATATTAGTAACCTTTTAGATTCAGCTGGTTATATTGCAGTGTTAGCAGTTGGAATGACATTAGTCATTGTGATTCGTCATATCGATTTATCTGTTGGATATGTCGCTGGTTTTCTCGGAGCGATTGCAGCCATTCTATTGATGCGACATGGTGTACCTGTTTATATTGTGATCCCAATCATCTTAATCTTAGGGATTGTCATTGGTTTATTTAATGGTTTACTGATTGCACAGCTTGGTATTCCAGCTTTCGTTGCTTCATTAGCTGGTATGTTAATCTTCCGAGGTGCGTTATTACAGGTTACAGAAGGAACAGGAACGATCATTGTTCAAAATGCAAGTTTTAATGCTCTTGGAAATGGTTTTATCCCAGCAATAACCCTAGTTAATGATCGTCACTTATTGACACTGATTGTCGGATTAGTCGGGATTTGCTTCTACATTTATGGTGAATTTAAAACAAGACATGATAAGTTAAAATACTCATTTGAAGTAGTTTCACCAAGTATTTTTGCTCTAAAACTACTATTTGTTTCATTAATTATTGGTTACATTACTTGGATTCTAGCCGGATATAATGGTATTTCATGGACAGTTGTTATTGTCTTGATTGTCACAATTATTTATCACTTTATTACGACGAAAACAGTATTAGGTCGTCAAATATATGCTGTTGGTAGTAATGCAGAGGCAGCACACTTAAGTGGAATTAACGTTAAAAAAGTAACTTATATTGTCATGGCTTCAATGTCAATGCTAGCTGCTTTATCGGGTATTTTATATACGGCTCGTCTTCAATCAGCGACGACGACAGCAGGTATGCTGTTTGAGCTAGATGCAATTGCCGCATCATATGTTGGTGGAGTGTCATCAGCTGGTGGTGTTGGGAAAGTAACAGGTGCAATTGTCGGTGCGATTGTTATGGCATCACTAACAAATGGTATGAACTTATTAGGAGTTGGCATCTCTTATCAGTATATGATCAGAGGTGGTGTTCTAGCTGGTGCGGTAATATTTGACGTACTAACACGTAAAAAAGGAAAATAAAGAGAGAAAAGGGACAACATTTATTCTGTCCCTTTTTACGTTTTACAAGTTAAATTGATAGCTTGATAAAGTCGTGTGAATGTCGTGTTAATATATGGAAGTGTATTGCGGATTTGTTAACCAAAAGGTAAGATGAAGTTAACCCTACTAGACTTTTAAAATAAGTGCTAGTTTTCAAATGTTGCAATAAAGCATAATTAGCTCCAACAGGGGGATTAATTTAATAGATGGAGGTCATCTAGGTGCGTAAAAATGTCATCGCTTTCATAATTTTTCTCTTTGTTATTCTTGGTTATTTTACAATTACCTCTTTGGCTCGAGTTGTTCGCTCAGATTGGCAAGAGCCTCTGCCAATTAATCAAGCAGATCAAAAGTATCGCCTCGTCCTCATTACGCAAGATATAGACACACCATTTTGGGAATCCGTTATTGAAGGTGCTAAGGAGCAAGCTGAAAAAGATCAGGCAATGCTTGAAGTGCTCGGTAACTATGGCTCGAATGAAGAAGCCTTTTTGCAAAATCTTGAGTTAGCAATTCATTCAAAGGTTGATGGGATTATTATTCAAGGTTTGGATACAGATGAATTTAAAGAATTGACTAAGATCAAAGCCGCTTTTTATAGTATTCCTATCATAACAATTGCAATAGATGTCCCAATGGAAGAGAGTTTGCGTCGTACTTACGTTGGTTCTAATCATTATGAATCAGGCGTGAAGCTAGCTGAGCAACTTGTTGAAGATATGGGCGAGGTAGGGAAAGTTGTATTGTTTTATGATCAAGAGCAATACTTTTACCAATTAGAACGGCAGGCAGGGATTGAATCGGTACTTAAAAAATATCCAGAGATTACAATTGTCCCTGTTGAAACGATTGATCAAAAGGAAGATATCACTTCAACAACTCAAGATTTATTAAATCAGCATCCTGATGTTGATGGGTTTATTGCAATTAAATCAACGATAGCTTCAGGTATGGTCGAAGAGATAAGCCGGAGAAGACAGGTTGAATCATTAGCTATTTACACATTTGATGATCATGATGATTTAGAACAATTATTAATAGACGGTAAGCTAGATGCAGTTATTAAGCAATCCCCTCAAGAGATGGGACGTTTGAGCGTCCAACTCGTTATTGAATGGTTAAATGGAGAGACAGTTCCACTTGACTTTGATGGCTATTTAACAGAAATAGAACTTGTGAAAGCGACTGATTTCGATGAATAGTGTTAGACGAAAAATACTAATATTAACCTCTGTGACAGTCGTGATGATGTTGGTGATTTGGTTTTCATTTACGATTTATAATCGCCAAACGCAAGAACAATATAATGAAATCTTACAACGATATTTGCTGCTAAATGAAGTCAATGTAGCTAGTCAACAGTTAATTACAGATTTAAATCTGTATTTATCAACATCCGATCCAGATCAATATCAGAAGATTGATCAAATTAAGGATAGTCTTCGAGAGAAGGAAGCTGACGTTTGGTCGTTAGGTTATCAGGAAAATGAGTTTGAGATTGTAAATTATGTTCATTTAACAGATAGCTTAATAGAAACCGTTGATCGGTCAATCAGTCTACATTTACAAGAGGATACAGAAGCGGCAGCTAATGAATTTAATGATGCAACTCGAATTGCTAATTATATCTCTGATACAACGTTAGCGCTGGTAGATAAAGAATTAAAAACGTACGATAGCTTTTATCGCCATATTATCGAGCAATCTGTGAATATTAATCAACTAGGAGTTTGGCTGTTTTTATTTTTAAGTTTTATTTTAATTGTCTTAACTTATCTAATAGCACGTAGTATTACACGCCCCATTTATCAGTTGACAGAAGCAGCCAATCAACTTTCTCAAGGGCATTTTGATACAGAAGTACATGTTGATTCAAATGACGAGATGGCGTTTTTGGCAAAAACATTTAATCGTATGCGATTAAATATTAATAACTTGATTTCAGAAATTCAATTAAAAGCACAACTAGAAAAGGAACTTCAAGAAAGTAAATTACTATTGCAAGAAAGTCAGCTTCGTAGCTTACAAAGTCAAATAAATCCACACTTTCTTTTTAATACATTGAACACGATCTCAAAGAAAGCTTACTTAGAAGGATCAATAGAAACAAGTGACTTACTAGTTGATGTTGCTGGGCTACTGCGTTACAACCTCAAACAATTAGATCGTTCGGTCACATTATATGATGAGGTAACAGTATTGAGGCATTACATTGATATTCAAAAAGCTCTACTTACTGATCGATTGCAGTTTACGGAATCAATTGATTTTGATCTTTTAGGTCTTGATATGCCAGCATTAACATTACAGCCGATTATCGAGAATGCAGTAATTCATGCGATTGAACCACGAGAATCAGGCGGCAAGATTATGTTTAGAGTGAGTGATTTAGAGGATCATGTTCTTATTGAGATTGAAGATGATGGACCCGGGATGACAGAAGAGAAAAAGATAGAGTTAATCGAAGGACTGCTCATCCCAAAAGAAGGTCACTCAACCGGAATCGGCTTCACCAATGTCATAAAACGACTTCGTATATTTTATGGCTCAAATAATTTAGTCACAATTGACAGCCAAATAAATCGTGGAACTAAAGTAAGTTTAATTCTTCCTAAACAAAAAGGGGGTACCCGAAATGTTTAAACTACTAATTGTTGATGATGAAGAAATTGAACGTAAGAGTATGCAAGTGACGCTTGAACAGGCATTTTCAAATATTGAGATTAAAGAAGCGAGGAATGGGAGATTGGCAGTAGAATACGCCAAGACATTTGAGCCAGATCTTGTGTTAATGGATATTAAAATGCCTGGAATGGATGGATTAGAAGCTATTAAACATATAAAAAAGCAACCGAAACAACCTAAATTTATTATGGTAACAGCATATGATACATTTGCTTATGCCAAAGAAGCGATAAGATTGGGCGTTAAAGATTACATTTTAAAGCCAAGTAAGATTAATGAGATTATATCTATCGTTGGGCAAGTAATTGAGCAAATTAAGCAAGAAAATGCTATGAAAGCAAAGCAATTGAAGCAAAATCATTATTTTGAGAAAACAAAACGCGTGATCGAAACAGATATAGTTACTCAGTTATTATTTGATCATGTCCATGATGTTCACATTGATATGGCGTTAGAAATACTAGAAATTAAACCTACAAAACAAGTATTTGCGTTTGTTGTATTACTTCCAGAAGGTTTTGAGAGTCAATATCCTGCATTAGTTAATCTCATGCGTAAAGATGGCAATGTGTTAATTGGTGCTTTATATGGTAGGCAGTTCCCGGTAATAGTCTTTCGTGATCAAACACAATCATTTAGAAGCCAAGCGACTGAACTTATTCGTCGGACATTCAAAAAGAATCGACAGACAGTTGGTCAAGGTTGGATAATTGGGATCGGTAATCCTTATGATTCATTAGATCAAATTCAATCGTCGTATCATGAAGCTCTCATTGCACTAATTGATATGGACAGATCAGATCACTTCCGTTTTTATCAAGATATCCCAATCGGTGCAAATGGTTGTGATCAACAATTTGAAAAGTACCGTCACAAGTATTTCTTTGACCAAGTTCGATTAGGAGAATGGGATAAAATTTTAGAAACGTGTATTAATTTAATTCAATGTTATCAAAAAGAATCGACACCACTTAGAGTGACTCAAGGCCGAATCCTAGAATTAATTTGGATAATTGGCCGAATCTTAGACGAGATGAATCTTAAAATCAAGTGGGAAGCTATTAAAGTTCATAGCCAAGACTATCCAGCTTTTATTGAAGAAATTCGGTTATTCTTTAATCGACTTAAGCAGAAATATGTTGACTATCATCAGCAATTGGAAGTAGATAGCATTAAGCAAATGAAAAAGTATATTATTGACCATTCACACGAAGATATCTCATTGGAATTTTTATCAGAACGATTTGATCTTAGTACGATTTATATAAGTAAAATGTTTAAAGAAAAATTAGGCATGAACTATATTGATTTTTTGACAGAGTGTCGGATCGATAAAGCTAAAGCGCTAATCCAAACGAGTGAGAAAAGCATTAAAGAAATTGCATTAGAAGTTGGTTATCGTGATCCGAATTATTTTAGTAAAGTATTTAAAAAACTGACAGAAGTATCACCAATGACTTATCGGAAAAAGCGACGTTCGGATTAATAGTTAAGTATGAATAATTACGGTACCTAATGGAGGAATCGGCTGATGTTAGTGAAAAACCGTCATGTAATGATCATCATATTGTTATGTTGTACTTGGTTTATTGGTTGTACGCCATCAAGCGAGGAACAAGATCAAGCAAATCAACAAACAAACATAGTAGAAGCGGACGATGAAAATCACGAGAATGAAGGAAATGAGCGCCTGAAAATTGGCTTATCAATGGATACTTTAGAAGAAGAGCGCTGGGAAAAAGATCGAGATATGTTTGTAGAAGCTATTGAAGCACTAGGTGCTAAAATTGAAGTGAAAACTGCCAACGGTAATGATGCGCTTCAAATATCACAAGCTGAAACATTAATTAGTCAGGGAATTGATCTTTTAGTCCTCGTTCCTCATAATGCTGAGGCCGCCGCGACAATTGTAGGTAAAGCGCAGATGGCTGAAATTCCAGTGATTTCTTATGATCGCTTAGTAAAAAATGCAAATATTGATTTGTATATATCTTTTGATAACGAGAAAATTGGTATTTTACAAGCTGAAACGATGGTAGAGCTAGTTCCAAAAGGAAATTATGTTTATATCGGCGGCCCAGCAACGGATAATAATGCGCACTTAATGAGAAACGGTGTCTATAGTGTTTTGCAACCGTATATTGCGCAAGGGGATATTACAGTTGTATACGATCAATGGACAGACGGCTGGTTAACGGTAAATGCGAAAAATAATATGATGGCAGCATTAGAGGCTAATCACAATCAAATTGATGCAGTCATTGCAGCAAACGATGCTACTGCAGGGGCTGTCCACGAAGCGTTGGTTGAATATGGTTTATCAGGACAGGTGCCAATAGTTGGACAAGATGCAGAATTACTTGGATTGCATCGTATTATTTCAGGTGATCAAGCAATGACTGTATATAAATCAATAAAAGATTTAGCCAGCCAAGCTGCAGACATTGCGGTTCGGATGGCTAAAGGAGAAGAAATTGAAACAGATCGAACGATTAATAATGGGAAGAAAGACGTACCAACGGTGTTATTAACGCCAATCGCTGTTACCAAGGACAACATCGAAGAAACAGTTATCGCTGATGGCTTTCATCGTGCGGAGGATATTTATCAAAATAATTCATCCAAAGATCTTGAATAAAAATATGTAATTAAACAACAATTGAATCATTTTTAGCTTTAGTAATTGACAGACACTAATATATGATGAGCAAATTAGCGCAAGTGGAGAAACCTGTAACGAAGGGAGCACTTATAAATGCGGAAATTTAGTAATTTCAAACGAATTGGGACGAGATTGGTATTAGGGTTTGGGGTAATTATTTTCTTAGTTGTTGCTTTAACTGTTGTTAATATTATGTCTGTTAATCATATTAATAACAATACTGATGAGTTGACTGAACAAGAAATGAAATTATTAATGTTAAATGAGAAATTATCTACTAATATGCTAGAGCGAACAAATTTATTACAAGCATATGCACTAACAGGTAATGAATCATATTATGCTTCTTTTGTTGATGGAACACCCGAAAGTATTGCCTTAGAAGAAGAGGCATTAGCAAATAGTTCATCAGATCTATTGATGACGGCAATAGAACAAAAAACACGATGGGGATTACTGACGGATCAATTTTTCAGATTGTATAATGAAGGTAAAGAAACTGAAGCATTAAGAATATTGGAAGAACAAATTCTGCCATTGAGTATTGGTTTAATAGATGAATTTGAAGAATTAGTTCGCTATCGAGAAGAACAGATCCTCATGTTAAGTAATCAAATTTCACGTGCAGGGGCTCTGACTTTATCCGCCAGTTCAATTGTATCGGTTATGATTATAATTATTGGGATAGTGACAGCAATTATAACGACACGAGTGATTTCAGGTCCAATAAGACATATAACAGAACGGATGCTGAAATTTGCTAAGGGTGATCTCTCATTTGAAGTGGATACTATTACTCGGCGTGATGAGATTGGCCAGTTAAATCAAGCGGTTCAGCAAGCTGCTTCAAATATGAGAGAATTAGTTAAACAAATACACGAAGTAGCTACAACAGTAAATAATCATAGTGTAGCCTTAAATCAGACGACAACAGAGGTATCTGAAGGTGTTGAGCAAATTTCTTACACGATGCAGGAATTAGCATCTGGTTCAGAGACGCAAGCATCTCATGCATCAGACTTATCAAGTGGCATGAATACATTTGTTTTAGCAGTCTCTAATGCTCAACAATTAGGTGAAACTGTAACAAGTGAGTCACAAGCTGCACGAGATCTGTCGGTTAATGGTGTTGACTTAATGGAGGAGTCCGTAGGTAAAATGCGCACGATTGACTCGATTGTAAAAGATTCGGTAGGAAAAGTTGTTCATTTAAATAATCAATCAAGGGAAATTTCAAATATTGTATCGGTTATTCAAGATATCGCTGAACAAACAAATTTACTAGCATTAAATGCATCAATTGAGGCAGCACGTGCGGGTGAGCATGGTCAAGGGTTTGCCGTTGTTGCTGATGAAGTAAGAAAACTTGCTGAACAGGTTAGAAGCTCGATTCAAGAAATTACGGAAATTACAACAATGATACAAGTTGAGTCTGAATCAGTTAAATCGTCGCTAGAAAATAGTTATCAGGAAGTCCAACAAGGAACAGAGATGATTGAAGAGACAGGAAAAACTTTTAATAGTATCGGACGAGCAGTAATTAATACAACAAACAATATTCAACAAATTAATGAGCAACTGACAAATATTTTAATGACAAGCCAAACATTATCTGGATCGGTCGAAGAAGTCGCCTCTATTTCGGAACAATCCGCAGCAGGGATTGAAGAAACCTCTGCATCTGCAGAAGAAATGACAAGCTCAATGGAAGAAATATCGACAAGTTCATCAGACCTTGCAGGACTAGTGAAACAACTAAATCAATTAATTGGAGAGTTTACTGTATAGACAGTCAATAAAATTAGATGATATTAAGTACAGTTATCCATCCAAAGAAAGCCAATCTATATGAATTAGATTGGCTTTTGAAATGATTAATTGTGCTTTGTTTTAATTGATTGTGCCAGCCAATAGGCAAGTAAAATACCGAGTGAATTTAAAAGCCAATCATCAATATCGACAATTCTTGTTGCATAATTTAACTGATGCAAGATAAACTGACCTAACTCAAATAATACTGGAATGACTAAAGCAAGCGGTAATGCTAGCTTCTTACTAAAGCCTTTGTAGCTAAACCAGATGCCAATAGGTGTTGTAATTAATAGATTTCCCAACAAATTGATGATGATATTATTTAATGAAAGGTAATCCATTTTTATATGGTTATAATAAAACACAATCGTTGAAAAGAGTGTGAAATTATAGGGTTGCTGATCTAATACAGCAACTGGTTGAAACCAGATAAAGTAACTTAGTGCAGTCGTATAGATTAACATGAGGATATTAATAATTTCTTTATCAATCGACTTAAAACTTTTACGAAATAATTTATTAATGATATATATGATTAATATAGGAAAGGCTAAGCTAATGCCCTGTTGAAAGATTAAATGATTCATAATAAGCTCCTTAGCGAACTGATATAAACTAGAAAAGCTAGTTTGCTATTGTCATACTATTTATAAGAGTACTTCTTAAAGGTATCGTAAATACATAAAAAGTACAAGGTGCAGGATTAACTATTTATATAGCCTCATTATTTCTCACTCCGCATTGACGACACTATTCAGTAATGTTATATTTTATTTAAGGTAATGGGTTTTTTTGTAAGAAATAACTTGAGGAGGTTTAGGGTGTTTGAGTTAATATTAATCATTGTGCCTTTATTATTAATTGGTCATTTAATCGTTCGGAGAAAATACGGTATTATGACGACCTTATTTGTTTATCGTCATCAAACTCCTCTGCAAAAACGTATTGAATTGATTGGTTTCATCGTATTTTGTGTTTCAATTATTTTTATTGGTCTTTTCCTAAACTATCTAGCAGTATATATTTTTTTCTTTGCATATTCATCTGCATTTGAATTGTTCAGAACATATATGGAGTACAAATATGAAAAAGAAAGTAAGCACTATATAATTAATGGTTATTGGTCAATCGGCTACTTTATTCTACTTTTAGTTTGTTTGTTTTTAATTAGTGTTAGTGATATTCAATGATCATTCTTGTATATTAAAGCAAATTGATATTAGAAAATGTTATGATATAA
The DNA here is from genome assembly GCF_000307165.1 of Amphibacillus xylanus NBRC 15112. Classification (NCBI taxonomy): domain Bacteria; kingdom Bacillati; phylum Bacillota; class Bacilli; order Caryophanales; family Bacillaceae; genus Amphibacillus; species Amphibacillus xylanus. Next base: position 423,227 of record NC_018704.1, read on the forward strand.
GAAGAATTTACTCTAGTCGTATTTGATTAGAGTTTTTTTATTTAATCTCAGATGAAAGGTTAATTTTTATTAAAAAAACTAAAAAGAGGTGCTCATGCTATGACGGAAATGATCAAAGTGCTAGGCTTGCAAAAAAACTTCGGCAAGACCCAAGCCTTAAAAGATGTTTCATTTACTGTGGAACCAGGTGAGGTAGTCGGCTTTATCGGTCCAAATGGGGCTGGTAAAACGACCACAATTCGGATTTTATTAGGCATCATTAAACGTGATGGTGGTCAGGCAGAGATTTTCGGTAAAGATGTTTGGAAAGACAGCTTCGAGATTCACAAACGGATTTCCTATGTACCTGGGGATGTGACTTTATGGGGCAACTTAACTGGTGGCGAAATTATTGATTTATTTATTAAGTTACATGGTGGTGGAGATAAGCAAAAACGTGATCAATTAATAGAACGTTTTGAATTAGATCCAAAGAAAAAGGCTAAAGGTTATTCAAAAGGAAATCGCCAAAAGGTTGGTTTGATTTCAGCATTATCTGTAAATTCAGATGTATATATTTTTGATGAGCCTACTTCCGGTCTAGATCCACTAATGGAGGCGATTTTTCAAGAAGAGGTTGAAAAATTAAAGCGAGCAGGTAAGTCAATATTGTTGTCATCTCATGTATTAAGTGAGGTAGAACGTTTAGCTGATAAGGTTGTTATTATTAGACAAGGTGAAATTGTTGAATCTGGAAGTTTAGAAGAATTACGCCATTTAACGCGATCAACGGTTACATTAATCACAAAAGGTAATGTAGCTGAAATGGCTGAAGTAAATGGTGTATTTGACTTAAAACAAATAGATAATCAAGTAACATTTTCTGCTGATCATCAATATCTAGATGGTATTTTAACGAAGGCGGTTGAATTAGGAGTTAAAAAGCTTGAGGTCGTTCCACCTACGCTTGAGGATTTGTTTATGAGGCATTATCAAGGTAAATAATAGATTGGAGGTAATGACGTGAAGGAGAAATTTGCACGTTGGGGTATATTATTTAGACAGTACCTAAAGCGTGATTGGAAAAAGACAATGATCTGGGTACTAGGCATTACACTATTCTCAGCTGGTTTTATTCCTGCTTTTGAAGAAATCGCAAAAGGTGATGGTGCGATAGGTTTATTTGAAACGATGCAAAATCCTGCTATGACAGCAATGGTCGGTCCAACACCAATCGATTCTGCATTGGATTATACACTAGGAGCAATGTACGCTCACGAAATGTTGTTATTTTGTGGTTTGTTTGCCATGATTGTCTCTATTCTGCATGTAGTTGGTCATACACGTAAAGAAGAGGAGCTTGGTCTAACTGAATTAGTTCGCTCATTTCAAATTGGTCGTCAAGCTAATTCTTTAGCTGTCTTGATTCAAACTGTCATGATAAATCTTTTGATCGCATTTTTAATTGGGATCATAATGATTAGTTACGGAACGGAAACGATCACTGTCCAAGGTTCATTTTTGTTTGGAGCATCAGTAGGGATGGCTGGTGTTCTATGTGCTGTGATCGCATTATTCATGGCGCAAATCATGCCCACATCATCAGGAGCAACTGGTGCTTCTCTTGGAATAATTGGATTGTTATATATTGTGCGTGCAGGGACAGATAGCTCAAATGTAAATCTATCTAAGTTAAATCCCATGGGGTGGCACTATTTAACTTATCCTTATACAGAGAACAATTGGGTATATTTGATTTTTTCATTAGGTTTATGTTTATTAATGGTTATCATAGCGTTTATGTTAGAAGGCGCTCGTGATATGGGCTCAGGTTATTTGCCGGTTAGAGAAGGAAGAGCAAGCGCTAAAAAGTCATTATTATCTGTTCCAGGTCTATTTATTAGACTAAACAGAGGGACAATAATGAGCTGGTTAGTTGGCTTTTCAGTCATAGGGCTTGCTTATGGGTCTATTTATGGTGATATGCAAACATTTTTATCAAGTAATGAACTAGTCGAGCGCATGTTTTTACATGCAGGTGTCTCAATTGAAGAATCATTTACAGGGACTATTATGATGGTCATGACTAGTTTAGTAATCATTTTACCAATTGCAATAGTCAATAAACTATATGTTGAAGAAACTCGATCACATATCAATCAACTTCTTGCAACTAAGATGACGAGAAGAGAGTTGTATTGGACGAGTATTTGGATAGCAATATTTTCAGGTTTAGTCGGAATATTATTATCTACACTGAGCTTAGGTGGATCGGCAATTGTAGCTATGGGAGAAAGTGCGTCGATCGACATTGCTACATTTTTAACGGCTGGGTTTAATCATTTGCCATCAATGTTATTCTTTATTGGTCTTGCTGCATTTACACTAGGTTGGATTCCGAGAGCTGGGAAGATTATTTATGTTTACCTTTGCTATTCTTTTATGTTAAATTATTTTGCGGGTATTTTAGATTTACCGAATTGGTTTTTGAAAACAGCGATCCAAAGCTGGATACCGATGATACCAATGGAGGACTTTGATATAGCCATTTTTATCACATTAACAGTATTAGGTATAGTAATGATGATGATAGGCTTCATTGGTTACAAAAGACGAGACATGCTCGAAGGAGCGTAAAGACGAAAGTGGTGAAACAAGTTGTTAGAAGATACTGGTGAACGCGTGATTCCTGATAAAATGGAACCAACCAATCAGCTATTAATTGAGCATGTTGCACGTTATCAGCTTGCAACAGCCTTTGTTGAGGGGAGAGTGCTGGACTTTGCTTGTGGAAGTGGTTTTGGCACGCATATGCTTGCTAAATCATGTAAAGGGAAAATCGACTCGATTATTGGAGTAGATATAAATCCAGATGCACTAGCCTATGCGCAATATCGCTACTACCATCCATTGTCAAAATTCATTCAAGGCGATGTAGCCGATCCTAAGTTGCCAGACCAATTAGGTCAATTTGATTGGGTTTTAAGCTTTGAGACAATTGAGCACATTCGAGAAGAGAAACAATTTTTATCAAATATTTATCAATTACTAAAACCAGGTGGGAGTTTAATTTTATCAACACCATTTGGAGAAGGGCGCAATAAACCGTCAGGAGAGCCTTTCCATGTCCATCAATTTACTGTTGATGAATTTAAGCATTTATTTGATGGTTTTGACTATCAATCAGTTGAATTCTTTAATCAAAAAGGTGGATTAATTGTACCTGCCGAGTATAAAATAAATCAATATTTTCCGATCGGAATAGCCCTATGTAAAAAGTGAAATATGTAATTAAACCAGTCGTGATGACTGGTTTTTTTACATTCACAAATAAGTCACAAAAGAATCGACAAAATGCAAAGTTAATTTTGATATTTTAATAAATTAATGGTATTATATATTCATAATGTTTGTGAAGTTATTCACTAATTAACTAATTTGTTAATTAGTGAATAACACAAACATTATCTAATAATAATAGACTACATAATTGGGAGAGTGTATGAAATGAAAGCAGCTATTATTTACGGAGCAAAAGATGTTCGAGTTGAAGATGTAGCGGTTAAAGCAGTAGGTGAAAATGATGTAAAAATTGAAGTAGCTTGGGCTGGTATTTGTGGTTCTGATTTACATGCTTATTCACAACCAGAGGGTCTATTACCAACAAATGAAGTTCACCCATTATCAAACCGAAAAATGCCTTTAACATTAGGTCATGAATTCAGTGGGACGATTACTGAAGTAGGAAGTAATGTCACAGACCTTAAGGTTGGCGATCGTGTTTGTGTAGAGCCAAACCTACGCTGTGAAAAATGTAAAGAGTGTCGTGAAGGAAATTACCATATTTGCCGCAATAGCGGTGCTGCCTTTATTGGTTTATCTGATGATGGTGGTTTTGCAGAATATTGTGTATTAGATCAAAAACATGTTTATCGAATTCCTGAAAATATGACACTTGAGCAAGCAGCACTTGTTGAGCCAACTGCAGTTACACATAGAGGTGTTGAAGTAGGTGGAGTTAAATCAGGTGATAAAGTATTAATTACAGGTGCAGGCCCAATTGGACTATTAACAGCATTATGTGCACGTGCAGCTGGTGCGACTTCTGTTTATATTACTGATGTTTCTAAAGAGCGTTTAGCACTAGCAGATAGTTTCGGATTTGCAACAACATTAAATCCGACAGAAGTAGACGTTGTAGAACGAATTATGAAAGATACAAATAACACTGGTGTAGACGTAGCAATTGAGTGTGCGGGTGTACAAGCTACATTTGATACATGTATGCAAGCGGTAAAAATCACTGGAACAGTTTGTCTAGTGGCAATCTTTGCTGAAGATCCAAAATTACCTACATTCCAAGCGCTCGTTAAGGAAGCAAAAGTTGTATCAAGCTTAGCGTATGCACACAACTACGATAAGGTAATTGATTTAATTGCAAGCGGACAAGTTCCAGCAGAAAAAATTATTACAAATAAGATCAATTTAGATAATATTGTTGAAGATGGATTTGAATTATTACTAAATGACAAGAGCCAATCTAAGATTCTAGTCAGCGCAAAATAATTTCAAATCATTAATAAGATAGAAGTAATAGGCTAGGACAAAACTAGCCAACTAAGTATAAGAAATGGCTCTGAGTAAAAAAATTACTCAAAGCCATTTTTTATTTGTCTATTTCTATTTTCAACTATATAAAATGCACACAAGTTCGCGAGAATGCACACAAGTTTTCGGAAATACACACAAGTTCTCGAAAATGCACACAAGTTTTCGGAAATACACACAAGTTCTCGAAAATGCACACAAGTTCTCGAAAATACACACAAGTTCGCGAGAATGCACACAAGTTCACGAAAATACACTCAAGTTCCTTATTTAATACAATGTATTAATACTTTATCTTGAGTCATCTAAATTCAAATGATAGTGAGCTTGTAAACTAAAGTTAGCAGACATTCTCTGTCCGATTGCTGCCATCTCCTCATCTGATTCCTTCATACCAGACAGAACCCATTCTCTTAGTAAATTGTAAAATGCACCAATCCAAAAATAGATCTCATATTTCTCACTTGCTAAATCGTTTTCTTTAGGGATCCGATCTAACACAGTTTCATTAGCGCTTGAAAGAATGATCCCGTCAAACCCCGCTTTTAACAAAATGAGAAATTTATCTGCATAAGTACGAGCACGCGTGAATAGAGACAGCCAGAAATTAAAATCATTATCATCATTTCTGTGGGACTCTAGTGAATCAGTGATCGTTTCTACAATTGTATTTAAATATTTATTTAAAATATCTTTTTTTGAAGAGTAATTACGGTAGTATGCTGATCTTGAAACGCCAGCACGAGTCACAATATCCGTAATAGAGATTTCTTTAAATTCTTTTTCGTTCATTAGCTCTAATAAAGCTGTTTCAATACATTCTTTTGTAAAGCGATTTGATTCTTCATTTGATAAGCGAAGGATCTCTTTATTTTTTCGATGCTGCTTTTCCGCCATTACAATTCCTCCTTTTTTGTCTAGCCCGAGGGCGAAATTATTGTAAATTGCCAAAAAGGGTACTACAATTATATCGATGCAACAATTGTATCATCGGAAACGAATATCCACAATCTTAATGATCCATGTTAAGCAGTATGAATATCATTTAGTTTAGAAAAAATATATAAATAAAGATAAAGGGGATGTAGCGATGGCTTTTGTGAGGGTTGTCAATGAATATAAACGATATCAAATGGGAGAAAACAAAATTGTGGCAAATAACGGTATCTCCTTTGACATCAATGAAGGTGAATTTGCAGTTATTTTAGGACCGAGTGGTGCGGGAAAATCAACGGTATTGAATATCTTAGGTGGGATGGATAAACCTGATGAAGGGGAGATTTGGGTTGATGGTAAAAATATTGCCGCATATTCAACGCATGAATTAACCCAATATCGCCGTGAGGACATCGGGTTTGTATTTCAGTTTTATAATTTAGTGCCTAACTTAACTGCGAGAGAAAATCTTGAGTTAGCAACACAAATTTCACCGAATGCGTTAGATATTGATGAAGTATTAGAAAGTGTTGGTTTATCTCACAGGCGAGATAATTTTCCTGCTCAATTATCAGGAGGAGAACAGCAACGGGTTGCTATTGCACGGGCACTAGCAAAAAATCCAAAACTTCTTTTGTGTGATGAACCGACTGGTGCACTTGACTTAGAAACAGGTAAGCAAATTTTAAGACTTCTCCAAAACACTGCACATGAAACTAAAACCACGGTTATTGTTATAACCCATAACACTTCTATTGCCTCAATGGCTGATCGAGTTATTTATATTCACGATGCTAAGGTACGAGAAATAGTTGAAAATCCACGTCCTCGCTCTGTAGATGAAATTGAGTGGTAGGGGGGCTTAAGTAGTGAAGAAAACAGCTTTGAATAAATTAGTTTTCAGGGAAATATTAAATTCAAAAGCCCGCTTTTTATCAATATTTATCCTAATCTTTTTAGGAGTAGGATTTTTTGTGGGCTTGCAGGCGACAGGGCCTAATATGTTAACAACTGTTGATGATTATTTTGATCGTCAAAAACTATACGATATTCACGTTCAATCGACATTAGGTATTGAAGATGAAGAAGTAGCGCTTTTAACTAACTATTCTGATGTTGAGCTTATCGAGCCGGGTTATAGTCAGGATGTGTTAATTGGAGATGCGCGCCATGTGGTTAAATTGATTAGTTATCATCCTGATCACAAATTAAATCAATACTTAATTGAAAGTGGTCGCTTGCCAGAAAAAAGTGGTGAGATTGCATTAGATGCACGTGAGATGATCAAAAATCATTACCAAATTGGTGACAAAGTGACGCTTTTTGCAGATCGTGATGACACAGATTTGTCCGATCAATTTAACGAAATAGAATTTGAAGTTGTTGGCTTTGTTAACAGTCCACGTTTCTTTACCAATGAATCGCGGGGACAGACATCAATAGCAGGTGGGCAGCTGGATGCTTTTGGCGTCATATTGGAGGAAGACTTTAATTTACCAGTTTATACGGATGTATTTGCAACATTTCAAGGTTTGAGAGAGCTAGATACTTTTAATGATGAATATCAGCATAAAAGTCGTGAGCACAAAGCAAATATCGAGCAAATTTTAAACGATTATGGGCCAGAACGATTAAGTTCAATTCGTAGTGAAGCTGAAGAAGAAATTAGTGATGCCGAGGTTAAAATCGCTGATGGCCGTGAAGAGTTAAACGAAGCTAGGGAAAAACTTGATAAAGCACGTGCTGAATTAGATGATGGGCAAGAGGCGATTAGAGATGCCAGAAGAAAGCTTGAAAAAGGTTATCAAGAGCTGATTGATGGCGAGTCCGAGTATAAAAAAGGCTTAGCAAAATTCGAAGCAGAGATTGCTGATGCAGAAGCACAACTTGAAGCAGGACGTAAACAGCTCGAGGTAGAAGCGGATCAGCTTGAAAAAGGTTTCGCTGAGCTTGAAGCAGGCGAAGTAGAACTTAATCGATCTGCTGAAGAAATTGCCAATCAACGTGAATCATTAATAGGTAAACAAACGGATTTTACAAAACTTTCTGAGGGGATAGCTGATCTATTAAAAATACCAAGACAATTAATTTCAGTGTTTATCCCAGAGAAAGAGCTCGCCCAACTTTTATCTGAAACAGAGGCGATTGATCTAAATGGTCAGACATTAGCAGACTTACTTTCTGGCTATATTGCTGGTGAAGTACCCGCTGATACAATCAGACAAACACTTGATCAACTTGAAGCAGAGCTTGAAGCAGGATTACAGCAATTAAATGAAGCTGAGCAAGAGATTGAAAAACGAAGATCTGAACTTGAGGTAGGAAAAGCTGAACTTGAAGCAGGCCAAATGAAGTTTGATGAAGCTCGAGCAGAGCTAGATAAACAAACAGATTTATTAGCTCAAGAACGAGCAAATGCCGAGGCAGAGTTAGCTCAAGCTAGACGGGATCTAGATCAGGGCTGGCAGGAATATAATGAAGCGGTTGATCTACTTGAGGAGCAAGCAAATCAATTGGCTGAAGCTGAAGCAGAGTATGCGGACGGACTAACGACATTTGAAAAAGAAAATAAAGACGCACTAGAAGAAATTGAAGAAGCTGAGGCCGATATAGCAAAAGCACGTGAGGAATTGGCCGATTTAGAAGAACCAACGTATTACCCATTTATTCGGGAAGATCAGACGCAGTTTGTTCAGTTTGAAGAAAATGCCTCATTATTAAGTAAATTAGCAAAAATTTTCCCAGCTGTATTCTTTGCTGTTGCAGCATTAGTTACACTAACCACAATTACACGGATGATTGAAGAGCAACGAGGAGAAATTGGAATATTAAAAGCACTAGGTTACAGCAACCTAGAAATTTCACTTAAGTATTACGTTTATGCATTGAGTGCAAGTTTATTAGGGGTTGTTTTCGGTTTAGTGATTGGCTATACTGCATTGCCAATTATTATCTTTGATGCTTATGGTATTATGTATAACTTGCCAGAGCTCATTTTAACAAACTATTGGTTATATACTTTAATAGCAGCGGCCATTGCATTGCTGTCAACCGTTGTGACAGCGTGGTTTGTTTTACGTTCTGATCTGAAAAGTCAGGCAGCAGTATTAATGAGACCTAAGGCTCCGAAAATTGGAAAGAGAATTTTACTTGAGCGTATAACACCAATTTGGAACCGACTTGATTTTATTAAGAAAGTAACAGCACGAAATTTGTTTAGATATAAGCAAAGAATGCTTATGACAATCTTAGGAATAGCGGGTTGTGCTGCCTTAATCATTACTGGCTTTGGGATTAAAGGTGCAGTGGAAGGATTGGTTGATTTACAATTTGGTCGCGTGATGAAATACGATGCGGTGATCATTCTTGACGATGGCGCTGATGAGGAAGCTGAAATATCTTATCAGGCATTTGTTGATTCATATAAAGGGATTGAACAAATCTCAACCGTATTTCAACAACAATTTGAAATCAGTCATCCCGATCAACTTACACAAGATATTACAGTCATGGTTCCGGAAGATGAAAAATCATTCACTGATTTCATTCAATTAAAAGACCGTACCTCTGATCAAACGTATCAATTAACTGATGATGGAGCAATTGTTACCGAGCGATTAGCTGATTTGTTCGACATTGTCGTAGGTGATATAATCACGATCACTGACAGCGGTAATCAATCATATGAATTGGAAATCTCTGCAATTACCGAGAACTATGTTGGTCATTATTTATTTATGAATGAAGCAGTGTATCGATCAGCAATCGATGACGAATTAAATTATAACGTTAACTTGTTAAAACACAATCAAGACGAAAATTGGGAAGAAGCATTTTCAGAGCAATTGATGAAAGAAGATCAAGTTATAAATGTAACATTTATTGCATCTATGACCGAAGCTTTTCGAGATTCAATGGAAAGTTTAAATGTTGTTGTAGTTGTCTTAATCTTTGCAGCAGCTGGCCTTGCTTTCGTCGTTTTATATAATTTAACTAATATTAATATATCAGAACGAATTCGAGAACTTTCGACAATTAAAGTATTAGGTTTTTATGATAATGAAGTGACGATGTATATTTATCGTGAAAATATAATGCTGACTGTGATGGGTATTTTAACAGGAAGTATATTTGGCCGACTATTGTTCACATTTGTGTTAGACACAATCACCCAAGATGGTCAGATGTTTGATCCGAGCTTACATTGGACCAGTTATTTATATGCAGGATTACTGACATTTTTCTTCTCAACGTTTGTCATGTGGATGATGCATCATAAGTTAAAACGAATTGATATGATTGAGGCACTAAAATCAAATGAATAACCGTATATCGACTAATATAAAAGGCATATCCGAACAATGGATATGCTTTTTTTAAAAATTATTCGTTTTTTCTATTGACGAATGTTTTTTTTCTTAGTATGATATCCATAGCAATTAAATAAATTCGTCGTATAATCTTGAGGATATGGCTCTAGAGTTTCTACCGACCACCGTAAATGGTCTGTCTACGCAGAAGAGATAAGGAATAGCAATTATAATTTTTTTATTATTATCTTCTCTGGCATATTTAGACACACTCTAGGACAAATTAAACTTATGAGTGTGCCTTTTTTTGCGCGGCGAAAAATTTAGAAGGGGAGAAGAAAAATGTTAAACAAATTTTTTAAGTTGGAAGAGTTAGGTACAAATGTAAGAACTGAGTTTACTGCGGGTCTAACTACATTCTTGGCAATGGCGTACATTTTATTTGTTAACCCAGATATTTTAGGCGCTGCTGGTATGGATAAAGGTGCAGTTTTCACTGCAACTGCGTTATCAGCAATTATTGGTACTTTGGTTATGGGGATATTTGCTAATTATCCAGTTGCTTTAGCGCCAGGTATGGGGATTAACGCATTCTTTGCCTTTACAGTTGTTATCGGTGCGGGCATACAGTGGGAAACAGCGTTAACTGCAGTTTTAGTTTCAGGAATTCTTTTCTTAGTGCTATCACTGACTGGGGTACGCGAAAAGATTATTAACGGGATTCCAGCGACTCTGAAGTTAGCTGTTGCAGCTGGTATTGGTTTATTTATTGCTTTTGTTGGTTTTCAAAGTGCGGAAATTATTGTAGCTGATGAAGCTACATTAGTTAAGCTTGGAGACTTCACTCATGGTCCAACTGCTTTAGCTATTTTTGGACTACTTGTTACAGTTATTTTAATGGCTTTCAAAGTAAAAGGCGGCGTATTCTATGGAATGGTAATTACTGCGGTTGTTGGTGTTATTTTTGGCGAAGTTGAATTACCAACTCAAGTTGTATCGAAAGTACCAAGTCTTGAGCCTACTTTTGGAAAAGCCTTTGCCCATTTTGGCGATATTTTCACATGGGAAATGGCTGGTATTATTTTAACTTTCCTATTTGTTGACTTCTTTGATACAGCAGGTACATTAGTGGCTGTTGCTAGCAAAGCTGGATTGATGAAAGATAATGAATTACCTCGTGCTGGTAGAGCATTGCTTGCTGATTCAAGTGCTACGGTTGTAGGTGCTGTGCTAGGAACTTCAACAACAACTGCTTTCGTTGAATCTGCAACAGGTGTTGGTGTTGGTGGTAAGACAGGTTTAACGTCTGTATTTACATCATTGTTCTTTTTCTTAGCATTATTTTTCTCACCATTATTATCAGTAGTAACATCATCTGTTACTGCTCCTGCTCTAATTATTGTTGGAGTTTTAATGGCATCAAGCTTAAAAGATATTGCGTGGGATCAAATTGAAGATGCTATCCCTGCATTTTTAACTGTTATTATCATGCCGTTAGCATACAGTATTGCAACAGGTATTGCGGTAGGATTCACATTCTATCCAATTACAATGCTAATCACAGGAAAAGGTAAGAAGATTCACCCAATTATGTGGGGGTTATCAATAGTATTTGTTCTATATCTAATTTTCTTATCATAAATAATTTTGAATATATAGAGCGTGTCACTCAATTTGAGCTGACACGCTTTTTTATACCACGAAATTATAATGTAAATTTCTCTATGCGTCAGCCTATACTAAATCATCTTTGAGAAATAAGTGGTTTACATATCTGACTAAGAATGATTCAAACTATGTTAAAATTGTTTTATAACTACATGGCTATTAATTGGAATGTTTGATGACTCAATTGTGCAAGACGTTGATATTCTAAAACGACAATATTAAGAAAGGAAAGATACAGCATCATGTCGAGACTCTCGAAGAAAAATAAGCGCAATCAAAAGCGGGCTAAAGCAACTGAATCAAGAGCTCAAAAGAAACAGTTTGAGCTTTTGGATGGAGAGACGCTTGATCAATGTCTTGAAAGGATTAAGCAAGCGGGATACATACCGATCAGGAGAATGGAAAAACCAATTTTTGAAGAAATAATTGAAAACGGAGAAAAAAGGATCATTCCTATCAAACAACAGATAATTTTTGAAGTTATTATGAACAAAGACGAACGTTAAAGGCTATCTTTTAATTATCGTTCGAATTTACATTGACGAATCAATAAAATATTGCTATGATACTGTCATAGAAACAAATGACAATTTATATTAAATCACCTCATATAAATTTGAGAATATGGCTCAAAAGTCTCTACCCGTTACCGTAAATAACGGACTATGAGGGAAGATGGAACAGACCAATGACTCGTGATGGTATGTTTACTTAGATGTGGCTTTGACTCAAGTTCTTGTGTCTTTGTTTATAATTTACTTGAGCTAAGGATTTAGCGGTGAACGTAAACCACCTATTCATCTTCTCTCGCCAAAAAGGAGAGATATGAATAGGTTTTTTTATCTACATAATATAACCAGTTAAGGAAAGAGGGATTGCATGGTTCAGGTTGGCGTCATTATGGGAAGCATTTCTGATTGGGATACGATGATTCACGCTTGCAAAATTCTAGATGACTTTGGAGTTTTGTATGAAAAAGATATTATATCAGCACATCGAACGCCTGATGATTTATTTACCTATGCCAAAACAGCTGCTGACAGAGGCATAAAGGTTATTATTGCTGGTGCAGGTGGTGCAGCTCACTTACCAGGAATGGTAGCCTCTAAGACAATGTTGCCTGTGATTGGTGTACCGATTCAATCGAAGGCGTTAAACGGATTAGATTCATTACTCTCAATTGTGCAAATGCCTGCTGGTGTACCTGTTGCAACTGTTGCAATTGGTCGTGCAGGTGCGACGAATGCAGGTATACTCGCTGCTCAAATTTTAGCGACAAATGATCAAGTCATTGCAGAAAAACTTACTAAATACGAACAATCCTTAAAAGGAAAAGTAGCCGAAATGAGGGATCAGCTTGCTAACGAGTAGCCAAAGGATTGGAAAGACTATCGGTATCATTGGTGGTGGCCAGCTTGGACGAATGATGGCAACAACAGCAAGGCATATGGGCTATCGGCTTATAATTCTAGATCCAACACCAGATTGTCCAGCAGCGCAATTAGCTGATCACCAAATAGTTGCGCCCTATGATGACCTAAATGCCATTAAACAGCTAGCCGAACAAGTAGATCTTGTTACATACGAATTTGAAAATGTTGACCTTAATACTGCTCGTTATTTAGAAGCTAGAGGACTTCTTCCCCAAGGAACAAAAGCACTTGAGGTAACACAAGATCGTGAAATAGAAAAAAGCCTTATGGTTGAACTGAATCAGCCAGTTGCGAAGTTTCAAATGATTAAGCAAAAGCAAGATTTCACATCGGCAATGGAACGAATTGGATTTCCTGCTGTTGTGAAAACCTGTCGAGGTGGTTATGACGGAAAGGGTCAGCTAATGTTAAAATCAGCTGATGATTTACAAGCAGCAGAAGCTTTGTTGGAAAAAAGCCAACGCCTGATTTACGAGCAATTGATCAAGTTTGATTGTGAAGTGTCAATTGTTTTGACGCGATCAAAGACAGGAGATATTCTCTATTTCCCAGTTGCAGAAAATCATCATCGTGATCATATTTTACATATGACAATTGCGCCAGCACGTATTAGTGCGTCTGTTATGAAGAAAATAAAGCAAGCGGCTGAAGCAATTGCAACAGCACTTAATGTAGTTGGTACATTTGCGATTGAATTCTTTGTTAAAGGTGATGAGATTTACATCAACGAATTGGCGCCTCGACCACATAATTCAGGTCATTTTACGATTGAAGCGTGTAATGTCTCGCAATTTGAGCAACATATTCGTGCGATTTGTGATTTACCGCTGATTCCAGTTCTGTTTCATGGTGGGGCAGTTATGATTAATTTACTCGGAGATAACCTTGAAGTATATTTAACTAGAATCAATCAATTCAAACAAGCACATTTTCACTATTATGGGAAGAAGGATATTGAGCCTAAACGGAAGATGGGCCATATCACTTGCGTTGCTCATAATCGGGATCAGCTTATCGAAACATTAAAAAAACAGCAATTCATATAGGAGGACAAAAAATGATTGAACGTTATACGCGTCCAGAAATGGGTGCCATTTGGACTGAAGAGAATAAATACAAGGCGTGGTTAGAGGTTGAAATTCTTGCCTGTGAAGCATGGAGTAAGTTAGGTGTCATTCCAGCTGAAGATGTTAAGGAAATTCGGGAAAATGCATCATTTGATGTTGACCGAATCTTAGAAATTGAACAAGAAACACGTCATGATGTTGTAGCTTTTACCCGTGCAGTATCTGAAACACTAGGTGATGAGAAGAAGTGGGTTCATTATGGTTTAACATCAACAGATGTTGTTGATACCGCACTATCATATTTACTAAAACAAGCTAACACAATTATTCGCAATGATCTCGAACGCTTTATTGAGGTGTTGAAAAATAAGGCAATTGAACATAAACATACGGTCATGATGGGACGGACGCATGGTGTGCATGCAGAACCAACTACATTTGGTTTGAAGCTATCACTATGGTATCAGGAAATGCTTAGAAATTTAGACCGATTTAACGCTGCTGCTGATGTTATTGAAACAGGTAAATTATCTGGCGCGGTTGGAACTTATGCAAATATTGACCCTGAAGTTGAAGCGTATGTATGTGAAAAGCTAGGATTAAAGCCTGCCCCAGTATCAACACAAACGTTACAGCGTGATCGTCATGCGCAATATTTATCTGTACTTGCTTTAATTGCGACATCAATTGAAAAGTTTGCAACAGAAATTCGTGGACTCCAAAAAACAGAGACGAGAGAAGTAGAGGAGTTCTTTGCGAAAGGACAAAAAGGATCATCAGCAATGCCGCATAAACGAAACCCAATTGGATCTGAGAATATGGCGGGTATGGCACGTTTAGTTCGAGGCTATATGATGACAGCTTATGAAAATGTTGCTTTATGGCATGAGCGTGACATCTCGCACTCATCTGCAGAACGGGTGATTTTACCAGATGCGACAATTGTGATTAACTACATGCTCAATCGTTTTTGCCGAATTGTCGATAATTTAACTGTTTTCCCTGAGAATATGAAGCGCAATATTGATCGGACACATGGCGTTATTTTCTCACAGCGAGTGCTATTATCACTCATCGATCAAGGGATGAGCCGTGAGGAAGCGTATGATTTAGTTCAACCAAATGCAATGAAAGCATGGGAAACTGAAACGCATTTTAGAACATTGATTGAACAGGAACCTCGAATTACAGAAGTTTTATCAAAGGAACAAATTGATGACTGTTTTGATTACACATATCACTTAAAAAATGTTGATCAAATATTTGCGAGAATGGGTTTGGTTTAATTTAGGGTAGCACTCATTCAAATGAGTGCTGATCCCTTGTCCATATCATATAAGGGGTGCATTCCGGTGAAAAAAGAACTTCTCTATCAAGGTAAGGCAAAATATGTGTATCAGACAGATAAGCCAAATCAATTGATTTTAGCTTACAAGGATCAAGCGACAGCCTTTAATGGTAAAAAGAAAGAAACAATTATCGGAAAAGGCCGTTTTAATAATTTGATCTCTGCCAAAGTTTTTCAATTTTTACATGACAAAAAAATCCCAAGCCACTTTATTGAATTAATAAATGACACTGAACAGCTCGTGGAAAAGACGATGATTATTCCACTTGAAGTTGTTGTAAGAAATCTAGCGACAGGCAGCATTGTTAAGCGATTAGGGTTTGAAGAAAAGACTACTTTCGCGCCTGCATTAGTTGAGCTGTATTATAAAAATGATGATTTAGATGATCCAATCATTAATGATCAACATGCTACTTTACTGACAAATACGACAGAAGAAGAAATTGAATTGATTAAAGGTCTTGCGTTAAAAATAAATCAGCTTCTGATTCCGTATTTCGAGCAAGTTGGTGTTAAGTTAGTAGATTTTAAGCTTGAGTTTGGTAGAAATCAAAGTGGGAAGATTGTTTTAGCTGATGAAATATCACCAGATACGTGTAGATTTTGGGACGTTGAAACAAATTCCAGCTTAGATAAAGATGTGTTTCGTCAAGGAACTGGTGATTTACTGTCAGTTTATCAAGAGATATTAAATCGATTGGGGGAGATCAAATGATTAAAGCAGTTGTCGAGATTAGATTAAAGCCAGGTGTGCTTGATGCACAAGGAAAAGCAATCGAAGGAGTGCTAGATCAATATGATGTTGAGGGGATTGAGCAGGTTCGGGTTGGTAAATTAGTTGAATTAAGATTTGCGACGGATAAAGATATCGAAGCACAAGTGGAAACGTTATGTGAAAAATTACTTGTCAACCATGAGATGGAGGACTATCATTACACGATTGAGGAGTGTGGTGATGAGTGAAATCTGCAGTAATCGTATTTCCGGGCTCAACAGATGACTTATATGAGATTACAAGTGAAATATTACCAGGTCAAGTTGACCGTATCTGGTATAAAGATAGCAATCTAAAAGACTATGATTTAATTATGCTTTCTGGTGGTTTTTCTTACGGTGATTATTTAAGAGCGGGTGCAATTGCCGCTAGGACAGAGATTGTAACAGCTCTAAAAGAGAGAGCTGAATCGGGACAGTTGGTTCTCGGTGTTGGAAATGGTTTTCAAATTTTATTAGAATCAGGTCTATTACCTGGTGTGATGTTGCAAAATGAAGGACTAGACTTTGTTTGTAAAAATAATAATCTGATTGTTCGCAATAATCAAACGACTTTTACGTGTAACTATCAGGAAAATGAAGTGATCACGATGCCGATTGCTCATGGGTCAGGTCGTTATTATTGTGATAATCAAACGCTTGAACAGCTACAAGCAAATCAGCAAATCGTATTTTCATATCAGGATAATCCAAATGGATCGATTGGAAATATTGCAGGCATTATTAATCAGGCTGGTAATGTGCTTGGTATGATGCCACACCCTGAACGTGCTACGTCAGCACTTTTAGGTAGTGAAGCTGGATTAAAGTTGTTCCAATCAATCATAGAAAAATGGAGGGAAGACCATGTCAACAACTCATGAACCGACACCAGAGATGATCGAAAAAGAACGATTATATGTAGATATGGGTTTAACAGATGAAGAGTATCAATCAATTGTAACTATACTCGGGAGAAATCCCAATTATACTGAGACAGGAATATTTTCAGTGATGTGGTCTGAACATTGTAGCTATAAAACTTCAAAACCATTATTACGTAAATTCTCTAGTGAAGGTCCTCAAGTTATCCAAGGTCCAGGTGAAGGTGCTGGGATAGTTGATATTGGTGATGGTCAGGGCTTAGTCTTTAAAATTGAAAGTCATAACTCTCCATCTGCGATTGAACCATATCAAGGTGCAGCGACAGGTGTTGGTGGCATCATGCGAGATATTTTTTCTATGGGTGCTAAGCCAATTGCAGCACTTAACTCGCTTCGCTTTGGTCGCCTTGACTCAGAACGGACGCAATATTTATTTAAAGAGGTTGTTCGTGGGATTGCTGGCTATGGTAACCGGCTAGGCGTTCCAACAGTCGGTGGTGAGATCCAATTTGATGATTGCTACGAAGGTAATCCTTTAGTTAATGCAATGGGTGTAGGTTTAATTGATCAGAGGGATATTCAAAGAGGTGTTGCAACAGGTGTCGGGAACACTGTTATATACGTCGGATCAAAGACCGGTCGTGATGGTATTCATGGTGCTACTTTTTCATCAGTAGAGCTGTCTGAGGATAACGCTGGTCAAGGCTCAGATATCCAAGCTGGTGATCCATTTGTCGAGAAGCTATTAATTGATGCTTGTCTAGAAGTGATTCACTCTGATGCATTAATCGGCATGCAGGATATGGGTGCAGCTGGATTGACATCATCAGCGAGCGAGATGGCTAGTAAGGCTGGTATGGGAATGGAGCTTAATTTAGATTTAGTGCCTCAACGTGAACCCGGCATGACAGCTTATGAAATGATGCTATCTGAATCACAGGAACGGATGCTACTTGTTGTAAAACAAGGCCGAGAACAGGAAATCTATGACTTATTCGCAAAATATGATCTCGAAGCAGTTGCTATTGGTAAAGTAACGGATGATAAACAATTTAGACTATTACACAACGGCCAGATTGTTTGTGATATTCCTGTTGATCCATTAGCAGAGGATGCACCTGTTTACATGAAGGAATCAAAAGTTCCTGACTATTATCAAGAGTTTCAAGAGCTACCGAATTACGAACCAAAGGTAACTGATTTTGAACAAACTTTAATTAAATTATTACAGCAACCAACGGTAGCAAGTAAAGAGTATGTCTATCAACAGTTTGATACAACTGCACAGGTTAATACTGTAGTTGGGCCAGGTTCAGATGCAGCTGTATTGCGAATTCGTGGTTATAATAAGGCGATTGCGCTAACAACAGATTGTAATTCAAGATATATTTATTTGGATCCAGAAATCGGCGGCAAGATAGCAGTTGCTGAAGCAGCAAGAAATATAGTTGCTTCTGGTGCAAAGCCACTTGCCTTAACAGATGGGCTTAATTTTGGTAGTCCAGATAAACCAGAAATCTATTGGGCGATGGAAAAAAGTGTTGAGGGAATGGCAGCAGCTAGTGTTAAATTAGCCACACCAGTTGTCAGCGGTAATGTCTCGCTATATAACGAACGAGCCGGTTCACCAATTTTCCCAACACCGATTGTTGGTATGGTAGGGCTTCATCATAAGCTTGATGATATTACTACAGTACCGTTCAAAGCAGTTGATGATGTCATTCTATTAGTAGGTGAGACAAAGCCAGAGTTTGGTGGTAGTGAGCTTCAAAATCTATTAGAGGAAAAATATTTTGGTAAAGCACCAAGTATTGACCTTGATATTGAGAAAAAGCGACTAGACCAAATCCTAACGGCAATCCAATCTCGCTATGTGCAATCAGCTCATGATATATCAGAAGGTGGCTTGGCTGTTGCGATTGCTGAAAGCTTATTTGGTACTGATGGATTAGGTGCTGATGTGAAGCTATCAGGTGATCCAACAACATTACTTTTTAGTGAATCACAATCTCGTTTTATCATCACTGTTTCATCAGATCAGGTTGAAGCATTCTTACAGGAAGTAGATGATGTAACGATTATCGGCCGTGTCACAAATGAGGCGCGTCTTCATATTGCGATTGATGAACAAACGGTGATCAACCAATCAATTGATCAGCTAGAAAAAGCCTGGAAAGGAGCTATTCCATGCTTGCTGAACTCAAAGGTTTAAATGAGGAGTGTGGGCTGTTTGCTATATTTGGTCATGAACGTGCGGCTGAGCTTACCTATTATGGTTTGCACGCCTTACAGCATCGCGGTCAACAAGGAGCGGGTATTGTCACGAGTAATGGCAAGCAATTGTCGATTCATAAGGGTGTTGGACTTGTCAGATCTGTTTTTGAACAGCAACATTTGTCTTCATTAAAAGGGACGAGTGCAATTGGGCATGTCCGTTATGCAGCAGAACAAGATAGTGGCTTTGAAAATGTACAGCCACTCCTATTTCGTTCCCAAATATCAAGCATGGCACTAGCACATAATGGGGAGATCGTTAATGCTTTTGCGTTAAGATCACAACTAGAAGCCCAGGGAAGTATTTTACAGACAACATCAGATACAGAAATTATCGCCCATCTTATTAAAAGGGGCGGATATCTTCCCTTAGAAGAAGCAATTAAGCAAGCACTAGTGATGGTTAAAGGTGCTTATGCCTTTGTGTTATTAACTGAAGAGCAATTATATATCGCACTCGATCCATATGGCTTACGCCCACTGTCAATTGGGAAAATTGATGATGCTTATGTTGTCGCTTCTGAAACATGCGCCTTTGACTTAGTCGGAGCAAAATATGTTCGAGAAGTTCATCCAGGTGAGCTGCTTATCATTGATAAGCATGGCTTGAAATCAACAATGTTTGCTTCACCGATGCAACGAGCGCTTTGCTCGATGGAATATGTCTATTTCTCTCGACCAGATAGCAACTTAAATGGACTTAATGTGCATGCAAGTCGAAAGTTAATGGGTAAACAGTTAGCAAAAGAAGCAGGTGTGGAAGCAGACATCGTAACAGGCGTTCCTGATTCAAGTATTTCTGCTGCCATTGGTTACGCAGAAGAATCAGGCATTCCGTATGAACTTGGATTAATTAAAAATCGTTACATTGGTCGAACATTTATTGAACCAAGTCAATCATCAAGAGAAGAAGGCGTAAAAATGAAATTGTCCTCTGTTCGTGGGATTGTTAACGGAAAACGGGTTGTGATGATCGACGACTCAATCGTAAGGGGAACAACGAGTATGCGAATTGTACGATTGTTGAAAGAAGCGGGTGCTACTGAAGTGCATGTCCGTATCGCATCTCCACCAATTAAGCACCCATGTTTTTACGGGGTTGATACGACAGTGAAGGAAGATCTAATTGCTGCACAATATTCGATTGATGAGATGGCGAAAGAAATTGGTGCGGATAGTTTAGCATTTTTATCTGTTGAAGGACTAGAAAAGTCACTTGTCCATGAAGACTCAAATGAAGTCGGAATTTGTAAGGCTTGTTTCACTGGTCGCTATCCAACTGAAATTTATCCGAAAGAAATATACGTGAGCGAAAAGGAGCAGGAGCATGAGTGATGTTTATAAAACAGCTGGTGTAGATGTCGAAGCAGGCTATCAAGCTGTTGAATTAATGAAAAAACACATAACCCGAACAAATCGAGCAGAAGTAATCGGTGGTGTTGGTGCATTTGCAGGCTTATTTGATTTAACAGGCTTCTCTTATGATGAGCCGGTACTTGTTTCTGGAACAGATGGTGTTGGTACTAAGCTTAAGATTGCTTTTGAACTTGATCGTCACGATACGGTTGGGATTGATCTTGTTGCCATGTGTGTAAATGATATTGTCGCTCAAGGAGCTGACCCGTTGTTTTTCCTTGATTATATTGCCTGTGGGAAAACCTATCCTGAAAAAATTGAACAAATTGTTAAGGGAATTGCTGATGGGTGCGTTCAGAGCGGTACAGCTTTAATTGGTGGTGAAACAGCAGAAATGCCAGGAATGTATCAGGATGGCGAGTATGATTTAGCTGGATTTGTTGTTGGGATTGCCAATAAGCCTGATTTAATTTCCGGCACACAAATTCAAGCAGGTGATGCTTTAATTGGCTTAGCATCAAGTGGTGTACATTCAAATGGCTTTTCATTAGTGAGAAAAATCTTATCAGACCGAAATTTAAAACTGACAGATAAACCAAGTGAATTAACGACAACAATTGGTGAAGCTCTATTAAAGCCAACAAAAATTTATTATCAGTCAATCAGTCAATTGAAGAAAACTGTTAAGGTTAAAGGCATTAGTCATATCACAGGTGGTGGTTTTTATGAAAATTTACCACGCATCTTACCTAATGGATTAGGTGCTGACATTTGGCTAAACAGCTGGGAAATTCCTGAGATTTTAACGTTTTTACAAACACAAGCTGACCTATCAATTCAAGCCGCACTTGGTGTTTTTAATATGGGAATTGGTATGGTTGTTGTAGTTGCACAAGATGAGGTTGATCAAGCTTTAGAAGCTTTACAAGCGTGTGATAGTCTCGCTTATCTAATTGGAGAAGTTACCGACAAGTCAGGGGTGAAGCTAGTTGAGCGCTAAAACACGTATAGCGATTTTTGCCTCAGGAACTGGTAGTAATTACGAAGCGATTGATCGTGCAATTCAAGCCGGTGACCTAGATGCGGAAATAGTCTTACTCGTTTGTGACAGTCCAGGAGCGAAAGTCGTTGCTAAAGCAAAGAAAAATCAGCTAGCTAGTTTTGTCTTTGATCCTAAAACTTATCCAAATAAACAAGCATTTGAAATAGACATTGTTCACAAGCTTAAAGCATATCAAGTCGAATGGATAGTGTTAGCAGGATACATGCGACTAATTGGTCCAACACTTTTAAATCAATACCAGAGACGAATAATTAATATTCATCCGTCACTTTTACCAGCTTTTCCAGGCTTAGATGCAGTCGGTCAGGCACTTGATGCTGGGGTTAAAGTATCAGGGGTAACGATTCATTATGTTGATTCAGGCATGGATACTGGAGAAATTATTGCCCAAGAGGCGGTGCCTGTTAAACCAGGTATGACAAAAGCAGAATTACAGACTTTAATCCAAAAAGTTGAGCATAAGCTCTATCCATCAACGATTCAACAACTCATTTTACCTGAAAGTATCCGTCTATAAAACTATATTTATTCTAATCAGAGGGGGATTCAATTTGAAAAAGAGAGCATTACTAAGTGTATCAGATAAAACAGGATTAATAGACTTTGCCAAAGGATTAATTGAAGCAGGCTTTGAATTAATTTCTACAGGAGGCACACTAAGTACGCTTCAAGAAGCTGGTCTAGAAGTATTACCTGTATCGGCAGTGACAAACTTTGAAGAAATATTGGATGGGCGAGTTAAGACTTTACATCCAATGATTCATGGCGGACTTCTTGCACGTCGACACTTACCTGAACATCAAAAACAATTGGAGCAATTTAATATTACCCCAATAGATCTAGTCGCTGTTAACCTATATCCGTTTAAAGAGACGATTGCTAAACCGGATATAACAGAACAAGATGCAATAGAAAATATTGATATCGGCGGACCGACAATGCTTCGTGCTGCAGCGAAAAACTTTGAATCCGTTACTGTTGTCGTTGATCCAGCTGATTACCAACAAGTACTCGATAACTTAGGCGCAGATTCACTTGAACTAAGGAAAAAACTTGCCGCGAAAGTATTTCGTCACACCGCTCATTATGACGCTTTAATTGCTGAGTATTTTACACAATTAACTGATGAAATAGATCCAGAGGTTTTAACACTTACTTATGAGAAAGTTGATACTTTGCGTTACGGTGAAAATCCGCATCAATCTGCATCGTTCTATAAAGAAGCTGAGATACAAGGTGGGTCAATTGCCCATGCTAAACAATTAAATGGTAAGGCACTCTCTTATAACAATATTCAAGACGCCAATGCAGCACTGGAAATTGTTATGGAGTTTAGTGAACAACCAGCCGCTGTTGCAGTTAAACACATGAATCCATGTGGTGTTGGGATTGGCGCTACGATTGAAGAAGCTTTTCAAAAGGCTTATGATGCAGATCCGATTTCAATTTTTGGTGGCATTATTGCTTTGAATCGTGAAGTTGATCTAGCGACTGCTAAAAAGTTAAAAGATATTTTCTTAGAAATAATAATTGCGCCTAGCTTTGCAGAAGAAGCATTAGCATTATTATCTGAAAAGCCAAATTTGAGATTGTTAGAAACATCTGTTGAGCCAGATGAATTTGATTCGAAAAAGGTCGTTAGTGTTCGAGGTGGTTTACTTGTTCAGAATCGTGATCTAGGTCGCGTAGAAGCAGATGACTTAGAAGTAGTGACAGACAACGCTCCAACAGCTGAGCAGCTAGAAGAGCTATTATTTGCTTGGAAAGTCGTTAAGCACGTTAAGTCAAATGCAATTGTCGTAGCTAAAGATAATCAGACGGTCGGTGTCGGCGCAGGTCAGATGAACCGTGTTGGAGCAGCCAAAATTGCTTTTGAACAAGCGGGTGATAAGGCAATAGGGGCAGTACTTGCATCAGATGCCTTCTTCCCAATGCCAGACACAGTAGAAAATGCTGCTAAGGCAGGAATTAAAGCTATTATTCAACCAGGTGGTTCAAAGCGTGATCAAGACTCAATTGATATGTGTAACAAATATGGTATCGCGATGGTGATGACAGGCATGCGACACTTTAAACATTAAATCTACAGGGTGAACGTTTGCTAGCAGTTTGATTCTATTTAAAAAAATGGGGGAAATCAAATGAACGTACTGGTGATTGGATGTGGGGGACGCGAGCATATGCTCGTTAAGAAGTTGAAGCAGTCAGATCGTGTAGCTAATATATTTGTCGCACCAGGAAATGCAGGTATGCAAAATGAAGCAACTTGTGTCAATATCAAAGCTGATGAAATCGAAAGACTTGTTCAATTTGCTAAACAAGAGGCAATTGATTGGACGATTGTTGGACCCGAATTACCTTTATCAAAAGGGATTGTTGACTGGTTTAGAGCAGAAGGGTTAAAAATATTCGGACCGACTAAACAAGCAGCTTTAATTGAAAGTAGTAAAGATTTCTCAAAAAAATTAATGAAAAAGTATCAAATTCCAACAGCTGATTTTCAAACATTTACTGACTCAGTCAAGGCGAAAGCCTATATCAAATCTAAAGGTGCACCAATCGTTGTGAAAGCAGATGGATTGGCTAACGGTAAGGGTGTTGTTGTTGCCATGACTGAGCAGGAAGCGTATCAGGCAATCGACGAGATGCTTGAGAGCAATCGCTTTGGAGAGGCGGGGGCGCAAGTCGTAATTGAGGAATTTTTAATAGGTAAAGAATTCTCGTTGTTTGCCTTTGTTGAGGGTGAAGCGGTATACCCGATGATTCCGGCCCGAGATTATAAGCGAGCCTATGATGGTGATCAAGGACCGAACACAGGTGGAATGGGCGCCTATGCACCTGTACCAGATGTGTCTCAAGCAGATTATGACTTTGCGGTCAATGCTGTCTTAAAACCTGTTGCAAAGGCAATGGTTGAAGAAGGTCGTGCCTATACTGGCGTATTATACGCAGGCTTAATTCAAACGAAGGAAGGCATTAAGGTAATTGAATTTAATGCGAGATTTGGTGATCCTGAGACACAGGTTGTATTACCATTGTTAGAAAATGATTTAATCGATGTCATAGAAGCGGTCACTTCAGGGGTCGATCCTAAACTTAAGTGGCGTGATGCCTATGCGGTGGGTGCAGTTATTGCTGAAAGTGGCTATCCACATGCTTGTCGCAAGGGCTTGTTTGTCCCTGAACTGTGTGAAATGGATGATGTATATTTGATTCATGCAGGAACGACACTAAACTGCCATGCACAATTGGTATCTAATGGTGGCCGTGTTTTATTAGCTGGTTCAGTTCAAAAAACGCTAGCTGAAGCAAACGAAAAAGTCTATCAATATTTGCAAACAATCGAAAAAGCGGATAAATTCTACTATCGTACAGATATAGGCGTTGTATAATTGATAGACAAAATCATTAATCTTTTAGTTTATAAGACAATATAACCATATAGATAGCCGAACGATTTACTGTATAAAATCCGTTCGGTTTTTTTGTAATTAAATTACGATAAGGATAAAAAACACGTACGCATATATTCTCTTGGCATGAGACATAGGCTTGCTATTGCCCAGGCAATTATGGAAAAACCAGCCCTACTTGTCTTAGACGAGCCTATGAATGGATTTGATAATTCTGAAGTAGAGGAAATGCGTGATGTGTTTAAATCATTAAAGGCAGAGGAAATCACGATCATCATGTCTTCCCACTATGCTCAAGATGTTGAAGTTCTTTGTGATACGGTTTGTGAGATGGATAAAGAAATATTAACTAAAATAACTTAAGATCTGGATATATGTCCCAATTTTTTTATGCACAATTTCAAAAATATCTTAACTACTTAACAAAATATGCTAAACTTAACATATCTATAGAGGAGGGATGATCCATGTCAGAAGAAACTATTTTAGAACTAAGAGATTTGTCAATTCGATTTGGTAATCAACAAGTATTGAATCAAGTTAATCTAAAAGTAAATCGTGGTGAAATAATCGGTTATATTGGCCCGAATGGTGCAGGGAAAAGTACGACCGTTAAAATAATACTCGGCTTACTTAATCAATATCACGGTGAAGTATTTATTTTTGGTAAGAGCACACGTGATGAGCCTGTTGATTATAAAAGGAAAATTGGCTATGTACCTGAGAATGGAGAAATATATGATGATCTTACCGCATTAGAATATATCCAGTTTATCGGTCAAATGTATGGAATGGAAGAAAGAGAGATTGACAGTAAGCTAGATGCTTTATTAGAAAAATTCGACCTAACTAAAGTTAAGCATACAAAGATCGCAAGCTATTCCAAAGGTATGAAGCAAAAATTATTAATTATTGCGAGTTTAATACATAATCCAGATCTACTTTTCTTTGACGAGCCTTTGTCAGGTCTTGATGCTAATAGTGTGATAGTTATTAAAGAGCTAATGGATCAGTTAGCTCAGTCTGGTAAGACGATTTTCTATTCATCACATATTATGGACGTCGTAGAAAAGATCAGTGATCGTATCGTTATTTTAAATAAGGGGGAAATTATTGCAGATGGAACCTTTAATGACTTACAGGCGCAAAATAAAGATGGCACGCTTGAACAAATTTTCAATCAATTAACTGGCTTTGATCAACATGAGAAAACAGCTCTCGATATAGTTGAGACCATTCAAGGAGCTGACTAACATGGACAAATTATTTTCGTTGAAAATTCTTGATCGTTTTAGTTGGCTGTTTCGCATGTTTGGCGTTGATTACAATAAAATGCGATTAATTGTTGGATTTAAATTAACAATGGATAAACGTCGTGTACCAACGATTATGGCTAATCAAGCTCGAAAAAGAGATTCTATTTTCACACCTTTTGTAGGCTCACTTCTTTTATATGGAGTAATCGGCTTATTGTTAATTCCATTTTTGGTTATAGGTGAGGCTTATTATATTTCTTTAGCAATTGTATTTGTTATCACGATGTTTATCTTAACGACTTCAATGATTTCAGACTTTTCCTCTGTACTACTTGATGTTCGTGATAAAGTTGTTTTGGATACGAAGCCAATAGACGAGCGGACAATTGCATTTGCTAAATTCGTCCATGTTGTAATTTATATGACTCAGTTGGCTGGTGCGATTTGGTTCATTCCATTTATCGTCAGTAGCGTTGTTCACGGACTGTTATTTTCAATCGTTTTACTTGTTAGTATCATTTTAATTTGCTTGTTATGTATCGTTGTGACAGCACTATTCTATATCGTCATCTTAAGGTTTTTTGATGGAGAAAAGCTACGAAATTTAATTAATTATGTACAAATTTTCTTATCAATTACTTTAGTATTTGTCTATCAATTTATTGGTCGTTCCTTTGGCTTGATTGGAGCGTCATTTGACTATACAGCTCAGTGGTGGCATTTACTTTTACCGCCATTCTGGTTTAGCGCATTATTTGAAGTAGTACTGAATAATAATACTAGTTATCTAGTATTACTGGCTGCTTGTCTAGCTATCATTGTCCCTATAATGTCTGTATGGATTTACTTTAAGCTAATGCCTGCATTCCATCAAAACCTAGCAAAGCTCATGAGTGCAGCATCGGGGAAAAAGGTAAGAAAACAAAGACTTAGAAGAAAAATTGCTGCTTTAATTAGCCGTGATTATCAGGAGAAAGCTGCGATTGACTTTGCGCGGATTATGATGAGTCAGGAACGTGAATTTAAGTTAAAAGTCTATCCTTCGCTAGGTATTTCAATTGCGTTACCACTGTTTATCATTATCATGGGTTTTATTGATGGTGTTAATGTATTTCCAGAGATTGATTACTTATATGGTTATTTTTCATTGCTGATGATCCCAACTACTGTTTATATGTTCAAGTATTCAGCAAAATCAAAAGGCGCATATATTTATCAAGTTCTGCCGGTTCAGGATGAGTCAATTTTTTATCGTGCGACAATGAAGGCGTTTTTGATTCAGTTATTTGTTCCGGTGATTATGGCTTTGTTAGTGATTTACTTGGTGTTAATCGGTCCAAGCGCTCTCCTTCACTTTATGATCATATTTTTAATCGGTTGTATACTAACACCGATTAGCTATCGATTGATTAATAATGGGCGCTATCCATTTAATGAATCATTTTCATTTGTTGAGTCAGCCAATACAGTCATTGTATTTGTGATGATGTTTTTGACAGCTGGATTTGCGATATTACACTACTTCATCAGTACGGTGTCATATTTGCTGTATGTGTATTTACTGATGTTACTTGTGATTAATTACTTCGTTTGGAAAGTGATATTTCCCAAAAGGTAAGTGATGTGATTTAGTTTTAATCTAAAAATACCCCCGTATACATGGAGATACGGGGGTTAAACTAATGGATTATCAAAAATGATGATCCTTTATTTTTTTATTCAACCGTAACTGATTTTGCTAGATTTCTAGGTTTATCTACGTCATTACCTTTAAAAATTGATGTGTAATAAGCAATCAATTGAGGTAAGATGACACTTATGATCGGCATGTAAATATCTTGTTTGTTATCAATGTAAATCGCTTTATCACATACTTGCTCGATATCTTTGTGATCGCTTGTCGTGATACCAATTACATAGGCACCTCTTGCTTTGACAGACTTAATATTTGAAATCGTTTTGTCATAGGTTTTTGATTGAGTTGCGATAACAATCACAGGTGTACCCGCTTCAATTAAAGCAATTGTACCATGCTTTAATTCGCCAGCTGCAAATGCCTCTGCATGAATATAAGATAATTCTTTTAACTTTAATGATGCTTCAAGCGCACTGTAATAATCTAAACCTCTACCTAAATAGAAAAGAGAATTGCAGTCGATTATTTTCTCTGCAATAGCTTTTGCAGGTTCAATACTATTTTCAATCACATGCTCAACACTTTTGGCAATTGATTTTAGTTCATTTAATCTTGCCTGATAAGTGTTGTCAGCAATTGTTTCTTTTAATCTTCCTAAATATAAGCCTAGCAGATAAAATGCTACAAGCTGAGTTGTATAGGCCTTAGTTGACGCGACTGCAATTTCTGGTCCTGCCCAAGTATAAAGAAGATGATCAGATTCACGCGCAATCGAGCTACCGACAACGTTTGTAATTGATAATATGCGCGCACCTTTTGATTTTGCTTCTCTTAGTGAAGCTAGTGTATCGGCCGTTTCACCAGATTGACTAACTATGATGACTAATGTATTTTGATCGATAAATGGATCACTGTAGCGGAATTCTGAACCGATATCAGCAATGACTTCTACTTGTAGGGCATTTTTTAAAACTTGCTTTCCGACTAATCCAGCATGGTACGCGGTTCCACAGGCGACAATATAAACTTTATCAATAGCATTTATTTCAGCCTTGGTAAAGTTAATCTCATTTAATTGAATACGACCTGTTTCATCTAATCTACGTTCAATTGTATTTCTGATTGCTTCTGGCTGCTGGTAAATTTCCTTCAGCATAAAATGGTCGAAACCTTCTTTACTGGCCGCTTCTATATCCCAAGACACTTCTTTTATCTCACGCTTTACAAGACTCTGTTTGTGATTATAGATTTGATAATTATTTTTTGTTAGTCTAACAATATCTCCATTTTCAAGATAGATAACTGATTTCGTATAATTTAAAATCGCTGGGATATCTGATGCAAGATAATAACCATCTTCTCCAATACCTAAAACAAGTGGACTTTCATATCTGACAGCAATCATTTCGTCTGGATGTTTACTTGATACAATTTCGAGCGCATAGGCACCTTTTAATTGTTTGACTGCTTTTTTAACAGCGGCAAGCAATTCATTTTCATAATAATAATCAATCAGATTTGAAATAACTTCTGTATCTGTTTCAGAGTAGAATGTATAGCCTTGTTCGATGAGAAAGTTTTTTAATGAAAGATAGTTTTCAATAATCCCATTGTGCACGACAGCAATGGTCTGCTTATTATTTAAGTGTGGATGCGCATTGTTATCAGTTGGTTCGCCGTGGGTTGCCCATCTGGTATGACCAATCCCAATCGTCCCTTCGATAGGTTGTTTATTGATATTGTTAACTAAACGTTCTAACCTACCGGCAAATTTTCTCGTTTGCAATGTACGATCATTCACTAAAGTTATCCCTGCTGAATCGTAGCCTCTGTATTCTAGCTTTTCTAAGCCTGCTAATAATATTGATGACGCTGTATGTTTACCGATATAACCTACAATACCACACATACAAATCCTCCTTATTAAAGCTAAAGAGTGATATCACGTGAATACTCTGTTGTTATAGAATTACTTCTATTTTTTAGAGTATTCTTGGATTGTGAAACCCTTGAGGCATCCGCCGAATTTTCGATAACCTCAATCCTCGTCAACCACTGTAATGGTCTGGCGCTTATATTTATATTATCACTCTAGCTTATTTGTAAATTTACTAATCTATTATGTTATTACCATATAACGTATATAACGCTTTTAATTTTTCCATTTGAGTATGAATCTCTTTTTGTAAGTCTGATACTAATTGATAATTTGATTTATGAATCGCTTCCTTGATTTCAGTAAATAAACTCTTCTTGTCATGACTGTCTTTGGCAATTTGTTTCTTTAATTGAACAATCTTATTCCAATTGGAAATGTCTAAATCATTCGTATCATTCGGGTTATGAATTTTTTTCATTTCGATTAATTCTTTAAATAAAGCAGGTAAAATGCGGTGTTCAATTTCTGTTACCCATTTATTCAAGTGTGCTGATTGATAACTGTACAAAATCTTATCGGATAGGACATTGCCTTTTTTCAAGACGCTCAATTTATCTGGATAGCATTCAAATGACTGAAGATTCTCGTAAACGGTTTGCGGTGATTGACCGAAATACATAACTCTTTCTTCATCTGTATAATAGTCGAAAATACTCTTTTCACTGCGGTAAGCTCTTGATGTTTCTAGGTAATCTGCAGCTTGACCGGGAGCTTTAGAGAGTTCTTCTAGCAATTGATGCTCTGACTTGTTATGTTGCAAGGCATATTCGATTCCATCTAACATTGAAAGCAGCATACTTGTTATACACAAAAATGTATTGGTATGTGGGTTTGGTGACCTTAGTTCAAATCGCGTACTCATTGGATTGTCTTCATCTCTTATCAAACCTAGTAATACTGTTCTGTTTCGAGAAGGTGTTTTGATATCTAGCCCTAATGAAGCGACGATACAAATGGGTGCTTCGAAGCCTTTTTTTAGTCTTTTAAACGCTTCATTTGATGCTGTGATAAATGGATCTATAACTTCATAATTTTTTAACATTCCCATCAAGGCACCATAGCCAAACGTACTTAAAAATGTGTTTTGATTTGGATTAAGGAGATTAGTAAGTTCCCCTGATTGTAATTTTGCAGATACACTAATGTGCGTATGCTCCCCACTTCCGGCGACATTTGGAATTGGTTTAGCAAGGAAGGTAACATCCATGCCGTTTTTCCTGAATACTTCTTTAATAATTTTCTTAATCATTAATTCATTATCAGCGGCTTGTAAAACAGATGAGTATTTCCAGTCAATTTCTAATTGCTCCATGATGCCGGATAATGCACCAGCACTTGATAAATTTGCTTTTACCCCACCAACTTCTTTATGTCCCATCTCAGGTTCAAAGCCGTATTTGTCGAGACAATCTAATGTTTGTTCAAGAGCTGTTCGAACAGTCCCTCGTGTCGCTGCCCAATATTGTTCGTGAAGCTCTTGCGATGTCGATAGTTCATCAATCTCTCGTTTATCACCAGGTGTTCTAACCCAAAACTCTAATTCAGTAGCGGCTGTAATCGACAATTGATTAATTTCATTTGCACCAAATCCGAAATCATTAGTAAAATGATCGCTTGCTTCGATTAAATGAAGTGTCTGTTTTTCAAAATAGTTGACGGCATTCAATAAGATATGTCTTGAACAGACCGCTATGCCATCATGGAATAAAAAGCAGGGGATTTTTAATGTTCCAACAGGTAACTTTGTCAGGCTATCAATATTTTCAAAATTGTAATCAACAAACCAAATTCTAGCTAAATCAGCTTTCATATCGATCTTAGCATTGTCAATTGTAGCGATATGCGGAAGATAAACAGATGAGCCGTCGGTTTGAATGGCGACGTCTTCCAAGAACTTAGTGATGTCATTTAGAAAAGCTTTGATTGGAATTTTTTCTTCTGTTTCATGACCAACTAAATCAATCCCAGCGAGTGAGACAAATTTAATCTCTGGATGCTGTTCTAATAATGCTTTAAGGTCAGCTTCATTGTGTTGTTCTGGTTTGATTGTGTAGATTAAGTTATTCACCATATAATTCTCCTTTCGTTTAACATTTAATTATTTTACACCTTGAAAAAAGATTCGGCAAACATTTTTTACTATTTAATTGAATTAAATGTTATTAATTTTATCATACGCTTAATTAGTTTTTGTTGTTAATAAAAAAAGCTAGTTAATATAAATTTATATTTTTTAACCAATCACCCGATTGACAGATTATTTTTGTTATAATGAATCATAGTAGGACATGAACATATTAACGTACTAAAGGATGGTGTCAGAATGAAGAAAAGATATTTACTCAGTTTTATCGTACTTATTTTACTTTTTACGGCCTGTTCAAAGAAAGACGTTGAAGAGTCAAGTCAAGAATTAGATCAAGATGAGATAGAAGAAGTAATTGAACCAGAGCCAGAGGAAGAGGAGCCAGCCTTTACCTATCCATTAACTGGTGAAGCCACGGATGAAGCGAGTCTAAATCGAATCATCAGTGTAATGGTAAATAATCATCCTGCAGCAAGGCCACAAACGGGATTATCTCAGGCTGATATTGTTTATGAGATTTTAGCAGAAGGTCAAACGACGAGATTTTTAGCGATGTTCCACAGTGAAAAGCCTGAAATTGTTGGCCCAGTTAGAAGTGCGCGCCCGTATTATTTTAAAATAGCTGACGATTACGATGCACTATATGTTTATCATGGTGCAGCTAATTTTATCGAGGATATGCTTAAAGCTGGTGCTGCTGATCATTTAAATGGTTCATATTATGATAATGATGGTCATTTATTTAAACGAGAATCATTTCGAAAAGCACCGCATAATTCATATTTAATTTTTGACTCGGTAGCGGAAGTAGCTCAAGGAAAAGGGTATGAAGTCGAGTTTGAACATACACCACATACATTTTTATCTGAGGAAGAGATTGAACAATTGTCGGGAGATCGTGCTACTGAAGTAATATTTTATTACGGGAAAGAAGATGTTCGTTATCGCTATGATCATGTAGCTGGGATTTATACGCGATACAATGGAGATGAACAAACTGTTGAATTAAATGATCAAACGCCGATTCAACTTAGCAATATTTTTATTATAGAAACAGATCACAAGATAGTTGATGATGAGGGTAGGCGTGAAATTGATTTAGAGACAGGTGGAAATGCTTATTTATTACAAAAAGGTTTAATCCACAAACTTGAATGGCAGAATGTTGATGGGTACCTTTTACCGATGAAGGATGGTCAAGTAGTTCCATATGTCCCGGGGAAAACATGGGTTAATGTGATCCCGACAAGTCCAGGGTTAGAAGGTGTCTCTGTTACAGAGTAGGAGGTTTTTTTACGTGCAAATTGATAAATTACGTGGTGAGCAGCTCGATCAGTTATTCGATGCAATTTTGTCATTAAAGGATCGAGAAGAGTGCTATCAATTTTTCGATGATTTGGCAACAATGAATGAGGTACAAGCACTAGCGCAAAGATTGTCAGTTGCCAAAATGCTAGATGAAGGTGAAACGTACCAAGAAATTGCAAATCAATCAAAGGCATCAACAGCAACAATATCTCGAGTTAAACGTTGCTTGCAATATGGAAGCGGAGGTTACCGCATTGTGCTTGATCGCTTAAGTGGTCAGCAGAAGGAGGACAAATAAGATGATTCGTTTTGGAGTAATCGGGACAAATTGGATAACTGATCGTTTTTTAGAGGCTGCGGGCTTAGTTGAGGATGTTAAGTTAACCGCAGTATATTCAAGATCATTAGATCGTGCTAAAGCGTTCGCAACTAAGCATCAGGCAGAATATACTTTTTCTGATTTACAAGAGTTTGCAAGCAGTGACCAGTTTGATGCCGTCTATATTGCCAGTCCGACCTCATTCCATGCAGAACAGGCGATCCTTTGTATGGAAAATGGTAAGCACGCTTTTGTTGAAAAACCTTTTGCATCTAATCAACGTGAAGTAGAAAAGATGATTGAAGTCTCCCGGAAGCATCAAGTGCTGTTGATGGAAGGAATGAAGACGACTTTATTACCTAATTTTAATCTTTTAAGAGAACAGATAAATGAAATTGGACCTGTCCGCCGATTTGTCGCGAATTTTTGCCAGTACTCTTCTCGATACGATCGCTACAAAGAAGGTGAGGTAGCAAATGCATTTAAACCTGAATTTTCAAATGGTGCATTAATGGATATTGGCGTTTATACAGTTTACCCAATGGTCACATTATTCGGTATGCCGGACCAGGTTTCAGCAAATGTGATTATGCTGGATTCAGGGGTTGATGGCTTAGGCACGATGGAGATTAAGTATCCTGAGCTGACTGCTGATTTAATGTTCTCTAAAATTACAAATTCTTATATACCGTCAGAAATTCAAGGTGAGAATGGATCAATCGTGATTGATAAATGGAG
Source organism: Amphibacillus xylanus NBRC 15112 (assembly GCF_000307165.1). Lineage (NCBI taxonomy): Bacteria > Bacillati > Bacillota > Bacilli > Caryophanales > Bacillaceae > Amphibacillus > Amphibacillus xylanus. The sequence goes on from NC_018704.1 coordinate 457,601, forward strand.
CGACATGCAACGACTAACAAAAATTGATCGCGATGGAAACACGACAGACATTTCTGTTAATCAGGAAAAAAATACGATGTACTATGAGATCAATCATTTTGTTGAGTTAATTAAGAGTGGACAATTAGAAAGTCCAATTAACTCATTTGAGCATTCGCTTAATACAATCAAAGTACTTGATCAAGCTCGAAGATCAGTTGGATTAGTTTTCCCAGCCGATAAGGCTTAACAAGCAACATTAGTTTTTATATAGCTAAATTAAACGGCTCATCATTAGATAATATTAATGATGAGCTGTGTTTTTTTGATAATCATAAACGTATGGTTGAAAAAATACGCCGAACGTTGAAGATTTTGCGTTAATCATTAACGTTTGGTGGATAAAAAGTGCTGAACGTTAAAGATAAGGGGTTAATCGTTAACATTTGGCCGAAAAATAGCTCCGAACTTTAAAGATACTCTGTTATCGTAAACGTTTGGTCGAAAAAATCGTCAGAACGTTAAAGATACCGTGATAATCGTAAACGTTTGGTCGGAAAAAGTGTCAGAACATTAATGATAATGTGTAAATCGTTAACATTTGGTCGAAAAAATCGTCAGAACGTTAAAGATACGGTGTAATCGTTAACGTTTGGTCGAAAAAAACGTCAGAACGTTAAAGATAACGGGTTAATCATCAACGTTTAACCGAAAATAAGCACAAAACATTAAAGATAGTACACTAATCATTAACTTTTGCCCGATAAATACCACTGAACATTAAAGATTTCCTACTAATCATCAACACTTAGTAAAAAACCGCTAAAGCGTAGGTGCATCACAGCTAAACAACTTTATGAAAAAGTTACCTTACATGCGTGGTTTTTGTTATAATTTAAGGTGGAACATTTTTTCGACAAAAATTATTCATTTTAAGATAAAAACTGAACGATAGGGTTAGGGGGCTTCATGTTGTATAATCGAAAGGCATGGAAGCATGTATTTAAATTAGATCCGGCTAAATCTCTAACGAGTGATCAAATTAGAGAAGTTTGTCAGTCTGGTACTGATGCGATTGTTGTTGGAGGAACGGATAATGTTACACTAGAGGGCGTTATTAATTTACTCAGTCAGATTCGTATGTACTCAATACCTTGTGTGCTTGAGGTATCAACTGTAGATGCCATCACACCAGGATTTGATTTTTATGATATTCCGATAGTTTTAAATAGTCAGGAGAAAAAGTGGGTGCTTGACGCTCAGCATCAGGCAATTAAACAATTTGGCCCGATGATTGATTGGTCTGAATTGACAACTGAAGGTTATGTTATTTTAAATCCTGAGGCAAAAGCCTATCAATTAACAAATTGCTACTTGCCAGATCGAGAAGATGTGATCGCTTATGCTCAGATGGCTGAACAGATGTTTAACTTACCGATTTTATATTTAGAGTATAGTGGTACATATGGCGATCCAGAATTAGTTCGTCAGGTAAAACAACACTTAAACAAAACACAGCTCGTCTATGGTGGCGGGATAACAACGCTTGAACAAGCAAAGGAAATGGCTCAATATGCTGATACGATAGTCGTTGGGAATAGTCTTTATGATAATTTTGCTGAATCAATTGAGACAGTTCACGTAAAAAAATAAATTAAAGGCGGTGTCATGATGAATCAATCTATTCATCCTTTATTAAAAGGGTTAAATAACAGACAGCAAGAAGCGGTTCGGCATACGGATGGTCCGCTTTTAGTTATGGCTGGTGCCGGAAGTGGAAAAACACGAGTGCTCACACACCGGATTGCGTATTTACTGGATGAAAAAGATGTATCACCACGAAATATTTTGGCAATTACATTTACAAATAAAGCAGCACGAGAAATGAAAGATCGAGTGACAAATTTAATCGGACCAGAAGCAGACCAAATGTGGGTATCAACCTTCCACTCGATGTGTGTTCGAATTTTACGAAGAGATGCAGATAAAATTGGAATTAACCGTAACTTTACGATTTTTGATACAGCAGATCAATTAACGGTTATTAAAAATGTCTTAAAAGAAAGAAATATTGATCCGAAAAAGTACCAACCACGATCCTTTTTAGCTGGGATTAGCTCTGCAAAAAATAAACTCCAAACACCAGATCAATATCAGAAAGTCGCTGGTGACTATTTTCACAAAATGGTCGCTGATGTTTATCAAGACTATCAAACGACTCTCCTCAGAAATCATTCAATGGATTTTGATGACTTGATTATGCAAACAGCACTTTTATTTAAGCGTGCTCCTGAAGTCCTTGAATATTATCAACGCAGATTCCAGTATATTCATGTCGATGAGTATCAGGATACCAACTATGCGCAATATGATCTCGTTAAAAAATTAGCAGAAAAGTATCAAAACCTCTGTGTTGTAGGTGATTCAGACCAGTCGATTTACCGTTGGCGTGGTGCTGATATAAAAAATATTTTATCATTTGAAAAAGATTACCCAAATGCAACAGTCGTATTTTTAGAGCAAAATTATCGCTCCACTGAATCAATCTTAAACGCTGCTAATGCGGTGATCAAAAATAACCCTGACCATAAAGAGAAAAAACTTTGGACAGACCAAGCAGGCGGATCTAAGCTAAAGTATTATAAGGCACAGACAGAGCGCTACGAAAGCTTATATGTTGCTGAACAAATTGAAAAATATATTCACGAACAGCGTTTTAATTATCGAGATATTGCCATTTTATATCGAACGAACGCGCAATCACGGGTTATTGAAGAAACATTTGTCAAAGCAAATATTCCTTATCAAATGGTAGGTGGAACTAAGTTCTACGATCGTAAGGAAATTAAAGATATCCTTGCTTATTTAAGACTAATATCAAACCCTGATGACGATGTAAGTTTTGTCCGTATCGTTAACGAGCCGAAACGAGGAATAGGTGCAACGACGATTGAAAAACTACAAAACTATGCAACGGCTAATGAGATTTCATTATTTACAGCCATTAAAGAAATTGATTTTGTCGGTTTAGGCGCACGAGCAACCAAATCCCTAGCTGAGTTCGGTGAAATGGTAAGCAATTGGATTCAACAGCAGGAATTTCTTACAGCAACTGATATGGTTGAACAGGTACTAAAAAAATCAGGCTACGAAGAAATGCTTGAAAATGAACGAACGATTGAAGCGAAAACGAGACTAGAGAACATTAATGAATTTAAGTCAGTAACGAAGCATTTTGAAAAAAATAGTGATGATCAAACATTACTTGCATTTCTAACTGACTTGGCATTAATTTCCGATATTGATAGTATGGATGATGATCCATTTGCTGATAATAAAGTAACAATGATGACTCTTCACGCGGCTAAAGGACTTGAGTTCCCTGTTGTGTTTCTCGTTGGTATGGAGGAAGGCATTTTCCCACATAGTCGATCAGCTATGGATGATGAGGAAATGGCTGAAGAACGACGACTTGCTTATGTGGGGATCACCCGTGCAGAAAAAGAGCTTCACCTAACACACGCAGTAACGAGAACATTATACGGTGAAACAAAGTGGAATAATATGAGCCGCTTTATTCGAGAAATCCCTGAAGAATTATTAGACGGCTATACAAGTACAAAAAAGCAACCTAGATTTGCGATTTCGGATGATGATCGAAGCTTCTTCGCACCTAAGTCAACACCTAAACAACAAGTAACTAAACGTGTTGCACAGAAACTTACGACTGGTGGAGAGAAAGAAGACTGGCAAGTTGGAGACAAAGCGCATCATAAAAAATGGGGAGTCGGTACGATCGTGAGGGTGACTGGTAAAGGTGAAGAGCTTGAGTTAGACGTTGCTTTCCCAGCACCTACAGGTATTAAACGATTACTGGCAAAATTTGCACCGATAACAAAACAATCATAAATTGAGGTGACAATGATGTCTCAAATAGAGAAAAAAATTAATGAATTAAGAAAACAACTTCAACATTATAATCATCAATACTATGTGTTAGACAATCCTTCTGTACCTGACGCTGAATATGATCGATTAATGAATGAATTAATTAAACTTGAAGAGGCTCATCCTGAACTAATTACGCCTGATTCACCGACACAACGAGTAGGTGCTAAACCATTAGATGTTTTTGAAAAAGTTGAGCATACCACCCCAATGCTGAGCTTAGCGAATGCATTTGATGTTCAAGACTTACGTGATTTTGATCGACGAATTCGTGAGTCATTATCAGTTGATCAAGTTGAATATGTAGCTGAACTTAAAATCGACGGTTTAGCCGTTTCGCTTCGTTATCAAGATGGCGTATTCGTCCAAGGAGCGACACGTGGTGATGGCTCAGTCGGTGAAGATATTACACAAAATTTAAGAACCGTTCGTAGTATCCCACTGGCAATTAATGAAACAAATCCAATTGAAGTACGTGGAGAAGTGTTCATGCCAAAACAATCATTCTTAAAATTGAATGAAAAACGACAAGAGCAAGAACTAGACTTATTCGCCAATCCTAGAAACGCTGCGGCGGGATCATTACGTCAATTAGACCCTAAAATTGCTGCTGAACGAAATTTAGATGTTTTTATTTACGCAGTAGGCGAATGGCAAGCTGGAACAAGTGCTACACATAGTGAACATCTACAATATTTAAGTGAACTCGGTTTTAAAACAAATCCAGAATGGAAAAAATGTGACAACATAGATGAAGTCATTCAATATGTTGAATCATGGATTGATCGACGAAATGAATTAGCCTATGATATTGATGGTATTGTGATTAAAGTTGATCGCTTAGAGTATCAAGATATATTAAAAACAACAGCTAAAAGCCCAAGATGGGCGATTGCATATAAATTTCCAGCAGAAGAAGTTGTCACAAAGCTGATTGATGTTGACTTTAGTGTTGGTAGAACCGGCGTAGTGACACCAACGGCTGTACTAGAGCCTGTTCGAGTAGCAGGAACAACCGTTCAAAGAGCGTCACTTCATAATGCTGACTACATTGAAGAAAAGGATATTCGAATAAATGATACCGTTGTGATTAAGAAAGCTGGTGACATCATTCCTGAAGTCGTCCGTGTCATTCCTGAAAAACGGGGTCAAGACTCACAGCCTTTTCAGATGCCAACACATTGTCCGTCATGTCAGTCAGCCTTAGAACGACTTGACAATGAAGTGGCATTACGTTGTGTGAACTTGAATTGTCCAGCACAATTGAAGGAAGGATTAATTCACTTTGTGTCCCGAAATGCGATGAACATTGAAGGCCTAGGTGAGAAAATTATTGAGCAATTGTATCAACAAAAACTCGTTCAGAAAATCACTGATCTATACTTATTAAAAGAAGAAGAGCTACTTAAGCTTGAACGAATGGGTCAAAAATCAGTAAAAAATTTATTAACAGCAATAGAAGCATCGAAACAAAATTCATTAGAACGCCTTCTGTTCGGTTTTGGGATCCGATTTGTTGGCGTAACCGCAGCAAGAACTCTAGCAATGGCATTTAATGATCTTGATCAATTAAAAGAAGCAACGTATGATCAGCTTGTCACAGTTGATGAAATTGGTGACAAAATGGCTGAATCAATTGTTATGTTTTTCACCAATGAAGACGTGATTGAGATGATCGATCAGTTAAAAGCACTTGGTGTTAATACACGTTATTTAGGTGCAAAACCAACCGATACAGCTATTGATGCGATTTTCAGTGAGAAGACAGTTGTTTTAACAGGAAAACTTGAGCAGCTTACACGAAATGAAGCAAAAGAAAAAATTGAAGCACTTGGCGGAAAAGTAACAGGAAGCGTGAGTAAAAAGACTGACCTTTTAATTGCAGGTGCTGATGCAGGTTCAAAATTAACGAAAGCAGAACAGCTAGGTATTGAAATCTGGAGTGAGGAACAATTTATCGAGGCGATCAAATAGTACGGGAGGGGGGAAGCCAATGAAAAACTTCAGTAAGTTACTCGTTATTTTTTTCGCAGTGATACTAATTGGTTGTGCACCTGATTTCAGTTCTCCAAATGAGGTTATTGATGATACATTACCGGAGGATAGTGGCTATGAAACGGCAATTATTCCGAATTATCGTGTCTCGGAATCTGAATATCAAGTTCTCTTACCTTATCGTTTAAGTCAATCAAGGGGTGTAACGACAAACCAAGTTGCCAATCGACTAGATATTACGGCACTAGAAAATGATTTACGTCGTCACTCGGCATCAGTTTTTGATCCAGAGACATACTTCTTTCAAGAAGGTCAACAAATCGGTTATAGTGAGCTATTTAGTTGGTTAGAAAGACAATCAGATTCAAGTGAGCTTGGTTTAAATCCATCGGTAGATATTGATGAAGATGCATCAACAGAAGAAAAAATCGAAATTGAACGAGCTAACCCTAAATATCTATCGCACATCCTTGAGCAGAACTACTTGGTTCGAACGGAAGACAACGTTGTTCAACTTGCAGGAATTTCAATCGGGATTGCGATGAAATCAGTTTATCGCTTCCAAACAGAAATCGGTGGTCCGTTTTATTATGAAGAAATCGATTATGATGAAATGATGAATCAAGCAACAAAAGTAGCTGAACAAGTTGTTAGCCGTCTACGAGCAAAGGATGGCTTGCAGGAAATTCCGATATTTGTAGCGATATACAGAGAAGCACCACGTGATGGTCTCGTACCAGGAAATTTTGTCGCAAAAAAACTTGTCCAAGGCGGAAGCCAAACGGTAGGTAACTGGGATAAAATCAATGAATCTTATGTTTTATTCCCATCATCTGAAGCACGTAATCTTGATTCTAATTTATCTTCAACTATCGACGAGTTTAAATCTGGAATTGAAAAATTCTTTCCTAACTTTGTCGGGGTTATCGGTGAAGGTTTTTATCAAAATGGTGAATTACAACACTTGACTCTAGAAATTCCAATTGAATTTTATGGTCAAGCAGAGGTCGTTGGATTCACACAATATGTATACGGATTGATGATGGATAATTTTCAAGCACACTTTGATCTAGAAATTAACATTCGCTCAAATCAAAGACAAGAAAGTCTAATCGTCAGAAAAGCTGGCGATGAGGATGCTTATGTCCATATTTATGAGCGCTAATGAGTCAACTAAGACAATAATAGTAAGCTGTTGTGATTATTTTGAGAATACTAATCCAATAGTTGCGCAATAGAGTTATTTTTTGCTATGATCGTAAATAGTAAAATCGTAAAATCTTGTGGAGGTGAAGGAAGTGGCAAAAGTTACAAAAGAACAAGTGAAACAAATTGCTGATACTGCACGTTTAGATATAAGTGATGAGGAAGCAGACGTTTTTGCCCAACGATTAAGTGAAATGTTAGGTTATGCAGATGTGTTAAAAGAATTAGATACAGAAGGAATTGAACCATTGTATCAAGTTCATGACCATACAAATGTGTTTAGAAAAGATGAACCGCGTGAGTGGATTACTCAAGAAGAGGCACTAAAAAATGCAGCTGTACACAAAGATGGACAATTCCAAGTACCATCAATTTTAGAATAGGAGGTCGGTTCACACATGTCAGTATTTGATTATACATTAAAAGAAATTCAAGAGAAGCTACATAACAAAGAGTTGACTGTAACTGATTTGGTACAAGCTTCTTATGATCAAATAGATCGTGTTGAAGATAAATTAAAATCATTTATCAGTTTAAATAAAGAAGCAGCTTTAGAAAAAGCAAAGCAGCTTGATCAAGAAACAAACGAAACAAATAACCCACTTTTTGGAATTCCAATTGGTTTGAAAGATAATATTGTAACAAAAGGGATTAAAACAACTGGAGCAAGTAAAATGCTCAGTAATTTTGATGATCCCCTTTATGACGCGACTGTTGTTGAAAAATTAAATGAAGCAAACACAGTCATGATCGGTAAGTTAAATATGGATGAATTTGCAATGGGCTCATCAACAGAAAATTCAGCCTTTTCAACAACTCACAACCCATGGAATATTGATTACGTACCTGGTGGCTCTAGTGGTGGATCAGCAGCAGCAGTAGCTGGACGAGAAGTCTTTTTCTCATTAGGATCAGACACAGGCGGTTCAATTCGTGGTCCGTCATCATACTGTGGTGTTGTTGGATTAAAGCCTACTTATGGACTTGTTTCACGCTTTGGTGTAATTGCTTTTGCATCATCACTTGATCAAGTAGGTACGATTACAAAGACTGTTGAAGATAACGCTCATTTACTACAAGCGATCGCTGGACATGACCCAATGGATCAGACAACAGTAAAAGTAGAAATTCCTGACTATCAAGCAACACTAAAAGATGGCGTTAAAGGAATGAAAATTGCTGTTCCAAAAGAATATCTAGCTGAAGGAATTAGTGATGAAGTGAGACAATCAGTCATGGACGCGCTAAAAGTTTATGAAGACCTTGGCGCAACATGGGAAGAAGTTTCATTACCACATTCTAAATATGCCGTTCCAACTTACTATATTATTTCATCAGGAGAAGCATCAGCTAACCTAGCTCGCTTTGACGGTATTCGTTATGGTCACCGCTCAGAAAAGGCGACAAACATGATTGACCTATTTAAAAAATCACGTAGCGAAGCTTTCGGTCCAGAAGTAAAACGACGCATTATGTTTGGAACACTGACACAAAGTGCAGGCTACTACGAAGACTATTATAAAAAAGCACAACAAGCACGTCGCTTAATTAAAGCAGATTTTGATAAGATTTTTGAAGAATATGATGTTGTAATGGGACCAACAACTCCAACAACAGCATTCAAGATTGGAGAAAAAATTGAGGACGCATTAACAATGTATGCAAATGACTTGTTAACAATCCCAGTGAATTTAGCTGGAGTGCCTGCAATTTCAATCCCATCTGGTTATTCAAAAGACACAGGCTTACCATTTGGTCTACAAATTATTGGAAAACACTTTGATGAGGCAACGGTCTTTAGAGCTGCATATGCATTTGAACAAGCAACCGATCATCATAAGAAACGACCAGACCTGGGAGGTGCGAAGTAAATGAATTTTGAAACGATTATTGGTTTAGAGGTTCACGTTGAACTTAAAACAAAATCAAAGATTTTTAGTCCAAGCCCAAACCATTTTGGCGCTAATCCAAACGAAAATGTTAACCCAATTGACTTGGCCTATCCAGGAGTTTTACCTTTATTGAATGAAGAAGTGATAAACTCTGCGATGAAAGCAGCAATGGCACTGAATTGTGAGATTGCTACGCACCAAAAGTTTGATCGGAAGAATTATTTCTATCCAGACAACCCGAAAGCTTATCAAATTACTCAAGATACCCACCCAATTGGAAGAAATGGTTGGATCGATATTGAAGTAGATGGTAAGACTAAACGTATTGGTATTACTAGAATTCATATGGAAGAGGATGCAGGAAAACTGATTCACAGTGAAGATGGCTACTCATTGGTTGATTACAACCGAGCAGGTACACCATTAATTGAAATTGTATCTGAGCCTGATATCCGCTCACCACAAGAAGCCTATGCATACTTGGAGAAGCTAAGAAACATCATTCAGTTTACAGGTGTCTCAGATGTGAAAATGGAAGAAGGTTCATTACGCTGTGACGCAAACATCTCATTACGTCCAATTGGACAAAAGAAATTTGGAACAAAAGCCGAATTGAAAAACTTAAACTCATTCTCATTTGTTCAAAGAGGATTAGAGTATGAGGAAAAGCGTCAAAGAGAAGTACTACTTGCTGGCGGTGAAATCCTACAAGAAACACGCCGTTACGATGAACAGACAAAAGAGACAATTTTAATGCGTGTTAAAGAAGGTGCAGATGATTATCGTTACTTCCCTGAGCCAGACATCATGCCATTATACATTGATGAAGCATGGAAAGAACGAGTTAGAGCTGAAATTCCAGAATTACCAGATGCACGTAAAAAACGTTATATCGAAGAATATAAATTACCTGCATATGATGCAATGGTCTTAACAAGTACTAAAGAAATGTCAGATTTCTTTGAAGCAACAATTGCTTTAGGTGCCGATATTAAGCAAGCATCAAACTGGTTGATGGGTGAAGTATCTGCTTACATGAATAAAGTACAAAAGGATTTAGCTGATCTAGCATTGACACCAGAAGGCTTAGCAAAAATGATTAATTTAATTGGAGACGGCACACTATCTTCAAAAATGGCGAAGAAAGTTTTTGCAGAACTTGTTGAAAACGGTGGCGATCCAGAACAAATTATTAAAGACAAGGGCTTAGTACAAATTTCTGATGAAGGTCAACTAACTGAAATTATTACGAAGATCCTTGATGCTAATGAGCAATCAATTATCGACTTTAAAAATGGAAAAGATCGTGCGCTTGGTTTCCTAGTTGGTCAAGTAATGAAAGAGACTAAAGGTCAAGCAAACCCACCATTGGTTAACAAAATTCTATTAGCAGAAATGAACAAACGTTAACTCAAAGGTCATAACACGGACTATCAATACATACCATATTGATAGTCTTTCTTTTTTGATCATGATATGATTAAAAAAGATTAATCTATTAGAAATATGGAGGAATCATTATGAAACGTTGTCGAGTGATATACAATCCAACGTCCGGAAGAGAATCATTCAAAAGCAAATTAGCAGATGTTTTAGTTAAGCTAGAACAAGCAGGATTTGAAACATCGGCTCACGAAACGACAGAAAAGGGTAATGCGATTGAAGCCGCACGTACAGCTGCTGAAAGGAAATTTGATGTCGTTATTGCTGCTGGTGGTGATGGTACAATCAACGAAGTGGTTACAGGCCTTGCTGAACAGGAATATCGTCCTCGACTAGGAATTATCCCTGCTGGAACGACTAATGATTTCGCTCGCGCACTCCATATTCCAAAGTCGGTCGAGAAAGCCGTTGATGTAATCATTTCAGGACAAACAAGAAAACTTGATATCGGGAAGGTAAATAATCATTATTTTGCTAACATAGCAGGTGGAGGCAAAATTACGGAAGTATCATACGAAGTCCCAAGCAAATTAAAAACGATGATAGGTCAACTGGCTTATTTAATCAAAGGGGCTGAGTTACTTCCAAGATTGCGCCCGATTCATACACGAATAGAATACGATGGACAAGTTTTTGAAGATGAAATCATGCTCTTTCTTGTTGCAAATACTAACTCTGTAGGCGGATTTGAAAAATTAGCACTAGAAGCAGATCTTAGCGATGGACTATTTGATTTACTCGTTTTAAGAAAATGTAACATTGCAGAATTTATTAGAGCACTTACTGCAGCAACAAGAGGTGCACATTTTGATGATCCAAATGTATTTTATGTCCAAGCAAAAAATATTAAAGTAGAAACAGATGAGAAAATGCAATTAAATATAGACGGTGAATACGGAGGAGATTTACCAGGCGCATTCATCAATCTAAAGCAACATATTGAATTTTTCCTACCATCAGAAGAAATCATTAATCAGTTAAAAAGTGAACGACAAACTGAAGAAACTCTAGATTAATTTCTAGAGTTTTTCATTTGGAAAGTATTACCACGACAATTTTTCTTATTTCCCGGGAAATAAGTCGAATGATGGTAAGGAAGTTCAGGTATAATGATATACTAAAGATAGAGGAGTTATTTAAAACGTGATTCGAAATTGAAAGGAAGTAAGCTTTGTGTCAACAAAACAAACACCAGTTAATAAAAATCAAACAATAGAATTAACTTTTGAAGACATAACCCACGACGGCAATGGCGTCGGGAAAATTAATGGTTATCCCATTTTTGTAACTAACGTATTGCCAGGTGAAAAGGCAAAGGTAAAAGTAATTAAAGTTAAGAAAAACTTTGCCGTAGGTCGCCGACTTGAATTAATTGAAGCAAGCCCAGATCGTGTTGAACCACCATGTAATGTTTTTTACAAGTGTGGTGGTTGTCAATTACAACACATGAGCTATGATATGCAGTTAAAAGTGAAACAAAATCAAGTTAAAAGTGCACTAGCAAAATTTGCCCACATAACAGATATCCCTGTTGAGCCCACTTTAGGTATGGAAGATCCATGGCGTTATCGTAATAAAGTGCAAATTCCAGTCGGTGAAAAGGATGGTAAATTAATTACAGGATTTTATCGACCACGCAGTCACGACATTATCGATGAAATGGAGCGTTGTATCGTTACCTCTGAAGTTAATGATGATTTAGTTGATATTGTTCGAGAAATCGCTAATGAACTTGGGATACCAGCCTATAATGAAGAGACACACCGAGGTGTATTACGTCATATTATGGTTCGAACTGGTGAAAATACAGGACAAACAATGCTCGTCATCATCACTCGGACAAATAAGATACCAAAGCAGGATGAATTTATTCAACGTATTCTTGAAAAACAGCCTAACATAACATCAATCATGCACAACGTGAATCCAGATAGGACAAATGTAATCTTAGGTAAAAAAATAAAATGTCTTTGGGGTGAAGCATATATTTATGACACCATTGGTGATGTTAAATTCGCTATTTCAGCACTATCATTTTATCAAATCAACCCAAAACAGACGAAAGTACTTTATGATAAAGCGTTAGAATATGCCAATTTAACAGGTGGAGAAACAGTTATTGATGCTTACTGTGGAATTGGAAGTATATCATTATTCCTTGCCCAAAAAGCGAAAAAAGTTTACGGCGTAGAGATCGTTCCACAAGCGATTCAAGACGCAAAGAAAAATGCTAAATTAAATGACATGGATAATACAGAATTTATTGTCGGACAAGCAGAAGAGGTTATGCCTGCATGGAAAGAAAACGGCCTAAAACCTGATGTTATCGTTGTTGACCCACCAAGAAAAGGATGTGATGAAGCACTGCTTCATGCGATGGTTGAAATGAACCCTAAGCGAATTGTCTACGTATCATGTAATCCATCAACATTTGCACGTGACCTCGTGATTTTAACAGAGGGTGGCTATAAGCTGAAGAAAGTACAACCAGTCGACATGTTCCCGCAAACGAGCCACGTTGAGTGTGTTGCCTTGATGTCAAGGATGGAAGATTAAAAGGCTGCAAAGCCCTTATATATAAGACTTTAGACTGTTTGATTATTTCTAAATTCTTGTAAGAAGGAGAGAAAATAGTAGAGCGGAAAATCATAAAAATAAGTAGTGAGAGTACAGTTTAGATGAAAAAATTATTAGAGAGTACAGTTTAGATGTTTTTCTGTTTTAGTCGAGGTTGAGTGGTCAAGTTGAATGTTAGGAATAAGTGTATTTAAATCTCAATATAAGAGAGCAGGGTGGAAATTTATAGACTTTAAGGCAACAAGTTGGTTTGAAAGAAACTATAAAAATATTCTTACAGTTATTGTTATATTTGTTTCGATAGGTGCAGTTTTTTACTATTTTTCGCTACAAGACAAAAGTGATACTGGAAAGGCAACCCTTTTTTAGACAAATTTATTCCGAACAAGAATATACTGGCGGTGTAAATAATTTTGTGTAATCTCATTCTTTTAATTAATAATTGGTAAAAGAATATAAAGTAATTTGATATAGAAACTGATCTTTCAAAGGTCATTTGATTAAGTATATTGTACCTATAATTGGGAATAATATACTTAATTCTTATCTAATAACAGGATAAGGCTATGCTGAGGAGCAACCTGAACGGTTATTAGAGTTCTATACAGGAACGGATGGTTGCAGTTAGCTATCCGTTTTTTCATCCGTTCCTGGAAGAACTAAAGCGATAAACCTCAGGGGTTTTGGGGACAGAGTCCCCAAGTATGCTCCTTTGTTTAATACTTCAGCAAATAATATCTTTAACTGACTTATTACTAAATCCCAGTTTGGATATGCTCGTGTCCATTTCTTACTAACTCTTTCCGTCGCTAAATAAAGCATTTTCAACATATGATGCCAATAAATTGTGCAAAGGGATTACAATTGAGACTTCAAAACTCCCATCGCCCTTGATTATTTTTTAGTGAGGTGAAATATTTGTAACATAGATATAAATATGTCACATGGGGGTTGTTATAGTGATGAAGATTAGGATCCAAAAACCCATTAAATACCTATGGCTCTTAGGATTCTTAGGTTTTCAAGGTTTCAAGTATTTTAAAACTGGTGAGCCCCTGGCCCTATTCTGGTTTAGTTACTTTAGTTTTTTTGCCTACTATTTTATAGGGAAGATGGCTGATGAAATGCAAGATGAACGATATTTTGAAAATAGTCAAAGGGCTAAGTTGAAGACTGCTAAGATCCCCTTAATCACTCTCTTTACTATTGGATTTTTCTCAGGGTTTTCCTTTGTAACAAAAGAATTAATCATACTAATCTGTGCCCTTGGGTGGGCTGGAACCTTAATATCATACGCCTATCTCTTCTGGCATTATGATCAAGATTAGAAGGGGTGAGACCTATCCAAAAGTTTACTTGTAACCTAAAGAAGTATCGTCTAGAAAAAGGCTTGACCCAGGAGGAACTTGCCCAGCTAGTAGGAGTCCGTATGGAAACCATCATCAGGCTTGAAGCGGGTAAATACAACCCATCTCTTAAGTTAGCCATTGATATTTCAAGGGTTGTAGAAGTGCCTATTGAAGAAATCTTTATTTATGACTAGTATTGTAATAATATTTCTTAGGGAATATGGAAGGAGATGAAGCTGTGAAGGTAGATTATTATGATGGAATAAGAATATCATATCCAAAGGATTGTGGTAATGCTCCTAAAAAAATTGTGCTATTAGATTTTTATATTGCATTTGCCACAGGAAATGATAGATATATAGAGGATAATACATCTGACAATATCACTTGGAAGATTATAGGGAATGAATTAATAGTTGATAAGGATAAAATACTTGAAAGATTAAGGAACTATAGGGGCAGGAGCATTAAAGAAATCCTAATAAGCAATCTAATAACCCATGGCAACGTGGCTGCTGTTAATGGAAGTATTATCTTTAGTGATGAGTCTACTTTTGAGTATTGTGACATATATAGATTCAATGGGTTTGGGAAAAATGCCAAGGTAAAGGAAGTCACCTCCTATACCATCCAGACTAAATAAGACCAGAATATCAAGTAAAGAGATAAGGGGTCATAGGAGATGAAGGCCCCTTTCCGTAGAAATATTTGTTTGCTGAGAACAATATAGATAAAGACGATGTATCCAATATTTGCGCGACATTGCTTTCGAAGCATATCTTCCCTTAATCAAGACTTATTTGCAGCAAATAAAGAATACTGTATAAATGAAAAAAAGGCTGTTAAGATGATTGAAGATTTTAAGATCAAGCCAAGCGATTACAAGGAAAGGGTCGATAAGGTTATTTCCTTAATATCAACTGATGTAGATTGTACAAGAAAAGGAATAGAGATTCTTCAAAGACTAGTAAATGAGGTTGAATACCTGAAAGGAGCCAATATTCTATGACGGGGCCAGATAAGAAAAAACTTTATCCGAATGAAAATATAAAGACGGTTTGCTATATAAGTAATCTACCTAAAAGACCAAATGTTGAGATTGGTGAATACACTTATTACAGCGATAATAAAAAGTCTCCAGAGAAGTTTTATGATAATATAGAGCATCATTACGAATTTCTAGGGGACAAACTGATAATAGGTAAGTTTTGTGCAATTGCAGAGGGTGTTAAGTTTATTATGAATGGCGCAAATCATAGAATGGATGGAATAACAACCTACCCATTTAATATTTTTGGTGGCGGATGGGAGAAGGTAGCACCTACAATAGAAGAGCTACCATTTAAAGGAGACACAGTGATTGGCAATGATGTCTGGATAGGTCAAAATGTAACCATTATGCCAGGCGTTGTAATTGGTGATGGCGCGATTATTGCCGCTAATTCAACAGTAGTGAAAAGTGTTGAGCCATATACAATATATGGTGGGAATCCAGCTAAGTTTATCAAAAAACGCTTTAGTGACGAAAAGATTGAATTCTTGCTAAAGCTTCAATGGTGGAATTGGAGCGAAGAGGAAATATTTAATAATCTTGAAGAGCTAACATCGGAAATAGATAACTTTTGGAACGAGGAGAATTTAAATGAAAGAAAACAAATATGATGATAGTATATTTTTTGAAAAATACAGTCAAATGAGTCGCTCACAGCAGGGACTAGCCGGTGCAGGAGAATGGGAAACATTGAGAAAGCTGCTGCCGGATTTTAAAGATAAGCGTGTGCTTGATTTAGGATGCGGCTATGGATGGCACTGTATTTATGCGATGGAACACGGTGCTTCTTCTGTTGTAGGTGTTGATATTTCTCATAAAATGCTCGAGGTAGCCAAAGAAAAAACACATTTTCCACAGGTTGAATATAAATGCTGTGCTATAGAAGATGTGGAATTCCCGGAGGAGAGTTTTGATGTAATATTAAGTTCACTTGCGTTTCACTATGTAGCAGATTATGAGATTTTAGTAAAAAAGATATATAGAATACTGAAGTCTGGTGGTAAGCTAGTTTTTACGGTTGAACATCCTGTTTTTACTGCCTATGGAACACAAGACTGGCATTATAACGAAAAAGGAGAAATACTGCATTTTCCGGTGGATAATTATTATTATGAGGGCAAACGGACAGCTGTGTTTTTGGGAGAAAAGGTTACAAAATATCATAGAACACTGACCACATATCTAAATACACTGCTTTCAAATGGTTTTATAATAAATCAGATTGTGGAGCCGCAGCCGCCGGAAAACATGATGGATATTCCGGGGATGCAGGATGAAATGCGCCGTCCCATGATGCTGATTGTATCGGCCAACAAAAAAGAGAAAAGATAAAATTGAAACACCCGCAACATAAACAGCAAAGGAGTGCGATATGATGCTATCTGAAAATAACTCCACACCAAGGAGTGAAAATAATAATCCATGAGGTATATTGATATGTTTCCGTCTACCGATAGCCCCAAAAACGCAGTAGATATGTTTCCGAGAACGGATACGCTCAAATGACATTCATTCTGTCCTCTCGAGCCATGTGGAGACTATTGCGTTACTACAAAAGGAAATTATATAGAAATCCTGAGATTTAAGCACTTTCACGACTATTTTGCCTTCGAAGAAGATGAGCAAAAATTCAAGAAAAAGGTGCTGAAAAAACATTTTAAGGTTTTGGTGATGGTTGACCTAGTTAGTGGAGAAACAAGAAAATAAGGATAAAAGTGAAAATCAGCAAGGAGTAAAAAACTTGCTGATTTTTGCATTTATGATTTCAGACTTGTTAAAAGGACAAGTCAAGAATGGTGATTTTGATAATTCTAGAATGGCAAAAAGGAAAAGTCTAGACATGTCAAAAAGACAACCTAACTATATAGAGATTAGTTAGATTGATAGAGTTATATTTATATTAAGGGGAGAAAGGGGAAAAAATTTCTTTTAAAGTGGGATAAAAGCTGAAACGGTGGTTTACCGTAATAGGTTAGAAATAGCAAAAAAATTAATTATGTAAATCTAGACATATGAGAGGAAGGGAAAAATGTTAGGTAAAATTAAAAATCAACACTATATACCACAAATGTATTTAAATGTATTTATTGAATGTGAAAATAAATTAACTGTATGGAATATGAGTAAAGATATAATTTTACAAGGACAATCAGCGAGAAATTATGCCTCAATAAAATATTTGTAACTGATAAACTAAGGTAGTCAGTTGGAGGTGCGGATGTTTTCTTGGACCATTTTTAGATTGAATTTTCAACTCTGAATAGTTAAGTAAAACTCATTTTAGTCTTATATTGAAATGATATTTGTCAGCGAAGTTATGCTATAAGTTTCAATGACTCTCGATATTTCATGATGCTAATTCCACCTAGCGATAGCTTGATCCTTTTATTATTATACCATTCAAGATACTCATCCAATAGTTCGATGAAGTCTTCAATAGATACATCTATCCACGATTCACCATAAAAGAACTCATTTTTAAGTCGTCCAAAAAAACCTTCGCATGCGGCATTATCGGGAATACAACCTTTCTTTGACATCGAACGTATCAGATTATTGTTATCCATTCGATCAATCCATCCTTGCCATCGATAATGCGCGCCACGATCTGTATGAATGATTGCTTGCTCATCTTTCTGCAATATAGATACCGCCTGATCAAGCATCGTGTTCACTAACTCTGCATTGGGAGAAGTGCTAATTGTCCAACTCACGACTGCATCATCAAAACAATCAACCATTGGTGATAAATAAACTTTTCCAGCGGGAATACTAAACTCTGTTATATCTGTAACCCATTTTTCATTTGGTTTATCCGCCTTAAAATCTCTTTGAAGAATATTAGGTACAGCCGGAGATATTTCGCCATGATACGAATTATATTTTCTCATTTTAATAGTTTTCACAATAAGGGTTTCTTCCCGCATAATGCGCCGAACAACTTTTTCTGAAAGAAGGATACCACTATTTTTCAGTGATGCATGTAACCGGCGGTAGCCGTATCGACGTTTGTTTCTTTCGAAGATATCAATAATTTTAGCACGTACATCTTGGTATTTATCAGGCAAAGCAAGTTGCTTCTTATGATAACAGTAACTACTTTTAGGGTTATCAACGATTATCAATAACTGGGATAGCTTATACTTTGGGCGAATGGCATCAATCAGGATTGTTTTTTCTCGATTTGTGAGTTTTTCCAGAAAGATGCCCTGGTCTTCTTTTATGATTTCTCCCGCCTTTTCCAATATATCCTTTTGCATTTGAAGATAATATACCTCTTCTTGGAGTTGCTTGACTTGATCCTTGAGCTTATTAATATCTGTGTTCGTAGATTCACTCATTTTATTTATGGGCACTCCCTTACCTAGCAACTGATCTTTGTGTTTATAAAGAACTTCCCAACTAACACCGACTTTATCAGCAACACTCTGTGCAGATGTGTCACCGCGTGTGAGTAAGGACAGAACAGCAGCTACCTTTTCAACTGAAGTTAATGTTAACCCATTTCTATTTAATCTACGAGACTCAGGTGCCAAATCCTTTACCCATTGTCTTAATAATTCGCGACTAGGATATCCTAACATCCGACACGTACGAGAATAGCACTTCCCAAATTCTAAATAATGGTCGACCGCTTGTTGTTTTTCATTATTTGTATATTTGGATTTCCGAGTATTTTCTTTTCTAATATCCCCGTTATCTTTGTACTCTTTTACCCACTTTATAAGCGCTCCGCGTGATGGATATCCTAATTCATTTATTGCGGCAGCATAAGATTCATATTTAAGGTATAGTTTTATCGCTTTTAATTTATCCTCATAGGCGAACATTGTTTTCCTCCTGAACAATTTTGGTCTAAGATTTTGTCCGCAAGCCCTTATAGATAAAAAGCTAGAGGAATTACAAAAAGATCTTTTGAGACTGGCCAATTCCAAAGAGGATTATAACGACATTGCCGATGAGATTTATAGGCTCAGAGAAGAAAGGCATAAGGCTTTAGCAGAAGAAGCTGGCAAAAAGGGCTCCAAGCAAAGGCTAGAAGATATGGAAAAATTCATTAATGAACAATCCATCCTCCTTGAGGAGTATGATCAGCAACTAGTAAGGAGACTTATAGAGAAAATAACGGTCTATGATGATAAACTAACTATTGAGTTTAAATCTGGTATAGAAATTGATATAGAAAAATAAAACGAATTTGACCGCCGATTGAGGTGCAGTGGCATCTTAGTCGGCGCTTTTTGTCGTTAACTTATTATAAAACCATATTGACAACTATCGATATGCCGGATATTCTTGTTATAAGATATCGAGAACATTCGATGTCATTGATACATATGAATATATAGGAGGTAATTTTATGAAACATTCATATGCAGATTATGTTCCTGCAATTAAGGCTATGTCAGATGAAACACGGTTAAAGATTATAGATATGCTATCGTGTGGAGAAATGTGCGCATGCGATATATTAGAAGAATTCAGTATTTCTCAATCCACTCTTAGTTATCATATGAAGATATTATCTGAAAGCGGTCTTGTAAATGCAGTACGTGATGGGGCTTGGATGAGATATACATTAAACAAGGAAAAAACGGATGAGGTTATAGCTTTCTTTACATGCATAACAAACGATAAAGAAGATTGTATTTGTAAAAAGAGCAAAAATAAAAAATCTGATAATCAATGTTGTTAAGGCGGATTTAGTAATGAAAAATATTGAGATTTTTGACCCAGCAATGTGTTGCTCGACAGGAGTTTGTGGACCATCTATTGACCCAGAGCTGTTAAGAGTAGCAACTGTTATTAATTCGCTTAAAGAAAAAGGGATTATTATAAAAAGGCATGGTTTGTCAAGTGAACCTCAGGAAAGGCATGGTTTGTCAAGTGAACCTCAGGATTTTATCTCCAATAAAGTTATAAGTGAAATTCTACAAAAGGAAGGAGCAGATATTCTTCCTGTAACACTGGCAGATGGTGAAATTGTAAAAACCAAAAGCTACCCAACAAATCCCACAAAACTTAATTACATTTTTTGATAGCTTAAAAAGAAAGAAGGATTGATTTAACATGAGTAAGGAACAAAATAGTGGAATTGGATTTTTTGAAAAGTACTTAACCGTATGGGTTATTTTATGTATGTTTGCAGGGGTATTGATTGGAAAGTTTTTACCCGGAATCCCAGCGTTTTTAGGGCGTTTTGAATATGCAAATGTTTCAATACCTATGGCTATTTTAATCTGGCTTATGATATATCCAATGATGTTAAAAGTAGATTTTCAAAGCATAAGAAATGTAGGCAAAAATCCTAAGGGGCTTTTTGTTACATGGATAACCAACTGGTTGATAAAGCCTTTTACCATGTTCGGCATTGCATGGCTGTTTTTCTTTGTAATTTTCAAATCTCTAATTCCGGCAGAATTGGCACAAGACTATCTTGCGGGAGCAATACTTCTTGGAGCTGCACCGTGTACAGCGATGGTATTTGTATGGAGTTATTTGACCAAAGGCAACGCGGCTTATACCGTCGTGCAAGTGGCAACAAATGATCTTATAATTCTCATAGCTTTCACGCCTATAGTTGCGTTTCTTCTAGGTGTGGGCGGTGTAACCATACCCTGGGACACTCTTGTTTTATCTGTAGTATTGTTTGTTGTTATCCCGCTGGCTGGTGGTATAATTACCCGTAATTACATCACAAAAAAGCGAGGACTCGATTACTTTGAGAATAGCTTTATACCGAAGTTTGGGAATGTCACCACCATAGGTCTATTGCTAACATTAATAATAATCTTTTCATTCCAGGGCGATGTAATTCTGAATAATCCACTGCATATTGTTTTAATTGCTATACCATTAATTATTCAGACTTTCCTAATCTTTTTCATTGCATATCTAGCAAGCAAGGCTATAAAACTACCTCATGAGATAGCAGCGCCTGCTGGCATGATTGGCGCCTCTAACTTTTTTGAACTGGCAGTTGCCGTTGCGATTGCATTGTTTGGAACACAAAGCCCAGCTGCACTTGCTACCATTGTAGGAGTTCTAACAGAAGTGCCTGTTATGCTGATATTAGTAAAGATAGCGAATAATACAAGACACTGGTTTCCAGAAAAATCAAGAAAGTAGGTATGGCCAATGAGTAATAAACTAAAGGTCGCATTTATATGTGTTCATAATTCATGTCGAAGCCAAATAGCCGAGGCACTTGGTAAGCACTTTGCAGGAGATATATTTGAAAGCTACTCTGCTGGCACAGAAACAAAACCTCAAATTAACCAGGATGCTGTGCGCCTAATGAAAGAGCTTTATGATATAGATATGGAGAAAACTCAACATTCAAAGTTGCTTGATGAAATACCTCCAGTAGATATTGTTATTACAATGGGGTGTAATGTGGAATGCCCTTACCTTCCATGTAAACACAGGGAAGATTGGGGGTTGGATGATCCTACAGGTAAGAGTGATGAGGAATTTAAAAAAGTAATATCAACAATAGAAACAAAAATAAAAGAGTTAAAAGCAAAACTAAAGTCATAATAATTATAACGCCAATTACAAATCTAGTAGTTGGCGTTATAATTATATATGTCGATATGTTCCCGCCTACCGATAGTGCAAAAAGTGCCTTTGACTTGTTTCCGACTACCGACAATGTAAAAGACATCAATCCACCCCGCTCGTTGCATGTGGAGTTGGTAGCATTGATGTCTAGAAAGTAAGCTTTGATGCAACAAGGGTTTAGGACGGAACATCTATTTTGTCTACACGGTGAAATGGGTGTACGTCAACATCAAAGCCAACAACAGGTGGAAAGAAACTATATCGTGTACAGATTGGTGCGTATAGTGTTAAAAAGAATGCTGATAAGCAGTTGGAAAAAGCAAAGAAGTCTGGGTTTAAGGGTGCTTATGTGAAGTAAGAATAACAAGAATAACCGAGGAGTGATTATTCGATTCGGTTATTTTTTAACTAGTATTTGCTATGCCACAATCTGACCCGTTAATTGAAAAATGGAAGACTCTGAAAAAGTGAAACAGTAATAATCAATGTTGATAACGAGCCAAAAGAAATTAAAGTAATGATTTTACGATTATTCTGCTTCTTTGAAGGCTTGATTAGCTCATTAATTGCATAAATCCATATAAACATAGATGCAATTATAATAAGAGTCATAGTCATATCAGACACTCCTTTCTTTATTTACTCATTCCACCAGTAAAGCATTTCTATCACTATACGGCCCTTTAACAGCACGCTGTTTATTCAACAACTGCGCCCTTTAGTTGAAGAGTGTTCCATTAATTTTTGACATCGTAGTGTAGTTCAACAAATTGATTGAAATCCCTAGTTCCTTTCAACGAAAGATCCAATTGATAATCTCCCTCTTTAAATAATGGAATCCCCTTTCCCTCGTATTGTTGTAAGTTGACATGGAGCCTCTGGGAGCACGAGTAGTCAGCCAAGGAGCCAAGTATAGAAAGGCTTGGCTAAGTTCGCCAGGATATCATGCTCCCTTCTCCATGTAAAGTTCAAACGATGATGCATGGGACTACTCTCCACTTCATTCAAAAAACACATCATACCATTTAAAAGCCTACCAATCCTCGCAACGTTCTTGTATAAGGCTTTCGCTGTTCATCTCTGGTCAATGCTGGTAAATGTCCTTGAATGGCGTCTATCGACTCCCTTGTCTTCTATGTGGGCAACTTCGCAAAGGACGGAAACTTTTTCGGCTTTTTTTGGTTATCAGTTTCGCTGGTTGATTGGTTGCGACACGGTGACCAGCTTCCCTATCAAAGTATTTACTTCTGTTAATTGTAACCTCACCAAACATCGTGGCAATTGTACACTTCTGCATTTCCCTATTTTTGAATCGTTTATAATCACGGTTATTCATCAGCCACTCATCCAATTCATCTAAAAGTGAAATGAAAATATTTTGATATACAATTTGAAGCTCTTGAAACAAATTTTGTACCATTTCTTTAATAGTCGGGATATAAATGATAGCTTAAGAATGTACAGAAATGATTAGATAAGCATGTACAGTTTCGTTCGGTTATTGCATAATATTCTGGGGTGAATATGATGCATATAAAAATTGATGTAAATACCGAAATAGAAATAAAAGAGCTTACAGACTTACCAAAATTAAAATTATTTATGGAGAGTCTGAACATGAAAATTAATAAAAGTAAATTAGCGAGAGATCTGAATGTTGATCGTAGAACAATCGATAAATACTTAAACGGTTTTCAACCAAGTCATACAAG
This sequence comes from Amphibacillus xylanus NBRC 15112, assembly GCF_000307165.1. Taxonomy (NCBI): domain Bacteria; kingdom Bacillati; phylum Bacillota; class Bacilli; order Caryophanales; family Bacillaceae; genus Amphibacillus; species Amphibacillus xylanus. Next base: position 481,317 of record NC_018704.1, read on the forward strand.
GAAAAGAAAGTCGAAAATCGATGATTTTTATGATGTTATCAAATTGCTTCTCTCAGATGAATCACCACAGAAGTTTTACTATAAGCGAATACTTTGGCAGTATTTAAAAGATAATCATGGACTAGACTGTGCGGATTCTAGTTTCAGAGCGTATATTTCGAGAAAGCCCGAATTCCAACAATACTTTGATTCTCATAAAGGGAGATCAGACAACCAGGAAACCATCCGCTTTGAAACTCCTCCGGCTGAACAAGCTCAAGTCGATTGGAAAGAAAACATAAAGTACATCACTAGAGATGGGGAAATATTGTATGTGAATGTTTGTGTATTTCTTCTATCTTACTCGCGATTCCGGACTTACCTATTGTCGATTTCTAAATCACAAAGTGTGCTATTATCTTTCCTTACGGAAAGTTTCGAATCTATCGGTGGTGTGCCTAAAACTCTTTTAGTAGATAATATGAAAACAGTTATGGATGAGCCAAGAACGGCTTATCACCCAGGTAAAGTGAATGAGCGATTTTATCAATTCGCGAAAGATTGTGGGTTTGAAGTTAGGCCTTGTATAGCAGGAAGACCACGAACAAAAGCTAAAGTAGAAGCACCTATGAAGCTATTAGATGAGATTCATGCCTATCAAGGGAAATTTAATTATGAGGAATTACACTCTTTTGTACAGGAACTAAGCAATCGAGTAAACAGTCAATATCATCAAGGAACAGGTAAAATACCGATATTACATCTTAAAAAAGAAAGAAACCTCTTAAACCCATTACCACATAGGAAAATAAGAGATTTCTATAAGATAGATCACATACCTGTAAAAGTAAACACTTCCAATATGGTTTCATTTAAGTCCAATTTGTATTCTGTACCACCAGGATACGTTGGTAAAACCGTAGGTTTACAGGTATACGATAATAAAATTCATGTTTATTATAACACGGATTTAATTGCGGAACATCCCATAAGTAATCAAAAGATGAACTTCAAAGAAACACATTATATTGAAAGTTTATCCAAGCAACTTCACTATAAGGATGACATTGAAGAACTAGCAATAAGAAATTTATCCGCAATTAGTGAGGTGTATAAAAATGAATAGTAGCTATACGAAACTTATGGAAAATCTAAAATACCTAAAATTAAATCAAATGATGATTCATTTAGATGAAACAATCGATTTTATGAACAACAATGATTTATCTTTTGTAGATGCCCTCATTAAATTAACGGATTATGAGATTGATATGAAAGAATTTAATATGATTAAATCGATGGTAAAAGTGGCAGCCTTCCCGCATTTAAAGGAAATAAAAGACTTTGATTTCTCCTTTCAACCATCGATTAACAAAGAACAAATACTAGATTTTACATCGCTACGTTTTATTGAACAAAAGGAAAACATCGTCTTTTTAGGCTCAAGTGGAGTAGGTAAAACCCATTTAGCAACATCGATAGGAATCGCAGCAGCAAAGAAGAGAAACAGTACGTATTTTATTAAGTGCAATGACTTAATATTAAACTTAAAGAAAGCGAAACTTGAAAACCGATTAGAAACACGCTTAAAACATTACGCAAGATATAAATTACTCATCATCGATGAAATCGGTTATCTTCCAATTGATGAAGATGACGCAAAGCTCTTCTTTCAATTAATTGATATGCGTTATGAAAAGAAAAGCACCATCTTTACAACGAATGCGAGCTTTAAATCATGGGGCGAAATTTTTCAAGATCCTAGACTAGCAAATGCCATTTTGGATAGGATTCTTCACCATGCGACGGTTGTTAATATTGTAGGAGATTCTTATCGTCTCAAAGATCATATTCAAACGGAGAATAAGTCGTAAGTTCATAAAGCTATTAGGTATGGCTTCCGCCATACTCAATAGCCCAAACTTGTACATCGTTAAACAATCAAAAGTGAGCATTCTTATCTTGACATTTATATCGGGATATTATTGATATGAGAGTCCTCTTCTTTTATTTAGGGCAATTGTGCGAACTTTTTAACGTATTTTCCGAAAGAAGTCTCCCATCCTCAAGGAATGAAATGAGTAGGTGGGCGATGAATTTCGGTTGGAGATAGCCAAAACTTATGGTACAATAAATAAAAAAGGGAACTAGTGTTCGTTATTAAAATGAGGTGAATTGATATGACCAAGCTAAATAAAGCTTTCAAATTTCGCCTATATCCAAATAAGGAACAGCAAGGTTTTTTAGCGAAAACATTTGGTTGTGTTCGCTTTGTCTATAATAAGATGCTGGAAGAACGTAAAGAAACGTACGAGAAATTCAAAGACGACAAAGAACAGCTTAAAGAACAAAAGTTCCCGACACCAGCAAAGTATAAAGATGAATTTCCATTCCTAAAAGAAGTGGATTCTTTAGCTTTAGCAAACGCACAGATCCATTTGCAAAATGCTTATAAGAACTTTTTTGAAGGTCGTGCGGAGTTTCCTAAATTCAAAAGCAAGAAAAAGAAACAATCTTACACAACCAACATGGTTAATAGCAATATTAAGCTAGAAAATGGTCATATCAAACTGCCAAAAATCAAAAAGCCAATAAAAATAAAACAGCATAGAGAAATACCTGCTAATCATAAAATCAAATCTTGTACTATTTCTAAAACAAAGACAGGCAAATACTATATTTCTATTTTGACAGAATACGAGAAAGATATTCAGTCAATAAAAATCCAGAAAGTTGCTGGCTTAGATTTTGCTATGGATGGTCTATATGTTGAGAGTGAACGGGGTGAGAAAGCCAATTATCCACGTTACTATCGGCAAGCTTTAGACAAATTAGCAAAAGCACAACGAATTCTTTCTCGAAGGAAGAAAGGTTCTGCACGATGGGAAAAGCAACGTCTAAAAGTAGCTAAGCTGTATGAAAAGACAGCGAATCAACGCAGAAATTTTCTTCATCATAAGTCAAAAGAATTAGCAACAAACTATGACGCCGTGATTATTGAGGATTTAGACATGAAAGGTATGTCTCAAGCCCTCAATTTTGGAAAAAGCGTTCATGATAACGGCTGGGGTATGTTCACGAATTTTTTAGAATACAAGCTAAAAGAACAAGGGAAGCAACTTGTGAAAATTGATAAGTGGTTTCCTTCTACTAAGAAATGTTCATGTTGCGGCAAGGAAAAAGAAATCCCATTATCTGAACGTGTATATAAATGTTCTTGCGGCTTTGTATTAGATCGTGATCACAATTCAGCAATCAATGTCAAAAATGAGGGATTACGCTTATTGGCATAAAGAATAATAACTTTCGGAACGAGAGGGTTAGCTCGGTCAATTTTCTGTCATTAGACGGGATTACCCGAGAAGCCCCCACTTTAATCAAACCGTAAGATTGATAAGTGGAGGGTAGTTCACGTGTTTCTTATGTTTTCGGATGTATATTCATTTCGAGGATATAAGAGGAGAATGATGATGAAAAAAGAAAAAGTATATATCGTTTTGTCCGATACAAGTTCAATTGTTTCTAAATTGATTAAACTATATACAAAAAAACGCTATAATCTATGTATCAATATCGTTTGATTCTCAGTTATTAGAAGCTTATAGTTTTGGGAGGAAAAAAGTTGGGAATTCATTTAGTGGAGGATTCGTAAGAGAAGATATGAAACGAGGGTTATTTAAAAATGCTGATTGTGTCATTTATTCTCTTACCGTAACGGAACGTCAATTAAAAAAGTTGAAACGTTATATATTTGCAATGAAAAGAAGTAAAGAAATTTATCGTTATCATTTTTGGTTTGTTCGGGTTTCTTGTAAATAAACCTATTCAAAGAAAAAATGCTTACTTCTGTTCACAATTTGTCGCGACGATATTAAAGAAAAATCAAGTAATTGAATTCGATAAACCTCTTGCGTTAACCGCTCCACATGACTTTCAGGGACTAACACTATTGGATTTAGTATATGAAGGAAAATTGAACACGTATCTTCAAGATGATCGTGGTGAAATTTCAATGACACTTCCTTCTGTTTTCGTTTAAAGCGGATGAATATACGAAAGGATGGAGGAATAAAAATGCCTGGTAAAATCGATATTTTAGTTGTAGAAGACGACGAAGACATTAATCAATTGTTATGCAAAATTATTAAAAAGAGCGGCTACTATCCGCAATCTGCATACTCTGGTACAGAAGCGATCATGTATTTAGAAAAACAAAATTGGGATTTAATTTTACTTGATTTAATGCTTCCAGGGATGGATGGGAAAGCAGTTCTTGAAAAAATTAGAGAACAAGGAGTCATGCCGGTCATTATTATTTCTGCAAAAAATGAAAAAGAAACGAAAGTAAGTACGTTACGATCTGGCGCAGATGATTTTATTACGAAACCGTTCGATATCGATGAAGTTTCTGCACGTATCGATTCACTGCTTCGTAGATATCGCTATACGAATAAAGCTACAGAACGAGTGCTTACCCATAAAGATATTCAATTAAATTCGGAAGAAAAAACCGTTTATGTAAATGGACAAAAAATTTCATTAACCGTTCGAGAATATCACATTTTAAAACTGTTCATGTCTTCTCCTAAAAAGATATTTTCGAAAGCGAATGTATTTGAAAGTGTGTGGAACGAACTGTTCTATGGGGATGACAACACCGTAAACGTTCATATAAGCAACTTACGAAATAAATTGTCCCAAGCAAATCCGAATGAAGAGTATATTGAAACGATTTGGGGAATGGGGTATCGGATGAAATCTTAAAGATTTCTTAAGGTATTTCTTAAGCCTTTCTTATACTTTAAGAATCATACTAATGGTAATACGATGAAAGGAGAGCATTAGTATGACAGAATATATTTTACGGACGAACGCATTAACAAAAAAATATAAAAATGATTATGCATTAAAAAATGTTGATGTGACGATCAAAAGAGGAGAAATTTATGGATTGATTGGTCAAAATGGGGCAGGTAAAACGACGATGCTACGTTTAATCACCGGGCTAGCATTTCCTACAAACGGATCGATCGAATTGTTCGAAAATAATGATCGAAGAGAAATGACTGCAGCGCATAAAAGAATGGGAGCGATCATTGAAAACCCGGCTCTTTTTCCGAATATGACCGCCTATGAAAATTTAGAAGTCCAGCGACTGCAAAGAGGAATTCCAGGAAGAGAGTGTATCGAGAAAGCTTTGAAACTTGTCGGACTTGAAGGTACTGGTAAGAAAAAAGTGAAAAACTTTTCATTAGGAATGAAACAACGCCTCGGATTAGCGATCGCATTATTGAGTGATCCCGAATTCATCATTCTTGATGAGCCAACGAACGGACTCGACCCGATGGGGATCGTTGAAATGAGAGAATTGTTGAAGAAATTAAATCGTGAAAAAGGACTCACTGTGTTAATTTCGAGTCATATTTTAAGTGAACTTTATCAATTGGCTACGAAGTTCGGCATCATTCATCAAGGGCAATTGTTGGAAGAAATATCTGCCGGTGAATTGAATGATAAATGTCGTCAATACTTGCGCATTAAAGTCGATGAACCTGCAAAAGGCGTAAATGTTTTAGAAGAGAAATTATCTGCACATGATTTCGAGATTTTATCAGACGGGACGATCAAACTTTACAGTTATCTCGATGATGTACACTTAGTGTCTCGCACTTTGACAGAACACGGCCTTGTTATCGAACATTTATCTCAAAATGGCGACAGTCTTGAAAATTATTTTACGAAGCTCATAGGAGGCGTTGAAAATGAGTAATCTAATGAAAGCGGAACTTTTTAAATTACGTCGAAATAAGACGTTTATCGTTTTAATGTTATTTATCTTCGGATTAAGTACATTGCTTCATTCTTTGATTGTTACAGAATGGTGGTATATGACTGGAACTCCATTTGAATTGGCGAATTTGAATGAATTGAATGTCTTGATTTTTTTCACTGTTCCACTGTTTTTCAACTTTATCGTCAGCACGTTAGCTGGGTTTTTTATCGCGACTGAATTTACCCAAAACAATGCGATAAAAAACGAAATGATTAGCGGAAACAAAAGATCACAAATATTTATTGCGAAATATTGCGTTTTCACTGTTGGAGCACTAATTACGACGATCGTACTTCCGTTAGTCTCAGCGATTGTCGTCGTAAAATTAGTCGGCACGAACGATGTATTATCAGCAGAAAGTTTGATATATTTAGGGAAATCATACAGTTTGTTTACGATTCATTTTTTAAGCTTTACCGCGATCGTCTTGTTGTTCGCGATATGGACAGAAGATAGTGGCAGGACGATTTTATTCACGTTAGTCCTATCCATTGCGATGTTTTTAGTGGAAAAGTTTGTTACGAACGAATTTGTGAAAACAATTTATGAAAATACATTTTTCTCTCAGTTCACCGAATCGTTTAAATATACGATGACGGATGATGAAATTGTCAAATCGATCGTCATCGGAGTTGTGTCTTTCATACTGATCATGTTATTTGGAATAGTCACGTTTCATAAAAAAGAAGTGAAATAGCAGGAAGGCGGGTGAAAAATATTGTTATATTTGTTTATCATCATGTTCATTATTGTGACGATATTTTTAATCACTCGCCTTTTTGCTTTACATAAAGAGATGAGAAAAATAGTTCACCAATTGAAAAAGTACAATCAACGAGAAACGAATAAGAAGATCGACATGGTGTTAATGGATAAAAATATGGAAAACTTAGGAATGGAAATAAATAAATTAATTGATCTACATATCGCCGAAAATAGGAAACGTGTCCATTTTGAAGATGAGCATAAACGAGCGATTGCTAATATTTCGCACGATCTCAGAACTCCGTTGACGTCGATCGTCGGCTATATCCAAATGGCTAAGAAAGAAGATATTCCACCTGATGAACGGAAAGAATTATTGTCGATTGCGTACGAGCGAGCAAAAAGATTGGAAACTTTATTAAATGATTTTTATGAACTATCAATCATCGAGTCGAACGAACTTCATGTTACATTGGAACGAATCAATTTGAAAAATATCGCAATTGAAGTGTTAATGAGTTTTTATGATCAATTTCACGAAAAAGAGATTACCCCAATCACCCGTATTCCAGACGAAGCAATATATATTATTGCTGATAAGTCTGCGTTGACACGCGTGTTAGAAAATTTGTTTGCTAATGCGTTTACCCATTCAGATGGGGAGATTAAAATGTCGATCGAGGATAAAGATCATGTAGTCAAACTGAAAGTAGAAAATCATACGAATACTTTAACAGAGAAAGATGTTGAACATATTTTCGATCGGTTTTATATGGCGGATCAATCACGTTCCGGAAAAAGTACTGGATTAGGACTATCGATTGCAAAGAGCTTAATGGAAAAAATGAATGGAAACATCCGAGGGCAATTACATGACGGAATATTTTCCATTACTTGTGAATGGAGAAGCGCAAAGGAATAGAAATGATTCATGAATTAAAAAATTATATTTAACAAAGGATGAGTGCTATAAGGCGGGAAGAAAGATTACTCCAAAAGGAATTATGGTCCATAGCACAGGGGCAAACAATCCGAATTTAAAGCGTTACGTTGGTCCAGATGATGGTTTATTAGGAAAGAATCAATACAACAATCACTGGAATCAGCCACGACCAGATGGCAGACAGGTGTGTGTTCATGCTTTTATCGGAAAGTTAAAAGATGGATCGATTGCCACTTACCAAACGTTACCCTGGAATCACCGTGGATGGCATGCGGGTGGAGATGCGAATAATACACATATTGGTTTTGAAATCTGTGAAGATAATTTAACCGACAAAACTTACTTTAATAAAGTTTATAAAGAAGCGGTGGAACTTGCTGCTTATCTTTGTAGGCAATACAAACTGACGGAGAAAAATATCATCGGCCATTATGAGGGCTATCAGAAGAAAATTGCTAGTAATCATGGTGACCCACGTCATTGGTTTTCAAAGCATGGTAAATCTATGGATACGTTCAGAGCTGATGTGAAGAAAGAATTAGCGAAAGGTACCTCAACGTCTAATCCATCAACTGGTGGAAAGAAACTATATCGTGTACAGATTGGTGCCTATAGTGTTAAAAAGAATGCTGATAAGCAACTGGAAAAAGCAAAGAAAGCTGGATTTAAAGATGCGTTTGTGAAGTATGAATAAATAAAATCAACCGAGGAGTAGTTAAACTCTTCGGTTGTAACTTAAATGACTATTTGTTCTTCCACAATCGCGCCCGTTAATGGAATAGACCTCTTTCTTCGATTCTACTTCTTTTGATAAGTAATCCAAGTTGGACAAGGAGCAAAAGGGAATCTTTTTAATACTTCCATTGCGTAAATATCGGTTGTATCAAATTCACCTACAATAGCCCTTACGTTTTGATTAATAGAATATTTTATATGTTGGAGTATTAGTCGTGGAATTAATCTTTTGAATTGCTTATCCGAACATCCACACCAGCCTAATTCATATGTATTTTCACTGTCTGATTCGTGAAGAAAAGAATATGCTATTATCTCTTTTCCATCTTTGTCCAAAAAAACATAACTCCCATTAATGACTGTGTCATTTGCTAAAATCAGCTTTTTCCATTCATCAAGGTTTGCATCTACTACTGGATTCACTTTATGTGTTTCTTCATAGTTTCTTCTAACAAGAAGCGATAATTTTTCCATCAGCCTATTGTTTGATGTGATATCCGCTAATGTTTTGATTATATGATTGTTTTTATCACTAAATTGCACTTCCTCTTTGATGTCAGTTACCTGAAGCGTCGGCATATACGTTCTTCTAATTTCCTTAAATCCATTTCTCTCATAAATATTTTTCAAGTTAATCGCGGTTTCCCAAATAGATGTTTGCAACGGACTTTCGATAATTCCCAAGCTTTCAACCTTGGCTAGTAAGTTTTCTTCTACTCCATACATCTCATAAAATGGATTGCTTAAAATTCGAAAGTAAGTACAATGCGGATGAAATTTACTTACCCATCCAAATATTACACCTACTAATTTATTTTCAACAAATGCCGAGTATGCAAATTCTGACTTGGAATTCTTTACAATATTTAATAAACCTTTATCTTCAAAGGATAAATCTAACAGATTTTTTAATTGCACTTCTTCTGTTTTATCGTATTCCTTTATAATAACTTGCATATTTATCCTCCATCCGAATTGCATACTAGGTAACTATTCTACATAATGGCCCGTTTGTTGAATAATCTACTTTCATTATATCTAGAACTTCAATTACATATCAACTATTAATCAACATATTACAGAAATAAGGGTTCGAATCTCCGTTTTTTTATTCGCATATAGGTAGAAGACTATTTAGGAGGAAACCTATATGCGAATGACACAACTCTCACCTAATCATCAAACACCAAATCATAAACAATCAAAACCAACTGAAGATCAACTTCAAAATGAACTTTATTTCCATCTTGCTGAAAATATGCTCATGAAACTACGTGAAGAGGAGCTTATTTCCCATGAAGAACTCAATCAAATAAGCAAATTAAATCGTCAAAAATTCAATCCCTTATTAGGCCCTTTAGTGTGCGATAAACCTTGATATAACAGTGGTCTAACGCTAATATGTCACATACAAGAAATGGGGGTGAGTGGATGAGGAAGATAACAACACTTGATATGACAACATTTTCAGTAGTAAAACCGAAACAAAAGGTCGCTGCCTATATACGAGTGTCAACATCGAATGAGGATCAATTGATTAGTTTAGAAGCGCAAAGACGACACTACAAAACTTTAATTGAGAAGAATGATGAATGGCAACTTATTGATATTTATAGCACGAAGGTATTACAGGAACGAAAAAAGACAGACGACCTGAACTGATTCGCTTAATATCCGACTGCGAAAAAGGAAAAATTGATTTCATTTTAACAAAATCCATTAGTCGATTTGCGAGAAACACAATTGACTGCTTGGAGTTAGTCAGAAAATTGATGGACTTGGGTGTGCACATTTATTTTGAAAAGGAAAACATCAATACGAATTCGATGGAAAGTGAACTTATGCTTTCAATCTTAAGTAGCCTTGCGGAAAATGAGTCCGTATCTTTATCGGAGAACAATAAGTGGTCGATTAGGCAACGATTCAAACGTGGAACGTACAAATTATCGTATCCGCCTTACGGTTACGATTATATGGATGAACAAGTTGTTATAAATGAAGAACAAGCACAAGTTGTCAAGCGAATATTCAATAGTGTACTTGAAGGAATAGGAACAGAACGAATTGCCAGGCAGCTAAACGAAGAAAGAATACCAACAAAGCGAAATGGCAATTGAACAGGTTCTACGATACGTGGAATTGTTAAGAATGAAAAATATAAGGGAGATGTGCTACTTCAAAAAACCTTTACTGATGAGCATTTTAATCGAAAGGTAAATCAAGGTGAACTTGATCAATACTTAATTGAAAATCACCATGAAGCGATTATCACACATGCTGATTTTGAAGCGGCTAATCGGATGCTAGAATATCAAGCAAGTCAAAAGAATGTAGCGGTTGGGAGTAGAAAATATTTAAATCGTTATCCTTTCTCAGGAAAGATTGAATGTGCAGAATGTGGCGATACATTTAAAAGGAGAATTCATACTTCTACGCATAGAAAATATATTGCTTGGTGCTGTTCAACACAGATCAAAAACAGAGATGAATGTTCGATGCTTTTCATTAATGAAGTGTTAGGAAACAAGGATAACTATTTGAAGATATTAATAGAAAATATTGAAACAGTTTTGAATGAAAATGCGGATAAACCAACAGCTGATATTGACGAAAAGTTAGAAGAACTCCAAATGGAACTGCTGAGGCTCGCAAATTCAAAAGAAGATTATGATGACGTGACAGAAGAAATATACCGGTTACGGGAATTGAAACAGGAAGTCATGATGAAAAATGTAGCAAGGGAAGGACTTATACGGTAGATTGTAGAAATGACAAAATTTTTAAAAGAGCAACCGCAGAAACTTGAAGTGTATGACGATTTACTTGTGAGGCGCTTGGTTGAAAAGATAGCGATTCATGAAAGACAATTAACAATTGAATTTAAGTCAGGGATTGAAATTGCAAAAGAAATATAATATGAATACTTAATGAGCTCATGCTGGAAAAGGCATGGGCTTTTACTAGTGTTAAATTGACTGAAAACTTTAATAGTATAGAATAAAAGTAAACGATACTAGGTGGGGTGATATATTTGTTATCAATTTTTAGGAAAGATTTATATGATGAAGTTTGGTCTGTTGGAATGACAAAGGCAGCTAAGAAACTTGATATACCTTATCATAATCTGAAAAGGCTTGTGTTGATTATGACATACCATTGCCGACCCAATCTTACTGGAGTCAATTATACATGGGGAATGAAAAGCCATCGCAGCCAAAATTACCGAATGCGGAAGATAATGTAGTGATTACAATTAAAAAAGCGAAAAAGAATCAAGTTAAATTAGCTCCAAAAAAGATTGTTAAGTCCACAAAAGAAAAACAAGAATTACCACCATTAAAAACAAATCACGGCAAATTATCAGAACAAGAAAAAAGTTATTTTTCTTATTTTAAACAAGATGAAGATAGGTTAATAGATATTTATAATAATTTAAAAATAAATAAAAATCTATCCTCAAAACCACATAAGGCGATAGTAGGGTATCGTAAAAAGGCTCAATCCTATCGAGAAGATAAATTGAGAATTAAATCGGCATCTGGAGAAATATTTCCAGAAGTTTTACCGTTTATTGATAGTTTATTTAAAGCCCTTGAAAAAGCAGATGCTAAGATTGTCCCCAAATATGATGAAACAGAAGTTATATTGAAAGATAAATATACTATTACTTTGAACTTTAAATTACCATGTAGAAAAATTAACCTATCACCAGAAGATGAAAGATATTCTACATATCGTACATTTGAATATGAAACTAAAGGAATAATAAATGTAGAAGTTGGTTATAAGTTATATTGGTATAGTTGGGGGAGAAGTGAAAAAAATATAAATCAAACAAAAAGAATGACTAGAGAAGATCTTTTAAGAAAAGTATTTGTATATATATTCTCCTTGCCTAAGATAATAGATGAAGAAGAAAAGGCTTATATAATTAGAGAAAAGCAAAGGCTAAAAGAGGAAGAAGAAAGATTAATCTTACAGGAAAAGCGAGACAATGAATACACAAAAACACAGCAACTCATAAACAATTCCTTGAATTACTTCTATTCTAAATTAGTTCAGGAATATGTTGCAGCTGAAATAGATGAAGAATCAGAGGAATACAGATGGGCGATAGAAAAGGCTAACTGGATTCGGGATTCAGAAAAACATCCTGATGAGTTGTTAACCGAACACGAAAAAGAAAAATTGTTTAATAAGAAAGCTAACCGTACGAACTTTTGGTGACGAGTTTATTTTTAGGGGAGAAACACTATGAGTTTATTTAAAAAAATATTTAAGAAAAGTAAAGAGAATCACAGCAAATCAAATAAGGGTTTAATGAATGCTTTATCAATAATTCATTTTTTATACTTAAATAGTTTTTGTATATCATGTACACTAATATTGAAGTTTATAATTTATAATGTCTTCAATATGAAAATAAGGTACTTTTGTGAATAGGAAGGAGATATCCAAATGAATATGAACATCTTTATTATTGAAGATGATCCTCTTCTGTTAGAAGCTTTAAATGAGGGGTTAAGCCAATGGGCATATGAGGTAAGTTTTCCAAGTGATTTTTCTAATGTACTGGAAGACTTTGTAGCGCACAGGCCCCATCTAGTCATTATTGATATACAACTTCCTAAGTTTGATGGCTTTCACTGGTGTAGAGAGATACGTAAAGTGTCTAAAGTTCCTATTATTTTTCTTTCTTCAAGAGATCATGCCATGGATATGGTCATGGCCATGAATTTAGGAGCAGATGATTACATACAGAAGCCATTTAATATGGATGTTCTTCTGGCAAAAGTACAGGCGCTTCTTCGCCGAACCTATACCTATGAAGAAGCATCCTTCGATATAATTGAATGGAATGAAGCAATTATTGATTTAAGGAGTGGAGGAATTCGTAAGGGTGATAAAACTGTCGAACTTACGAAAAATGAATTTTTAATTCTCTCGGTGTTAGTCAAATCAAATAATAACATTATCTCCCGTCATGAATTGATGAAAATACTCTGGGACGATGATCAATTTATTAATGATAATACCCTAACAGCTAATATCACAAGACTACGACAAAAGCTTTCTGCACTTAATTTAGAAGAAGGAATTGTGACAAAAAAGGGACAAGGGTATATGGCCATTACACTCTAGGAGGGTGCAAATTGTTTATCACTTATCTTATTTATAAAAAAAGTTGGATTGCTCTAATTATGCTGTTTCTTATACTTACTAATGTTTTAATTATATTTGATGGGGGGATTAATGTGGAGCCCTCTTCACTTATTTATTTAAATGGGTTGTTTCTAATAATTTTTGCTGTTTTTTTTATTTGGAGATACAAAAAAGAGACCTCCTATTATAAATCTCTGCTTAGACTTTTTAGAGATTTGGACGATGATTGGTTTGAAAGTATTTCTCCTCCTCATGTCCATTTTCCAGACAGTATTGTATATACACTTTTACAAACAATCCATGAGTTTGAGCAAAACAAACGTCTCGAGGATCACTACTCTCAACAAATGGACCATAACGATCTTTCATCATGGGTTCATGAAATGAAAACTCCCCTTACAGCCATGAAGATTACCATAGATGCCCATCCTTCCAATGAATTAGCTCAAAGACTTGATTCAAATTGGTTAAAGTTACACTTATTACTAGATAGACAGCTTTATATTTCACGATTAGATACCCTAGAAGCAGACCTATTGCCACAAAAACTAGAAGTCAACGCTCTGATAAGACAAGAGATTCGTGAGCTATCAACCTGGTGTATGGAAAAAAATATAGCCATTGATTTACTAGGTGATAAAAGGTATACGTATACTGATAACAAGTGGTGTGGGTTTGTTATAAGACAGCTTTTAACCAATGCAATTAAGTACAGTCCAATAGATGGAAATATATTCATTAACATTGGCCTCTATGAAAATGAACTCGTTATGGTAAAAATTAAAGATGAAGGGCCTGGTATTCAAGCACATGACCTGCCGCGTATATTTGATAAAGGCTTTACTGGAGAACAGGGAAGAATCCAACGCTCATCTACTGGAATGGGGCTTTACCTTGCAAAGGAAGTTAGCAAGAAGTTGAATATTCAACTTGAGGTTGATTCAGTTGTTGGTGAAGGCACATCTATTTCAATGATATTTACTAGTGAGAATCCATTTGAACGTATTAGGAGATCATATAAATCAGACATACTGAAGTAGTTAGGTTATTGAAAACCTAACTACTATTTATTTTATTAGGTGACAGAAATATCACATTCGCTTTCGTTTTATCACCTAAAGCTTACGACATAGATCCACAAACATACTACAATATACATATAACTTTATTGGAGTGGATATGATGAAAAAGCAAAATACATTGCAGACCGTTTTACTAGCTGAGGATGTACGTAAATCTTATGGCACAAAGGGAAATACTCAAGAGGTCTTAAAAGGAATAAATCTTCGTGTTATAGAAGGTGAGTTTGTTGGTGTCATGGGTCCTTCGGGTTCTGGTAAGACAACACTACTCAACACCTTAGCCACAATTGATCGTGCCACAGGAGGAAATATTTTTATAAATGATCAAGAGATTTCAAAAATGAAAGATACCCAACTATCAAATATTAGGCGAAAGCATCTAGGCTTTATTTTTCAGGATTACAATTTGCTTGATACATTAACGGTAAAAGAAAACATATTGTTACCTGTTTCTCTAACAAAAATAAGTAAAGATGAGGCCGAAAAAGAGTTTAATGCAATTTCGGGGATGTTAGGAATCAAGCAGTTGGCCAATAAATACCCTTTCGAAATTTCAGGAGGTGAAAAGCAACGAACTTCTGCAGCGCGAGCGTTAATTCACTCACCTGCAATTGTTTTTGCTGATGAACCTACTGGAGCCCTTGACTCAAAAGCAGCTTCTAATTTATTAGAAAAGTTATGTGAGATTAATAAAAAACGCCAAGTCACTATAGTTATGGTTACTCATGACCCGTTGGCATCGAGCTATTGTAATCGGGTAATCTTTCTAAAGGATGGAAGAGTTTTTTCTGAATTGTATCGGGGAGAGAAAACGAGAGAATACTTCTTTAAGGATATTCTCGATATGCAAGCTGTTCTTGGAGGGGGTAGCTAGAAATGACTATAAAAAAATTAGTGACTCGCAGCATGCGAAAGAACATCAAAATGTATTATCTCTATTTTTTCTCGATGATTTTCAGTATAAGTTTGTATTTTATCTTTGCTACCCTGCAGAATGACCGAACTATTATGAATATGGCCAATGATAGTACCCTCTTCTCTACGGCCTTTCAAGTGGCTGGATTATTACTTATTTTCATTACCATTGTTTTTACGATGTACGCTACGAGCATCTTTATTAGAAGGCGTAGTCAAGAAATTGGATTGTATCAGTTAATTGGCTTGTCTAAGGCTTGGGTAGCTCGGGTACTAATCTTGGAGCACACTATTCTTGCTTTAGGAGCTTTACTTATTGGAATGATCGTTGGAGCTTTGCTCTCGCGACTCTTTCTTTTACTGTTTATGAACCTGATAGGTCTTGAAGCTATGGTTGGTTTAACCTTATCCTGCCAAGCAGTCATCCAAACAATTGCAGTTTTTACTTGCTTAATTGCTGTCACATCATTACAAATTATATTGACAGTTTATCGCAGAACACTAATACAATTGTTTAAAGCAAATAATCAAAATGATTACTTTGTCAAGCGTCCAACTATCCTTTCAAGCATTTTAGGGATAGCAGGATTAAGTTTAATAGGGTTTGGCTATTATGTGTCTACCTTGATTGTAGAGCATGCAGATTTGCTGATGTTTCTTATGTTAGTAGTCCTAGCTAGTACCATACTGGGAACCTATTTAGTCTTCCATACGACAATAAGCTGGATATTAAATGTTTTTCGAAAAAAGAAAAATGGGAATCTGGGCTTGTATAATAGCCTGTCGGTTGCCCCATTAATGCACAGAATGAAAGGTCACGCCAATTCCTTAACCTTAATCACTGTATTGTCTGCTGCAACCATTACGATGATTTCACTTTCATATTCCTTATACTATTCAACGGAAAAAGATGTGAGATTGGCTATGCCTTTTGACTTTGCAGTGGAAAATATGCAGGAGGAAGCCGCTATTATATCAAGTAGGTTAGAGGAGGAGCAAATTGGATTCGAACATTATCAACTAGAAGCCATGCGATTTAATGGCACATGGGTAGAGCAGGATTCAAGTGTAGATAATCGCCATAGAAGGTTTATGCTTTTTTCAGCAGAGCAAATGGACCAGGCTGGATTAGATGTTCAGATTCCCCAAGATGGTGAAGCAATCTACTATAATACACGAGCCATTATAGAGGGAATGGATACCTCATTTCCAAAAAAAGTGCAGTTTGCATCAAAACATCAAGCAAATTCACTAACAGTCTCCAAGTTTAGGCTTGAAAATGTGATGAATTACAGATTCTATGGCGAACAATTACTTGTTTCTAATGAAACCTTCGAGAAAATGAGGGAAAGCATCCTAGAGGACGAGCACAAAGAACTGTTGATATTTGATGTGTTTCACTTACTAGATACTGAGAAATCAGATATGGCTTCTAACATCTTTCTAAGGAATGTGGATAGTGACCTATATATCACTGACTTTTATTCCACATACGAGGGATCCCGTCAAACCTTTGGTATACTTATTTTCATCGCCGGTATTTTAGGCTTTGTATTTATCCTTTCAACAGGAAGTATTTTGTACTTTAAACAAATGACAGAGGCTGAACAAGAAAAGAACCATTATCGAACCCTAAGGCAACTAGGATTTCGAGTAAATGATATTATGAAAGGGATCATTCGTAAACAGCTCTTTGTTTATTTAATTCCTCTGGGAATTGGGTTAATTCATGCTGCTTTTGCTCTTAACGTAGGTTCTGTTCTCATGGCTGCAAGCATGATTACCCCAATCATCATTAGTATGGCAGCGTATATTGTCATCTATCTTACGTTTGCCGTGTTTACTATTCAATATTACAAAAGCATTGTCACAAATGCTCTATAGAAAGGAAGAAAAGTTATGAAAAAGTTCTTAATATCCTGTATTGTTGTAGTCGTTGTTTTTGGAAGCCTATATTTCTTCTTTCGCGAGCCATTCGATCGTTTTAATCCATTGCTTGAACAAGAATATGTCTATATTGAGATTCAAAATGAACCTGCAGATGATAACGGAAGATATAAATATAAGGAGGAGGGTGTCACTGAAAAAGGAGAGACTAAACAAGTGGTATTTACGACCAGTACTAGACTTGAGGAAGGTACACTCTTGAAAGTACTCGCCAAAGGTGCATACACACAAGAATATAAATTTATAAATGAGATTGAAATGCCATAAAACCCAAGTTAATAGTCTTCGTAAATGGTACAAATGGTGGATATGTTCCCGCATACGACTATTTCATTAAAAAACGCAAATACATCAATTCTATCAACTCGTCCCACATCGAGTTGGTTGCATTGATGTCAAGAGTGGACGGATAAGAAGAGTTGAAGTGTTGATAGAATAAGGTTTATATGGTTTCACCTATGTTTATTTTATATGAATAAACAGGTGGAATCCTTTTTGTTATTGGAGTGAGAAGTGCTAAAAATAGGGGTTGAGTTGATGGAATAGATTTCCAATTGGAGAGTTGACAGAATAAATGAAATTCTATTTAAAAAAACTGAAAGCAGTAACTTGAACTGAACCCTATTTTCTAGACAGTTTAATAAAAAGGGATATAGTTGCTCTTATGCTGCGATTAGATGACTTCGGTAGGTTGCCGGGGTCATCTTATTTAATGTCCATTGCTTTCTTGTATGGTTGTAATGATTCATATACTCTACGACTAACGTATGTAATTCAGCTAAGTTTTCAGCTTCCTTATAATCCACTTCATCTTCAAAATGACCAAAGAACGACTCCATTGGCGCATTGTCAAGGCAGTTTCCTCGGCGTGACATCGACTGTTTTAGCTCCAATTCTTTTATAAGTTACTGAATTGCTGGAGGCGTATAATGAAACCCTTGATCGGAATGAATCGTTGCTTCCAGATGAAGATTACCATCTAGATGCATATTTAATTGTTCAAGTGTCTCATACACAATCGACATTTTAAGTGTTGTTGATAGTGCATAGGCGACGATTTCTCTTGTAGCGACATTTTTTACGCAAGATAAATAAGCTGTTTGACCACCTCGATATTGTAAGTATGTCATATCGGTTAAGAATACTTTCCCTGGCTCATCTTGGTTAAACTCGCGATTTAAATGATTTGGTATACGGCGGTGTGACGCTGTTGCTTTTGCTATATGGCGATAAGGATTCACACGACGTACTTTTGCGTATAAGTTGAATTTACGCATTAAACGAAGAATCTTTTTATGATTCATGGGTTGGTCTAATACATCAACTAACGCCATATAAAATCCTCGATAACCAATTTTCTCTTTCGCTTTATCATAAATCGATTTCAGTAATAAATAATCTTGATAATCTGATTCTTCACGAAGTGCATCATTTTTCTGCATTTTGAAGCCATTTATAATAGCCGCTTGGACTGATATTCGCGACTTGGCATAAATAGCGTGTCATATTTTTTAGTTGATACAGACGAATTGTTTCATTGATTGCTTGGTATTTTTCTCTTGGTGTTAGAACTGTCTCTTCTTCGCCTCCCTTTCCATTTCGTCGAGCTTTTTTAGAAGTGTTAACTCAGCTTCTAAAAGTCGAATACGTGCTTCAGCCTTCTCTAATTTTTTGTAAGCTGATAGTTTTTCAGCACGCGGACGACCTGTGTTGCCTTTCCCACGACGCCCTTCTAGAAAACCTTGTTCACCAAATGTTTTATAGGTAGACCTCCAACGGTTCAATGCACTCTGAGCTCTCTTTAATCCAATGATTTCTAAATCAAATCCAGCTACTCTAAAGATTTGAACTGGGCCTTTTCCTGCTAAATTTTCCTGAACAGCCTTAAATTTAAACTCAGCTGTATATTGAATTGAGCGATCTGAAACAGATGCCACATTTGGATTCGTTTCAATTTGTCTGTGTTGATGTTCATTTTTAGAGGAAATAGACGAATCATTGATGAATAACCGTGATTTTGATCGCTTAAAAAACATAGACACTTGACAATACCTTTACTTTATGGTTGTCTATGAGTAACTGAATAAATGAATCACTAGGGGAGCAATATTGCTGAGAAAGACATGTCTTGACCCTTTGAACCTGATCTAGGTCATACTAGCGTAGGGAAGTGATGGCGGACAAAACAACTATCTTAATTTTTGTTGTGTATTGTAAACCATTCCTTACGCTTGTAGGAATGGTTTTTTTGGTTCATTATTCAAATAATAAAATAGGGAGAGAATATACATGCAATTTACGGATCGTTTATTTGAGAAAGTAAAGCCCGTTTGGGACAGTTATTTAGAGCACCCTTTCGTTAAAGGGATTGGAGAAGGTACGTTAGACAAAGGAAAGTTTATTCATTATATGAAGCAAGACTATGTTTATTTAATCGAGTATTCACGTGTTTTTGCTATAGGTGCTACGAAAGCAAACGATTTGAAAACGATGACAATTTTCGCTAATTTGCTACACGGTACAATGAACTTTGAAATGGATTTACACCGTGAATATGCTGAGAAATTTGGTATTTCTAATGAAGCATTAGAAGCAACGAAACCCTCATCAACGATGACAGCTTATACAAGTTATATGATTAGCCAAGCACAACTCGGTGGAGTTGAAAACGCAGTCGCAGCAGTCCTTGCGTGTGCTTGGAGTTACAACTGGATCGGAAAGGAATTAGCTAAGTGGCCAGATGCATTAGATCATGAATTGTATGGCAACTGGGTAAAAATGTACTCATCAGAAGGCTTTACGAAAATTGCTGATGATTGTATCCATTTAATCAATGAAATTGCTAAAGGTAAGCCCGAACATGAGTTAGATAAATTAGAAGACATATTTATTAAAACGAGCTACTTTGAGTATATGTTTTGGGATATGGCAGAAAATATTTCGATGTGGCCAGTATCAAAATTAGCTAACGTTTAATTGATAAACGATTGATGCGGAGAAGACTTCAATACATCTCCGCCTTCATGTAAGGAGTAAATATATGTCTCAAGAAAATAAAACTGCAATTAAATTTGACGAAGTATCTTTTCAATATGGACGAGGACACGATGAAAGACCTATTTTAAATAAACTGACTTTTTCGATTCCAAAAGGAGAGTTCGTCAGCATCGTTGGAGCTAGTGGTTCAGGAAAGTCCACCATTTTCCGATTAATCGTCGGTCTTGAACAACCTAATGAGGGCGATATTTACTTAAATGGACGTATTGAACAATCTCGATTTGGAAAAGTCGGCTATATGCCACAACAAGATTTGCTAATGCCTTGGAGAACTATTAGACAAAATGCCCAGCTCGTTCCTGAAATTAAAAGGAAACGTGACGATAAACAAGTGCAGATACTTCTAAAAGAGTTTGGACTAGAAGGATACGAAGACAAATACCCCCACGAATTATCTGGTGGTATGAAACAGCGGGTTTCATTTTTGCGGGCAACTTTATCTGGATCTGATATTCTTTTACTCGATGAGCCATTTTCCGCCCTAGATGCAATGACAAAGATGTATATGCAAGAATGGTTATTAGAACAATGGGAAAAACAACAGTCGACCATCTTATTCATTACACACGATATATCCGAAGCGTTGTTTTTATCAGATCGAGTCTATATCGTAAAAGAAACCCCGATTACTTCATTACACTCGATTGAAGTTCCATTAAATAGACCACGCACTAGGAATGATTTAGATAAAAGAGAAGTCATATTATTAAAAAATCAACTAATCGAACAGTTCAGAACGAGGATGTCATGATGCGAAATTATATCAGTTCATTCATATTTATATTGATATTGCTAACGATCTGGGAAATCGGTGCACGAATGGTGGATAAAAGTTTCATCTTACCTACACCTACAGATATTGTATGGACCTTGTGGGAACTGAAAGAAGTATTATTGTTACATCACCTGCCTATTACATTAAGCGTCATTGCAATCGGACTATCTATTTCAATTGTATTAGGTATTAGTTTAGCAATTAGTATGAATCTATTTAAAAGTTTAGAAAAAATGTTTTATCCAATTTTAATAACGTCTCAGACGATTCCGATCATTGCACTTGCTCCAATTTTCGTCTTATGGTTTGGCTATTCGATTTGGAGTAAAGTAGTCGTCACAATTATTATTACCTTTTTCCCGATTACAGTCAGCACTTTCGATGGCTTTCGTTCAACGAATTATCAATTAAAAGAATTATTACAATCCATGGGAGCTAATAAAAGACAAATCTTTTTTAAACTTGAAGTACCTTCTGCTTTACCTTCATTTTTCTCAGGTATGAAAGTTGCCGTACCGATGAGTGTGATTGGAGCTGCTATTGGTGAATGGCTAGGAGCTCAAGCAGGGTTAGGTTATTTTAGCCGTCGAATGATGGCTCAATTTGATGGAGCCGGTGTATTTGCTCCGATTGTCATCTTATCATTAATAGGTATGCTGTTATTTGCTATTGTCGTTTTTTTAGAAAAAATTTTTATGAAATGGAGGGTTTATGATGAGAAGTAAAGTGATGCTATTTTCCCTTATGTTAATAACAATATTGATGCTCGTTGCTTGCACTGAAGATGAAACAGAGAGCAAGGATGCTAGAGAGTCAACAACAAATGATGAAAAAGAAACCGTCTCGATTATGTTAGATTGGTATCCAAATGCTGTACATAGTTATTTATATGTAGCCCAGGAAAAAGGATATTTTGAGGAAGAAAATATCGTTGTTACATTTCAATTCCCAGCGAATCCGACAGATCCATTAACCTTGGCCGCTTCTGGAAAAGTAACGATGGGCCTTTATTATCAGCCAGATGTTATAATGGCGAAGGCGAATGAAGATATTCCAATTAAAGCTGTTGCGGCAGTCGTTCGTGAACCATTAAACCACGTCGTATATCGAGAAGATAATCCAATTCATTCACCAAAAGAATTAGTCGATAAAAAAGTTGGTTACCCTGGTATTCCAATTAATGAAGCGTTAGTCAAAACGATCGTTGAACATGATGGTGGGAACTATGATGAGCTTGAAATGATTAACGTTGAATTCGAATTAGGTTCTTCTTTAATCTCTGAACAAGTCGACGCCGTTAGTGGAATGTTCGTCAACCATGAAGTGCCTTTATTGCGTAGTCAAGGATACGAGGTTGATTATATAAACCCAGTAGATTACGGAGTGCCTAGTTACTATGAAGTTGTAGCGGTAACGAGTGACGAAACGTGGGAAAATAATCAAGAAACAATCAAAGCCTTTTGGCGGGCTGCTCGTAAAGGATTTGACGATATGATAGATAATCCAGAAGAAGCTTTAGATATTTTATTAAGCAACCAAGATAAGGCAAATTTCCCTCTGGATAAAGAGGTCGAAACTGAAAGTATGAACATTTTACTCCCAAAAATGAAATCCGAAGCAGGTTTTGCTAACCAAGAAAAGGAATCGTGGGAGGTAACAGCAAAATGGCTAAAAGAATATGGATTAATTGATGAGGTACCAAATATTGATGACCTTATTATTTCAATTGAACCATAACTTAGTTTTTAATGAGTTTGGTATGTCAACACTAAACTGAACAAATTTTATAAGGTGTATTGATCTGTTTTACCGCGCACGATTAGTGTTCTTCATGAAAATAGTAATTTTATTTTATCACTTGACTCGGAGCCTCTGCGGGCATGATTTCGATAGCCTTGTCAGCCAATCTAAACAAACAACGCTGGCTATGGCGTAAAAGGCTATCACAGCCCGCCTCTCCAAGTAAAGTGGTGCTTGTCATATTAGTTTGCTTGTAACTGTGCTTGGTTTCTGTTGGTGTTAAATAATCTAGTGAACCATGGATGCGAATATTGTTAAACCAATTGACGTAATCAAATAATTCTAATTCTAGCTCTTCTTGACTTGTAAATATTCGTCCATTCACGAATTCTGTTTTGATCGTCTTAAATGTTGCTTCAGCTACTGCGTTGTCATAGGGAGAACCTTTATCACTTAATGATCGTTCAATGCCAAATGCTTCTAAGGCTTGGTCAATTAACTGGTTATTAAACTCACTCCCACGATCTGTGTGAAATAATTGAAGGTGATTTAGATTGTATTTAACCGAAGCGAACGCTTTTTGAACTAGAGCTAAATCTTTTTCGTGGATCAGAACTTTGACCTATGATTTCTCGATTAAATAGATCGACTAACACGCAAATATAATGCCAATTATTCTGTGTCCGCACATATGTTAAATCACTGACAACAACTTTTAACTCTGTATCTTGAGTGAATTCATGGTTCAACTTATTTCCGATTTCAGATTCATTTACTTATGATTTATTAGGTTTAAACTGTGCTACCGTGTATTTAGAGACAAGTCCCTGCGCTTTTATAATTCTACCAATTCGGCGGCGTGAAACTTTAGAGCCTAGCTTTTATAGTTCTTTTTTAATTTTTCTTTGACCGTAAATGTCGCGACTATCTTTAAAGATTTTAACAATTAATTCGGATAATTCATCGTCTTGATTATCACGTATTTTAGCTTCATAATAGTAGGTGCTTTGTGGAATTTGTAGGACGTCACACATTGTACCTGCGGTTACTCGGTACATAAAAAGACTGCTGATATCGAGTATTTGTATTTGTTATTTCGAATCACATTTACGCATCAATCTATTATCAGCGCGGCTTGCTTTAACATATCATTTTCCATCGCAAGTCTTTGGTTTTCTTTACGAAGACGAATCAGCTCTTCCTGTTCAGATGTTCGATTATCTTTTTTTTCAAAAGATCCACTTGTTTTGTGCTGGCGAACCCATTTATCGAACGTCGAAGGCATTAATTCGTATTCTTTTATCATTTCAGCTCGTGGTTTTTTCTGACAAATAAAGTTGGATAACTTGTTGTTTAAATTCTTTTGTAAATGATCTTCTTGGTCTTCTGGTCATTCTAGACACTCCTCCGACTTTTATTGTATTAAGTTTAGATGACCTTAACGAATCTGTCCAACTAAGTGTAACCTATCCATACACTAGTCGTAGAGTATATGAATCATTACAATCATACAAGAAAGTAATGGACATTAAATAAGATGACCCCGGCAACCTACCGAAGTCATCTAATCGCAGCATAAGAGCAACTTATCGCTTTTTATTAAACTGTCTACAAAATAGGGTTCAGTTCAGCGAAACTAAGTAATTATTTTTTTATTTTTTAGTTCTAAAAATATAGGTGCTATATTTAGTAAAATGCAAACAACTGTTAGAATCCATAACGTCTTTTCCATAGTAGGTACAACATCTAATAAAGCCGACCAATCTTCACCTTTTACCCAATTGGATATAAGGCTATGTTCTGCACAGAGTGTCAATGCCGTAAATGATAACCCCATTGCCATAGCAAGTCTATAGTCTTTTCCTACTTTATACATATAAAGATTTATAAAAGTTGCTACTATAGCAATAAGCCCTAATATTAACCACATATCTATGCCTCCATTATATTTTTGTTTTAATTGAATATTTATCTGCTGATATGCAACTAGCAGTAGTTAGATATAAGTATAGCATATTATTTACAATCTTGAATTGTAATATTAAGTGAGATACCAAAAAAAGACATGTCATGATATACTCATCTATAACCTACCAAAGTTAAGGAGGGTGTATCTGACATGTCCTACACCCATCTTACTAAAACAGAACTGGTATTCATAGAGGAATAGCAGTCTTTCAGTCTTTCAGGCCGAAAGACTGCTGAAAAACTTAAACGTGGTCATGAAGCAATTTATTGTGTCATAAAATCAGTCAGCAATGAACAAGGTATTGACATATACTTTATGGATCCAGGCACACCGTCTCAACGTGGATTAAATGAACATTCAAATGGCCTAATGAGACGGAACGGATTACCAAAAGAGATAGATTTCAAGCCAGTTCCACAGGCGTATATATCCAAAGTTTTCAACTGGCGAAATAATATTCCAAGAAAGTCCTTGGGATACTTAACACCAATTGAGTATTTCATGAAACTTGTTGATCAAGCATTTGAGAAAGGTATGTTGTCTCGCTTAATTTGACAGACTAAACTAAAAATTAATTAAAGCAAGAACGACGGGCTCTGTAAGGCAAACACTTTCATAAAAACCTTTCAGATATAGAAATCCCAATACCCGATATAGAAACCCGGAAGAAAAAATTGCAAAACCTAAATAACGTAATTGATAAATCAAAATTATTAGAGAACAATGTTAAAGAGCTAGAAGATAGTTTAGACAGTGCTCTATTTGAAGAATTGGGAATTAAGAAAATTGAAGAATCTAATAAGACAACAAGTAAACTTCAATTTACCAACTTTAAAAAGCTCATAAAATGGGGAGTTGAATTTAACTTAGCACTAGGTGGGCCAGATGAAATCATTTTATCAAATTTATTTGAAAATGTTAGGTTAAGTAGTGCTGCTCATATTAATCCAAGAACTAATTATGAAACCATTAGTGACGAATCTCTAATCTCATTTTTACCAATGGAGTGTATTTCAGATATATATGGTGAAATTATTCATAGATATGAAGGGAGTGTATCAGCTTCTAAGGGCTATACTAGATTCATGGAAGATGATGTACTTTGGGCAAAAATTACTCCGTCTATGCAAAATGGAAAATGTGCAGTAGCAAAAAAATTGAAAAATGGCTTTGGTTATGGCTCTACAGAATACCATGTGATTAGAACAGATAGCAAGAAACTATTAAATATAGATATTGCCTCTTGAGAACACGCAGTATAAGAAAACGGCACACTATTATTTTACTGGTTCGGCAGGGCAACAAAGAGTAAGTGCTAATTTCTTTGAAAACTTTGTTATTCCGTTACCTTCTATAAAAAAACAAGAAGAAATATGTGATAGAATATTTTCTAAGAAAAGAGAGATAAAGAGATTAAGGTTAAATATTAAGTCGCTAAGGGAAGATGCTAAAAGAATGTTCGAACTCGAAGTTTTTGGTGAATAAACCTTTTCAATAGATCAATCAGTATTTAATATAAAGGATTTTTATATCAATATATTAAGAGGGGGTGGAAAGATGGCGGTGCGGGGTAAAAGCATAAATTTATTTCTGATGGATGGGACAGCTGTTGGGAGGATAAAATGTACTCTCGCTAATTGGACGGGTGTTGCTTATAAAATACCTAGAACAGAACTTGATAAATGTAAAGAGCGGGAAGATCTTAAGCAAAGTGGCGTTTACTTTTTATTTGGGACATCTGATGAAACGGGAGAAAATATTGTCTACATTGGTCAAGCAGGGGCAAGAAAAAATGGTGAGGGCTTACTTTATCGTCTGCAGGAACATAAAAGAGATGATAGCAAAGATTATTGGACAGAAGCAGTTGTCTTTACTACTTCAAACAATTCTTTTGGGCCAACTGAAATAAGCTATTTAGAAAATAGATTTTTTAATTTAGCTAAAAACGCAAGAAGATATAGTGTTAAAAACAATAGCGATCCAACGTCAGGTAATGTAACTGAAGAAAAAGAAAGTGAGTTGGAGGAGTTTATAGAGTATGCTGAAATAGTTATGGGGACATTCGGTCATCGAGTATTTGAATCCCTTGAAGAAAAGCCAACTAATAAAGAAATTAAGGAAGTAGAAATTGATGATGAGCCTTTATTATTTTTGAAAACTTCTAAAGCTGAAGCCAAAGGCCGAAGAACTAATGAAGGATTTGTTGTTTACAAAGGTGCGTTAGTTTCTATTAATCCTACTAAAAGTTGCCCAGAGACTATTAATAATTTGAGAGAGCGATATAGTGATAGGATAAAATGTGGCATGCTTCAAGAGGATATACTTTTTACAAGCCCTTCTGCAGCAGGTTTTGTAACATATGCCAGTGCTAATGGCATGATTATGTGGTTAGATAAAAAGGGAAGAACTTTAAAAGAAATAGAAAGCAATGAAGATTAATGTCTCTGGAAGGAGGAAGTGCCTAAATGTCAAATGAATTAATTTCTTTATCAACACTATTTCAAAATAGACTATTTAGAATACCAGATTATCAAAGGGGATATGCATGGAAGAAAGAACAGCTAGTAGATTTTTGGGAGGATTTATTAAATCTTCATGAAGATAGATACCATTATACTGGACTTTTATCTTTAAAAGCTGTTAATAAAGAAAGTTTACGCTTATGGGGAGAAGATAGCTGGTTAATTGATATTGGCTATAAGGCATATCATGTTGTAGATGGTCAGCAAAGATTAACCACGTTTTCTATACTTATGTATGAGATAATATCTTTTATTAAGCGGTTAGATGAAAATCAAGAAAAATCGGATGATAAGATATTCATAGGATTTGAATCCGTCAAAGCGATTACAGAAAAGTACATAATGAAGAGTCGGCCACCAGAAAACATGATTAAAACATATATGTTTGGATATGAGCTAGACAATCCTAGCTATAATTACTTAAAACATAAAATATTTGAAGAACAATTTGGTGGAACAATTGTTGAGACTTATTATACTCAAAATCTTATGTATGCAAAAAAGTTCTTTGCTAGAAACCTTGAGTCTTTATTTGAAGCAGAAGGCATGGATGGGATTGAAAAACTATACAAAAGGCTTACATTAAAACTAATGTTTAACCTACATGAAATTGAGGATGATTACGATGTTTTTGTGGCCTTTGAGACAATGAATAATAGAGGAAAAAAACTTAGTAACTTAGAACTTTTAAAAAACAGACTTATCTATTTAACAACTTTGTTTGATGATGAACAGTTAGACGATAAGGATAAAGGACAATTAAGAAAGAATATCAATGATGCTTGGAAAGAAGTATATTATCAGCTAGGAAGAAATCAAAACCACCCCTTAGCTGATGATGAATTTTTAAGGGCTCATTGGACAGTTTACTTTCAGTATACCCGAAGAAAAGGCGATGACTATATTAAGTTTTTATTGAATAAATTTTCTTCAAAAAATGTATTTGATAAGCATCCTGTTACAATTGATAATGAAATAGCTGAACCTCAAACTGAGGATGAAGATTTTGATGATGAGGATGTGATTGAATCTACGGAAGAGGAAACTATCCTAGTAAGCAAATTATCTCCAAGTGAGATAAATGCTTATGTAAGTAGTCTTAAGGAAATCGCAGAATACTGGTATTACACTTATTTTCCTCATGATAGTGATGAATTATCTGCTGAAGAAAAGCAATGGATAAATAAATTAAATAGAATTGGAATCGGATATTTTAGACCACTAGTTGCTATATCTTTGTCTCTCAAAAATGAAGTTGAAGCGGAGGAACGTGTTTTACTTTTTAAAGAAATAGAACGATTCATATTTCTTTGCTTTAGAATGGCGGGATATAATGCCAGCTATAAAAGTAGCTATTATTATAATAAGGCAAGAGATGTTTTACAGAGAAAAACAAGTTTGAAATCTGTGGCAGATGATTTAATGGAGACAATAGATAATGATTTAAATCCAATTATAACAAACTTTATAGCTAGAACAGATAGACGCTTTGATTCGGGTTTAGGCTTTTATGGTTGGCGAGATTTAAGATATTTTTTATACGAATATGAAAGCCACTTATCTACTAAAAACAATATTCAAAAAATAGACTGGCGGATGTTTTCTAAGGTTGAAAAAGACAAAATTACAATTGAACATATTTTGCCTCAAACACCAACTAAATGGTATTGGCGTAATCAATTCCGTCATTTTAATGAAGAGGAAATAAAGATTTTGTCTGCTAGTTTAGGTAATCTATTACCTCTTGCACAGAGCATAAATTCTTCTTTGCAAAATGATAGTTTCCCCGATAAGAAGAATCCTTCATCAAAAAGAAGAGGTTACATTAATGGATCACATTCAGAGATAGAAGTGGCTATAGAAGAAGACTGGACTCCTAAAGCTATTTTAAATAGAGGTTTAAAGCTTTTAGAATTTATGGAGAATAGGTGGGGTCTCGACTTTACAGTAGAACAAAAAAATGAGTTGCTCCATATTGACTTTGTTAATGAAGAGAGAGATGAAGTGCCAGAAATTCCAGAGCCTACAACAAATGATTTACCTGAAACAGATAGTAGCTCTTCATTTTTAAAGGAGGGGTTAACAGATCTCCAACAGCGACGACTCGATTTTTGGAGGAGCTTTGTTGATTATTGTAAGTCAATTGATAGAGGGAAGGATATAGCCTCACAAAAACCCGCTCATGTAAATTGGTATGATGTAGCTATTGGAAATAGTGAATACTATATCTTTTTTCAAATTATGAAACAAAATATTTTACGGATTGGTATCTATGTTCATCAACCTGAGACATTTAAAAGGCTAGAGCTCTTAAGGAATGAAATAGAAAGCATGTATGGATCTGAACTTGAGTGGTATACAAGCCGTAAAACTAGCACCGCAAAAAGGATACTTCATTCTATAGAAACAGATGTGTTTAACCCAGAGCTATATTTAGAAAATTTCAACTGGCTAATCTCCCAATATGATAAATTAAAATCGACATTAGAAGAAATTGATACAGCTTCTATTCTATCTGTAGATAATGCCAATAATTCTAGCATTACTAGTGAAATGGTAGCTTACGCTTATGATATCTCTAAAAAGGTATTTGAAGGAAAGTTAGGAAGAACGGAAGGTAGAGATGAAATTGCAGATAGAGTAAATATGAATTCTGGATCAGCTGGAGATTATATTTCAGCTTTTTATGCAATGATGAATGGCGAAAGATATACAAGAACTCTTAATGAATACTCTACTAGATATTTTTTAAAGGCGATTTATGAAGATTATGGAGAGTTAGCTTTTAAAAAAGCTATTGATGCTTGTAGAAAGCATGCTACTTATTATGCCGCCCTAGGTCGTGGAAGGTTAGCTTATGTTGAAAAGATTGTTGAAGAGTACTCAAATTAAAGACTTATATCTTTTATTTTTGCCTAAACTTTTTAATTATTTCTATAAAGTACAGATAAGGTGTGTTCAAAAATAAAAAACAAAGAAAAGTAAAGATTGATTTTAGCATTATTTATTAATTGAACTATGGAAATTTATACTTTAGGTGTATAAAACAACAGAATATTTACTATTAGAACGCATAAAAACCCCCCTAAAGTAGTTTTGTTTTTTAGATGTCTACTTTAGGGGGAGCATATCATAAGATGTCTTGGTTTTATTAATCTATTAGTACTAAAAGACATAAGCTTTAACCTGTTGACTCAATATAAATCCAGTGCTACATTTAGGACATTAAGGAAAATCCTTATGTAGCTCTTGGGTCATACCATATTGACACCTTTGTATGCAATAGAAAACCAGTCAAAGATAAAATCTATGGTCCTTTACTTTTTCCTCATGGGATTGTGGTGTGAACTGAGCTTTTAGACAAGGAACAATTGAGAGGAGAACTGAATGATGTTAAGAAAGGTAAAAGTAGAAAACGGTTTGATTAAAGGCTTACCAGCGGCAGATCCTCGGATAACAGTTTTTAAAGGTATACCATTCGCAGCTCCGCCTGTTGGGGAAAATCGTTGGCGTGCGCCACAGCCAGCTCTTAATTGGGAAGGTACGCTAAATGCTTTTGAGTTTGCGCCAATATCTATGCAGGCTACTCCAGGTTTAAATAAAGAAGACTTTTATGCTCGTGAATGGCATGTGGATCCGGAGATTCCAATGGATGAGGATAACCTATATCTTAACGTATGGACACCGGCAACTAGCACTGATGAAAAGCTACCAGTCTATGTGTGGTTCTTTGGTGGTGGGTTCCAGTATGGTTATACAGCCGAAATGGAATTTGATGGTGAGAGAATTGCTCGTAGGGGTGCAATTGTTGTTACGGTGAATTATCGTCTGAATGTATTCGGTTTTCTCGGACACCCTGAGATAACTGCTGAAGCACCACATGCACCTACAAACTTTGGTTTACTAGATCAGCAGGCTGGTATAAAATGGGTTAAGTGTAACATCGCAGCATTTGGTGGTGACCCTGACAACATTACGATTGGTGGTCAGTCAGCAGGTGGAGGAAGTGTCATGTTCCAGTTAACCTCACCTCAAAATGAAGGGCTCTTTAATAATGCTGTCGTTCTAAGTGGTGTTTTTGCAAGCGTTTACAGAGATGAAAGGATACCGGGTGGCGGTAGAACTTTAGCAGAGGTGGAAGAAGCTGGCGTTAAGTTTTTTGATTTTCTAGGAGTATCTTCATTGACGGAAGCCCGTGCACTAGATGGTGAATTCGTTCGTCAAAAAATGCTAGAATATAAAGCCTTCTGGGGTCCAGTAGTAGATAACCAGTTTGTTATGGGAGATCCACTTAAGCTGTTTATGGAAAATAAGCGCTTGATGGTTCCAGTCATGTTAGGTCATACATCAGATGAATTCTATAGTGTTCCGAAGGTTTCTAATCTGGATGAGTTTAAGCAAATGGCGGTTCAGCTATTTGGTTCAGATGCAGATGAATTTTTAAAACTATGTAACGTTGAATCAAATAGTTTAGAAGAGGTGATAAAAAATGCCTCTATAAGAACGATTGAATATGCGATACGAATTGCTGGACAGGCAAATTCTGATAGTGGAGCTAATACGCCACTTTATTACTATAACTTTGATCCGGAAATACCTGGTTGGGATAACCCGGGAACATTCCATTCGGCGGATCTATGGTTCTTCTTTGAAACACTAGCCAAGTGCTGGAGACCTTTTGTAGGTAAACATTATGATCTTGCCCGTCAAATGACAAACTATTTAGCTAACTTTATTAGTAGTGGAGATCCTAATGGAAAGGATTCTACTGGCGAAGATATGCCGAAGTGGGAGCCATATAGTTCTGACGCTCCATATGGAATGGTATTTGGAGATCGAGCTGAATTCGTTAAAGAACAGCCTGATGATCTAATGAAGTTTTTAGTTAAACAGTATTTTAAGAATGAAAAATAAGTTGGCAAAGATGTTTTGGTAAACTAATCATCTATTTTAATAGAAGCTGGGACAAAACTAGTCAATTAAGTATAAAAATGGCTCTGAACAAAAAAAGTGTTCAAAGCCATTTTTGTTTGTTTGATTTATCATTTAAAAAATACACACAAGTTCGCGAGAATACACACAAGTTTTGCGAAATGCACACAAGTTCTCGGAAATGCACACAAGTTCTCGGAAATGCACACAAGTTCTCGGAAATACACACAAGTTTTCGGAAATACACACAAGTTCCCGGAAATACACACAAGTTTTGCAAAATACACACAAGTTTTCGGAAATACACACAAGTTCTGCGAAATGCACACAAGTTCCCGGAAATACACACAAGTTTTGCAAAATACACACAAGTTTTGCGAAATGCACACAAGTTCCCGGAAATACACACAAGTTCCCGGAAATACACACAAGTTTTCGAAAATGCACACAAGTTCGCGAGAATACACACAAGTTTTAGGAAATGCACACAAGTTCGCGAGAATACACACAAGTTTTCGGAAATGCACACAAGTTCTCGGAAATACACACAAGTTTTCGGAAATGCACACAAGTTCCCGGAAATACACACAAGTTCCCGGAAATACACACAAGTTTTCGAAAATGCACACAAGTTCGCGAGAATACACACAAGTTTTAGGAAATGCACACAAGTTCGCGAGAATACACACAAGTTTTCGGAAATGCACACAACTTCCGCGAAATACACACAAGTTTTCGGAAATACACACAAGTTCTGCGAAATACACACAAGTTCTGCGAAATGCACACAAGTTTTCAAAAATACACTCAACTTCCTCTTATAGAACAAAGAAGTGGTAATTTTATCTTGATCAGAAGCGTGTTTTGTCCCGGTCTCTTTTAAATTGGCAGTGTAAAGATTTTCCTACTCTTTATCGAGATCATTTTTTAGAAAATAGTCAAAAACTATATAAAATTTTTCTTGTTAATTTTCCTCTATTGACTATTTCTTATCAACCACTCAATTCTCTCATCTACACACAAAAAAACAGATATAATTTTTACACATTAATAACAGACATCAGAAGGACGTACATATGAATAATTTATTAATGATTACTGCAACTTTGCTATTAATACTTTTCGGTTGTAGCCAAGAACAAGAAGAAACTAGGCCAGAGACAACTGACTCGGTTGAGAGGCAAATAACTGAAGATGTAGATTCAGCCAATGATGTAGAAGCTGAGCTTGATTTGGTAACAGGTTTTTCCCCTTTTGAAGAAATAAATGATTTTGTGATGGATGAGGAAACTTTTGCATCGGTATATTATGAGTATAGTTATAATGAAGAGGACGATCCATCAACTTGGAGTTTAGGGAATATTTCCCACTCTATAAAAGCAGAGGATGGAACGATTTATTATTTCAGTAGTTTTGACCATAAAGAAGCTGGAATGATTTATGAAGTATTTACTTTTGATGAAAATAACCGTGCTGAGGTTGTAAGTAAGGTTTATTCTCCTACTTATAAAGATTTAATTGCAGAAGGTACAGATTATTATGTTACTAGAGAGATCATTGATGATGTACTTGTATTGAAGTATGAATATAATGATGACTATGATAATCAATCAAAATATGTAACGGTTGAAACATTAGATATGACTAATCTTTTAAATGGTGAAGATAAAGAATATGAAATAGAAATTGCTGTTCATAAAATGATTGGATTTATTGAGGAAGAAAGATATGATTATGGTGAAATCATCAATACATCAGAGGGATCATCATTTGTTTTTCAAGAGAATTCAGAAAATATTGGTGAGTATCAAGTGATTCAATTAAATAATAATACAGAGAAGAAATGATCATAAAAGATGCATATGAGCTTGTACTTGGTTCAGATGATAGTAAGTATATCGATTTAAAACAAGGCTATTATTTTAGTTATGATTACGAGGATGACGGATATAAACGTTTAGATATTGAGACTGGCGAACCGTTATATGATGGTGCATATGACAAAGATCTACCATTTGAAAGGGATATTTTCGATTTCTTTATTCCAGTAAATCAAGATTATTTTTATTTAGTAGATGTTTCTGACTATAATATTTACGTGATTAATAAGGATCTAGAATTAGTTGATTCTATTTCACTCTTTACAAGTGAGCATGAAATGGATCAATATGACGGACAATTATATTGGGAATGATGAATTTCTTATCATTGAGGAGTATGAGTATCAACGAGAAGATCATTTAAAACTTTCAGTGGCTGAATATATATTCTAATCCTTGCTAATTTGACTATCGATTGCTCTAAAAACTCGATTATATTTTGCCGCAAATTATAAATCTAGGGTGATCAGAATTGAAGCGGATAAAGTAGTCGGGAGCCAGATAATTTAAACTGGCTCCCCATTATGATGTTAAAAAGTTATTAGTAAACATTTAGAATGATCATGTTGAATAATAGCATGATCTTTTTGATATTGTTCGTCATTCATTTTTGTTTTAAAATCTATTCCTATCTGATAAATATATCGATTTAACCGTCTATTGATTTTTCTATTTTTCAAGTAATACTTCTTAAAACCTTTTGATTCTAGAAATTCTATCCAATCAAACTGCTTACCTTTTAATTCAGCAGCGCTAACATATATATCATCAATTTTTTTCTTTTTTGCTTTGGAGCTATTAATAATCATGATTTTATTTTTCTTACCTATAAATCGCCACTTTCTTGCTTTGACTATAGCGACCCAGTGACTGTTGGCAAATGCTCCCCCTCTTTCTTGTGGAAAAGAACAGTAATTAACGACAATGGCTTGGTTTTCACTTAGTGAATCAACTAATTCTTTGTTAAAATCGACAAACTCATAGTTAAAGCATAATTGTTTGTTATAATTCTTAAATTCTAGCATAATCGATTCAAATGCATCATAGCGAAAGATTTCACCAATATTTGAATAGCCTTTTTGAATGGTTGCTTTGATGATTTTTTCAACATCTTTGAATTTAAGTAGATTGTCATTAGGTGCGACGTGATTTAGCGCATTAGCGAGAGCAAAATAACCACATGTTCCTCCAAACTGTTTCAATCGCTTACTTTTCCACATGCGTTAACCTCCTGTTTTTTAAAAAAGTAATGATAATATGATTATACAACTGTATAATAGGTGAAGTAAAAAGGAATTTTATGAAAGTGACAAAAAATTATTCAGATATCGTGGATTGCTGTATGGAGCTTTTTTAGGGGGCTATAGTGTATGAAAGAAATAAAGACAAACGGAATATATTATCTTGAGCCATTAAGTGGAACACGTGAGTGGTATTGGGGCAATGATTATACTCATGGTGATTTGTATGAAGCGGAGAAACTCTTTTACATGAATCATCCTGTGAAAAGTAACCGCCTTATTTTCGTTCATTACCCTGATGGAAATGTGGTGGAACCAGTTGAAGCTAAAGAAGGATGCTATTTTGGTAGTCCAATCTTTTATAACGGCAAAATCAAGTTTATCCGAGTGAATTTTCCAAAAGGTATTATCGAGATCTTACAATACGAAGACGCAAAAAATAAGGTTTCTAGAGTTGCTTTAATTCCGCTTTCAGAAGTGGCAGACTGTTATAACTTATTGTTGCACACAAAACCTTTAATGTTGACAAGACAACCAGGTGATCATTTGTTTCAAATTATTTGGCCGGAAAAAGTAGCGTTTGAAGTAGGTGTAACAGAAAGCTTTTGTGGTAGAGTCGATGATAAATTATATTTTAGTGCTTGGTATGAAGATCCTGATTATCGAGAAGAGATTATTATCCGCAAGTTCCCTTCAGGTCAAGTTATTGAACGTATATCTGGTTCGGTCATGGATATGCCAGACAATCAATTCTGGAAGTTAATATAGTATTAGAGAAGTTCGTGTATTATAGAAATCGCAATTAGGAAGTTGTTAAAATATAAGTATTAATAGGTCTATAGTATGTGATTTGAATGATGATGTTTGCGCAATTAACTAGATTTAAATTAAATAAAACAACAAGATGTCATAACAGGGGATATCCAGTTAATTTCGGATTACCCCTGTTATTTTTAATATAGTGGATTGCAGATAGAATTCATTAATGATATAAAGAGAATAGCAATATAGCAAAATATAGTGGACTTCGCGATAATTTATCTGAATCCAGCAAGTCAAAGTTCATAGATTATTCTGTTATCATTCGTATCCTACAGAACAAAGCAAGAAAAGTCGGGAAGACGAAGAGTGGTAGTATTAAAATAGATTTGCAGTCAATAAGGAGTGATGATATGAGCACTTGGACAGAAGGCTTGCAAAACGCTATTGAGTATATGGAAAACAATCTTACTGAGAATATTAAAGTAAAAGATATTGCTGATAAGGCCCACGTATCAGAGTTCCATTTTCAGCGAATCTTTTCAATGTTGTGTGGATTTAGCGTTGCAGAATATATCCGTAACAGAAGATTAGCATTAGCAGCAAGAGATCTTATCGGAAGTAATGCAAGAGTCATTGATATTGCGATAAAATATGGTTACGACTCACCAGATAGTTTTGCAAGGGCCTTTACGAAGTTTCATGGTATCACACCATCTGCTGCAAAGGAAAAAGGTGTATTATTACGTGATTTTGCACCGCTTAAAATAATATTATCATTGGAAGGTGGAACGCTAATGGATTATCGAATTGAAGAAAAAGCTGCATTTACTGTATTGGGGAGAAAAAGAAGCTTTAATATGGAAACCTCTTATCAAGAGATTCCGAAGTTTTGGGAAGAACATTTAAGTGGTGAAGAAAAAGAGCTTGTTGCTGGTATGTTTGGACTTTGTATCGATTCGGATGGATCGAACTTTGATTATCTTATTGCAGATAATTATTTACCGTGGCAAGAAGTTCCGGAGGGCTATGAAACTAGAACTCTTCCTGCAGGGACATGGGCAGTATTTCCTTGTACATTGGAGACATTACAGGACGTAAATACGAAAATGTGGCAGGAATGGTTGCCGAACGTTAAGGAATATAAACTTGGTGGAAACTATAATATAGAATTATACGCACCAACTACCGGTGTAGACAGTAACGAGTTTTATTGTGAAATTTGGCTGCCGATAGTAAAAGCATAAATGCTGGCAACAGTTTATTCATAATAAATCTACTGCTAGCTCAAGAACAGTATCAGTTGAAAGCACTCATTTTATCATAATGGGTGCTTTTTTTGTGATTAGACACCATTTAAATGTTAAGAAATTCTTAAGAAATTCATTGATTAATCTATAAGAATTGGTTGGTATGATATAGCTAACCTTCGGGAAACGGTAACGATTAATCACTGTGAGTTGACCATGATTGGTTAAAGAAAACTATGGTACAATTTTAGTGAAAGTAAAATTGACAAAAGTTGCTATGAAGGAGTGGGTGGCATGAATATTTTAGTATGTGATGACGATAAGGAAATTGCTGATGCAATCAAGATCTATTTAGAGAATGAGGGATTTAACGTCTTCAAAGCGGCAAATGGATTAGAAGCAATTGAAGAGCTTAATAAACATGAGATTCATTTAATCATTATGGATATTATGATGCCTAAAATGGATGGTATACAAGCAACTATGAAAATTAGAGAAGAGTATCATATTCCATTAATTATGCTGTCAGCAAAATCTGAAGACTATGATAAAATTCTTGGGCTTAATATCGGCGCAGATGATTATGTAACAAAACCATTTAACCCACTTGAATTAATTGCGCGTGTCAAATCACAGTTAAGGAGATATACATCTCTTGGAAGCATAGAAACTAAACAACATGTCTATCAAACCGGTGGGTTGATATTAGATGATGAACAAAAATTAGTTACCGTTGATGGTGAGTCAGTTCATTTGACTCCAGTGCAATACAAAATATTACGGTTATTGATGATGAATGTTGGCAAAGTCTACTCAATCGATCAAATTTACGAAAAGGTGTGGAATGAGCCTTCTTTTCAGCCAGAGAATACAGTAGCCGTACATATTCGCAAAATAAGAGAAAAAATCGAGATTAATCCAAAAGAACCAAAATATTTAAAGGTGGTGTGGGGTGTTGGATACAAAATTGAAAAAATTTAGCCACTCAATTTTTGTCAGAACAGTTGTGTTTATTTTAATGCTTGTTGGTGTTGCAGGTTCAATCATATCAGCACTTAATATTTATGACATTACGGATGGCAATCTAGAGGTAATTGTAGAGGATAGTTATCTTGAGAGTCATTCTTTTAAATTAGATTATAACACTACAATTTATCAGCTTGCTGATCTAATTGATGTTTATAAGAGTAAGGATCATATTTTAGCTGGAAATACGCTTAAACATAGAGGATCCGATTATGAATCAGATGAATATACCGAAGAATTTAAGCAAGAGTTAATTAATTATGATTTAGAGGATTATAATCGGATCTTAAACAAACTTAATAAGCATGATGGAATTATCTATTATGCGACAGATGGAAAGCACACATTTACGAATACTAAACAAACAGAAAAATCACAGTTCAAGCAATATCCAGCTTATTATATTAGTGAAGATTATGATTGGGAAATGTATCCACAAAAATTAGAACATGACTTTTATTCATTTGGATTCCCATCGATATATCGATCTTCAGTTCCGCTAGATACTAAAATATTTCTAGGTTATACAAAAGACTATCTCGACACGATCTCAAGCGACTGGGTTGAGAAAAAGACAGAGACAACTGATCAAATCTATTATTTCTTTGGCTATGTGATCACATTTTTTATTAGTCTAATTTATCTAACTGTTACAGCAGGTAGGACTTCTTTTAAGGATAAGGAAGTTGAGATGAATGTGATTGATAAATTATACGTTGATCTTAATTTAATTTCAATATTTACAATTTTAACCTTTTGGGTATTAGGTGTAAATGAAATTCTTTCTTACTATTTGAGCACAGCAGAATGGGCATTACCTGCTATTACTATACCGACAGTATCAATCTTAACGGTGTTATTTTTATCAGTCGTTAAGCATTTAAAAAACAGGACATTTATTAAGCATACTTTACTATATACTGTGTGCCATTCGATTTACCGATTTGTGAAGGCTATTTTCGATAATGGTAGCTTAGGTATGAAAGTTACGATAATTGTTATTTTATATCCATTAGTAACTGTTGCATCGTTAGTCTTTTTACCAATCACTATTGGCATTGCAGTTTGGCTGGCACTCAAGCAAGTTAACGCATTTAATAAAATTCAAGAGGGTGCCAAGTTGATGAGAGACGGGAACCTTCATCATCAAATTAATATTGATGGTATCGGAGAATTAGCAACACTTGCTACAAATATTAATGGGATTAATGATAACTTTAAACAAGCTGTCCATAACGAAATAAAAAATGAACGTATGAAAACAGAACTGATCACAAATGTATCGCATGATATTAGAACACCATTAACATCACTTATCACCTATACAGATTTACTAAAAACAGAGACGGATCCAGAGAAGATGAAGGAGTATATTGATATCCTTGACCAAAAATCAAAACGATTGAAAGTATTGACAGATGACTTGTTTGCAGCTGCCAAGGCTTCAAGTGGTGATATTCCTGTTGAGTTGCAGACAATTGATGTTGTTGCATTAGTTAATCAAGGAATTGGTGAAGTGAGCGAACAGATTTCAGAAAAGAATTTTGTCTTCAAGCTTAATTATCAAGAAGAGAGTATGTATGTTCGTGCAGATGGCAAGCTACTATGGCGTTCTGTTGAAAATATTTTATCTAATATTTTCAACTATGGATTAGAGAGATCAAGAGTTTATATTGATATCACTTATGAAGTTGATCAAGTACTGATTAGCTTTAAGAACATCTCTAAATATGAGCTCAACATCAGTGAAGACGAGCTTATGGAACGTTTCAAGCGTGGGGATGAATCAAGATCTAGCCAAGGTAGTGGACTCGGATTATCGATCACAAAAAGCTTGATTGAGAATCAAAACGGGGAATTTAAGGTTAGTATCGATGGTGATTTATTTAAGTCAATGATTTACTTGCCAAGGTCGGAAAAAAGCTACTCAACAAACAGTAGTCAAGAGTGATAAATGGATCAAGAGAGGAGGGCACGGTCATGTATGAGACAATTGAAGATATTCATGTAGATTTTACGAATTACTATCACGAGCATTATCAAGAGATGTATTATGTGGCGAAGCAGATCGTTCATAATCATTATAGTGCTGAAGATGTTGTGCAAGAAGCTTATATTAAAGCTTATAGAAACTACAATCATTTAATTGAAAAATCAAAATGTCGTGCCTGGCTACGCACCATAGTGATTCGTACAGCAATTGATTATTACCGTAAGCAGAATAGATACGATATATTATCAGTTGAGGAAGGTACAGAAATCGGGCAAGTGCTCCATTGTCCTAACAGCTCTGTTCAAGAGAAAATATACTGGCAGCTTGAATTTGAAAAAGTATTAGCCAAAATTGAAACTTTACCTAAAAGTATGCAATCAGTCTTAAAAATAAAAATGGTCACTGATGAAAATGATCAATATATTGCTGATCAATTAGACATTTCTTTATCAGCAGTTAAAACACGTTTACATCGGGCAAGGAAGTTGTTGAAAACAGAAATAGAGACAATAAATCGATAACGATACACACGCCACATGAATGCTTATGATATGGTCTAAGTTTAGATCTCATATAATTTGCATTTCATGTGGTTTTTTCTGATAAATCGTATTTATCACTGTCCAACTTATTTAACCGATTCAATTTATTTATATAAATACATTAAAGGCAACCTCACCCACGAATTAATTGTGAGCTCGGTTGCCTTGATTATTTGATCGTATAGTTTAGCTTCGAAAAATTAGATTAAGATTATGAATTGACAATGTTTACTGGTTGGTTAGTTAAAAATGCTTGGATATTTTCAGCTGAAATTTGAACTAATCTTTGTCTTGACTCAAGCGTTTTCCAACCAATATGTGGTGTGAGGATAACATTATCCATTGCAAACAATGGATTATCAAGTTGTGGCGGCTCTGGATCTTGAACATCTAAACCAGCTCCAGCGATGATTCCTTTTTCTAATGCCTCGATTAAATCTACTTCTTTAATAATAGCGCCTCTTGCGGTATTGATGATAAAAGCAGTCGGCTTCATTAATTTTAATTTATCCATATCAATTAGATGCTTGGTCTCAGCTGTTAGCGGACAATGAATTGAGACAAAATCACTTTGACTTAACAGTTCATCTAGTGAGACTGACTTAATTCTAGGGTCATCAAAGTTTTTTGGTGTCCGACTGTATGTCAGTACATCCATCCCTAATGCACGAGCAATACTCATTACCTGGTTTCCAATTGCACCAGTCCCAATTAGTCCAAGTGTTTTATTTTGAATTTCAAAGTGTGGAACTTGTAGATTTTGTGTGAAATTCGAAAAATTGTCTCTTTCAATCATTCTTTGTTGTTGAATGATTGAAGAATTTAAATTTAAGATAAATGTAATTGCCAACTGTGCGACGGCTTCAGTACTATAACCAGGTACATTACATACGAGAATACCTTTCTCTTTAGCTGCGGGAAGATCAATATTATTGTAGCCAGTACCTGCCTCACAAATCAGTTTAACAGAAGGGGGGAATTGTTCAATTAAGTGCTTTGGAAGCGGTAGTTCTTTCGTTATCACTATATTTTGATCAATGACCTTTTCTAATATCTCTTGTTCACTCGTTACATTATAAGACGAAAATTCACCAAGTTTCATTAGTGGCGAAAAATCAAGCTGACTATCAAAATCTATACTTGAAGAATTTAAAAATGCAATTTTATTCATATAAACCTCCAGTAAATCAACATATTTATCAACAATTATATCGATGATGTTGATGTTTGTAAATTTATCGGTAGGTTATCAGTTATTTTATGGTGATCATAATGACCATTATCAATCGGTTAAGTCATGAGCTTTAAATGCTAAAAGGATGAATGATACTTCCTAGCCTAATTAATCTCTTATTTGATACATCGTAATCCCAAAGATTAGCTGAGATAATTTGATTGTTTTCATATGTTTTAAAGTAGTAGCTACACGTTTTAGTATTCATAAACGCCATATATTTTGTATAATCATCCGTTCCTCGACTCGTTAAGACAATCCCTTTAGGAATGGATACACTGTTCATGATATGGAAGCATGCCATAAGAGTTTCAGATTGATCGCTAGGAATTGGTATGTGCGTTTTTAAAAATGCCGTTCTGACGAAACGTTCCGGTGAAGTAAATCCTCCTGGCAGATTAAATGTTCCCATTCCTTGTCCAAATGGTGTTAATGATACTTTTTGCCAGTATACTTGATCCTTTTGAGTCGTGGAGAGATTCATATAGTTTCGTAGATTTGTCAAATGCCAACGGAGATCAGGGCTATTTGCCATAACCCCAATCGGATTATCAATAATTTCAAGACCAGTTTTTGTTTGCTCAATGACTACGGTCTTGCCAGTTTTATCAGTTGCGAACCAATGTAATGGAGCTACTCTTTGGGTGACTGGGTCAGCTACACCGACGATTGCTAGATCTTTTAATAAATTTTTCAAATCATTTGTTGAACGGCAGTGGCCTAAAAGGTAATGAACGAAATCTAAAGATGCGATTAATTTTTTATTCTCCGTCAGTTCCTCATAGTGTGCGTAACCTTCGAAATAGAGAACAGCAACTGCAAATCCAGCTTCATTTACACCATCAAAAAAACTCAACATGCCTTCTTTTTCTTGTCCGATAGCGATAAAGCTATACGTATTTATATATTGATCAGTAGTTGCTATGCTTTGCCACCGGTGTTTTCGCGGAACAACAAATAATTCAGGCTCAATCGGATACGAAAAGTCCATTGTTCGCCCAAAGAAATTCTCGCCTTGCTTTGACTCTAGTGTCATGGCTGTACACATATCTCTAACCTCCAATGAGTGATTTGTCATCATCATTAACTTATGAGTGAATTTTG
The DNA here is from genome assembly GCF_000307165.1 of Amphibacillus xylanus NBRC 15112. NCBI lineage: Bacteria > Bacillati > Bacillota > Bacilli > Caryophanales > Bacillaceae > Amphibacillus > Amphibacillus xylanus. The sequence continues at coordinate 524,643 of NC_018704.1, forward strand.
TTAAACATGTGTAACTTAATCTATCTCTATAATTAAGTAAAAATGTAGTGATTATGGTTAGAGTGCCAGTTTTGAAGATCATTTACTAATGAATATGAGTGGAGAACTATATTTTCTCCTGTTTGACTAATTAATAGATTGAGATAAGATAATGATAACTAGTTTAATAGAGAGGAAGATCTAGATGCACTATCATGTAAGTAAAAATGGAAGCGATTTCAATCCAGGGACTGAGGAGCAGCCCTTTTTAACAATTAGTAAAGCAGCATATATTGCTAAACCTGGTGATACAATTACTGTTCACGAAGGCGTTTATCGTGAATGGGTTAGTCCAAAAAGTGGTGGAACGAAGGCACAGCCAATAGTCTACCAAGCTGCAGAAGGTGAAAATGTTGTCATCACAGGTGCGGAGGTCATTACAGATTGGGTAAGGGATGGTGACATCTGGAAAACTGAAATTGATAATCAATTTTTTGGTAACTTTAACCCATACAATGAAGTCCTTTTTGGAGACTGGTTATTTAAAACAGACCGTGTGCTTCATTTAGGGGAGGTATATTTAGATGGACGTGCGATGTATGAGCAAGCGTCAATTGAGGACGTACGCAATCCGAAAAAGTCAGAGACATCACTTGAACCAGAGTTCACAACTTTTGCTTGGTATAGTGAAATAGATGATCATAAGACAACGATTTATGCGAATTTCCAAGGTGAAGATCCTACTAAGGGAAATGTTGAGATTAATACACGTCGTTTCTGCTTCTGGCCTGAAAACCCTGGTCGCAACTACATAACTGTTCGTGGCTTTACGATGAAACAGGCAGCGACACAATGGGCACCACCGACTGCACTTCAGGAAGGTCTAATTGGCCCTCATTGGAGTAAGGGATGGGTGATTGAAAATAATATTATCAGTGATTCTAAGAACGTTGGTATCAGCTTAGGTAAAGAAGAAAGTACGGGTCAAAATGAATGGACGACACTGTTTACGAAAATGGGTCACCAACGTGAACAAGAGGTTATCTTTAGAGCTCTTAATAATGGTTGGAGTAAGGATAATATCGGTAGTCATATCGTTAGAAATAATAAAATCTTTAACTGTGGTCAGGCTGGTATTGTCGGTCACCTAGGTTGTGCATTTAGTTTGATTGAGCATAACCACATTTATGACATAAGAAAGAAAAGAGAATATCACGGTGCAGAGGTTGGTGGTATTAAACTTCATGCTGCGATTGATACGATTATTAGACATAATGTGATCCATGATTCCTTTAGGGGAGTGTGGTTAGATTGGCAATCACAAGGTACACGAGTTCATCATAATCTCATGTTTGGTAACGATAGTGAAGATATTTTAGTTGAAGTAAGTCATGGTCCAACAATGATTGACCATAATATCTTACTGTCAGACTATTCATTTAAAACATTAAGTCATAGTACTGCGTTAGTTCATAACCTACTAGCAGGGATTATCTCAATTGGAAATGAGTTAAATAGACATACACCATATCATGTCCCTCATAGTACAGCGATTGCTGGAATGACAAGATTTACAGGTGGAGATGATCGCTTCTACAATAACATTTTCTTACGTCCAAAAGATGATTGGCGTACGAATGAACCGATTTATCAAACATTCTTCGGCAATGATATCTTAAAAGAAGATGAAGTAGAGGATGCACAAGCACCATTCTTAGCTTATCCAGTTGGAACATCAGTCTTTAATGAATATCCTGGAGCTGATGATGAAAAACCATGGGAGAGAATGCGTAAATTCTTTGAAACAGGTGAGGAGCCGACAAAATCAACAGAGAACGAGGACGATGAGGACGAAAAACCAGCATATGCAAGTCTTTCAAAGGATGCGCCGTTGGCAATTTATGTAGAGAACAACGTATACTTTAATGGTGCTCTTGCCTATAAGAAAGAAAAAGGTGCAAAGCTGTTTGATGACTCTGCATTAGAATTTACAATCGACCGAGATAATAAAAAAGTCATTATCGATATTACTAAACCGGAGTTATTGGTTGAGAGCGCTGCGGACATTATTGATACTGAAAAGCTCGGCTTTGGTTTCCATACGGAGCAACTATTTGAAAAGCCTGATGGTACACCATATTGCTTTAACACTGATTTTTACGGTGAGCCAAGAGGCGACAATGCTATCCCAGGTCCATTCCAAGTGACCGATAAAAAACGAATTGAAATCCCATTTAGTTAAATAATATACCACCATCTAGAATCGATGACCTCTAGATGGTGGTTGTTTTATGAGTATATAACGAGCAATTTGATTTACTTTTGTCGAATTCAATATGATAATGATGTGTGTTAATCAATTAACATATAACTTTAGTCAAATTTAGCTTTAGAAAAAGATAACTATTAAGTGGATTTGATTAAATGTATACATTAGAGAAAGAGGGCGCTATTTTATGCAGTATGACAAGGCTTTATTTGAAACAATGCCGATTCCAAAAGCGGTAGCCAAAAATTCAATCCCAGCGATTATGAGTATGTTATTGGTTTTTGTATACAATGTGGCTGATACATTTTTTATTGGACAAACAGGTGATGAACTACAAGTTGCGGCGGTTACGTTGTCTATGCCAATATTCACCTTACTTATCGGTGCAGGTGTATTATTAGGTGTTGGTAGTACATCGGTAATTTCACGGGCATTAGGTGCTGGCCGAGAAAGATACGCAAAAAACGTATCATCCTTTGCGTTTTACGGTGCGATTGGATTTGGTCTGCTTCTAATGGTGTTATTTTGGACATTTATGCCGATCGTTTTGAAAGTTATTGGTGTGACTCCAGATACATATGACTACACGCGTGCTTATTTAAATTATCTTGTTGTTGGCGCACCGTTTGTTATTTTGTCTCAAGCCTTTAGTAATATCATTCGTGCGGAAGGTCGCTCAAGCTTAGCTATGAGAGGTATGATGCTTGGGTCGATTGCTAATATCATTTTGGATCCAATCTTTATTTTTACGTTCGATATGGGACTGACGGGAGCAGCAGTTGCCACTGTGCTTGGTAATATTTTAAGTGCTCTTTATTTTATTCGCTATTTAGTATCGGGTCGTTCAATTCTGTCAATTAATCTTAAGGATTTTAAAGTAACAGATGGCATTATGCTAGGCGTATTGGCGATTGGTATTCCGGCGTCATTAAACAATCTTCTGTTATCTGTAGCAAATATATTTATGAATAACTTTTTATCAAATTATGGAGATATTCAGCTTGCCGCTATGGGGGTTGCGATCAGGGCAAATATGATTTTAGTTTTTGTTCAGATTGGATTGGGACAAGGAATTCAACCATTGATTGGTTATTGTTATGGTGCAAGGAACTTTGATAGGCTGCGAGGAATTATTAAGTTCTCCTCTATTGCAGCGATTTGTTTAGGTAGTGTCTTAACATTAATTTATTGGGTACTGACTGATACGATCATTGGATCTTTTATTGATAATAAACAAGTCATTGCCTATGGTACACAAATGTTACGGGCACTGATTATTTCAGGTCCAATTGTTGGGATAATGTTTATTTTTATTAACGTATTACAAGGGCTTGGTAAGGCAATTCCATCACTAATTTTATCAATATCTAGACATGGTTTAGTATTTATTCCGCTCATTTACTTATTAAATCGTATCGCAGGATTAAATGGTGTCGTTTATACACAACCAATTACAGACATCGTGACTTCTATTATAGGCGTTTCAATCTATTTAGCTGTTATGCGTGGAGTAAAACGCAGTTATGGGACTCAACAAAGACAGGCTGGGACATAACTAGCTAAGATAGTGTAAAAAAATGGTTTTGAACATATAATGAAATGTTCGAAGCCATTTTTGTTTATCTATTACTATTTTCATCGTTAATAAAATACACACAAGTTTCGCGAAATGCACACAAGTTCGCGAGAATACACACAAGTTTCGCGAAATGCACACAAGTTTTCGGAAATGCACACAAGTTCGCGGAAATACACACAAGTTCCCGAAAATACACACAAGTTCCCGAAAATACACACAAGTTTTGCGAAATACACACAAGTTCGCGAGAATACACACAAGTTCCCGAAAATACACACAAGTTCCCGAAAATACACACAAGTTTTGCGAAATACACACAAGTTCGCGAGAATACACACAAGTTCCCGAAAATACACACAAGTTTTGCGAAATACACACAAGTTCGCGAAAATACACACAAGTTCCCGAAAATACACACAAGTTCCCGAAAATACACACAAGTTTTGCGAAATACACACAAGTTCGCGAAAATACACACAAGTTTTGCGAAATACACACAAGTTCGCGGAAATACACACAAGTTTCGCGAAATACACACAAGTTCATCTTTTAAATCAAAAAAGTATAGTGATAATTTATCTTATCAGAGGTGAGTTTTTGTCCGGGCCTCTTTTATTAGTCAATTATTCACAAGTTATAATTGACAATAATACCAAACTATGATGAGATTAAAATAATAGCAAATTAGATATCTAATTAGGTGTCTAATTTGATAGTAGGAGCGAGTAAAATGGATCAGCGATTTCATAAATTATTAACTAGAACTGCTAATGCTCATTTTAAAAGGAGCACGAGTCAGTTTGCTGAATTAGGCTTATCATCTGGACAACCAAAAGTGTTAGAGCGATTAGTTAATTTGGAAGGATGTATGCAAAAAGAGCTGGCGGAGGCGTGTGAAGTTGAACCAGCGACGATAACGAGTATTCTACCTAGTATGGAGAAAAAGGGCTTGATTAAGCGAGAGCCGATCATTCAAGAATCTGGCACAAGATCATTAAGCGTTCGCTTAACAGAGAAGGGTAAGGAAAAGGAGCGAGAGGTAGCGAACGTATTTAACCAGGTTGAGTCACTCAGTTTTAAGGGCTTTTCTCAAGAGGAAAAGGAGACGTTTCTCAACTTACTTGAGCGAGTCTATCAAAATATCAAATAGTTTCAGATTTATTTAACTAGTTAAGGAGATTCATATGAACGATACAAATCAAACTGAAGATCACAATCATCAATTAGAAGTAAAGTCATTATGGAATCGATCATTTATACTGTTAATTTTAGTTAGTTTAATTACCGCAATGAGCTTTAATATGGTTTATGTCATTATTTCGAAGTATGCCTTGGAGGTTACACCTTCATTAACGATTGCAGGAGTAATTGCAGGTATTTTTTCAATCGCTGCATTAATTATTCGTCCAATTGCAGGTGTAACAGCAGATACGATGAATAAAAAAAGATTATGTATCATCGCAAACTTGTTAATTACGATTGCATTGTTTGGTTATACATTTTCATTCAATGTACCTACCTTGTTTTTCTTTAGAATTCTACATGGCGTTGCATTTGGGATAAGTGGAACCGTTAACATTGCTCTCGTTACAAATTACATACCAAAAGGAAGAACTGCTGAGGGAATTGGCTATTACGGACTTGGTCAGGTTATGGCGCAAATTATTAGCCCCAATCTTGGCGTTCAAATTGAGGAACTATATGGGTTTCAACCGCTATTTTTACTTGTAACGGGGTTATCACTTTTAGGTGTATTACTGTTAACGAGGCTTAACTATCCAAAAGAGCAGGTAACAAAAGTAAGCAAGAAACGAAAGCTCACATTGAATTCATTAATTGCCAAAGAAGTGTTGATGTATGCCATAATTGGTGGCATGTTCTCCTTTGGTAATGGAATTGTAAGTTCATTTCTAGTGTTACTAGGTGAGGAAAGAAATATTAGGAATATTGGTTTGTTTTTCTCTGTTGGTGCCATTGTGTTATTTGTTTTAAGAATCTTTGTTGGTAAAATTGCCGACAACCAAGGCATAACATTAATCGTTAACATTTCATTAATTGCATCTGCAATTTCAATGATATTAATTGGCTTTGCCCCAGTACTAAGTATTTTACTGCTGGCATCTGTTTTAAAGTCAATTGGACAAGGTGGGGGGCAGATTTCACTTCAGGCAGAATGTATTAAAAGAGTTGATCCAAGTCGAGTAGGGGTGGCGACAAGTACCTTTTATATCGGTGCTGATTTGGGTCAGGGCTTTGGTCCAATGATTGGAGGAGCAATTTCATCAACGTTTAATTATACAATACTGTTTCTTTTTTGTGCTGTACTTATGCTAGTAGCCATGCTTGTTTTTAATCTGTATCAAAGAAAGTATGATACAGCTTGATAATAATTAAGTGTGCAATGATTCAATTATAAATTATCATAACAAAAGAGAGTTTTTTATGGAGAAAATCTTTAAAGCACTTCCAGAGGCATACAGAAATGAATGTAGTAAGCAAGGTACGATTGAAAGTGTCTATTATCCAGTGCCGAATCTTGCTGACGGCGCGACTGAAAAGCATTTGAATCTATATCTTCCGAATGGCTATGATAAAGCGGATGATAGCAGAAAGTATAATGTCTTGTATCTTATGCATGGTGGAGGAGAAGACGAAAATCTATTGTTTGGTGGCCCAGGTGAGAATAGGGAGTTAAAAAATATTTTAGATCACATGATTGCCAATGGCGATATCGAGCCATTAATTGTGGTAACACCGACATTTTACGGTGTGAAAAATAATCTCCAAAATGACCCTGAGCTAAGTCATGTAGAGGGATTAGATCATCCATTACCGATTATTGAAACGGATTATTATCATGATGAGCTAGTTAATGATTTAATACCATATATTGAAACGCAATACCATACTTATGCAAAAAGCGGAAGTAAAGCTGATCTAATTGCATCACGTGAGCATCGGGCTTTTGGTGGATTTTCAATGGGATCTGTAACGACATGGAATGTGTTTATTCATGCGCTTGATTATTTCAAATACTTCATGCCACTAAGCGGAGATTGTTGGGCATTGGTACAAAAAGCTGAGGGTAAAAAGGCAAAAGAAACAGCTGCATACTTGGCAGATGTGGCGAGAAAGTCTGGCTATCGTCCTAATGATTATTACTTATTATGTGCAACGGGTAACGGTGATATTGCATATCCAAATATGAAGCCACAAATGGATGCTCTAAAGGAGCATTCAGATGTATTTATCTATTCTGCTGATACGACTAAAGGGAATTTTTACTTTATTGATTGTGATGGTGGCGTTCATACATGGCATTGGCAAAATCAATTTATTTATAACATTCTTCTGGATCTATTTAAAAATTAATTTGGTTAATCCATTAACTTCCTGCAAAATAATTTGTGGGAAGTTTTATTATTTTATTAGAATATTAAACAATACTTTCCAACTATCGACAATAAAAAGCGCGGTAAATTGGACTTTATGCGATTTCTTGGCTATGGTTAATAATATAAGCCTTATGAGTATTTTTATTGTAATATGCAAAAATAGGAGTATAATCAGTTTGTATTAATGGTAGTTAATTTAAGCCAATTTTCAGTTGTTACCAACTGGAGGGAGGGAATTAAATGGATCCAGTAATTGATCAACTATTTAAAATTGATCAGATTGCAAAGAACATGGAAAGTGAAATTGACGATCAGAAGGAGAAATTACGTCAGTTATATCGAAACAAGCAACAAGAATTTGACCAAGAGAGTAATCGACAGACAGAAGAACAATTGAGGCAAATTCAAAACGAGAGCAAACAGCTTCAAGAAGAAATGAGCAAAAAGGTTTATGAGCAACATAAGGCTGAACGCGATCGATTAGAACATGTATACAGGAAGAAACAAGATCAGATTGTAAATCACATTTTTGAAAATATTATTAAAGGTTGAGGTGGGTGAGTTGCTTAATCAATATACTGCCATAACAACCAAAATCCGCGGTATGCGTGGTAAGTTGCTAAAAAAAGAAGATTATCTGAATTTATCTTATTTAAATTCGGAGGCAGAAATTGCTTCATATTTAAAGAGACATCCGGGTTACCAGCATGTGCTGGCACACGTCGTAGAGAATAAGGTCACACGATTTGAATTAGAGGGACTGCTAAATTCTTCAATCTATGAGGATTATAATAAGCTGTTTCGGTTTGCTAATTTCAAGCAGAGAAAGTTTTTGCAAATTCATGCGATCACTTATGAAGTTATCGTATTGAAAAAATTCTTAAGACGCGCATTTAATGTCGCTGATATTTATCAGGAAGTCGGAAATGAATTTTTAGATTTCCTTAGCAGACATTCACGACTAGACCTAGAGACATTGCAAAATGCGCGAACATTAGAACAATTCAGAGAATCGTTAATTGAAAGTCGCTATTACCGACCATTAAAATTACTAGAAAATATTCAAAATCCAACTTTATTTGATTATGAATCAGCATTAGATACGTACGCCTTCACTGCGATATGGCAAGAGAAGAATAAGTTAATTAATAAAAAAGAACGAAAAACATTTGAAAAAATATATGGTATGCAATTTGATTTGTTAAATATTGTGTTTATCTATCGCTATAAAAAGTTTTACGATTTACCAGCAGAACAAATTGCTTCTTTGTTGATTCCAATAAACTATCGCTTAAAGCCAGATAAAATTCAAATGCTGATTGAAGCTCATAATCAAGATGAATTTTGGAAAATTATCGAAACAACGATTTATGCAAAATATGTCGAAGACTTCAGGAATCAAAGTTCGCTCGATATGTTTTATGAAAAATTAATGGATGAAGTAATTAAAGGTAGAGAAAAAGAAGCGCCATATTCTGCTGCCGCTATGTATGCTTATTTACATGATAAGGAGAAAGAAGTCGCTTTAATTACTCGTATTATAGAAGCGATTCATTATGGCCGAGATAAAGCAAGAATACAACAAGTGATTAATCAGAAACTAGGATAACCCTAAAGTAGCATGACTTAACGAAGGAGGGGGATAGCTTTGATTAAAGATATGAAATTCGTAACCATTATGGGAAGACAAGATGATATCGATCGGATGGTGGACGAATATTTATCGAAGTATGAAATCCATTTTGAAAATGCATTAACCGAGCTTTACGGTTCAAAGAGTTTACGTCCATACACGAGTCCGAATCCATATGCCCCATACTTGGAGCGTGTGAATCAGTTGTGGAAGTATGTCAGTGAAGAAGATCAATCAAAAAGTCAGATTATCATTGACTCACCTTCAATGGATATTTTAAAAGTATCAATTGAACAAATGGAAAAGCATATTGAACCTTATTTAAAAAAGGATCAAGAGTTAAAAGTGTTAAAATCAGAAAAACAAGAATTACTCGATATGATTTCTTTGTTTGAGGGAGTAAACTACCCAATTGAACAGATTTTGACGATGGACCATATTCATTTTCAGTTTGGTCGTTTTACTCACTCGAACTATGAAAAGTTTAAGAAATATGTGATGGATCGATTTATTTCTATTTTCATTGAAGGTGGGAAAGACGAGGATTATACGTACGGTATTTACTTTACACCTAAAGTGTCAACTGAGCGAGTTGATGCGTTGTATATTTCAATGAACTGGGAGCGGATTTATGTTCCTGATGACGAGGATTATGTCGGTACACCGAAAGAAATTATTGAAAAGCTAACAAGGAAGATTGCTGAAATTGATCATGAAATTGAACAGAATAATTTATTAATTGAAGAAATGATTCATCCTTATGCATCTGAAATCTATTCAGCGAGAAGTAGATTAAAAGTATTATCTAATAACTTTAGCGTTCGTAAATATGCGGCACTGACTCATGATGAGTACTTGCAAACCGAGACTCAGTATTTATTAATGGGCTGGATGCCGGCTGAGGATGCAGAGCAATTAATTAAGGAAACTGATGAAGATCCAGATGTGATTGCGATCTTAGAAGATGATAATGATCCACCTGGAGGCGGTGTCCCACCAACAAAGATAAAAAATGCTGCGATTTTCCGTCCATTTGAGATGTTTACAAAGATGTATGGCGTGCCAAATTATCGTGAATTTGATCCAACTTGGATTGTCGCATTAACTTATTCATTACTATTTGGGATTATGTTTGGTGACGTTGGTCAAGGAGCATTACTGGCATTGGGTGGTTATTTTATTTATAAAAAGAAGAAGGCTGACTTAGGTGGAATTATTGCCTTGGCAGGCGTATGTGCGACGTTCTTTGGTTTTATGTATGGAAGTATTTTCGGTTTTGAAGAAGTCATTCCTGCCCTTTGGCTACATCCAGTTAGTGCAATGACTGATTTACCATTTATCGGATCGATGAATACGATCTTTGTCGTGGCAATTGGATTTGGTATGTTTATCATTTTGATGACATTAATTTTAAACATTATGTCTGGAATTAAAACACATGAAACTAAGGCTGTGCTATTCGATCGAAATGGAGTAGCAGGTCTAATCTTTTATGCATCACTAATTATGGTAATTGTTTTATTTGTTACAGGTAATCCAATACCTGGTGGAATCATGCTAGGCATACTATTTGGTATTCCACTGATTATGATGGCGTTTAAAGAGCCCCTTTTATCAATGATGGAAAGAAAGCACTTAGAAGGCAGTGAAGGTCCTGTTATGTTTGCTGTACAAGCTTTCTTTGAGATATTTGAAATTTTATTAAGCTACTTTTCAAATACATTGTCATTTGTAAGGGTAGGTGCATTTGCGGTCAGTCACGCTGCAATGATGCAAGTTGTCATGATGCTATCAGGTGCAGCAAATGGTGGCGATATTAACTGGTTAATGGTTATTTTCGGTAACATCATTGTCATTGGTTTAGAAGGATTGGTTGTTGGAATTCAAGTATTACGTTTAGAGTTCTATGAAATCTTTAGTCACTTTTATAAAGGTGATGGAAGACCGTTTGAAAATCATTTAATGAAAAATTAAAAGCTGAAAGTGAGGAAATGAGATTGAATACACTAATTAAATTAACGTTATTGGCTACATTTTTACTAGGATTTGTAATCCCGTTTGCTTATTACTTTTTTGGAATGAAGTCACGAACACGATATAAACGCGCATTAATCGGAAATATCTCTGCTGTGATTACTGGGATTGTTATTGCAACAATATTAGCTTACAACCCAGATTTCCAATTGCTAGCTGCTGATACAGCCGTTGCTGCTCAAGCAACAGATGCAGGATTCGCTACAGGGATGGGTTATATTGCTGCAGCTTTAGTTACAGGCTTGTCATGTATCGGTGGCGGTGTCGCCGTAGCAAGTGCAGCTTCTGCTGCATTAGGAGCGATCAGTGAGGACGATTCTATCTTTGGTCGTTCATTGATTTTCGTTGGACTTGCTGAAGGTATTGCACTTTATGGTTTAATTATCTCATTTATGATTCTGGGGCAATTGTAAAATGAAACTATTTTTGATTAGTGATAACTTGAGTACATTGACGGGGATGCGTCTAGCAGGTATTGAAGGTGTCATTGTTCATGAAAAAGAAGAGATACGTCAGGCTTTAGATAAAGCTGTTCAAGATGAAAGTATTGCAATTATTTTGATTACAGAGAAGCTAGGTAAACAATTTTCTAAGCTTATCGATGATATTCGGGTGGATCACCAACGCCCATTGCTCGTTGAGATTCCGGATCGTTACGGAACAGGGCGTCGACCTGATTTTATTACTGCATACGTGAATGAAGCGATCGGTGTGAAACTATAGAGCGGGGTGAGTAAATGGATGGCAATGAGAAATTAAGCCTTTTTCGTGATATCGTCTTTGAACATACGGAAAAGTCAGTTGCAGAACAATTGGAGTCATTTGAAGCTTCTTTGAAGAAAGTCTTTCATGATCATCAAAGTGAGAAGAAACAAAAAGATGATCTCATGCTAGCAACTGAAAAAGACAATGTGCGTAAAGAAAGAAATAAGCAAGTTGCCCAGCTGCAATTGAAGCTACAACGTGACTTGCATAAGGAACAACAGAAACTAAAAGCAGAAGTCTTCAATCAAGTGAACCAAAAGCTTAAGGCATTTATGGAGACAGATGATTACGTAAATTTGTTAGAGAGACAAATTAAACAAGCGTTAGCAATTGCTAAAGATGAGCAAATTCTTATCTATATTGATCCAGTAGATCAGGATAAAATTAACGAGCTTGAGCGACGATCAAATCATAAATTAATTGTTTCAGATCGTCCGTTTATTGGTGGTATTCGTGGGGTTATCCAATCAAGAAACATGTTAATTGACTATTCATTTTTAAAAAGGCTAGAAGCAGAAAGAGATAATTTCTCCTTTGATGTAGCAGATGAGGGGGATAACGCATGAAACAAATTGCAACAATATATGGGATAAATGGACCAATTGTCTATGTTAAGGGAAAAACGACGTTTCAGATGTCTGAGATGGTTTATGTCGGCAATTCCAAATTGGTTGGAGAGATTATTTCACTTAATAATGACATGACAACAATCCAGGTATACGAAGAAACATCGGGAATGAAACCAGGAGAACCAGTGTATAGCACAGGAGAACAAATGAGTGTCAAGCTTGGTCCGGGAATTTTAAATAATATTTTTGATGGTATTGAAAGACCGTTGAAAACAATTGAGGAGCAAGTTGGACAGTATATTACAAAAACGGTTCAAGTAGAGCCATTAGATACAGAACGAAAATGGCCAGTACATGTAACTGTACAAGTTGGACAGGAAGTAATGGGTGGCACCATTATTGCAGAGGTACAAGAAACGAAAACCATTGTGCATAAATCAATGATTCCACCGCATATAGAAGGTAAAGTCGTTGAAGTAGTACCTGATGGTGAATACACGATTACTGAACCCATTGTTAAAGTAAAACAGCTGGATGATACGATTATCGACATTCCACTTGCACAAAAGTGGCCAATTCGAATTCCACGTCCAGTACGAAGACGTCATGAGGGATCTGTACCTCTTATTACAGGTCAAAGAATTATTGATACGTTATTCCCAATTACCAAAGGCGGAACAGCCGCAATTCCAGGTGGTTTTGGAACAGGGAAAACAATGATGCAACATCAAATTGCTAAATATTCTGATGCTGACATTATTGTTTATATTGGCTGTGGTGAACGTGGGAATGAAATGACTGAAGTATTAGAGGATTTCTCAGAATTAGAGGATCCAAAGTCAGGTAATTCATTAATGGAAAGAACAGTCTTAATTGCTAATACATCGAACATGCCCGTAGCTGCGAGGGAAGCATCAATTTACACTGGGATAACCTTGGCAGAATATTATCGTGATATGGGCTATGACGTTGCAATTATGGCAGACTCGACATCTCGTTGGGCTGAAGCATTACGTGAATTATCAGGTCGTTTAGAAGAGATGCCAGCAGAAGAGGGATTCCCAGCATATTTAGCTAGCCGATTAGCAACTTTTTATGAACGTGCTGGACTAATGCAAAACTTAAATGAAACAGAGGGTTCAGTCTCTGTAATTGGGGCAGTCTCACCACAGGGTGGCGATTTCTCTGAGCCGGTAACTCAGAATACAAAGCGTTTCGTTCGTTGCTTCTGGGGCTTAGACCGTGGGTTAGCAAATGAACGTCACTATCCAGCAGTTAGCTGGCTAAATAGTTATAGTCTTTATGTAGATGATCTGTCGCCGTGGTATCGTGATCATGTATCTCCAGACTTTATTAATAATCGACGTCAGATCATGGAGATTTTACATCAGGAAAGCTCATTAATGGATATAGTCAAATTAATTGGTAGTGATGTTTTACCAGATGATCAAAAATTAACAATCGAAATCGCACGAGTCATTCGTTTAGGTTATTTACAACAAGATGCGTTTCATCAAGAAGATACGAATGTACCTTTGGCAAAACAAGCAAAAATGATGGAAGTCATTTTACATCTATATCGTCAATGTAGAGAGTTAATCTCAATGGGAATGCCGATGTCATTGCTGTTGGAAAGTCCGATTTTCTCTAAGATTGTTACAATTAAATATGATGTACGCAATGATCAATTGGAATTACTTGATCAGTATATCGAGGAAATAGATCAATTTTATAATCATATTATGGCAACGAACGCTTAAGGAGGGGTTTAAATGTCAATTGAATACTTAGGACTCGATTCGATAAATGGACCCCTTGTTGTTTTAGAGGGTGTTCAGGATGTGGCTTATGATGAGATCGTTGAATTTTACGTTCAAAGAACAAAGCGTAAGCTGGGCCGTGTCATTGAAGTTTATGAAGATAAAGCAATTATACAAGTGTTTGAAAGTACTGCTGATATGTCGCTAGAAAATACTCACACTAGATTAACAGGGCGTCCGCTAGAGCTTGCCTTATCACCTGAAATATTAGGTCGTACATTTGATGGTATCGGTCGTCCAATTGACCAATTAGGAGACATTTCATATGTGACGAAACGAGATGTTAATGGTGATCCGCTAAATCCAGTTTCCAGAGAGTATCCAAGAAACTTTATACAAACAGGTATTTCATCAATTGACGGATTGACAACACTCATTCGTGGTCAGAAATTACCGTTTTTCTCAGGTGATGGATTACCTCATAATGAGTTAGCGGCTCAAATTGTTAGACAAGCAAACCTTGGAGAAGGAAGTAGTGAAAAGTTCGGTGTCGTATTTGCAGCAATGGGTGTCCAACACGATGTGGCGGATTTTTTCCGTCGAACGTTTGAGGAAAGTGGTGTGTTGGATCGCGTAACAATGTTCTTAAATGTGGCAAGTGATCCAGTCATTGAACGGATTATGACGCCTCGTGTTGCTCTTACGGCTGCAGAGTATTTAGCTTACGATCTAGGGATGCATATTCTTGTCATCATGACAGATATGACGGCGTATTGTGAAGCATTGCGAGAAGTATCAGCCTCTAAACAGGAGATTCCTTCTAGAAAGGGATATCCAGGCTATTTATATAGTGATTTAGCGATGCTTTATGAGCGCGCTGGAATTGTGGCTGGTAAGCCTGGATCGGTAACCCAAATTCCGATTCTAACAATGCCAAATGATGATATTACCCACCCGATTCCGGACTTAACGGGTTATATAACTGAAGGGCAAGTTGTTTTTGATCGTGACTTACAAGGAAAATCAATTTACCCACCAATTGATATTTTGCCATCACTATCAAGGTTAATGAAGGGTGGAATTGGCGAGAAGTATACGAGAAACGATCATCAAGCAGTTGCGAACCAATTGTTTGCCTCGTATTCACGTGTGAAGGAAGCTCGATCATTAGCATCAGTTATTGGTGAAGATGAGCTTGCACCGACAGATCGGAAATATTTAGAGTATGGTCGTAAATTTGAACAGGAATTTTTAAATCAAGCAAAAGATGAGAATCGAACAATTATAGAAACATTAGATTTAGCATGGGAATTATTGCGAATGTTGCCTCGTGAAGAGTTAGATCGGATTGATACGCAACTATTGGATCAATATTATGGTTTAGAGAAGGTGTTATAATGCCAGAAAACACAGCACCAACAAAGGGTAACTTAATGAGGATTGAGAAAATTCTTTCCCTTTCAAACCAGGGCTATGAGATGCTTGATCGGAAGCGGATTATTTTAATTAATGAAATTATGTCATTAGTTAAAGTAGCTGAAGATATCCAGCGCCAAATTGATCAAACATATCGAGATGCTTATGCCGCTTTAGAACAAGCAAATATTGAAGCTGGTATTCGATATGTTGAAGAAATTGCTGCAACTGTCCCAATCGAGGATTCACTGAAATTAAAAGTTCGCAGTGTTATGGGTACTGAGATTCCGTTAGTTGAATATGATGAGGCACCTTCAAGGCCAGCCTATTCATTTTACAGTACGAACTCATCACTCGATGAAGCAAGGGCTGCGTTTGAAAAAGTTAAAAAGCTGACCATTCAACTCTCAATGATTGAAAATACAGCTTTTCGCTTAGCGAACAATATCCGAAAAACACAGAAACGAGCTAATGCTTTAAAAAACATCTCAATACCAAGGCTTAAAGCTCAGAAAGTTGAGATTGTAAACGCATTGGAAGAAAAAGAACGAGAAGAATTTACTCGACTTAAAGTTGTCAAAGAGAAGATTCTCCGCTAACAGATTAAAAAAGCTTGAAAAGAGATAAACCGATCTCATTTCAAGCTTTTTATTAAGGCTAAATTCGGATAATGAACTCGATTTAATTATGTTTGTAGATTATAGTAAACCCATAAAATATTGTACGACTAGTGAAACAATGACGACTAGTGCTGAAATAATAAACCCATGAATCATTGGATTAATACCAGACTTTTTCATTTCACGGAAATCCGTATTTAAGCCAATCGCAGCAAGTGAAGTTACCATTAGGAACTTGCTAATCGCCTTGATCGTCACTGATACAGTTTCGGGAATGAAGCCTAAGCTATTAAAAATAGCCATCATAACAAAACCTAAAATAAACCATGGGAATAATGAGCTGATCTTAATTTTATGTTGTCTTGCGTGAATTTTTTGAGCAGATTTAGCTTTTACCCGGGCGCTAATTAATGAAAAAACTAATACTGTTGGAATAATTGAAAGTGTTCGCGTTAGTTTGACCATTGTAGCAAAGTCTCCAGCAGCCTCACTATATGCATATCCTGCTGCAACTACACTTGACGTATCATTTACGGCTGTACCTGTCCATAATCCATAAGCAATATCACTTAGTCCCATTAAACGTCCCATGATAGGGAATAAGATAATCATTAAGACGTCAAAGATAAAAGTAGCTGACATAGCATAAGCAATATCATTGTCTTTTGCATCTATTACAGGAGCCATAGCCGCGATAGCTGATCCCCCACAAATGCCAGTACCAGCAGAAATCATATTAGATAATTTCCAATCTAAGCCGAGCCACTTACCAATAAAATAACCGCCACCAAAAGCAGTTAGTAATGTGAAAAACATAACAGATAATGATAACTTCCCAACATTTAAAATCGTGCCAATACTTAAGGAAGCACCTAATAAAATAATAGAAAACTTAAGTATGCGTTTTGAAGTAAAAACTAAACCTGTTTTGATCAGTTGATTTGTTTTTTTTAGTTGATTTAAAATCATACCGATAAAGATTGCCATAACAGAAGCCCCGATGATAGGGATTGGTAATAATGATTCAATATACGTTGCAATTAAAGCAATTGTTAAAGCAAGTAAAAAACCAGGTATGTTATTAACTATTTTTTTCATGTCTATTCTCCTCAGATGTCATTCTACTATTATGATTTTATCCGAGATTGATGATAAAATAAAATTATTAAATCTTATTATCGATTACTTTACGTTATAGTCATACGTAATCAGCTAAAATAATTAGCTATTTTAGCTCAGAAAGGAACATCATTATGCTAGATCAAAAGTTGTTTACTTTTTTAAAAGTTGCTCAATTAAAAAATTATACTAAGGCAGCAAAGGAGCTACACTTAACCCAACCAGCCGTTACACAGCAGATCAAAAAGTTGGAGGATCATTATGGTTGTCAATTATTTGATATCAAAGGTAAATCGGTTAATTTAACGCCTCAAGGAGAGGCATTGTATCATTATGCTAAATTTCAAGTAGCGAATGAAAATCAATTGATTGATCAACTCAAAAAGTATGAGACACCCATTAAGATTGGTGCAACACTTTCAATTGCTGACTATTATTTACCACCTTATTTAAGTAAATACATAAAAAATTATGATGAGTTAATCTCGGTAACAGTCCAAAACACACAAACTATTATTGATATGTTGCTGAATAACGAATTGTATTGTGCGTTTATTGAAGGGATTTTTGATAAGTCAATTTTTCAGTACTATCAGTTTAATCAAACTAAGTTTCTCCCTGTCGCGAGAAAAGGTCACCCTTTAGAAGGATTAAATTTGGAGCTTTCAGATATACACAAATATCCTCTAATATTAAGAGAAAAAGGATCAGGAACTAGAGAGATTTATGAAAATTTCCTTTATCAAAATAATGATACGCTTGCAAGTGCTAATAAAATTTATGAGATTAATAGCTTCGGAATCTTGAAAAACCTACTTGGAAATTCAGATGCGATCTCATTTATGTATGAAGAAGTGGCAAGGGAAGAAGTTGAGAATGGAGAGTTATGCTTTCTTTCAATCAATCATTATTCGATTGAAAGGCCATTATACTTTATCTATCCGAAAAATAGCTTACTAAAGAATAGAATTGAAAGGTTTTATCAGAGATTAATGAATTAAAATGCTTATCTAATGACTTGACAGGATTGTAAAACAGATTAACATAGTTGTAAGCGGATACATAAAGAGAGAATTTTAAAATACTAGATTATTAGAGGGAGAGATTTGTGTGAGTCTTGTACGTCAAATTAAAGTCAATCAATTAGGTTATCCAGTTGATGCAGACAAAATAGCTGTCTTAACTGCGAAATGTTCTGAATTTGAAGTCGTTAATCAAAAGACAAAGAAAATCGTTTATCGAGGAGAATTGTCGGAGCCTATTGAAGATCAAGCAAGCAATGAAGTGGTTTATCATGCGGATTTTTCTAACGTATCAGATAGTGGCCACTACTATATTCAAGCAGATGGTGTAAGATCTGCTACATTTTTGATTAGTGACAACCCCTATTTTGAGGCTCGTCAAGGTATTTTAAAGGCATTTTATTTTTTCCGTTGTGGTATGGAACTAACAGAGGAGTATGCTGGGGAGTGGGCCCATAAGGCTTGTCATCTAGCAGAAAGTATTGTATTTGATAATCAAGAATGTAAGTTGGATGGTACAGGTGGTTGGCATGACGCAGGAGATTATGGCAAATACACGGTACCGGGTGCCAAAGCAGTGGCTGATTTATTACTAGCTTATGAGCTTAGACCAAATGCATTTAATCAAGCGATCCCAATTCCTGAAACTGATGGTGTGATACCTGATATTTTACACGAATGTCGATATGAGCTGGACTGGCTGTTGAAAATGCAGGAGCTTGAAACTGGCGCCGTGTACCATAAACTGACTACACTAGAATTTCCAGGACTTGATGTCATGCCTGAGGATGATCTTGATCCTCAGTACTTAACACCTGTTTCGGCAACTGCAACTGGAACATTTGCAGCAACGATGGCAATGGCGGCAAGAATATATAAGCCATTTGATCAAGAATTTGCGGCTGTTTGTTTGGAACGTGCTGAAAAAGCATGGCAATGGTTGCTCATGAATCCAGATGTTCCTGGATTTAAAAACCCAGTAGAAATAACGACTGGTGAATATGGTGATGAAGATGATCGTGATGAACGATTCTGGGCGGCTGCAGAGCTATACCGTACAACTGGTAATGAAAATTATCATCAAGCATTGATTGAGCTAGCGGATGAGGATTTTTCAAAAACTGAATTCGGATGGGCTGACATGGGCGGATATGGAACCACTGCCTACTTGCTTAATGGTAAAGCATTAAGTAATCATGATGTCTACCAAAAGCTTATGTCAGAATTAATTCATGAAGCTGAGAAGTTGCTTAATAATTGTTCAAAAGATGGCTACTTAATTTCTCTTGAAAATGAGGATTATGTTTGGGGTAGTAATATGGGTGTGATGAATAAGGCTATGACGCTATTATTGGCTCACCATTTTACTGGCAATGTGGCATATAAAAATTGTGCACTCGATCATGTTCATTATTTATTTGGTCGAAATGCATTAGATATTAGCTACGTGACTGGATTTGGTGATCGACCAGTAATGGAGCCACATCATCGTCCATCTGTAGGAGACCAAGTTGATGCGCCTGTTCCGGGTTTAGTTTCTGGAGGGCCAAATGCGGGATTACAGGATGAATATGCAGCAGCACATCTTCAAGGTAAGGCACCAGCCAAATGCTTTGTTGACCATGAAGATAGTTATGCAACAAATGAAGTGACGGTTTATTGGAATTCACCAGCTCTGTTTGTATTGGCACATTTTTAATAAACAATTGAATTGATAAATAGTATAAGATCATGGTATAAATAGATAGGATCAAACGGTTCTATCTATTTTACATTTTGGGGATACAATGAGCTTAAATTATCCCCTACTTGAAAGGGTTTTAACATGAAAGAAAATTTTTGGCGGGATTTACCGCGACCATTTTTTATTTTAGCACCAATGGAAGATGTAACAGATGTTGTCTTTCGTCATGTTGTGAGTGAAGCGGCACGTCCAGATGTATTTTTCACAGAGTTCACAAATACAGTTAGCTATTGCCACCCTGAAGGTAAGGAGAGTGTTCGGGGGAGATTAACTTTTACTGAAGATGAACAACCGATCGTAGCACATATTTGGGGTGATGAGCCTAAATACTTTAGACAAATGAGTATCGGTTTAGCTGAGATGGGCTTTAAAGGGATCGATATTAATATGGGCTGTCCTGTTCCGAACGTAGCTTCAAAAGGGAAAGGTGCTGGCTTGATCAGATTCCCTGATCGGGCGGCTGAAATTATTGAAGCAACAAAAGCAGGTGGACTGCCAGTCAGTGTTAAGACAAGGCTCGGTTACACTTATTTAAGTGAATGGCGAGATTGGTTAACACATATCTTAAAGCAAGATATTGCAAACTTATCGATTCATTTACGAACGCGTAAAGAAATGAGTGATTTCGATGCACATTGGGAGTTGATCCCTGAGATCAAGCAGTTGCGTGACGAAATCGCACCAGATACATTATTAACAATTAATGGTGATATTCCTGATCGTCAGACGGGATTAGAACTTGTTGAAAAGTTTGGTGTTGATGGTGTCATGATCGGTCGTGGCATTTTCAAAAATCCATTTGCTTTTGAAAAAGAGCCTAGAGAACATAGCCATGACGAATTGCTTAATTTGTTAAAACTTCACTTAGATTTATTTGATCATTATGCTAAACTTGAAGATCGTTCCTTTAAACCGTTAAGACGTTTTTTCAAGATTTACGTTCGTGGCTTTAGAGGTGCGAGCGAATTAAGGAATGAATTGATGAGTACTGAGACGACTGACGACGTACGTGAAATATTAAAACGCTATGTGTAAGGTTCAGTAGCGATATCACGAAACACAAAGCGAAAATAAAGAAAAAAGAGAATTATTAATGAGAGACACATCCGATCGATGCTGTCTCTTTTTTAAAAGGTTCAATGTCAAATAGTGTTGGTAGGTTTTATCATTAGTCGAGAATAAATTTATCTTAATTTTAATTAAGATACAACTTGTTCACCGCAGGTGAAATACAGTCGCTTTCCGCGGGCACGTCTTTTAGCTAACTAAGGCAAGCAAAGAGCGCTTGCCTTAGTGGATCTTCAGCTCGTGCTGGGACTGCGATTACTCGTCCCATAGAAATGATTTGTTCCCACAGGAGTCTCGTCTTTTCTACGATACTTTCAAAATTAGGGATTTCAATTTGCTTTAACGATGATAATAGTTTTTGTCTCCAATAAAATAGAGTGAGGTGAGTTATATTACCTATTAAGTTAGATGATGAAACTGAAGCATGAACTGTTACTAGCATACCCAAGATAATCCGAGCCATTTACTGATAAAATATCCTCCACCAAAGCTGGAAAGAAGGTTAAAGGACATTATTGACTGTGACATGCTTTCAACACTTAGAACCGTACGCATATTAAAATAGGGATATCTTCAATTTAATGAGTAAATCTTGAAGATATCCCTTATGGTTGTTTCTTAAATCATAGCAAAATTTAAGCTTGCACTATTAGTCGTGTGCCATCCAGTCTTGTGACCAATGCTCAATTGATTGAATGATTGGCTCCATTGAGCGTCCTTTGTCTGTTAAAGAATATTGAATAATAACAGGTGTATCGGGAATAACTTCACGATGCACAATCCCCTCTTGCTCTAGGTCTTTTAATCGATCAGATAAGACCTTGCCACTGATACCAATTGCTGATTGAATTTCATTAAAACGCTGGGTACCGTTTAGTAATTGATAAATGACCAGAGCAGTCCATCGCTTACTTAATAATAAAATTGCTTTTTCAAATTTAGGACAAATAACTGGTTCTGCCATCACAAATCACCTCTTTGGATGAATTATACCACAAAACAAAACCAAATTACAAACAGAAACATAATAACTTGACATAAGTTATTATATATTATATAGTTAGTTACATAAAGTAACTTAGTAATATGAATAAGGCATTAAAGCCATAATATATAATATCAATTAGGAGGGGTTTAAATGGGATTTCATCAAAAACCATCAACATTTGTCAGTCATGTTCGATTGAAGGTTGAGAATTTGGAACGGTCTTTAGCATATTATCAAGAAATTATTGGTTTTGATATTTTAGAACGGACAAGTACGACAGTGGAGTTAACTGCAGATGGTAAGACGAGTATATTATCACTTGAGCAACCAAAAGGTGTAAAACCGAAAAAACCACGAACAACAGGAATGTATCACTTTGCTCTACTCTTACCAACGAAAAAGGATCTAGCAGACTTTGTTATGCACTTGGCGAAAAATGATGTGCAAGTAGCAGCAGGGGATCACTTAGTTAGTGAAGCACTATATATTAAAGATCCGGATGGAAATGATATTGAAATTTATGTTGATCGTGATCCAAATGTATGGAAATGGAGCAATGGTGAGGTTGCAATGACGACTGATCCAGTTAATTTTCAAGAATTATTAACACATCAAGTGCCTGGTGAATCATGGCAAGGACTTCCTAAAGATACAATTATGGGGCATATCCATTTGTATGTTGCTGAGTTAGATAAGACTGAACAGTTTTATGTTGAAGGTCTAGGATTTGAAGTGGTTAATCGATTTGGTGGTCAAGCACTATTCTTATCGACTGCTAAATATCATCATCATATTGCAGTTAATACATGGAATGGTGTAGGGGCTCCTAGACCAGAAGAAAATAGTGCTGGTATGGATTATTACCGATTAATATATAATGATGAAGCGGCTGTTAAAGCGACGATTGCTAATCTAGAAAAAATCGGTGCAACGATTACCCAAGAAAATGATCGAATTATGACATCAGATCCTGCGGGAAATCGAATTCAATTATCGTATTAAAGCATTCGATCTATTAGCTCAAAATTTAGCATAGAGTTGTATGAGAAAAATTAATATTTAGACATAGCAAAAGGTGAGGGGATTTCCTCACCTTTTTTGTTTTACTGTGCTGAAGGAGAAAGCTGCTCAATTTTTGCCTCTAATTGATTAATTAGCGATAATTCCATCTGTGCTTGTCCACGGAACGGAAATTTATCTGCAACAGCTTTTGCTTGTTTAATATGTTGCTTAGCTTTTGAAATATTATCTTTGTACCAAGCATAATAAGCCTTTACTCGTTCTCCGTTTAAATCGCGATCAAGGTTTAACATTTTCTCAGCTTTTGGATAGTATGTTTCCACCCAATCAGGCTGACCAAATAAAATACCGGCAGTAATGATTTCATAATAATATCCTGGTAAAGCAATTGATGATACGTCATCTAATTTTGATATTATTTTTTCTATTTGTGTCTTTGCAAGGCTGTCATTGCCTTGATCAAGTGCTTGGAAGTATTGTAAAAAATCTAATGTTGGATCTTCAAATTGACCTAGTTCGTTTTGATCAAAGTTTAGTTGTTTCGGTCGGATGCCACCGGCTAGTTGTGTCATGACATTTTGTAGTGCAAGTAGTCCTCTTACTTGTTGATTCCCACTGATAATACCGATAATGTACTTCCCATCAGTATATTGATTACCTGATGTTTTAAAAGGAACTAAATTAATAAAAGCTAATATAATACTAATGAAGCCAAATAGATAATTGAAATTTCGGATATAAAAGTTTGTTAATTGTGGGGCAATAACTAGGGCAACTACACCTGTTACGATGTTAAAAATAATACCACCTGCATAAAATAACAAATGCTTTTTATCAAAGGCATTCGTACCTTCTGATGGGATCATTGCACAAAATCCGTCAAAACCTTTTGTCTTTTTAAAGGAAAATTTCATCTTACCGTTTTCGTATGTAAAATTCAAAATGCCAATTTGGTACATTAATAGCTGATAACCTAGCAACTTACCAAATACAAAATGTCCAAACTCATGAATATTAATGATTAAAAATAAACTTATTAGAAATAACAGACAGAATGCACCGATGTTAAGTAGAGAAAGGTCGGCAAAAAAAATATCAAATAGACCAAAATATGCTCCAAAAAAGCCAAATGCCGCACAAGCTAGGTAAAAGAAAGTTATCCATATATATTTCTTTTTCAAACTAAATCCCCCTAAATATGTAATTTAATTATCACTATTATACACTTAAATTAAATTAACTAATAGATTGTCATAAAAATTCTGACTAATTCCTTCAAGTTGCATATTAGTAAATCTTGATGTATGATTGTAGATGGTCAAAAAAACTAAATATAAGAACCTTCGTTAGGCCAGGCTCCTGTGTGGAGATACGCTGCTGCCCAAAAATGTCCAAAGACGCCAATGGGTCAACAGAAACAATCGAATTAAGGTTGTTTTTAACGTAGCTGAAATTAATTTTCTATGCCACACAGTGCTAAAGCTCTACGATTGAGGGTTATAAATTTGCTAATGAGACGCCTGTTGTTTCTATTGGGATCATTTGAGCTGGAAATGTTGTTTAGATAACATTTTTGCTTGCGTGAATCCATTAAATTCAATTAGGTTCTGTCTGTTTTATTTGCGATTATTAAAACACCTTCTATCGTAGAAGGTGTTTTTTATATAATTTGAAAAGGATGTGGGATGAAAATGGATATGGCTCAAGATCCAGACTCGAGTCCGTGTTACTGTTTATTAAAACTAAATATTACTAGAGTTCATGCCCACAAATTATCTTCTAATTTAAGGGCGGACTCTTAACTTAGGAGGAATGAATATGCACCGTTTACAAGATCAAAAGAAAGAGAGATTTAAAAATCGAATCATCAATCGCTTGGATCAAAAAGATTTAAAAACCTTTCGCTCTCTTTATTTATCATTACATTCACAAGATCAAGTAGATATTTTTTATGCATTTAATGAAGAACAGAGAAAACTTGCATATTACTACTTATCTTCTAAAGAAATGGCGATTATTTTTACTGGATTAGAAATAGAAGATCAAGAAAAGATCTATCGTGAAATGGATATTAATTATTCAACAGAAATGTTTAATGAGATGTTTACAGATGATGTGGCGATGTTTTTAACTGAAATTGATCCTGAACAAGCTGAAGAAATTCTATCACTGATGGAGCCTAACAGATCAAGGAAAGTAAAGCGTTTAATGTCATATGCTGATGAAACAGCTGGCTCAATTATGACAACAGATTTAATATATATTTCTTTAACTGATACAGTGGCTGAGGTTCATGAAAAGCTACGTGATAAGGCAGTAAGTGCAGAGATAGTTTATTACTTGTATGTCATTGATGAAGAGCAAAAGCTTGTTGGCGTTGTCTCGCTACGGGATCTGATTACAGCTGCGCTAACTGATACAGTTGAGTCGATTATGAGTACAAAAGTAATCTCAGTTCCAGAGGATATGGATCAAGAAGACGTTGGGAAAATTATTAAAAAGTATGACTTTCTTGCAGTTCCAGTAGTATCGAGACAAAATCATTTACTAGGAATTATTACAGTGGATGATATTATGGATATATTAGAAGAAGAGACAACAGAAGATTTCGAAGATATTTCTGCTGCTTCAGGCTCAACAGATATAGATCTAACAGGTATTGAAACAGCCAAAAAGCGCGCACCTTGGATTGTTACATTGACTTTTCTTGGCTTGCTCACAGGTGGCGTCATTGGTTATTTTGAAGAAACTTTAGAGTCAGTTGTGCTCTTATCTGTCTTTATTCCAATGATCATGGATTCGGCAGGTAATGTTGGTACTCAATCATTAACTGTCGCCGTTCGAGGACTTGCTCTTGGTAATATTAAACGAGACGGTTTTATTCGATTAATCAAACGAGAATTAACAGCGGGCTTCTATCTTGGATTAATTTCGATGATTGCAATTATTATATTAATCTCAATTATTTATCAAAACTGGCTCTTAGCGGTTATCGTAGGCGTATCTTTACTATGTACGCTAACGATTTCGACAGTTGTAGGCTTTGTCATTCCGTTAGTAATCAATAAGCTGAACTTCGATCCAGCAATTGCTTCAGGTCCATTTATTACAACAGTCAATGATATTGTTGGTTTAATTATTTATTTTTCAATAGCGACAGCGTTAATGGCTTTTTTATAACATATGATTTTAATAATGAAAACTCACATATTGATGATTCAAAACTTTGGATCTAAAATATGTGAGTTTTTTTTAGTTCTTTAGAGTAAGTTTGATTTTTAAGGGAATATAAAATCTGATGAATCATGTTAAAAAACTTCAATAATGACTTTATTCATCTATACCTAAAAAGGTTGGTTACAGTTTTTTAGCATAAGCTGAGTAAGATTGAGAACACTACTTATTATGTTGTGGGTTGTTTATGCATTATTTTTCAATTAAATTGTGTATTTCAGTCTCATTTCAGCTATTGTAAAAAATCATTATTGACTAGGAGGTAATCAAATGAAGTACGAAGATTTAGCAAAGGACATTATTGAAAATGTCGGTGGTAAAGAAAACGTTCAAAGTGTGATTCACTGTATTACTCGTCTTCGTTTTAAGTTAAAAGATGAATCGAAGGCAAATACAGAATACTTAAAGAATCATGACGAGATCGTTACAGTTCGACAAAGTGGTGGTCAATATCAAGTTGTTATTGGTAATCATGTGCCTGAGGTCTACAAGGCAGTCAGCTCTGTAGGTGGGTTTGAGTCTACTGGTCAAAGTCAACAAGACAGTGGAGAAAAAGGTAGTCTATTTAATCAATTTATTGAGATAATCTCAGGTATTTTCCAACCGATTCTAGCAGTTCTTGTCGCTTCAGGTATGATTAAAGGTTTCTTGGCACTTTTTGTCGCACTAGATGTACTTAATGCTGAAAGTGGTACTTACGCAATTTTTAATGCCATTGGAGATGGATTATTTTACTTCTTACCGATTTTCCTAGGTTATACTTCAATGAGGAAATTCGGTGGTTCCCCATTTCTAGGGATGGTAATTGCAAGTGCATTAGTCTATCCAACGCTTGATCCATCACTTGGCGGATTTGCAGCAAGTGAACCGTCATATATGCTTTTTTCAGGGACTTTATTTGAATCAGCAGTCCATCTAGAGTTCTTAGGAATTCCGGTTATTTTAATGACTTATGCTATGTCGGTAATTCCAATTATTATTGCGAACTATTTCGCTGCTAAACTAGAAAATGGTCTGGCAAAGGTCATTCCTAATGTCATTAAAACATTTGTTGTTCCGTTATTGACGATGTTGATCATTATTCCACTTACCTTTATCGTGATAGGACCGGTTGCAACATGGGCAAGTCAACTGCTCGGACAAGGAACAACTTGGCTCTATGGACTAAGCCCAATTATAGCTGGTGCCTTCTTAGGTGGTTTATGGCTTGTATTTGTTATGTTTGGTTTACATTGGGGACTTGTTCCAGTTGCGTTAAATAACTTTGCTAGTCAAGGTTGGGACCCAATTCTAGCATTAATCTTTGCACACTCATTTGCACTAGCAGGTGCAATTTTAGCAATTTGGATTCGAACAAGAAGTGAAAAAATAAAATCACTAAGTTTCCCAGCATTCCTTTCAGCTATATTTGGTGTAACTGAACCAGGTATGTACGGTCTTGCTTTACCATTAAAACGTCCGTTTACTTACACGTTGATTTCATCTGCAGTTGGTGGTGCGATTATCGGTCTATTTGGAACTGTCGGTCATGAATTTGCTGGATTAGGTGTATTCCAGTGGCCGAGTTTTGTCCATCCAGAGGAAGGCTTAAATACAGCCTTTATGGGTTCAGTCATTGCTGTTGTCGTTGCGACAGTTTTAGCTTTCGTCTTAACTTATTTCTTCGGTGGAATTAATAAGCAAAATGAAGAATCCGTTGAACAACCTACTCAAGCAACAAATGCTGAAGGTATTCAAAGTGAATTGATTGAATCACCTTTAAAAGGAGAGGTGCTTGAATTATCTGAGACTTCCGATGATGCGTTTGCTTCAGGTGCATTAGGAAAAGGAGTCGCGATTATTCCTAGTGAAGGGAGATTAGTTTCACCTGTCAACGGAAAAGTTTCAGCTTTGTTTGGAACTAATCATGCCATTGGAATTGAAACAGAGCATGGTGCTGAATTGTTAATTCATATTGGTATTGATACGGTTCAACTAAATGGACAGCATTTTAAAGCACATGTCAGCCAAGGTGATCAAGTTACAAAAGGTCAACTTCTAATCGAATTTAATATTGATGAGATTAAACAGGCAGGATATGATATTGTAACGCCAGTTGTCGTAACAAATAGCAATGAATATCAATCGATTGTACAAATTAAAAAAGGTCTAACACAAATAGGTGAGCCAATTTTAGATTTAGAAAGCTAGCTAAATCATAGTTTGCGAAAGGGGATGAATGATAATATGACAAGTCAGCAACAGTTTCCAGATGGTTTTCTCTGGGGAGGTGCAACAGCTGCAAACCAAATCGAAGGAGCATCAAATGAAGGTGGTAAGGGACCGAATATTGCTGATGTTTTGCCAGGAGGGAAAATTCGACTTAAGATTTTGACAGAACCTGGTTTTGACTTCAAGATGGATACTGAAAAATATCGTTATCCAAATCATGAAGCAATTGATTTTTACCATCGATACAAAGAAGATATTGCCCTGTTTGCGGAAATGGGCTTTAAAGCATTTCGTTTGTCGATTGCTTGGTCACGTATTTTTCCTAATGGTGATGAGACAGAACCAAATCAAGAAGGAATCGATTTCTACCATCGTGTCTTTGATGAACTGATCAAACATAATATTGAACCAGTTGTCACGATTTCACATTATGAAATGCCACTTCATTTAGTTACTGAGTACGGTGGATGGCGTAATCGTAAGGTAATTAAGTTTTTCGAGCGGTATGTAACTGCTATTTTTACAGCATATAAAGATAAAGTTAAGTATTGGATGACATTTAATGAAATTAATAGTGCGCTCGTCATGCCGATTATGAGCTTAGGCTTCTCAAGACTAGAAGATGAAAAAGCAAATGAACAAGCCGTTTTCCAAGGTTTTCATCATCAATTTGTTGCAAGTAGTATAGCGACTAAAATCGGACACGAGCTTATCCCTGATTCGAAAATTGGCTGTATGATTATTTATACTCCTGTTTATCCGTATGATTGTCATCCAAACAACGTATTAGATGCACTTGAGAAAGAGCAGCTCTTTAACTATTTTTGTGCAGATGTTCATGTTAGAGGTGAATATCCAAGCTTTATTCATCGCTATTTTAAGAAGCATGATATAAATGTAGAGATGGAGCCAGGAGATCTTGAGTTAATCAAAAAGTATCCTGTTGATTATTTAGCACTGAGTTACTATATGTCACGAACTGAAACAGCAGATTATTCAGGAATGGAGAAGTCAAGTGGAAACATCATTACAGGTGTTAAGAACCCACATTTAAAGGCAAGTGATTGGGGATGGGAAATTGATCCTGTTGGACTTCGTATTTCACTTAAAAATCTATATGATCGTTATCGCATTCCACTCTTTGTTGTTGAAAATGGTCTTGGCGCCTTTGACAAAGTTGAAAAGGATGGGACGATTCAAGATGATTACCGAATTGATTACCTACGTGAACATATTATTGCCATCCGAGAAGCCATTGCAGATGGAGTAGAGGTAATGGGCTACACGAGCTGGGGCTGCATTGATTTAGTCAGTGCTTCAACAGGTGAATATTCAAAACGTTATGGCTACATTTATGTTGATAAACACGATGATGGATCAGGAACAATGGAGCGGAAGAAAAAAGCATCGTTTTATTGGTACAAAAAAGTAATTGAAACAAATGGACAAGAGTTGTAAGTATGCTCGATTGCGCAAAAAAAAGATAATCAACGGTCATAAATAAACAAACCTTCATTCAGGTAGGCTTTACTCTGAATGAAGGTTTTGTTTTAGTTATTCTGTTGTAAATGGTGATGCTGGTAAGTTATCTTTGTTATAAAGGTTAGCATTTTCCGGGTTATCTGACCAACCATAGCGAACATGCTTAGGATTTGTGATTTCTGGATGTTTAACGATAACTTTATTGTCTCTAATCTCAGCTTGAGCTGGTTTGAAAATGTTATCTTGTCCTGAAATAACAAAACCATTTAATTGATCGCCTTTGACTGTTAATCCAGCCCCAACATGATTAAAGGTAATTTCAATTTCATTACCGACCACCTGGTGTGACTGATAAAGCGGTCCCATATATTCGATATTTTTTCCATATGCTAAAACATTTGCACATTTTGCAAGACGTTCACCAACGGTTTTCTTATCTTGAGGGTGAAGGTCATTGGCTTCTCCAACATCAAATGATACAGCCATTGCCGTATTTTTCACTTGTAATGATTTTAATTGTTCATTTCGTAATTTAGCCCAGTAGCTTTCGTTATCATCTTCACCAGTTTCTAAATTAGCTAGCTGTACGAATAGGAATGGGAAGTCACCAATTTGCCAAGTGTCACGCCAGTCCTGAACCATTCTTTCAAATAGTTTATGATAACCATCAGGACGAGCTATGTTTGATTCACCTTGGTACCAAAGTACACCAGTCATTGGAAAATCAGAAATCGATGCAATCATCTCGTTATACAATCCTCTAGGGAAGTATTGGAAGAATGTTTTTGGTTTAAGTCCTTCTGTGATAGCTCCAACCTTATATTTCCATGTTCCAGTTAGAGGTATATGACCTTCACTCGTAATCAGTTCGTATGGCATATCCTTCACAAATCCACCAGTAGATTCAGTGCTAACTAGTCTTACTGTTACTGTGTTTTTACCTGGCTTTAAAATTCCTTTAGGTACTGGATAGCGTCTAGGTGGATATTTATATCCTGTATGTCCAACTAGCTCACCATTAAGATAAGTATGATCAGCATCTATTAAAGTACCTAAACTTAGCGTTGTTTCTTGATCTTTAAAATCTTCTGGTAGATTAAAAGTCTTCTGATACCAAACTGCTCCTCTAATTGGCTCTAATTCTGTGTCTGCCCATGAGTTAGGTACATCAAATGATTCCCAAGTGCTTGTATCAGTATCTGGGTGATACCACTTTTCAACCATTCCTTGATCTTGTTGATTAAGATTTTGATGCCAGTCTTGCTCACGTTTTTCTTCCATCTCAATCGTGTCTTTAATATATTGATCATCTTTACTTTTATCAAGAATCTCGTCATAGCCTCCGACTTCTCTTAAAGTTTCCTCACGCATCCAAGCTTCTATCGGAGTTCCACCAACTGCTGTTGCAATAAGTCCAATAGGCACACGATGCTTTCGGTAAATTTCTGCGGCAAAGAAGTAACCAATTGCACTAAAGTTCAATACATCTTCAGGAGTAGCCTTTTTCCATTCGCCACCAGCAAGCATTTCTTTAGGCTGATGGAAATTATATACTTGAGGCACACTGAAATGTCTAATTTCAGGATTATTAACCGCTTTCATTTCTTCGGCAAATAAATCAAGTGTGCGATTTACAGGCAGCTCCATATTTGATTGACCACCAAGTACCCAAACATCACCAACTAAAATATCATCAATATGTATTTCTTCAGTTCCAACTATTTTTAGTTGATGAGGTCCGCCTGCTTCAGCAGGATCAAGTGTAACTGACCACTTACCATTTTCAGCTGCGACAGTTGTGTATGTTTTATTTAAAAATGTAACTTCAATTTTTTCGTTAGCTGTCGCTTCACCCGAAATAGTTAATGGTTTGTTCCGTTGAATAACCATTCCATTACTAATTAAACTGGATAATTTCATTTTCCTCACCTCAAAAAGATTATATCACAAGGAAAGATATTCAACCTTATTAATAAACTAATTTTACAAATAAAGATTGACATTAACTGATTACAAGTGTAAACTTAAATTAGATCAACGATTACAAGTGTAAACGAACTGTATTATATTTAGAAAAGAGGGAAGGTATATGACTGTCGATCATGAGATAAAAATATCAGACTCTGAATGGGAAGTTATGCGCGTTGTATGGGCGAATAATCAAGTGACTAGTAAAGAAATCATTGATGTATTAGAGCAAAAGAAAGCTTGGAAACCAGCGACAACTAAAACATTTATTGGTCGGTTAGTTAAGAAAGATATGTTACAAGTAGAACGTAGCGGTAAAAGATATCTTTACTCAACTGATGTGAACGAAGCAGATTTTGTTAAACATATGCTGAAAGATTTGTTTGAAAATGTTTGTAATCGGCAAAAAGGTGGTATGATTGCTTATTTACTAAGTCAAGTCCCTTTAAGTCATGATGATATAGAAAGCATTACAAGAATTTTAAATAAAAAACGTGACGAAGCAGTTGATGTTGTGCCGTGTAATTGTTTGCCAGGCCAATGTCACTGTAGAACGATTAAAGAAAAGTGAGGAGAATCATAATGAAAAAAATTAAACTTAATATAACTGGAATGAGTTGTAATCATTGTTTAAATCGTGTTCAAACGGCATTAACTGAGCTTGAAGGTGTAGAAAAGGCAAAGGTGAACTTAAAAAAAGCAACTGCTAGTGTAAAATTTGATGAAATGATACAAAGCCCTGAAGCTATAGCAAATGCAGTTAAGGAAGTCGGTTATCAAGCTGAAGTAGCAAAATAACACGAGAGGGGGACGTATAATGCAAAATAAAACATTTACTGTTGAAGGAATGACCTGTGCCTCTTGTGCACAAACAGTTGAAAAAACAGCAAGTAAACTCCCTGGTGTTGAAACAGCTCAAGTCAATTTAGCAACAGAGAAATTAACAGTGAACTATGATGAAGCAGTTTTATCGACTGAAGAAATTGAAGAAGCGGTTAGCCGAGCAGGTTATCAGGTGAAGACAGCAACAAAGAAGCAAACGTTATTAATTTCAGGAATGACCTGTGCATCGTGTGCTCAAACGGTTGAAAAGTCAGTGGCAAATCTTGAGGCAGTTAAGCATGCTGAAGTAAATTTAGCAACAGAAAAATTGACTGTCGAGTTTGATGAGACAGTGCTTTCTACTGAACAAATTATTTTGGCGGTCGAAAAAGCTGGTTATCAAGCTAATGTTGAACTCGATTCAACAGACAACTCATACAGTGATGCAAAGCAAAAAAAACTAAATCAATTAAACTCAATTTGGCGACGATTTTGGTTATCAGCCATATTTACGATTCCATTATTCTATATTTCTATGGGACCGATGATTGGCTTGCCTGTACCATCAATCATTGATCCGGACCTCAATTCATTAAATTTTGCACTAACCCAATTAGTACTCACTGTCCCAGTCATGCTCTTAGGATTAAGCTACTATACAGGTGGCTTTAAAGCATTGTTTAGAGGTCATCCAAATATGGATTCTCTCATCGCCTTAGGAACGAGTGCAGCATTTATTTATAGTTTATCTGCAACCATTTTAATATGGAACGGTGATACAACTTACGCGCATGAGCTATATTATGAATCAGCAGCAGTCATTTTAACCTTAATTACTTTGGGTAAATATTTGGAATCCCGTTCTAAAGGGAAAACATCAGAGGCGATTGAAAAATTAATGGATTTAGCACCTAAAACAGCAACAGTCATTCGTGATGGTGATGAAGTAGAAATTGGCATCGATCAAGTTGTTGTCGGTGATTTAATAATTGTTAAACCAGGTGAAAAAATTCCAGTCGATGGTACGATTGTAGAAGGCCGAACATCAGTCGATGAGTCCATGCTTACAGGTGAAAGTATTCCTGTTGAAAAGAATATTGGCGATTCATTGGTTGGGGGAAGCTTTAACAATAATGGAACGGTTAAATATAAGGCTGATAAGGTAGGTAATGATACTGCCTTAGCACAAATTATTCAATTGGTTGAAGACGCACAAGGATCAAAAGCACCGATTGCTAAAATGGCAGATATTATTTCTGGTTACTTTGTTCCGATCGTGATTGGCCTTGCCATTATTTCTGGCTTAGGTTGGTATATATCTGGAGAGTCAGGCATTTTTGCTTTAACGATAGCAATATCTGTTTTAGTCATTGCTTGTCCGTGTGCCCTTGGCTTAGCAACACCTACTGCGATTATGGTCGGTACTGGAAAAGGTGCAGAACATGGTGTGTTAATCAAAGGTGGCGCTGCACTTGAAACAACACATAAAATTGATATGGTAGTTTTTGATAAAACAGGTACGATTACAGAAGGTAAACCAGTTGTAACTGATATTATCACAGCAGAAGGCATCAATGAAGAGGAATTATTAATGTTAACAGCCTCAGCTGAAAAAGGTTCTGAACACCCATTAGGTGAAGCGATTGTTGAAGAAGCGGAGAAAAGAGCCTTAACATTTATGAATGTCGAAGATTTCTCGGCTATTCCTGGACACGGCATCGAAGTAACGATCGATGGTAAGCAACTGTTAGCTGGTAATAAAAAGTTAATGGTTGATCGAGGTATTACGTTAGACAATCTTAATGTGCAATCAGATCGCTTAGCAGATGATGGGAAGACACCGATGTATATCGCGATCGATCGAAAAATTGCAGGGATTATCGCAGTAGCGGATACAGTTAAAGAAAACAGTGCTAAAGCAATTGAAAAACTTCATGAAATGGGTATAGAGGTAGGCATGATTACGGGCGATAACGCACGAACAGCAGATGCAATAGCCAAACAAGTTGGGATTGATCGTGTTTTAAGTGAAGTTTTACCTGAAGACAAAACAAATGAAGTTAAGAAGCTTCAAGCTGAAGGAAAGAAAGTAGCGATGGTAGGTGATGGAATTAATGATGCACCAGCACTTGCCCAAGCAGATATTGGAATTGCGATTGGAACGGGTACAGATGTCGCGATTGAATCAGCAGATATTGTCTTAATGAGAAGTGACTTATTAGATGTCCCAAGCTCGATTGAATTAAGTAAAGCAACAATTCGTAATATTAAAGAAAACCTATTTTGGGCATTTGCTTATAACGTATTGGGTATTCCATTTGCGATGGGAATCTTTTATATCTTTGATGGACCATTACTAAGCCCAATGATTGCTGGAGCAGCGATGAGCCTTAGTTCTGTTTCAGTACTTGCAAACGCATTGAGACTTAAGCGATTCAAACCATCACGCACTAAATAACAAAAAAGGCAGGGGCAAAACCCGCCGCTGAAATAAAGAAGCCGTTGGATTTTTACTCGAAGTAAAATTTCAACGGCTTTAAATATTTTTTCAATAAAAATAAGAACCTTTAAATTTTCATAATATCGGAAACAAGTTTGTCATCAAATTCAAATACATTATCAATCATCGTTTGTTCACTTTTATTGATCGTGCCACTTTTTCCACTAATATCGATCATTAACCGAATATCTTCTTCTGTTGTTAATTCAGATACGTCATTCGGATCGACACGTAGTAGGCGTAAGATAAGATGAATTGAAAATGTTAAAAACTTAACAATTGGCGAACAAATTTTAGCTAACAACGAGATCGGCCCAACAGCAAACTTTGCAATAGTCTCTGCTTTCTTAAGTGCTAACTGTTTTGGCACAAGCTCACCAAAAACTAACGTAAAATAAGACAACACAATCGTAATCACAACAACTGAAATTGTGTTCAATGTTCCCAACGGAATCGGAACACCCAGATCAAACAACATCTCTGACAATGGTGTGGCAAAGAAATCGGCTGCAAATGCACTTGATAAAAAGCCAGCTAATGTAATACCGATTTGAATCGTACTTAGAAAGTGACTAGAGTTTGAAATCAGCTGATCGATTTTCAAAGCATTTTTATCCCCTAATTCTGCCTTCCGTTTAATTTAGTTTTCGTTCAAGTTAACAAAAGCAAGCTCTGATGCTGCAAAAAAAGCATTAATTATGATTAATACAATAAGTGTAATAATCGCAATCGACAAAAGTGAATCCCCCTAATAAATCTATAATGTTTATCATCAATAACAGAAATGACAATCTAATTATACCGTTTTCAATCCTTAGTCATCAAGGAATATACTATACATTGAAATGAAAGATATTCATATCGCCCTTACGAGTCGATTGAAGTAGGAGTCTTCTGTCGGAAATCA
Source organism: Amphibacillus xylanus NBRC 15112 (assembly GCF_000307165.1). NCBI lineage: Bacteria > Bacillati > Bacillota > Bacilli > Caryophanales > Bacillaceae > Amphibacillus > Amphibacillus xylanus. The sequence goes on from NC_018704.1 coordinate 560,747, forward strand.
GATAAAAAAGGGACAGCATCCAATCGGAGCCATCCCTTAATTATATTACAGTTACTCTTATAAAAAAATTACTCTTTAATAAAGTGAATTAACTTTCCTTTGAAATCTCCATACATATCTTCAATTAAAATTCCACCATTCATCAATGCTGCACCAGAATGAACTGCATTTGTTTCTTGATTACGATAATAGCTATCTTTGTCAAGTCCTTTAAGGCGAATTCTTCTGCTACGATGATTTGGTCTTGAAAGCACTTGTACATAAGTGACTAAAACTTCACTTTTATCTTTAGCAACATATTCGACACAATTATATTCAGGATTTTCAAACACATTACCAATTCGATATAAGTCTCCTTCACGAATCAGATCATTGTATTTATGATACATTTCCACCTGCTTTGGAATCATATCACGATCTTCTTGTGGGATTTTCGTTACATCTAATTCATAGCCAAAGGTTCCTGAAAGAGCAACAAAGCCACGTGTTTCAAAAGGTGTGATTCTTCCAACCGTATGATTTGGCACATCGCTAACATGTGCACCAATTGAAGAGACTGGATACACCAGTGATGTACCATGCTGAATTTTTAATCTTTCAATTGCGTCGGTATCGTCTGACGTCCAAATTTGTGGACTATAGTAAAGCATACCTGGATCAAATCTTGCGCCCCCACCAGAGCAATTTTCAAGTAAGATATGTGGGAAATCAGTTGTTAATCGATCCATCATGTCGTAAACGCCAAGTACATATCGATGCCAAATTTCTCGTTGCTGACTTGCAGGTAGGACACTGTTTGCAACGTCTGTAAGCTGGCGGTTCATATCCCACTTAACATACTCAATATTCGCGCTAGATAAAATTTCGCTTAAACTTTCATAAATATAATCTCTCACTTCTTGTCTTGAAAAATCTAATACATATTGATTACGACTTAACACGCCTTCTCGACCTTCAATATGGATACACCAATCCGGGTGTGCACGGTACAAATCTGAATCTGGCGAAATCATTTCCGGTTCAAACCATATCCCGAACTTCATACCAAGCTTGTTAACTTCATCGACTAAATTCTTTAGGCCACCTTTGATTTTATCTTCATTAACGACCCAGTCTCCTAAAGCCATATTGTCACTACTTCTATTACCAAACCAACCATCATCCATTACAAGCATTTCAATCCCTAGATGCGATGCCTCTTTTGCGATATCTAAAAGCTTTTCTGTATCAAAATCAAAATAAGTCGCTTCCCAGTTGTTAATTAAAATTGGGCGTTTCTTATTTTTATACTTGCCACGGATTAGATGTGTTCGATATAAATCATGGAACGTTCGAGACATTTTACCGATTCCCTCATTGGAATAAACCATCACTACCTCAGGTGCGGTAAATGTAGCTTCAGGATCGAGTTCCCAAGAAAAATCTTCTGGGTTAATTCCCATTACTACTCTTGTCGTATCAAACTGACAGCCTTCCGCTTGAGCAAGGAAGTTTCCTGAGTAGACGAAGTTAAAGCCATACACTTCACCATTATCTTCTGTAGCCGTTTGATCCATCACTGCAAGAAACGGATTGACTTGATGACCGGACTGACCTCTGAGAGAGGAAATACCTTGCTTGCCTAATTCTACTTTTCTTCTTGAGACGTGGCGTTCTCTTGCCCATGAACCATGAAGCGTAATCATATCTAAATCATTTCGATCAAAGTCTACACAAGCTGATAAAACTTTTCGAAGCTGAATGCTTTCTTTTGCTCGGTTTGTTACTCTAACACTTCTCGTGATCACATCTAGATTCTCAAAGGCCGTATAAACCAAAACAACTTCCAAATTTAAATGTTGATCAACACAAGTTATTTCTAAAGTTGTACAATCCTCTTCATCACCAAATGTTGCTGGCAGTCCTTCTAACTTAGGCTTCCCTGGATAAATCACGTGCGACTGATAATTAACACCAACAGTACTCGTACCAGATTGAGTCATCACACTAATTGAGCTTTCTCGATAATCCCCTAAACCATGCGACGAGTATTCATTGGGGAAACTATCCATAAAAGTACCACGATCCCGATTGTTTTTAGAAGGGACAAATGGATTTTCCTCAAGCCTTAATAAATGATTCATATCCTGATCCGGAATTTTTTCACCGAAATAAACATGTCCTAAAAATTGCTCGTCATCGACAATTGAAATAATATAGCTCGTATCTTTCGCATCGATCTTAAAACTTTTCATTGCTTCATTAAATTGAATTCCCATTTTCTACGCTCCTATCTATAGATTTATTATTGTTATGACAACAATTAAAAACATACTCACAATTGGCATAATTAACTTTATCGACTAGTTTACTTTCATCATAATTATTACCTAAATCATGGATCTAAGTCAATATCTTGGACACAAATAAGTTAATTTTTATTGTGCATCGAAATATATTACAATTTACTCATGAAGGCTTGACATGGAGCCTCTACGGGCATGGATTTTAAGCCAGGGAGCCAGCTCAATTAAAATATCGTTGGCTTGCCATAAGAGGCTATCATGCCCGCCTCTCCACGTAAAGCCATGTTCCTATTCTAGCTTGTGCGGTTAGACTGCCTGATTAAGTGTTAAATCTTCCAGCTCTTGTGGGGTAAGATAGCCAATACTGCCATGTATTCTTTTGCGATTGTACCAGCCTTCAATATATTTAAATAACTCTACTTTTGCAGCGTTAAAGTCTAAGTATTGGACGTGATTGACTTCTTCTTTCTTTAAAATGGCGTGAAAGGATTCAATACAAGCGTTGTCATAAGGACTGCCCTTGCGACTAAAGGAATGTGTCATTTTGTAGTCTTGTATCATTTCTGCAAAGTCATCACTCGTGTACTGCGAGCCCAAATCTGAATGAAAGATGACACCATCATCGGGTTTCTGTGTAACATAAGCATTCTCTAAAGCTTTTTTTACCATCTCTGTTGTCATTGATCGCGAAAAAGAGTAACTAATCACTTTCTTAGTGTGCAAATCTAATACAGATGCAAGATAGCACCAGCCATGACGAAGCGTATGAATATAGGTGATATCGCCAACCCATTTCTCGTTAACCGTTGTCGTGGAAAAATCCCTGTTGATGATATTTTCTCTTTCTGCAACTTCTTACTTACTAGCGGTTGGTCGAAATTTCTTTACAGTGATGGACTTAATCCCAGCCTTTCTCATCAGGCGTTGAACGCGTTTTAAACTAATTGAATAGCCTTGTTTTTCTAACGCCTTGTGAATCTTAGGTGCACCGTAGCGTTTTTTACTCTCTTCATGAATGTGTCTAATTTTATCAGTATATTCACGGTTTTCACGATCACGATTTGATTCTGTTTTAGTTAGTGATTCATAATAGGTAGACCTTGGTATATCAAGCGCTTGACACATTGTAGCGATAGGATAGTCATCTTTATGTTCTGAAATAAACTCTGTCAGTTCACTGTTGTTTACTTTCTTGCGAATATGGCCATAGCCTTTTTTAAGATTTCAAGCTCCTGTTTTAAGCGAAGGTTTTCTTTTTGAATGGCATCGACTTCTTTAGGTGTCACTTCTTTGCCATCAACACCTTCAACTGGAGTAAAGTCCTTGATCCATTTATAAATAGTGACTTCAGAAACGCCATACTCGCTGCTTAAATCCTTTACAGAACTTCCAGAATGATAAAGATCAACCAACATTTTTTTGAAGTCATCGTTATACCGATGACCATGTTTTCTTTGATTCATTGTGACACATCCTCCTTAAATTCATTGTATATAATTTAACTTAGATGTGTCCATGAAACTATACTAGCATCAGAATGGCAATGGTACTATCATCAAGGCGTAGAAAGTGAAAATACTTATTTGATTAATATGGCTGTATCCAACATTGTTCTTTATGGAGGACGAGCCTTATTAGCATATAACGAAATGCTTTTGCCGTTTCATAAGTGGTTCCTGAGAGTGTTAGCTGAAGCTGAACATAAGCCTGAGGGAATACTAGACTTAATTGATAAGGTCTTAAATACACGATCACCCGAGGCAGTTAAGCAATTTGTCACTGCTATCGATAATTTTACAAATTCGGGCATTGAAGCTTCAGAATGGGCTAGTTGCGTAGTAACAGAAGAAGAACTGGGCTGCTCAGAAGCGTATATTTAAATAATCTGACAAGACAACGGATGGATTAATAGTCGTAAAAGTCAGAATATCATTTTTCAGTATCAGATATAAATAGATGAGGTTCAAATGCCCACACTTAATTTTTAAAGGTTGAGATTGATTTGATAATAGGAAGAGATGGGAGGTGAAAGATTTGATTGGTCATTCAGCAGTACTTTTTAGAATAGTTGAATCTTTGATTAATATAGGTGAAGGTGTGTTTATAGCGCTTCTTGTGGCTATCATTGTTTTTTTATTTACTAATTCCGGATGGGGAACCGAGCTCATATCTAGAATAAAACGAAAGATAAACAAAAAAGAAGAAGATCACGAGAAAGAAGAACAATATAAGATTGCACATGAAGGATTAAAAACGGTATCAAGTAAACTTTATGATGAACCTAAAAAATTCGATGTGAATACATTTTTCACAATAAAATCATCCGATTTAAAGAATCTTGATCTGATTAGATTTTACATCAAAGAAAAAATTGATGGAGAGTACATATACTTTGATATAAGTACTGAGTTTTTACTAAAATATACACCGCCCGAGTATTTAAAAAAGGATGAAGATGCAAATATTCAGGTTTATATTCGAAGGTTAAAAAGGAAGAAGGAATTTACCATTGAACGATTAGGAAAAACTGTTGATTCCTTGTCGGTTACAGAATATAAGAAAACTATTAATAACTGATTAATGCAGGTTAAAAGCCTAAACAAAAAGACTCGTAAAAACATTCGAGTCTTTTTTAAATGATTATTAATTGTTCCATGTACCTTCAACGATTTTTTGTAAATCATCTTTTCTCAATATATAATGTGGCGCTTCTTCATTAGAAAGGATAAAAAAGCCTGGATCTTTTTCTTCTAATGTTGTTCGCATATATATGTCGTAGAGATTAGTTTTTTCAATTTTATATCCTTGATTGGGTTTTCTGCTTATCAGGTCCTCAGCCCAGTCTAATATTTCCATTGAGAATAGCGGTGTTGCTATCTCTGGGTAAACAACAAAGTAAGAGTCTTTCTGTAAGACGATTTGATTATCTAATTTTTTTTGTCGATTGATAATATAGATAGGTTCTTTAGAATATAGCTTTTTATTAGAGATAGGGAATGTATTAAAATCAGGGGCAAGATCATCGCGAAAATATAGTCGACGTACACCATTCTTATCGATGACCGTAACGCTATCTATTTCTTCTTTTTCTTTCATTATTGTTGAAAATTCTGTTATGTATATTTTTTTCGGATAAAGTCTGTCATACAGCTTATAGGTACCCCAGCGTTCATTAAGAGCTTGAATTTCTTGTTCTTGTTTAATCCAGTTTAATAGAGTTTCTTCGCGCTCAAATAAATGTATTTGAGACCGCATAGAATCTGGAGTAATGTCCTTTTGTAAATACATTTGTTCTTCACCGTTATTGTTTTTAAAATACAGACAGTAATATGTTTTAGCAAAATCAATTATATTCATTTTTACACCTCTTTTTTATAATTTATCCTCTGATTCATTCTTTATTACTGACTAAAGTATACCAATATTGTGTGAGCTTTTCATCTAACGCACACACTTTTATGGGTAGTTTACAGACCATTGATTATGGTAATAAAGAGCATTAGCTCTTTTAGATAAGCAGGTAGACAAAACAACGATACCTGATGAAATATTTAATTATGCTGTAGCTATGATCTGTAAACTTTTCTTGAAAGCTATTCAAAAGAAAGTGTGGGGTCAGAACTAGCTTCTTAATAAGCTAAAATATCCTGTACCAAAATACTATAATTAGTTGTGGAATGTTTTTAACCGAGTAAATGATAAAAAATTGGTAAATATATTATTTTCTATATTTTTTTGCTATAATAATTATAGCTCTTTTTAACCGCTACATAACAACTACTTTAAATGAATGAGTAACCTATTATTTCCGTTTACAAACGAAATTATATTAAAAAAATACATGGAAACATAATTACCCATAGGGATTGTTATTATAGATGTAAGAAAGAAATAATAAAGATAGCTTCGCAGATGATGAAAGTAAATTGATAGACAAGAATGTCCAAGGCAAAAGGCAGTTTTCTTCATCATGTTATTCGAATCTTTAATAAAAAAGTTAAAGTAACCAGTTTATCATTAAACTTACGCAACCTAAGAAATCCGATGAGAACTTTTCGCACAATAGCTTATCGTGCAATCAATTTAGATAAAAAATAAAATCAAGAATTAAATTGATGCATGCTAGAGTGGAGCTATACATATATGCTTTAAATAGGATCTGTCAATTTTTTATTGACGAAAAAAATAAGGACTCAAAAGTAAGGGGGATTGTAAATGGAAAAGAATTTTCTAAAAACACCTGAAGATGTAAAGAAAAGAGTGTTTCTCTCCATTTGAATTGCGCGACAGGTTTATGGAAAACTTGCAACAAAAGACGAGTTAATAGAGACATTTAATTTATACGATATCGAGTTTAATGATGAACTTAAACTTGAGCTTATCAGTAGATTTCCTGGGATAGATTTAGACCAGGATCGATTAAACTAAGTTGGACAGCTTCCTTTAGGCAACCTAATATTAAGTGATCAATTGCTCGTAGCAGAGAAAAACATGCCAAAAAGATAATGTTGAATATTTACTAAAACGTTTAAAGAACGAGTGATTAAACTTTATCTATCAGGCAAGCTAAGAGCTGAAATCATTAAAAGTATCACCTTACAGTCTCCAGATTTAACAAATGAGCCCGCGAACATAAAAATCATTAATAAAATAACGCCTAAACATAATATACGAGGAGGAAAAATATGCTTCAATTGAAAAAAGAAAAGAGAAGACTCATCATACAGTAGACAACTCGCCAGAAAATATAGACATGGCAGAATTGTATGCAAGGGGAGAATGCTAAGAAGGTGAATTTGTAATTGGACCATTCTATGAATCTAGATCGAACTTCCAATTTAGTTTTGCTGCCGACTCGAACTTAGGTTACTAAATTCTCAAGGAAGATTGATGGCAAAAGATGTGTAGCAAAAAAAGAAGAGAATCACAACTCTTTAAGATCTTCTGTGTTAAACACCGTCAAAATAGATATGGGAACAATCGAATGAAATTTTATAAAAACCAAAACATGAGTAACTTTTGACACATACCCCGTGTTAATGTATATATAAGAAGTAAAATACTGAAGAATAAGAAATGGGTAATTTTGATCAGGGTGTGAGTTAATCTATAAACAAAGAGGCCCTATGAAAAAGAAACTTCTCTATTTTATATCTTAAGGATAGTAAATATGGAAGTTATAGCAACTAGTATATCATTAAGAAGAATGATCCCAATGATGTAATGGTACATTTTTTGTACATGACTTATTATATGATTAACTTACAGAGATAAATAAAAGTAAGAACCAATTAGGTGAATTATGGAATACCTATACATATAAGAAACGAATAGTAATTGACAAAGAGTAATTCATCAATAAATAAGTCTTATAAAAATGGGGGATTGTGAATGGAAAAGAAATATTTAAAGGTACCTGAAGATACAAAGGAGAGGATTTTTCTTTTCATTGGAATGGCGCGAATGATTTCTGGGAAAATTACCGAGAAGGACGAGTTAATAAGAGCGTTTAATTCTTATGGTATTGAGTTTAATGATGAACTTAAACTTGAGCTTATCGATAGATTTCCAGAGATTGATTTAGATTAAGGTTGCTTGGCGTTAAATTCTACTTGCTGAAAAATATAAAAATTAATTTTGGAGGCATACGATGAAAAATGACTATTCACCAAAAAATAATGGTCGGAAAAAGGGGAGTGAATTCAAAGGTTACCTCGATAAAAATGGCTTTGCTGTAGGTTATGAATATGAAGCCATCATTGAATTAAAAGGAGACTGGACGACAAAGGAAACCATTGCCTTTGTAAGTCAAAGTTTTGATACGGATTCAATTATAGAAGTTGATGGACCTAAGGTTAAAATACTATGGAAAATGCCGGAATGGGGTGACGTTGAAGATCTCGGTATACTCTTATATTACTTACTTGATGACGGGGAGTTGGGGAGTTATGACTATTACCGGATAAACTGAAGCTAGAATTATCTGGCGATCAAATAATTGATGTTAATAGATAGACAGACCTACATATTAGTTAGATATAGTTTCATAGAAAAAATTAATTTAGGAGGAATTTACATGAAAAGACTCAAAGAACTAACCAAAAAACAAAAAGTTGTTATCGGATCACTAATAAGCGCTATTCTCTTAATTGCAATCATTGCGGTACTACTGATCGTTACAAATAAAGGAAAAGTTGAAGCTCAACTTGAGCCGATTGAAGTTGATTTAACACTCGAATATAAGGAAGAACTGGAAGAACAATATACATTTGAAATTGGTCCTGAATCAGAAATAATAGTTAACGTTGAGGATATTGTACCAGAAATTGATACGACATTGATTGGCAAAACGAATCATGAAGTTAAAACGAAAGATCTAGATTTAAAGCTGACTGTAACGATTGAAGATACTAGAGAGTTAATTCTTGCTGGTGAAACTGAATTCACTGTTGAATTTGGCTCATCTAAAGAGGACTTTGAAGAGATGATTATTGAAACCTTCACTCCTGATGAAGTTGAAGCAGGTGACGAATTAGAATTTGAATTAGAGTATCCAGAAGAATTTGATTTAAATGAAGAGGGAGAATATGACCTTACACTCGTAGCTAAATTTGCTGATAATCATGACAATAAAACAACCAAAGAATTAACGGTAATTGTCGAAGATAGCCGAGAATTAGTTCTTGAAGGTAAGACTCAGTATACTGTTGATGTCGGTCTATCTAATGAAAATTTCGAAAAAATGGTTCTGCAAAACTTCACATTTGAAGAAGATGACGAACTAGAATTTGAGTTTAAGTATCCAGAAGGCTTTGATTTAGACAAAGAAGGTGAATATGCTCTTAATCTTGTAGCTAGCTTTGCGAATAATAGTAACAACAAAGCAACCCAAGAATTAACGGTAATTGCTGAAAAAGAAGAACCAATTGTTGAACAACCAGTTGCCCAAGCACCAAAAAACAACACTGGTGGAGCTTCTAATAAGCCATCTGATCCTAAACCTGAACCTAAACCTGAACCTAAACCTGAACCTAAACCTGAACCTAAACCTGAGCCTAAGCCTAAGCCTGAACCTAAGCCTGAGCCTAAGCCTGTAGTCGAAGACTTCCCTGTTCCACCTGGGATTCCAAGTGGGGCTAAGCTGGTTGATTCGTACCCAGAAGAGAAATGGCACAAATTTTCTTATGTCAAAGAACTTCCTGGTGGAGGCAAGATTACCAAAATTGCCTATAATGGTCTCAATGGACATGTATTAATGGATGGTATTGATATTGATGGAGAAGCTTTAATATCATACTATTCAGACAGTCTATATTATGAATTCAGAACTCCAAACATATCTCAAGAAGCTGTTAAAGAGCTATTCAGACTTGGAAGAGAAATTCAAAATGCTTACAAATAAATCGATCATAATTTTTAATTTAATTGCACCTATAGTAAATGTTGATACACTATATTATCCGAGTCATGATTTATGCCAAGTCGAGAGGGGTAGAAAATACAGTTATATCGACCTGGCAGTAAATCGGACTCAGACGACTTAAAAACTTTATTGAATAATAAAGATTTCATGGAGATTCAAATTAATGGATTAATAGACGAGCTTAAACTCTTAGGATGTAAAGCTCCTATAATAGCTGCAGTAGGCGGGATTAGTTATTCTAAATTAAATTCAAAAACATATAAAGATAAACTTATAGAAGAATTTGGACCAAATACTAAGATAGTCAGAGTACCTCATTATAGTAATACCAACACACAAATCGACGACAATGATTACACATCTTATCGCGAACTTATTAAAAAAGCTTAGCTGAATAATAAAAGGATTGAAAAACAAAGTAGTAAAGTAAACAAGGTTAGAAAGATTATATAACGATGTCGAATGGTATGCTTACACACAAAATTTAAAGGTTCTTCAAAACGCAATTAGCCAATCACTAGAGGTTATAACCGCCTGGAATGGTGAAGAATTAGTCGGATTAATTCGAGTTGTTGGTGATGGATTAACGATTATCTATATTCAAGATATTCTTGTGCTAAATGTTTATCAAAATCAAGGGATTGCCACCCGATTAATACAAAAGGTTTTGCATAAATATAAAAGTGTTCGGCTTTGGTGGAACTATAACAACAATAAAAAAGGAGAGATACTTATGAGATTAGAAGTATATAATCAAATCAAAGAAAAGTATGGTAAGGCTGGGAGTTGGGCTGTATGGGATTTTAAAGAAGATGGAGAGTTCCGCTATGATCTAAATGGCCGAGGATACTTATTAAACAATGTTGTAAAAAGGTTTAATAATGTCAAAAGTCAAGCAGACCTAGACAAATTGGAACTGCATAACAAGGCTGTGTTAGTTGCTCTAAACTTTGGTCAAAGAGAAGAAACCATTGAAGAGTTTATTGGTGTAAATGAAAAACTAAAAGACGTAGATTTTCATTGCTTTCATGAAGAATTTGATAGGAAGGGTAATGTGAAGGGATATTCTGGAGATCGTCGTCAGAAATACGGCTATCAGGATACCATACTATGGGGAGCTTATATGACTGACTTAATAAAATTCCAAGAGGACGGTACTCTTGCTCCTGTAGCTGATAGTAAATCGAACTCAGACTACTTAAAAACTTTATTGAATAATAAAGATTTTATGGAGATTCAAATTAATGGATTAATAGATGAGCTTAAACTCTTAGGATGTAAAGATCCTATAATAGCTGCAGTAGGCGGGATTAGTTATTCTAAATTAAATTCAAAAACATATAAAGATAAACTTATAGAAGAATTTGGACCAAATACTAAGATAGTCAGAGTACCTCATTATAGTAATACCAACACACAAATCGACGACAATGATTACACATCTTATCGCGAACTAATTAAAAAAGCTTTAGCTGAATAATAAAAGGATTGAAAGATAAAGTACTAGAGTAATAGTAGAGAAAACAAGGAAGATTATGATCAAAACACAGTGCTCAGCTAACTTAAGATTCGAGCAATTCCTAAAGCGGCCGTGCTTAAGTCATAATCTTCTATCTTTCTCTCTCCATAACTAAGAACAGAACATTAAATATTAAACACTGGATGGTGACCTAAATGTACAGTGCTGAAAAAATACTCATACTAGATTTATTGAAAATATTACATAAACATACAGATGAAGATCATAGATTAGCTCAGAAAGAAATAAGGGAAATATTGAAAACAGAATATAATACTACTGTGAGTAGAAAAACGGTTAAAAATAATATAGAAAAACTGATTAGATATAGTGAACGAGCCGATGCGAATGAAATTTTATATCGTACAAAAACGCGGAAGATTAAAACTAAAGATTCAAACAAAGAAGATGAATTGGAAGTACTTTCTGACTTTGGCTATGTTCATGATTTTACCTATGGCGAACTTCGCCTTATTATCGACAGTATCCTTTTTTCCAAACAAATTCCTAGTCGTCAACGTAAAGAGTTAATTGAGAAATTGGAAAATCTATCGAGCAAGCATTTTAATTCGAGAATAAATCATATACGGACTGCGTCTAGTAATGGACCTGTTAATCATGAGTTGTTTAATAATATCGAAATTCTAGATGAAGCGATAACTCATTCTAAGAAAGTTTCTTTTAGATACAATAAATACACAGTTGATGAGAAATCAAATTTAGTTTTACAGTCCCAAACAAATCGTGATGGAGAAGCTAGAGAATATACAATAAACCCCTATCAAATGGTTGCGACAAATGGGCGCTATTACCTAATCTGCAACAATGATCGATACGACACTATCTCCCACTATCGAGTTGATCGGATTACGAATCTTAAAATACTTTCAGAAACAAGGAAGCCAATGAGAGAAGTAAAGGGGCTGGAACATGGGCTAGATCTGTCCAAACATATGGAAGAACATATATATATGTTTACAGGAGAATCTACTTCCGTTCGTTTAAGATTTCATAAAAATTTTCTCAATGAATTTATCGATTGGTTTGGGACAGAAAATATAAGTTTTTCTGATCATGCTGAAGAAGAAGTCACTGCCAGAGTTACCGTAAATGAAATAGCAATGAGAAAATGGGCCTTGCAATATGCCCTCCATGTCAGAGTATTATCACCTGCGAGTTTAGTAGATGAAATAAAAGCAGATATCGATCAAGCACGAGAAAACTATCAATAAATAGATGTTAAGTCAACCATTAGCGTTGCATAAAAGTGTTGTTCACTTGTCAAATCAATAAATTACTCTTAAGTTACTTGAAGTTAAAATTTACCATATTCATTTTGTTTTTAAATTAAAAAAAGTGAACAGTGAACGAAGAGTAGCTCTTATCCACAATTTGGAATATAATTATTTATTAAACAAACAATGGGTCAAAATCAAGTGTATCTAAGTGATCCACCTCGCCTTCGATGTATTGTTTCATAAGGATGCGAAATTCGTGTTCAAAATCATATTTCCGTCGGCCTTTCGAAGTGCGTGTAGGTGGGCGAAACAATGTTTTGACAAACGTCTCGTAACTTTCGAACAACAGATTCTCCAACGTTTTTTTGACATCGAGAAGCTGGCCACTGTGACCCGTATTATGTTGGATTAAAACGGTTAAACAGTAAGTAATTAAGGCAATCCAGATTTGATTGTAAACCGCATTTTGACTTTTACCATAAAACGTTTTTAGTTTTAAATGTTGTTTCATCCATTTGAAAAACGTTTCTATTTTCCAGCGATAACGATAGAGATCACCAATTTCTTTGGCGGATAGCCCAAAACAATTTGTTACAATCGTAACGCTGTTGCCTTCAGCGTCTTCTGTTTCAATTAATCGTAGTGGCTGACCCATTTTCGTTCCAGATACGTCGTTACCTAAATAGACATCTTGGTCTTTAAAAATAAGCTGATCTGGATCAGGAACTTGTTCTGAAAGGACTTCGATTTCAGCATTCTTTTTGAGCCGTGTCAAAAATTGTGTTTCCGAAAGACAAAGCTTTTCAAATTGCTTATAGTCGATGTAACCTCGATCAAATAAGTAAATGGTGTCTAAATCAGTATCGATTAATTCGTCCATTTGTGAGCGGTCCGAATGGATCGCTGGTAATAACTTCGCTCGATCAGGTATCGTATCATCTTTGGTAACAACGACTCTCGCATGTAGTCGAACACCTGCTTTCGTCTTTCGAAATGTCGCCCAAGGATATTGGCTAAGACACATGCTCATTGTCGTTGAATCAATCACTTTTAATCGGGTAATATGACGAATAAGTGGTGACGAATAAGACATTTTCAGTTGGATTTTATTTGTTAAATATAAGAAAGTATTCTCGAATAGTACAGATGGTAATTGACTTAATTTTCGAGACAATTGAGACGTACTGATACTTTCAAACGCTAATTGTCGTTTCATGTCTTGCTTATCTTTCGTTTGTTTCGAAACACTTGTTAAACTTTTAATTTCATAAATTTGTGCCATGATCATGAGTTGAAAGAATCGGTAAGCCGTCAGCTTTTTGACATACTTATCGATATCCATGACGTTGCTTAACTCTAAAAATGTTCGTTCATTAATCAGTTTAATTAGTTCACTAATTGTAGATTTTGTGGTATTCTTGTCCATGTGATTGCTCCTTATTTTTTGGGATTTGGACAGAGCTACCAAACCTAATTATAAGGAGTTTTTTCTGTTTTTAGAAATATTTCGAATAACCACTTGACATTTCGGAAATATGTTTATGCAATACTAATGAAACAAGGGCAATTTTAAGTGAAAATTTAACTGGCATCCAAACTTATTTAGTCATAAAAAAATAAATTTCCCTGACTATCATTCGTTTTTAGCAATTTAATAGGAGAAACACTTATAAAAAATCAAGTTATGAATAATGCAGGTTAAAAGATGAACTTGAGTGTATTTCGCAAAACTTGTGTGTATTTTCGCAAACTTGTGTGCATTTTTGCAAACTTGTGTGCATTTTTGCAAACTTGTGTGTATTTTTGCAAACTTGTGTGCATTTTCGCAAACTTGTGTATATTTTTGCAAACTTGTGTGCATTTTCTTAAACTTGTGTGTATTTTCGCAAACTTGTGTGTATTTTCGCAAACTTGTGTGTATTTTTGCAAACTTGTGTGTATTTTCGCAAACTTGTGTATATTTTCGCAAACTTGTGTGCATTTTCTTAAACTTGTGTGTATTTCGCAAAGTCGTAATTATTACAATTAAATCCTCTTAATAAGGTGGTATCTATATGAGAACTAGTGAAATTGCGAAACTTTCTAGTGTTCATCCCAATACTGTACGACTATATGAAGAGTGGGGGTATCTTTCACCTGCACCGAGAGAGCCGAATGGTTATAGCGTTTATTCTGAACTTCATCTTAAGCAAATGAAGATCGCCAGACTTGCTTTTAGACAAGAATTTATTCGGAATAATTTGCAGAAGCAAGCATCAAGAATCGTTAGACTTAGTGGGCAAGAAAAGTTCAAGGCCAGCTTACAACAAAGTACGGAAATTCTATAAGTTATTAATTTTTCCTTGTTCCATTACTTGTGCTAAACCTTGCTTGTCTATCATGCTTAGCGTTTGCTGATAGTCGTACACCTTGAATTTATCAAGCTCACTTTTATATTCGTTCATGTATTTTTGCAAATTTCTATAATTGTGGTCTTGATCTGTAATGTCAGTAGAAAGGATATGATAAGCTTTTTTTAGTTCATCTCATGTATTTTGAGGATAAGTCTATTCACTATTGTCCACCATAATATCTTCTCCCTTCAAGTGTATCACCAACAATAACAAAAACATTGTCGCTGGTCTCTAAATTGAGGGTTGCATTTCTACTATAAAACGATTGGATTTTAATTATAATAGTCGACTTACCCAACTGGTACGAACCTATTTTAACTAAAACGACTAAAGGCCTAAAACACTCTATTATTGCCTGGAAACATTGATAGATTTAAAGTTAATTAACATTAAACAGAATTAACTTGGACTATGAAACAATTAATGTTATGATTTAGATGATAACTTTACTAGTTAAAAGTTAAGTTTTATTGTACTTGTACGGATATATTATTGCTTATTATCATTGATATTTTTAGGAGGAATGTTTATGAGTCAACAAATTAGACAATCTATTGAAGCAGGTAAAACATCACTTGGAATAGAGCTTGGTTCAACAAGAATTAAAGCAGTATTAATTGGTGAAGATCATAATCCGATCGCTGTTGGAAGTCATGAGTGGGAGAATAGTCTTGTCGATGGCATTTGGACTTATAGTGTTGATGAAATTTGGAATGGCTTACAAAACAGTTATCAAGAAGTAGCACAAGTTGTAAAAGATAAATATGGTGTACCGTTAAAGAAAATCGGTTCATTAGGTTTTAGTGCGATGATGCACGGTTATATGGCCTTCGATAAAAATGATCAGTTACTTGTTCCGTTTAGAACATGGAGAAACAATATTACTGAACAATCATCAAAAGTATTGACAGAGTTATTTAATTATAATATTCCACAAAGATGGACGATCGCTCATCTTTACCAAGCAATTCTAAATCAAGAAGACCATATTTCAGAACTTAATCATGTGACAACATTAGCGGGTTATGTTCATTGGAAATTAACAGGTGAAAAAGTTTTAGGTGTTGGAGAGGCTTCAGGTGTTTTCCCAATTGATCTTAATACAAAATCATTTAATCAAACAATGATAGATCAATTTAATGAATTGGTTGCACCAAGACAATTGCCATGGAAATTAGAAGACTTATTGGCCAATGTTTTAGTTGCTGGAGAGCACGCGGGTACATTAACAGAAGCGGGGGCAAAATTACTTGACCCAACTGGTCAATTAGAAGCTGGTGTTCCTTTATGTCCACCAGAGGGGGATGCAGGTACTGGTATGGTAGCAACAAATAGTGTTGCGGAGCGTACAGGTAATGTTTCTGCTGGTACATCAGTTTTTGCAATGGTCGTTTTAGAGAAAGAATTAGAAAAAGTTCATACTGAAATTGACCTTGTAACAACGCCTACTGGTAGTTTAGTAGCTATGTCACACTCGAACAACTGTACATCAGATCTTAACGCATGGGTGAACCTATTTGCTGAGTACTCTGAAGCAATGGGTATGGAAGTTGATATGAATGAGATTTACGGTACGCTTTATAATCTAGCATTAAAAGGTGATAAAGATACTGGTGGTCTATTATCCTACGGTTACTTATCTGGTGAACATATAACTGGTTTTGAGCACGGTCGACCGCTATTTGTTCGTTCATCAAATAGTAAATTTACATTAGCGAACTTTATGCGGACTCATTTATTCTCTGCCTTAGGCGCAATGAAGATGGGAATGGATATTTTACTTAAAGAAGAAAAAGTTCAATTAGATGAAATTTTAGGACATGGTGGCTTATTTAAGACTAAGGGAGTAGGCCAACAAATTATGGCTGCTGCTCTTAATACTCCGGTAACAGTTATGGAGACGGCTGATGAAGGCGGTGCTTGGGGAATCGCGCTGCTTGCTGCTTATATGATTAACAAAGCTGAGGATCAGCCATTAGATGATTACTTAAACAAAACAGTATTCGCTAATCAACAAGCAACAACAATTGCACCACAGCAGGAAGATGTCGAGAGCTTTGAATTATTTATGGAACGATACAAGGCTGGATTACCAATTGAACGTGCAGCTGTAGATCACTTAAATGAAGTCTATTAATCTTAGAAAAACGACGAGGAAAAGCAATTTTCTCTGTCGTTTTTTTATCTGAAAAACTTTTAAAATAGTACTTGTATTGTTTTTCCCTATTTGCTATTATAATCATGTGAAATACTTCACAAACATTATTGAAAGGAATGATTGATCATGGGTAGATTAGATGGAAAAGTTGCAATTATTACTGGTGGATCAGCTGGAATGGGCGCATCAAATGTTAGAATGTTTGTTAAAGAAGGTGCCAAAGTAGTCTTTACCGATTTGAATATCGAAGACGGTAAAAAACTAGAAGAAGAGCTTGGTGGAAATGCAATCTTCATCGAGCAGGATGTAAGTAAATCAGCTGATTGGGATAAAGTAGTCGAGAAGGCTGAAGCAGAATTTGGTCCTGTTGATATTTTAGTAAATAACGCTGGTATTGCACTTACACTTCCTTTAGAGGAAATGACTGAAGAGCAATATCAAAAAGTAATTGATGTTAACCAACTTTCAATATTCCTTGGCATGAAAAAAGTTTTACCATCTATGAAGAAAACAAAAGCCGGATCAATAATTAACATTTCTTCAATAGCAGGAATGGCTGGTATGTATGGAGGGATGGCATATAGTGCGTCTAAATTCGCTGTTCGTGGTATGACACGTTCTGCTGCAGCTGAATTAGGTAAATATAATATCCGTGTTAACTCTGTTCATCCTGGCGCGATTCAAACAGCTATGATAGAACAGCCTGATAGTAGGGCTGCAATTGAAGCGATTAAAGAAAAAACACCGTTAGGAAAGATTGGATCGGTGGAAGATTCATCATACTTAATTGTTTATTTGGCTTCAGATGAGTCATCATTTACAACTGGTTCAGAGTTTGTCTTTGATGGTGGCGTAACTGCGATTATATAATGCTATAATTTTATACTGTCAATAATGCAAACAGGGGTCTTTATCGATACCCTGTTTGTTTTGTATCCAGGTAATAGAGTTTGACTTAAGTAATACGGTGTGTTAAAATCCGTCTGAAATGAAAGGGCTTACTCAGGGGGGATAATATTGAACACATGTATTCTTTTTAATGACAATTGGTCGTTTGCAAAAACTCCTTTGGACGAGGTTTCTATTAATGAACTAGACTTTAAACCAATTGAAGTACCGCATGATTGGTTAATCTATCAAACAGAAGATTTATATGAGAATAGTATCGGTTGGTATAGAAGAAGTTTCACATATGATCAAACTGAAAAAATCATTTTACGGTTTGATGGTGTCTACATGGATTCAACTTTGTACGTAAATGGTAAGTATGTTGGAGAGTGGAAATACGGTTATTCTGCATTTGAGCATGATATAACGGATCAACTTTATCAGGGTGATAATGAAATATTGTTAAAGGTTGTTTATCAAAGTCCAAATAGTCGTTGGTATACAGGTGCTGGAATTTACCGAAATGTCTGGCTGAAAACACGTGGGAAAAATTATATCGAATCGGATGGTATTTATATTTCTACAAAAGAGCGGGGTACCAATTGGGCAATTGAAATTGAAACAGATTTATCACTTACTGAGCAAGTAAAAGTAAAGCATGAGTTATTTAATCAAGATGAAAAAATAACTGAAACGATCGAGACCGCTTTAAGTAGTCAAACAATCGAACAAAAATTACTTGTTACAGATCCCAATCTATGGTCTCCTGAAGAGCCTAATTTGTATGAATTAAGAACATCATTAATAGATCAATCAAATAAATTAATAGAAAAGCAGGTTCATCGGATTGGATTTCGCACGATTGAACTAGACCCAAATAAAGGGCTAATTTTTAACGGAGAACAACTGAAAATTAATGGTGTTTGTGAACACCATGATTTAGGTGCACTAGGTGCAGCATTTAATCCAGTTGCACTAAGACGTCGCTTTCAGATTTTAAAGGAAATGGGCGTCAATGCTATTCGTACTGCTCACAATATGCCAGCAAAAGAATTGATGGATTTAGCAGACGAATTTGGTTTTCTGATTGTATCTGAAGCTTTTGACATGTGGGAACGACCGAAAACAGAATATGATTATGCTCGATTTTTCAAGGATTGGGCTTATCGTGATGTGAAGAGCTGGGTTAAACGTGATCGCAACCATCCAAGCTTAATCATGTGGGGAATTGGTAATGAGGTTTATGATACACATGCTGGTGAGAGAGGCTTGGAAGTCACGCAAATGCTGAAAGACTATGTTGAAAAATTTGATCCAAAGCAAAATGCTTTTGTGACATTTGGGTCAAATTATTTACCATGGGAAAACACGAGAAGAGCAGCTGATTTATTAAAAGTTGTTGGTTATAACTATGGTGATAAATATTATGATGAACACCATAAACAATTTCCAGATTGGGTGATTTATGGAAGTGAAACAGTATCTGTTGTCCAAAGTCGTGGGGTATATCATTTTCCACTAGAAGAACCGATTTTAGCTGATGATGATGAACAATGCTCTGCACTTGGTAATAGTGCAACAAGTTGGGGTGCTCGTTCTCATGAAGCGTCGATTATTGCTCATCGTGATGCACGATATACCCTTGGTCAATTTATTTGGACAGGTTTTGATTATATTGGAGAACCAACGCCATATCATACAAAAAATTCATATTTTGGGCAGATTGATACAGCTACATTTCCTAAAGATACGTATTATATTTATCAGGCGAATTGGACCGATTATAAATCAAACCCGATGATTCATATTTTCCCATATTGGGACTTCAATCCAGGTCAAATAATCGATGTCAGAGTTGCAAGTAATGCACCAAAGGTAGAACTAAAACTGAATGGAAAGTCGTTAGGTGTTAAAGAAATTGACCACCAATCTGGAACTGAACTTATTCCAACATGGAAGGTACGATATGAAGTAGGTGAGTTGACAGCGATTGCTTATGATGAAAATGACCAAATCATCGCTACAGATCAAGAACGTTCATTTACTGATGCTAAGAAGGTCGTGTTATCTGCTGATAAGGAACAATTAATTGCTGATGGACAAGACTTAATTTTTGTTGAAATTAGTACGGAAGATGAAGCGGGTAATCAAGTTAAAAATGCCACAAATCGCGTCAATGTTGAAGTAAATGGAGCTGGTCGTTTAATTGGATTAGATAATGGTGATAGTACAGATATTGATCAATATAAAGGAACAAGCCGCAGGTTATTTAGTGGAAAATTAATGGCGATCATTGCAGCAACAGATGAGCTTGGCCTTATTGAAGTGAATGTGCGTTCAAAAGATTTAGTTAGCGCTAAATTAACCCTCGAAGCAATTCCGAGTGATAAGGGCAATGAACGAGATCATGTTTTTATAGCTAATCAACCAACTCAGGTGAAAGTCGGCCAAATAGATGAAGTACCTGTAAGAAAAATTGAAATTAAAAGTAAATCTGGTCTTCAGTTATCACCAAACCAAACTGAAGTTAATTTTGAGGCGATACTATACCCTTTAAATACAACATATCAAAGTGTTGAGTGGAGTGTCGTTACAGATAGAGGCATTAAATCAAACATTGCTGAAATTGAAAGTGATGGATTAAAATCAAAGGTTAAGGCTGTTGGTGATGGAAAGTTTCGTGTCCGCTGTACTACAAAAAATGGCACAAATAAAGTTAAATTAATTTCTGAATTAGATATGGAAGCATCGGGTTTAGGTGAAGCCTATAAAAATCCATATGAATTCGTCTCAGCTGGATTATATGATGATTACGTGGGCGAAGTGACAAGTGGAAATGAACGAGGGATTGCAACAAGTCGAGATGGTGAAACGATTATTGGTTATCATAAAATTGATTTTGGCAAAAGTGGTTCGGATTTAATCACAATTCCGATCTTTGCTTTGAGTGATGAGGAGTATCCGATTGAAATATGGGAAGGAATGCCTGATCAACCAGATAGCACGCTTTTAGCAGATGTTATTTACCAGAAAGAATCGATTTGGAATGTCTATCAATCAGATACTTATCGTTTATCAAAACGTCTGACAGGTTTAACATCAATCTATTTCCGCCTAAGAGCAAAAGTCCATATTAAAGGTTTTTCATTTACACCTTTTAAACGAGGATTAGAGCAACATCTAGTCACTGAAGCTGATCATATTTATGGTGATACATTTGAATTAAAAGACACAATGGTTGAGAAAATCGGCAATAATGTGTCATTTGTCTTTGAAGAAATGGACTTTGGTGAAGAAGGTATATCTTCAGTTACTGTTTACGGTCATTCACCAATTGATAAAAATACCATTCATGTTCGGTTTATTGATGACAAAGAACAAACTAATCAAGTTATTGAATTCACCGAATCAAATGAATATGAAGAGCGAAAATATCAATTAGCACCTGTTAAAGGTAAGCAAACAGTGATGTTTATTTTTCTACCAGGTAGCCACTTCAACTTCGGATGGTTTAAATTCGAGTAAATGATTTAATCGCATCATTTAGTATAAAAAATAGATGTAACGTCTAGTTATTGATTGACGTTACATCTATTTTCATATGTTTAATAATTAGTTTTTCCGCTCATTCCATCTTACTTCAAATTCTTTTGAAAATTCCTCCGTCAATGGCTCAATATCCTCAAAAAGTAATGGGTCAATTTCAAGCATTAACGTAATAATTTCAGTCATTTTTACAGTGTCACAAATACGAACGTCGGCATCTCCAAATTTACCAATATGCATGGCACCTAATTTGAGTAAATAGTCATCTACTTTCCAGAAATGATCCGACCATGTCTTGCCAAAGTGTCTTCTAGATGGTACAGAATGTTTAGTACCGTCTGAATCGATACTGTATAGCTGCTCATGCGTATCAGTTACTCGACCCGGAATATCAACCCATTCTTCAATCCCGTGAATAAATGTATTTTTCGTTAGATCGACTCCTAAAAGCATAATTTGAGCATGGCGATCTAATAATTTTCCGTAAGGTGATGTTCTTGCACAAGGTGTGTCATGCTTGTGCGCATTCTTAATAAACTCTTCAGCATCCTTACCTAATGCAGCGACTGAGTGTGTCGGGTGTAGCGATCTGACAACGCTTTCGCGATGTCTAAATAATTCAGTCAATATACCAACGTTTGACTCAGAGTTATCAACATGGTAGTCCGGATTACCTTGATTTATGTATGCCCATGTATGTGTTGGTAAAACAAGTAGTCCGTCAGCCATATATTCAGATAGACTATCTAGAACAGTCTCTGGACCACCCTCAACATTACCAATACTCTTAAATGATGAGTGAACTTTTAACGTACCGAACTTGTTAATACCAAGTCGCTTCAAGTCATTGATTAAATGCTCTTTCGTATACATTTTGCTTCCTCCAATTATGTTATTGACGAGTTAAAAGAATTCAAAAGATAAGTAACCTCTTTTATTTCTTTTCTACAGTTTACCATAGCATAAAATGAGTGGAACTTGTACTAATATGTTTAATATTTTGACGAGATAGTCACAAATAATTCGACACAATTCTTGTAATTTAATGATATAATGAGAATATATTGCTATATTGGAGGTTAAATTTTTCATGAAGAAAAGAACGTATACCTTTCAAGAAAGAAATCGACTGTTAATTAGTCTTTGCTTAATTGCAGTTATTATAGCTGGAGGTATCTTAGCGTTAGGTAAGTTTCCACTAGAAACTGTTATGATGATTGTTGGTTTTGGGGTAGGAACGCTAATTATTTTATTTGTATTTTATAAAATTGAAAAGCTTACAACATTGATCCCTTTTGTTATTATCTTAAGCGTAAATATAATGACATTTCTTATGCTTGAAAATCGACCGTCAATCACGACTTATTTAATTACATATTTCGGCTTAGCCATTATTACATTGTACCATCGTTCTCTATACTTATTAGTTTCAGGTGCTTTCGGTCTATTAATTACTAATATCTTTTTACTTCGTTATGGAGAAAGCGCCATCACAAACTTTTCGCCAACATATTATGTATCGTTTAATCTTGTTTTTCTGTTAGTAACATTGATTTTAATCTATCAAAGTATGATAGGAAAGAATATACAAGCTCAAGCATTTGATGCGGCTAAAGCTTCTGAACAGGCAAAGGAAGAAACCTTGGAGCTAGTTAAGCAAATAAAATATACTGTTGAGCAGCTTGATCAACTCAATGATCAATTGTCTGAAAATGCAACTTTAACGAATCATTACTCTAATGAATTGACGTCAACTTTTAGAGAAATTTCTGGAGGTGTAGAAAGTCAAACGCATAGCGCTAATGAAATGAATGAATCAATTGTTGCAATGAATGAGGAAGTATCAGTTATTTCTGACCAAACAACAGAAATGAACAACAATGCGATAGAAACTAGTGAAATTGTTGCAAGTGGTTCGAAAGATGTACATCAGTTGAATGATACCATTTTAGTCGTTGATGAAAGACTAAGTGAAACTGTTACTGAGATGTCAGAATTAAATGAAGCTACTGCTCAGGTAGGTCAAGTCCTAGAAACAATTTCTGATATTGCTGATCAAACGAATCTTCTAGCATTAAATGCTGCGATTGAAGCATCACGAGCAGGGGAAGCTGGAAGAGGCTTTGCTGTAGTAGCCCAAGAAGTTAGGAAACTAGCAGAACACTCGATTGAATCGACAGAGCAAATTAGTCAGATTTTAGGATTAATTCAAGCTAAAACAGTAGCTGCGACAAATCGAGTTAATGAGAGTATCGAGATTTTTAGTAAAGGTAAGAAATTAACTGACGAAACAAATCAAGCGTTCCAAAAAATTGATCAGTTCATTGACCATCTCCGACAGTCGGCGACTGATCTTAATGAGCGAATGAATATTTTAACAGAGTCATCAGCAAATGTAGTCGATGAAGTTAATCATGTTTCTAGTACTTCAGAACAGCTAACAGCTTCCGTTCAAGAAGTGTTTGCAAATATTGAGGATCAAAATAATAGAATGAATGAATTGAATCAAAGAGTGATTGAAATGGCACAATTAACAGATCACTTACGTCAATCACTACAGACAAATGCTGAATAGGTAATATATGAATATTACGGTATAAGATCAATGGAAGATTAAGAGCACGAACGAGTACCTTCAGAAATACAGGTATTCGTTCAGTGCTCTTTTCTTACTCAAAAATAGTGTTTGCCTTAGGGAAAGTTATTCAATAATTTTATAGGAATACTTTTAATCAAAGATCTGAATTAGTCCGCTAAAATAAAGGGTTTACTTCTAATGTGTCGAATTAGTAATAGGTGAAGTAAATCTATTATTGAGAGGTGTTCAAGAATGGGAATGAGTGTCACATTAAAGGCAATTTCTGATTCAAGAAGATATCCTCAGCTTGTAGAATGGTATTACAAGGCTAATCCAATTAGTCATCAGCTTGGTTACGGTCGTTTTGCCAAAAGGATTATCCAAGCGCATTTATCAAGAACATCCCCTCTAATCATGAATCATTATTTAAAGGGTATATTTATTAAACAGAGCTTGGTTGGCTTTTTAATTGTGTATCCAATTAGTGATCGTTTTCAAATTGAGCAGCACAGTTTCAATAATTTGAAGGCTCATATGAATCGGCTTAGTTATTTTAGAAGGATCCGGTTTTACCGTAAAGTAGCCCATATTTTAAATAGTGAGATTAATGATGATTATTACTATCTTCATAGTTTAGTTATCGATAAATCATATCGAAATCAAGGGATTGGTTCAGAAGTGATTGATAGATTAATGAAGAAATACTCCCGCATAGCACTATACGTTAATGAGAAAAATTATGCTGCAATCCAATTTTATTTTAAAAACGGGTTTAAACCTGTTCACCATGGCCAATTTAGATATAAAGGCGATTATTATGGAGAATATTTAATGTGCAAAGAGGCTTCAATGAAAAATGAAGAAAAGCAATTATTAAAATTTCTTCAATATTAACTGATTAATATTTTGCTTTAATCTATATTGTTGATAAAATAAGATGAGTTAAGTCATATTTTGTCGTGATTAAAAGTGAGCAATTGCTCGCTTTTTTTTAACGAATAGATTTTGGTATATAAGAGCATTATAGGCGTGCTTTTTAATAAAGTATGGTACTATTTAGCTGAATCATAATAAGTAGAAGTGTGTATTTAGATAGAGATTGATAAAAGGTTGGGATCACGTGGATTTTACATTTAATCAAATCATAAGTTTTTTTAAGCACAATCAAGCTGAAGGTTTAGAAACCGGTAATTGGGGAATTGAGCGAGAAACACATCGAATTAATTCAGATGGTTCGATTGCATTAACGCCACACCCAAAAGTATTAGCTACTAAAAAAGCAAGTCAATCAATTACATTAGATTTTGCGGAGAGTCAATTAGAATTTATGACAAAGCCTCATGACAAAATTGAGAAAGTAATCGATGAACTAAATAAAATATATGATTTCACTAAAAAACAGATCAATGATGAATTAATGTGGCCATTTAGTATGCCACCTGTCTTACCTGATGAGGAAGATATTCCAATTGCTAGATTTCCACACTTAGCCGATGGTCAAGATAAAGAAACTTACCGTGAAGGCTTATCTGTAAGATACGGGAAAAAGATTCAGATGATCTCTGGTATTCATTATAATTATTCATTTTCAGATCAATTAATTGATCAATTACATCAAGCGATGGCTCCAGAGCAGTCGAGACAAGCATTTATTAATCAACTATATATGAAAATTAGCCGGAATGTTTTGACGTATCGCTGGTTAATTACTTATCTTTTTGGCGCATCCCCAGTAGTCGATCAGAGCTATCGTTCTGTTTTTAATGAAAAAATGCAAGCATGCCAATCTGAATGGTTCAGTCAAACATTTGATATAAAAGAAATAGATCGTTATGCTACTTCGCTTCGAACAAGTCGTTTCGGCTATTCAACAGCGATAGAAGATAAGTATCATATTTCATATAATAGTCTCACTGAGCACATTAACGATTTACGTCATGTGCTTTCAATCGATAATCCGAAGTATGAAAAAATAGGCGTAAACAAAAATGGCAGACGGATTCAATTAAATACAAAAGAATTACAAAGTGAAGCTGAATTTTATGCACCGATTCGTTTTCGTCAAGTGCAGAAAGAGGATGAAACGTTACTTGATGCTCTAGAGCAGCGTGGGATTCAATATTTTGAGTTGCGTTTATTGGACTTGAATCCATTTGATAAATTAGCAATCACGAAGGAACAATTACAGTTCATTCATCTCTTTGTTTTATATTGTCTATTTGAAGAAAGTGCGGAATTAACTGAAACACAACAAATGAATGCGAATCAGAATCAACAGCTTGTTGCTTTATTAGGGAGAAAGCCTAATTTAACTTTAATTAATCAACTTGGAGAAAATGTCCAACTTGAAAAATGGGCGCTTGAGATTATCGAGAAGATTGATCGTATTGCTTGTTTACTTGATGAAGCTATTGGAACTGACAAGTATATGCCGATTGTTTGTCAGATGAAAGGTAATATAGAAAATCCATCACTTATATTAAGTCAGCAAATGGTTAATGAGATGACTAATGCAAATCAGACATTTGCTGAATACGGTATTCATTTAGCTAAACAGTATCAATTACAAGACACTAAGTTGAAAAGGGTCTCTAAAGTTTAAGATGAATATTTTTATATTAAAGTACGTTGCGGTAGATTACACGTCAAAGGTGGGAAATAGATTTGAATCGTTTTAAGCAAAGGCTGTCACAATTTATGCAAGGACGATATGGGATTGATCATATTTATGTGACCAGTTTGATTTTATATTTTGTCGGCTTAATCGTTTTACGACAGATAAATAATTCTATATATTTGAATATTTTCTTATTACTATTAATTGCTTGGACATTTTATCGGGTATTTTCAAAAAATATTGACAGACGTTATGCTGAGAATCAAGCATTTCTAAGATTTATCAATCAAATAAAGTCTATAGTAAATCGATTATGGATGCGAATGAGAGATATTGGTACTCATCGTTACCGACGCTGTCCCAACTGTCGAGCACAATTACGACTTCCACGGAAAATAGGCGTACATACTGCTAGATGTCCGCGTTGTAATAATCGATTTAAGGTTAAAATAAGATTGTAAATCTGAATGTTGCAAATTGATTAGAAAAGAGTGATGGTAATGAGAAATAAAAAGAGGCGTTTACCTGTTTTTAGAGAATTAGGTAATCGCTTTTCTAAAGTAATTATTGGAATTGAAATGTTTCTAGCGGCATTAATTATTATTACGGTGCTGGCCGGTGCCATAGCGCTAATTGTCTCGACAATTCAAGAAGGTGTGGCTGAACATTTATTAGACTACGATAATTTTCAAAACATATTATCGTATTTACTCATTTTGATTATTGGTCTTGAATTGGCCATTATGCTAATTCAACATCAACCAAGTAATATTGTCGATGTGATGATTTATGCTACTGCTAGAAAAATGCTCATCTATTCTACTGATATGGTTGATGGATTAATTGGTGTTATTTCAATTGGAATTTTATTTATTATTAAAGTTGCACTGTATAGGGCGAAGATTAGTGAAGATAATTCAACAAAAAAATACACGTAGCCAAACCTGAACAAGGATTTTCTTTGTTCAGGTTTCTTAGTCAAAAATAGATTCCAATTATTATTAATATTTCCTTCCATCTGTAAAGATAAGTCATGTATAATTATCTGTAAACTGTTCATTGGTAAAAATGAAATAGAATGGAGCTGATGACGTGGGGAAGAGGCTAGATCCTAGAATTATTCGAACACGAAAAATGATCATGAGAGCGATTAGGCAATTGGCAGAGGAACAGGCTTTAGATGAGATTACCGTAAAGGAAATAGCAGAGAAAGCAAATGTTAATCGAGCAACATTTTATTATCATTTTAAAGATAAGCAAGATTTAATCGAGAAGACATTATTGATGGACTTTGATAATTATTTAATCACACCATTAAGTAATATTCGTCATGTTGATCAAGAAGCAATTAAAGAAATATATCATATTTTTTTTAAATATGCTGAGGTTGTAGCAGCCTATTGCCAATATGATTTTACCTGTTTTAATCGAGAATTATCTGATCGAATGACAGAACAATTAATTGATCAGCTTTATCTATTACTTAAAGACAATGCTGCTAGTAATCAAGAGCAAGATCTTCGTCTAATTGCGGTATCAATGTTCTGGAGTATCTTCGGTTTTATTAGAGAGTGGATTTATAATATTAGGGTTGATAAAGAAAATTATATCGATTCTACGATACCAACCATATTAAATAAAATTGAACTGATTAATAAGGTCTAAAATCGAGAAAATATGTGAGTGAAATGATTGACATTACAATTATTTAGCGTGATAATAGATAGCATGCTATGTATTGGAGGGTTATTTGTGTCAGAAGATCTCATTTTTAACATTCGGTTAACTTATTTTGCGTTAGAAAAAGTAAAGCATCTTTATTTCGAAAAGCAAAACCTAACAGCATCACAAGGAGATTTACTTCTATACTTAGGCTTTGCTAGCAGAGTTAAAGATGAAATCAGTCAAAAAGATATCGAACAACATTTCAGACTGTCAAATCCAACAGTAACTGGACTTTTGAATCGGTTGGAGGAAAAAGACTTTGTCAAAAGGCAAAAAAGCACGATTGACGGACGGACAAATAACATTTTATTAACCGAAAAATCAACTGATGTTTTAAACCAATTTAAATCTCATAAGGAAGCTATTGACCAGAAAATATATCGTGGTTTTTCTAATGATGATGTTAAACAATTGGTTAAATATCTGAAAAGTATCCAAACTAATCTAAAATCTGAAGACACTAAATAGCTGTTGTAAATTAATTGCAAGACAGGAGGAACGATAAATGGTAAAGAAACTATTGCCCTTTTTAGGTGAATATAAAAAAGAAGCCATTTTAGCACCAATCATGGTTGCTTTAGAAGTAGTATTTGAGTTGTTAATTCCATTTTTAATGGCTCGCATCGTTGACTATGGAATCCAGGGAGATGGTGGGATATCATATACGATAAAAATTGGATTAATAATGATTGTAATAGCCGTATTGGCATTAGTTTGTGGAGGATTAAGTGGTCGATATTCAGCAGTAGCTGGAATGGGATTTGCAAAGAACATTCGATCTGGTCTATTTAGTAAAATTCAAACCTATTCATTTGGAAATGTTGACAAATTTTCTACGTCATCATTGATTACTCGTCTAACGACTGATGTAACGAATACGCAAAACGCATTAATGATGATTCTACGTATGGCAGTAAAAGCACCAATTATGCTAGTGGGTGCAGCAATTATGGCAGTTTCTATTAATGCGCGCTTATCAATGATTTTCATTATTACCATTCCGATTTTAACAGTAGCGTTATATTTAATTGGGAGCAATGCACATCCACGTTTTCTTAAAATGTTGGAAAGATATGACGCATTAAATGAAAAGGTTCAAGATTTTATTGTAAATATCCGTGTTGTTAAAGCATTTGTGCGTGAAGAATATGAGGAAGATAAATTCATTGATAGTGCAAAAGCTGTTCAAGAAACACAATTAAAAGCTGAAAAACTCGTTATTTTAAACATGCCAATTATGCAATTTATCATTTATTCGAGTATTCTAGCGATTCTTTGGTTTGGTGGAAATATGGTAGTTAGCGGTAGCTTCCAAATCGGGGAATTATCGAGCTTTATTATGTATATGATGCAAACATTGATTTCGTTGATGATGTTATCAATGATCTTTATTATGTTAATTATCTCTCGAGCATCATTTTCTCGAATTATTGAAGCTTTAGAAGAGGTTCCTCTTCTTGATGATGAGAATGCTAACCCTGAGTTAAGTCTTAAAGATGGCAGTATTGAATTTAAACATGTTAATTTTAGTTATAATCGTGATCCAGATAATCTTGTCCTTAAAAACATTAATTTAAAAATTGAATCTGGTCAGACAATTGGAATAATTGGTGGGACAGGATCATCGAAATCAACGCTAGTCCAGCTCATTCCACGCTTATATGATGTACTAAGTGGAGAGGTAATTGTTGGGGGACATAACGTAAAAGACTATAAATTAAACACATTGCGAGATCAGGTAGCGATGGTGTTACAGAATAATGTACTCTTTACCGGAACAATTAAAGAGAACTTAAAATGGGGTAACGAAAACGCAACAGATGAAGAAGTAATCGAGCAGGCTAAAGCAGCTCAGGCGCATGACTTTATCATGTCTTTCCCTAACGGTTATGATACCGAGCTTGGTCAAGGTGGCGTTAACGTTTCAGGTGGTCAGAAACAACGATTAACGATAGCACGCGCCCTCCTTAAGAGGCCTAAAGTGATGATTTTAGATGACTCGACGAGTGCCGTTGATACAGCTACAGATGCTGCTATCCAAGAAGCGTTTAGAAATAAATTTAAGGATGTAACGACATTAATTATCGCACAGCGTGTAAGTTCGGTATCACATGCAGATAAAATCATTGTTTTAGATAATGGAGAAATCAATGGCTTTGATAGCCATGAACGATTACTAGAATCTAATCAGATTTATCAAGAAATTTATGAATCACAAAGTAAGGGAGTGGGCGCAGATGAGTAAGCCAGCAAGAGAAGCTCGTGGACCAATGCGAGATGGCCCAAAAGCTATGGCTAAACCTTCGAATCTCGGTGACACAGTTAAGCGAATTGCTCGATATATGAAGGATGAAAAATGGCTACTTGTCATTGTATTCTTTGCAATTATTATCAGCTCATTAGCAAACATAATCGGGATTTCTGCATTACAAATTGTGATTGATGATTTCCTTCACCCAATGCTAGAAAGTGGTGCTGACAAATTAACAGGTGACTTTCTCTTAGTTATCGGTGGAGTTGGTATAGTCTATATTGTTGGGGTTATATCAACGTATGCATTCAACCGAATTATGGTTGGTGTATCAACTCGAACATTGTATAAGATCCGTGTTGACTTGTTTAGAAAAATGGAAAAATTACCAATCAAGTTTTATGATACAACGACTCATGGGAATTTAATGAGCTTATATACAAATGACATTGATACATTAAGACAAGTGCTTTCAAATACTATCACTGGTTTCCTAAATTCACTGATCACAGTCGTCGGTGTGTTTACAATGATGATTATTTTCAGTTGGCAATTAACAATTATCGTTGTCGTGATGATTTATTTAATGATGTTATTTGTCAAATTTATTGGTGGGAAAAGCGCAAGCTTCTTTATGCAACAACAAAAAGAACTTGGCCGTGTTAATGGCTACATTGAAGAAATGATTGAAGGTCAGAAGGTCATTAAAGTTTTCTCACGCCAGGAAAAAGTAATTGAGGAATTTGATGCGTTAAACGAAGAATTACGAAAAAATGCGACAAAAGCAAACGTATTTGCCAATATTTTAATGCCGATTATGATTAACTTATCCTATGTGCTATATGCCTTTACTGCGATGGCAGGAGGGGTCTTAGCAATCAAAGGATTCTTGACGATCGGAACAGTTATTGTGTTTTTACAGTACACAAGAACTTTATCACATCCGATTAACCAAATTTCTCAACAAATGAACTCCGTCCTAACAGCATTAGCGGGTGCTGAACGAGTTTTTGGTGTCATTGATCAAAAACCAGAAGTAGACGATGGTCATATTACAATGGTTCCTGTTGAAATTAATGAGCAAAATGAGATGAAAGAAGTAAACTACCGTACAGGCGAATTTGCTTGGAAAGAGTTGAAGGAAGATGGTACAGTTCATTATACGCACGTAAGAGGAAATGTCGTATTTAATGGCGTTACATTTGGATATGAAGAAAATAAGACAGTCTTAAAAAATATCTCGTTATATGCAAAGCCAGGACAAAAAATTGCATTTGTTGGATCTACTGGTGCCGGTAAAACGACGATCACAAACTTAATTAACCGATTTTATGATGTCCCATCAGGAAATATTAGTATTGATGGGATTGAGATAAATAAAATTAAGAAGGCTGATCTAAGAAGATCGTTATCAATGGTATTACAGGATACACACTTATTTACTGGAACAGTAATGGAGAATATTCGCTATGGTCGACTAGATGCAACAGATGAAGAAGTGATTGCTGCAGCGAAGTTAGCAAATGCTGATACCTTTATTCGACATTTAGAAAATGGCTATCAGACAGTACTTAAAGCAGACGGATCTAGTCTATCACAAGGTCAAAGACAGCTTTTAGCAATAGCTAGAGCTGCCATTGCTGAGACGCCGATCTTAATTTTAGATGAGGCAACATCATCAATTGATACACGTACGGAAAAACTCATCCAAAAAGGTATGGATCGTTTGATGGAAGGAAAAACGTCATTTATTATCGCGCACCGTTTATCAACAGTCCGTTCAGCTAAAGCGATAATGGTACTCGAGCACGGTGAAATTATAGAACGAGGTGACCATGACCAATTAATCGAACAGAAAGGTCGTTACTACGAACTATCAGCAGGATTATTTGAATTAACATAAAAGTGTCTCTCACTAAAGTTTGATAAGATATATTTTATCCAGACTGATCATGCTCATTAGCAATAGCTATCTGACTGAGCACTAGGAAAATTGATATGCAACAGTTAGCTGAAGCTGCGCCTATGGAACACGCAGGTCCAGCTAACTGTGTTTTATAAGATAAGTTATAAATAAATTTTTTAAAATAACTTAGTGAGATTTGCTTTATATTGGAGTACTAAAAAATGGTTCAATGTCAAATAGTGTTGGTAGGTTTTATAATTAGTCGAGAATAAATTTATATTAGTTTTAATAAAGATACAACTTGTTCACCGCAGGTGAAATACACTCGCTTTCTTACGTTTAGTCAAGTGTTTAAATTCCTTTTTTTAATTAATTCCCGGAGGGGTACCCCTCCGGGAATTAATTAAAATTTTGCACTTCGAATAGACCTTGTGTTTTTTGTCTTTTTTTCAAGGTCTATTGTGTTATAATTAAATCATAGTATGATTATTGTTGGCTTGAAGCTTTCTCATAATCATACAATAGGTCGTTTTGAATAAGATGAAATGCGACTTTCAAGAATTTATTCATACAAGCGACTACTGCAACCTTATGATGCTTATTATAGGGTTGTTTTTTTAATTTATAATAATAATCAACTAAATGATTTATTTGTTTTCCTTTAGCAGAAAGCATTGAGACAATCATAAAATACAAAATACCACGCAGTCTACTATTACCTCGTTTATTTATACGATCTTTATACTCCATATTTCCAGACTGATATCTTACGATATCTATACCGGCGTATGCATTTAGTTGTTTATTATTTTTAAAACGTGTTAAATCCCCTAGTTCAGCTATGATTCTACAGGCTAATTTATCTTTTATTCCGGGAAATGACCGAAGGATCCTGTATTCTTTACGGTCTTTTGACATTTCTGTCATTCTTTGAATGATTTCATCTTGCTCTTCCTCCATCTCTAATATTTTCTTGGCATAATCCCTTACTAACTCACAAGAATAGTCTGTTTCATCAACTGCTGGAAATGAATCCTTTGCGATTTCAATCAATAAAATTGCTCTTTCCTCTAACTTTTTTAATGAATAGTTTTTCTTAGTGCATTTTTTAATACGATTTTTAATAACTGTTTTAGATCGTTTTAATATCAAGTTTGGGTGAGGGAATACTTGTACAAGATTATAATAAAGTTTTGATTTGTTAATAAAAGCCGTATCAAAGTCTGGGAAAGATAATTGTAATGATGCATGTAGTCGATTTTTGTACTGAATCTTCTCTTTCATAATCTCATCATAGCGACGTGACATTGTACGCATCTGTTCGTAATAAGAATCTTCGCGATAAGTTTGGAAATAATCGTTTTTAAAATGATTCTTAGCCAGTTGATGCGCATCACTTATATCTGTTTTGTTTCTTCTTAGAGATTGGGTGTTAAGGTGTGCTAATAAAGGATTTAAAGAATAATAAACGAGATTATTCTCTCGTAAGAATCGTTCTAAAGCAGCCGAATATACTCCAGTCGCTTCAAAAACAAATTCTAAGGTATAATTATTCTTTTCACTTAGATCTTTAATGATTTTACTTAAATTAGAGAATCCCGTTTTTGAATGAATTAACCTCCCTTCAAATTCACAGTTACCTTGCTCGTTGTAAGCGGCCATGGTACTACTCTTTCGACTAACGTCGAAAGCAATAACGCATCTCATTTTCTTCTCCTCCTTAATATTTTTGTAGAAGTCTCCACTTTACCTTATCGATTCCACTTTCTTATACACGGTCTCTGGGGACCCAACATACTAAGTTGATTCAAATAAGGGAGTGAAGTTAGCCAGTTTCCGATCGTCGAACTCAAGGTCCTTAGCGTGATTCGGCTTTACTTCACTTCTACTATAAAAAAATAGTAGCACAAAACCTGGCCTAGGTCTTGTACTACTAATCTTAGTATGTTTCCGCGGGCACGGCTTCAGCTAACTAAGGCAAGCAAAGAGCGCTTGCCTTAGTGGATCTTCAGCTCGTGCTATTCCCGCAGGAGTCTCGTGTATTTCACCTGCTGTTTTTCACTTCTAAAATAATTGGCTGCTTCATATCGTGTTTCTTTTTGCATTTTTTTCTCGAATTTGTTTCTATTGCTTTAAACTTGAAGTGAATCATCATTCGTTTCTTGAAATTATAAAAATTACGATAACCGTATTTGACTTTGCATAGTACCTTGATCTAGTTGTTAATCCCTTCAATTCGAACTATGACAATTCTTCTCAACAATTGGCGTCTTAGCTGTAAAGCTACATCGACAAGAACGACAGAAAAAACGTTAGTGAGTTTTAATCTCACCAATGCTATATATTGTTCAAATAAAAAATCACCCAATGATCATCATTGGGTGATTTTTGTTGCTGTGGGCTTATAATATAAAAATTAACTTACTTTTTTGTGAGATGCTGTGCTGATTGACTTAATGCTACGTTTCATTAAAATTGATACGACAAAGGCAACAGCAAGCAATCCAGCAAAAATATAAAATGCTGCATTATAGCTGCCTGTTGTATCATTAATGAATGCAACAAGTAATGGTCCAAATACTCCAGCACACGACCATGATGTTAGTAATAATCCGTGAATGGCTCCAAGTTCGACTGTACCAAACAGATCACTGATAAATGCAGGGAGTAGTGCAAAGCCACCACCATACATAGAGATAACAATGAATAATAATATTTGTAGCAACAACGCATTCGTCACATTAGGAAGTGTCAGCATTAGCACGATCTGAACACTAAAAAACATCAGGAATACGTTACTACGTCCCAGAAAATCAGAAAATGCAGACCAACCAATTCGGCCTCCACCATTAAATAACCCCATTATCCCAACCATTGTAGCTGCTGCAGTTGCAGATAAGCCAACTTTTGATTGAGCAAAAGGTGAGGCTGCGGAAATTAACATAATTCCGTTTGAAATATTAATAAACATCATTACCCATAACAACCAAAATCGACTTGTTCGGATTGCCTCACTAGCCTTAAGTTGCTGTAAGCTAGGTTGAACAAGGTCAGGCTTTTTCGTCTTTGTCACGGTTTTATTAGCTGGCATCCAATTTTCCGGTGGTCTAACAATATATAATCCACCACTAAACATTAAGGTGAAGTAAATTGCAGCCAAAATAAAAAACGTATTGGATAATCCAACCGTTTCAATTAACCCGGTTATAATAGGAGCACCAATTAAAGATCCCGCTCCAAATCCCATAACAGCCATTCCAGTAGCTAAACCACGCCTATCTGGGAACCATTTTACGAGAGTGGATACCGGAGCAATGTAGCCTAAACCTAGACCCATTCCGCCAATAACGCCGTAGCCAAGATAAAATAAAAACAATGATTCTGTTGCTAGTGAAATTCCGGTGATCAGTTGTCCAGAGCCAAATAAAATAGCCGCGATAATCGCAGACTTTTTCGGACCCCATTTTTCCACTGACTTACCAAATAGAGCAGCAGAAGTACCTAATAACGCAATTGCAATAGTAAATGCAACTGTAACTGTTTTGTCGCTCCACCCGATTTGTTCTAAGATTGGATTTTTAAGAACACTATAAGAATATACAGATCCAATTGACAGGTGGATGGCAATAGCAGACAGTGCTATAAGCCAACGATTCTTTTTCATTATGACCTCCGAATAATTACACCCACATGCAATGTATCTATTATAGCAGATTTAACGGAGGAATGAGTGAACGATTTGTGAACTAGCGCACTTTAAATTAAAAAAATGTCTAGTTTCTGAGATTTGAAAATCTGTTGGCTTTTCTCTCTGTATTAAAATGGGAAGTTTACTAGATTTATTATGATTCTAGCTCTGAGTACTCAATTGTAAGGATTTCTTGAGTCCAAATTTCCATTAAGCTAATTTGCCACGTCTTATTTTGTGAATTATAGCGTGTCTCATGTACGGCAAATAGTTCGCTCGGTTTACTGTTAAGTTGTGATAAAACTTTATTTAGTACTTCAGATTCACTAAATTTTGCTCCATTAGGGGAAATGTCTTCTATAATCGTATATTCAACTATAGTAGAACGGCTTGGATACGAGTCTTGAATCTCATCATACCAAATATTCACTTTATCACCATAACTTAGATCGTGTGGCGGGTTAGAAAACCAAACCATGTCATAGTAATTAGATACTCCGCCATTTTTACTTAAATCTACTGGTGTTTCGCTAGCGATTAAAATATTATTTTCAGCAATCTCAACAACATAACCAGTAAGATCTGGATCACGATCTAAACCGCGTTGACAACCAAATAAACTGACAACTAATAATAGGATAAAGGTTGAATAAATAATTCGGCGCAATATACTCATCCCTTTTTTATGTTCTTTACTATACAGACGATTAACAAAGAAAAAAGTTACAAACATTGACAACTAATCTTGTTAAATTTAAACTTGAAAGAGAACCAATTTTATCTAATCTCGTATCAATTATTTACATGATTTATGTGAATGAATTTCATAATGACTTAATTGGCTATAAAACACGAACAATTGGGTTACAGGTGACGCGGTGATTTCCACTCTAGGCGGACGCTTTCGGGCCTACAGGATGTAGGTCATGCAAGCGTCGTCACACGACGTGACGGTTTTAGCTTGCCTTCGTTAAACTCAGCTAATTGATAAAAGCTTTCCAAGCTTTTATCACTGGATCTTCGGACACGATTGTTCCCACTGGAGTCGTCGCCTGCCGTTCTAATCATTTGATTAGGCTTCTTTATTTACGTATGATATTGCATTTTCATTTGTAATTGTTCGTGTTCTTAACTAGATTTTTGTATTATGAAATAGACTCATATAATTAAATAAATATGAAATTTAAAAGGAGATCAGACAGATGGATAATATATTTTCAAGGCCTAAACAGTTTGGTGAGATTCTAGATTTAACGTTTCGTATTATTAAGGATCACTTTGGTAAGTTATTTTTATTACTATTAGCTTTTAATAGTCCTGTGATCATTACGCAGCTAATTGTACAGATTATGTCTGGAAGAGGATTAATTCGTGATGTTGCTGAAGGTGAGAATTTTATTGAGCAATTTATTAACACGTATGCAGTCACTGACGTAGAATTATTTGACCAAACTGAAATAACTGGTAATCTAATTATTTTGCTTATTAGTCTGTTTATTTATCCGCTTGCAACAGCAACAGTATATTTAATAGTTAAAAAGATTAAAAATAGCCAAGATTATGAGCTCAAGGAAATTGTCCAACAATCATTTACGCGGTTTTGGCCATTATTAGGTAGTTATATTTTATTTGGTCTTATCACATTTTTTGTCTTTGTTATCCCTATAGGCATTGGAGTCGGACTAATTGTTTATAGCTTTACAGCAGGAAGTATTTTAGTAGGTTTATTAATGATTTTAGTATTATTAGGCGCGCTATTAGGATGCTTGCTATTAATTACTAGATGGAGTTTCTATTTACCGATTAGTTTATTTGATCGGGCACCTGGATTATCAGAGAGCTTTCAATTAACTAAAGGTCGCACTTGGATGACGTTCGGTCTTTATATTACATTATTTTTAATTACAACATTTATTAGCTCTGCGGTTGAGGTCC
Organism: Amphibacillus xylanus NBRC 15112; assembly: GCF_000307165.1. Lineage (NCBI taxonomy): Bacteria > Bacillati > Bacillota > Bacilli > Caryophanales > Bacillaceae > Amphibacillus > Amphibacillus xylanus. The sequence goes on from NC_018704.1 coordinate 598,897, forward strand.
TATCAATCTTCTTAGGATTAAGTATTTTGTATTCATTAATTATTAGTATAGTCGGTGTTTTTACATCAATGATTTTTGCGGTGGGCACAGCAGTCATTTACTTTGATTTAAAGGTACGTCAGTCTGGTAATGATTTAAAACAAATGATCGATCAATATCAGTGAAAATAATTAATCCAGTAAGTTAGGTGGGAAATCAATGACTCAAGTTGAAACTTGGCATTCTACTCTGGAAAAAATATTGAATAGTAAAGAATATCAAGCTTATTATCAAGATAACCGAAATATTCTGCAGCGGATTTGGGACTATATTAAGGAATGGGTATTAGAGCTGATAAATAAATGGTTTGATGGCTTAACACCTTCTAGTTCAGTTGGTGACTTAATTGTTGCAGTTATATTAATTGTGCTGATGTTGGTCGTTGTATGTTTAGCAATCTATTTAATTAGAAATTTTCATAGAAGCAAGCAGTTGAAACGTCATCAACCATTAAAGGAAATCACAATAAACGGTGTCTCGATTTTGGAATATCAAAATTTACTTGAAGAAGCAGAATTAAAGCATAATTATCAAGCATCTGTTAGGTTTCAATTTTTAATTTTATTATATGAATTGGATCAGATGCAATGGTTAAAAGTAGAACGTTGGAAAACAAATTGGGACTATTATCAAGAGATTAAAAGTATGAGCAGAGAAAAAGCAGAACAATTTTATCAACTAGCTATTTACTTTGAAGCAACAACTTATGGTAATCGGCAAGTTGACAATGCGGCTTATGAGAAATATGTAAAGCAAGTTCAGGCTTTTAAACAGGAGGAATAAGATGATTAAGCAATTTATCAGCGAGAAAAAATCAATTTTATTATTCCTAAGTCTAATAGGTCTATTAATCATAGCAAGCTTTTATTTAGCAGAGCCAGCATTAGAAGAATATCCGGCGTATCGTGTAGATTCCCCTGCACCAGATGGTACAAAAGCGTTTTATCAATCTTTAGAAACGTTAAGTGTTCCAGTAGAGCGATTTACTAAACATCCAAATCAATTAAAAGTTGATGGCGATATCGCACTGTTTTTGTTTGGTCCGCCATTATTGATGGAACAACATTTGATTGATCACTATTTAAATTTTGTGGATCGTGGTGGTACAATTTTTATCGTGGCGGATCAACATACTGAACTCTTTCCGTTCAACATAGAGCCAGTGAGTTTATTAGATGAGTCAGGCTCGATTAATGTGGATGGTGAGCTTTATCAGGCTGAATTAAATTCGTGGATTAGGTTAAGCCCTAGCGCAGATGATCAGATTTTAATTACTGATGATTATGGTGTCATTGCGCTGAGTAAGTCATTTGGCTCAGGGGAAATCATTCAGATGATTGAACCTAGTTGGTTTACAAATGAATTGATTTTAGCCGAGGATCATTTAGAAATTATCGCAAGTGTATTAAGTGATAAAGATTTTGATCGGCTTTATTTTGAAACATATCATTACTTAACAGGTACTAAACTAACTGTTTTAGATATTACACCAGATCCCATTCTCTTGTTAGGTATGATTTTAATAACATTAGTAGTGATGTATTTATGGCTTAAAGGTAAGCGATTTGGACCTGCACTAAGTCTACGTGAACAAGAGGTTAGATTTGGAGATGAACGGATTCGAGCATTAGCTAATTGGCAAATTAAAGGGCGCAATTTCCATGAAGCACTCATGACTCAGGTAAATTTTTTAAAGTTGACGATTTTTGAACGAGTAGGTATACCGACTTCAACTGATATGAGCGATTATCAACAGGTTTTACAACGGTTATTAGTTGATTATACCGATAAATCAATCAAAGAATTTATTGACCAATTAGAGGCTGTACTTGATTCAGGTCATGTTAATAAACAGGAATTTCTAGAATGGACGAAACGAATTGACCAGATTCAAAGAAGGGTGGAAGCAAAATGAGAGCAGAATTAACTTCATTAATGGAGCAATATCAAGAGAGAATAATCGGACAAGATGAAAACTTAACCTACTTATTAACGGTTTTGTTAGCTGATGGTCATGTTTTAATTGAAGGTGTCCCGGGAACTGGTAAAACAAAGATGGTAAAAACGTTAGCAACATTAGTTGGTGGAAAATTTAATCGCATTCAGTTTACACCGGATTTATTACCGAGTGATATTACGGGTAGTAAAATTTTTAATATGAAAGAAAGTCAATTTGAAACATTAAAAGGACCTGTGTTCACAAATGTTTTACTCGCAGATGAAATTAACCGAACGCCAGCAAAGACACAGGCTGCACTTTTGGAAGCGATGGAGGAAAAGCAAGTCACCATTCAAGGTGAAACATTTTTATTACCAGATTTGTTTTTTGTTGCAGCGACTCAAAACCCAATTGAATATGAGGGAACTTATCCACTTCCAGAAGCACAGCAAGACCGATTTATGATGAAGCTAATCGTTGATTTCCCTAACCTAGAGGCAGAAACTCAAGTATTAACGAATGTGATAAATGAAGCAAAAACAGGACAGATGCCCGTTTCACTATTAACTGAAGCAAGTTTAAGTCAAGTTAAGAAAGATGTTAAGGGTGTAGAGATTAAGGATTCAGTCAAACAATATATAGTAGAAATCATCCGTAAAACGAGAGAACAGGAAGCTGTTCAATATGGTGCAAGTACACGTGCTGCTATTGCTATTGCGAAAACAGCACAAGCATGGGCTTATTTAGCTGGTCGAGACTATGTGACACCAGATGATGTAAAACAGGTTGTTCGTCCTTGCTTACGCCATCGAATTCTATTATCTCCTTATGCAGAAGTGGAGGGAACAGACGTTGACAATATCATTGCGTCAATTGTGGGCACGATTCCTGTTCCAAGATAGAGGCATTATTCCAACAAAACGATTAATCTATTTAATCTCAAGTTTAGGTCTTATTTTATTTGTGATTAGCTTTTTTCGGTTTAATTTAATTATTTTTGCTAGTGTCATAGTAAGTGTCCTACTTCTTAGTTTGTTAGATTTGTTATTTTCGCCAAATCGAAAACAACTTACGCTTGAAAGAAGTCTTCCCAAACAAGTCGAACGTCATCAAGAGGAGAGCTTGCGACTAATCATCACAAATAAAGGGGATAAACCAGCTCAGTTTATCTGGACAGATGATTTGCCGGAATCAATTTCAACAACCAGACCGACTTTGACGACAATTGAAGCAAATCAGACGTTAACAATCGATCAGCCAGTTCAAGCAAATCAAAGAGGCTTATTTCCGATTAAGAATGTCTATCTTCGTTATCAAAGTTTATTTGGCTTATGGCAAAAACAAAGAATGTTTGTAATAGAAAATACGATTAAAGTTATTCCTAATCTATCAGAATCTCGTGATTACTTATCTAGTGCGCAGAAATATTTGCTTCATGAAGGGTCAAAGATTCGCAAGCAAGTGTCTGGATCGGGCGAATTTGCTAAAGTGCGTCAATATGTCGTTGGTGATGATCCACGAAAAATAAACTGGCATCAATCAGCAAAATTAAATGAAATGATGGTAAATGAGTATGAGCCAGAGCATGGTAAACAAATTATCATTATGATTGATTGTGGCAGAATGATGGGTGTCGAATTAGAAAAAGGTAACCGGCTAGAAAGAAGTATTGAAGCGGCCTTAACTGTTGCAACAGCAGCATTAGATCATGGTGATTATGTTTCTGTCGTTGCTTTTGCGAAGGATATTAATGTTTATGTTCCACCAGGGAAGGGCTTATCCCACCTGCAAACGATCTTACAAGCAATTTATTCGTTGAAAGTTGAAGCAACTGAATCAAATTATTTAGCTGCAGTTCAATTTATTCGAACTGAACAAACGAAGCGGAGTATGGTGATATTATTTAGTGATGTTAATCAATTTTTCTTAGATAAGCAAACTTTGTTCTTGATCAAGCAGTTGAAAAAAAGGCACTTATTTATTGGCATTGGCATCAAGGATGAGTGGAAGCAACGAAATATTGCTCTACAACCAAATTCTATTTATGAGGCGATGAGAAAAACTGTTGCACAGCAAATTGAGTTATCGAACCGTAGGGAAATGCTCAAGTGGAAAAACCTTGGCCTCGATTTAATCGAAGCCAAGGCTGATAATTTAGCTGTAACGACAGTATCGTATTATATTGATCAGTTAAACCGTGGTGTGCTTTAATTGACGGAAGCGTCCATATAGTAAATAGCCGACAAAAGCAACTAAGGTAATTACAGCAACTAAATATTTTGTTTCTAGTGAAAGGTCCGCTGGGGTGATAAAGCCTTCAATAATGCCAGCTATAACAAATAGTGGTATCGTTCCGAGCAATAGTTGAACAGATCTCATTGCGTAAATTTTCAACTGAACAGAACGCTTTAATTTTCCTGGTACTAACAGCTTATAGCCCATCAACAGTCCAGCACCGCCAGCGATAAAGATGGCTAATAATTCAATGACACCATGAGGGACAATATAGGCCCAAAAGATATAAGAACTACGAGCATGCCAAAAGACGCCAGCAAGAGCACCAACCAATAGGCCGTTATAGATCATCACATAGACTGTTAAAAGACCACATGTTATCCCACCAGCAAATGCTAGGATAGCAACTTTAATGTTATTCGTCATAATTGCGACAGACATCGTTGCACCATCAATTTGATTTGCCTGTGCATTAGAGGCTAATTCCTCTGGATTTACAATTGTTGCAAACATGTCTGGAAGTAAAATATCTAAATTCAGTGGATCTTGAATGACAATAATAAAACCGACTAAACCACCGATTATGAATAGTAGCGCAGCAATTAAAATAGCACGCCATTGTTCAAGAAATAAGCCAACAAATTTTTCAAATAAGAAGGTTCTTAATTGCTTCCATGATGAGTTTTCTGTTTGATAAATTATATTATGTGCCTGACTAACGAGTTGATTTAAATGAACGGTCACGCTAGAGTCAGGGAAAAAGGTTTGGCTATAGGATAGATTTTGAGCTGTTTTTTGATACAGATGATCAAATTTTTCTATATTTTGATTCGTTGGTTTTGCTCGATTTTTATTAAATAGGTTGATCATCTGCTCAAGCTGTTGCCAGTCTTTACGGTTTTGTTGAATAAATGTTTTTAAATTCATCGATTGAACCACCTTCTGCTTGCAAATTATGGTTATCAACAGTATACCATTTTTTAGAGTGATTAATAGAGAGGAATTAAAATATGTTAGAACAATCTGAAATTAAAACACCCGAGCATGTAACAATTAGATATAGTTATGCTGGTTTAGGTAGCCGTGCTGCTGCTTTTATGATTGACCAGTTTATTATTGTGCTCGTTTATCTCGTGCTTTTTTTCAGTCTCGTATTTATTTTTGAATCACATTTTTTTGCCATTAATGAAGACCAACTTTTTCTGTTTATTTTAGCTGGTGCCTTACTACTTGTTTTTCTAATTGAGTGGAGTTATTTCATTTTGTTTGAGTTTTTCTGGAGAGGAAAAACACCAGGCAAGAAGATTATCGGTATTCGTGTAATCAAGGATAATGGTCATCGACTTACTTTACTGTCAAGTATTATCCGTAATTTAATGCGTATAATTGATAACTTACCAACAAGCTATTTAACTGGAATCTTACTGATTCTCTTTCATTCTGAGAATAAACGTCTTGGTGATTTAACGGCGGGAACGATTGTCGTTCATGATCGTGAACGTAGTAGAAAAATTAAGAGAAACGACCCAATTGGTAAAGTATTAAGGTTAAATAATTGGACGATCAATGATTATTCATTTGATCCATTTCTCCTTGGGCAATTGCAAGAAAAAGATTATCAGCTAGTTGAGACGTATTGCAAGCGATACGCTACGTTACCTGATTACGAAAGAGATCACTTGACGCGGAAGGTAGCTGAAATTATTTTACCGAAGCTAGGCATAGATACAGCAATTGCTCAAACGAGGGTTGTTGAACAAATTTTATTTGTCTTGTATTTGAATTTGAGGGAAGAGTGGAGTTATTAAGTTAGAAGCAGCTTTATAAAAAGTTTTATTGTGGTTATGATAACGCTAGCTGGGATATATCTGATCGTGCGATTAATAAGAAAAAAGAATGTTAGATATTACGTTAACATTCTTTTTCCTATTTTTATCGTTTTAATTTATTAATGATTGTAGTGGTGCGGGGATTCTTCCGCCACGCTTGATCATTTTTGCTGAGCTAAATGGCTTAACACCAATGATAGGCGCACGCCCAAGCAATCCGCCAAATTCGACAATTTCCCCTTCTTCTTTGCCGATCACTGGAATGACTCGTACTGCTGTCGTTTTCTTATTAATCATTCCAATTGCTGCCTCATCAGCGATAATACCAGCGATTGTTTCTGGTGTTGCATCTCCAGATAGTGCAATCATATCTAGTCCAACCGAACAAACACAGGTCATTGCCTCAAGCTTATCTAAAGTGAGTGAACCTTTTTCAATTCCACGAATCATTCCATTATCTTCACTAACAGGAATAAACGCCCCACTAAGTCCACCAACGTAAGAACTTGCCATTGCGCCACCTTTTTTAACTGCATCATTCATTAATGCAAGTGCCGCAATTGTCCCATGTGTACCAACACTTTCTAGTCCAATTTCCTCTAATATTTCGGCAACACTATCATTTGTTGCATTTGTAGGAGCAAGTGATAGGTCCATAATCCCGAATGGAACATTTAATCTTTCGGCAACGACACGGCCTAACAATTCACCAGCTCTTGTGATTTTGAAGGCTGTTTTCTTAATCACATCAGCCACTTCACCTAAATCTGCATTTGGGTAGCGTTTTAACGCATTAAGAACAACTCCTGGTCCACTGACACCTACACTTAAAACAGCCTCACCTTCACCACTTCCGTGAAAAGCTCCAGCCATAAATGGATTATCTTCAACTGGATTACAGAAGGCAACAAATTTAGCACAGCCGATACTTTGGTTATCCTTAGTTAACTCAGCGGTTTCTTTTATAATTTCACCTAGCTTACCGACTGCATCCATATTTATTCCTGCTCGTGTAGAGCCGATTGAAACAGAGCTACACACTCGGTCAGTAGAAGCAAGTGCCTCAGGAATTGCATTTAAAAGCGTTACATCGCTATTTGTCATCCCTTTATGAACAAGCGCTGAGAAACCTCCAATAAAATCAACATCCGTATCTTTAGCAGCTTTGTCTAAAACTTGTGCCAGCTCAACCGCCTGTTCAACGGTTGCATCACCTAATATTTCAGCAATTGGTGTAATTGATACACGTTTATTAATTATCGGAATTCCGTATTCTTTAGCTACTTGTTCAGCAGTAGTTTTAAGATTACCTGCGTAATCAACGATTTTATCATAGACTTTCTTTTTTAATATATCAAAATTACTATCTGCACAATTGCGTAAACTGATCCCCATAGTTACAGTTCTAATATCTAGACTTTCTAACTCCACCATGCGGATTGTTTCTTGAATTTCACTGTAAGCGATTGTCACTCAAATTCCCCCTTAAATCCGATGCATTGCTTTAAAAACATCCTCAAGCTGAATGCTTATACTCAGACTCATCTCTTTTTCAACTCGTTCAAATTCTTCTAACAGTTCTTCTAATCGACCTTGATCACTTATATCCACAATCATCATCATCGTAAAATAGTCTTGTAAAATCGTTTGACTAATATCATGGATATTCATGTTATAATTAGCTAAAACACCAGTTACGCGGGCGATAATCCCTACTTGATCCTTTCCAACTACAGTTACAACAGCACGTTTTTGCATCCTCATCACCTCATTTTATTTTTTCTATAAAAAAAAAGACTGGAGTTTTTTCTCCAATCTCAGTGTTAACAATAAAATCAGTTTGTGATTTTGTTGTCTTCTGTCCTTCTACCTGAGATTGTGAATCCTTCGGTGTCGCCTAAGCGAGCTCTCCAGAAGCTGCTCCGATTATAGTGTTACCCATAATTTTCATCGCATCTTTAAAGTTATTATAAAAATCCTAACAGTATTTAGATGAATCGTCAATAAGATATTAACACAAAAACAGATTATTGATAGAATATTCACAATTTATCAATTGATTCGTAAGTGCATTGTCGTCACAATATTAATCAGAAATGATTGAATTTTACAAATATTCGGTTGCATCCTGCGCCAATCTATTATAAGTTATCTTTATAGGTTTTTTATCAGTTTGGAAAAGTTGCGATTTTACCTTTTTCAAAGTATGATGAAACGAGAATTCTATTGAAAAAAAGGAGTTACTAAATATGACGAAGCAACAATTTGGTGTAATTGGATTAGCAGTTATGGGTAAAAACCTCGCCTTAAATGTTGAGAGCAGAGGATATTCTGTTGCAGTTTATAACAGAACATATCAACGTACTGAAGATTTTATGAATAATGAGGCTAAAGGCAAGAATTTTGTCGGGGCAAAAACAATTGAAGAGTTTGTTGATGCTTTAGAGAAGCCGAGAAAAATAATGTTAATGGTTCAAGCGGGAGCAGCAACAGATGCGACTATTGAAACATTAAAACCATTATTAGATGATGGTGATATTTTAATTGATGGTGGAAATACATTCTACCGTGATACGATTCGACGAAACAAAGACCTAGATGAATCTGGAATTCACTTTATTGGTACAGGTGTCTCGGGTGGTGAAGAAGGAGCATTAACAGGTCCATCGATTATGCCTGGTGGACAACCAGATGCTTACAAGCATGTTGCTCCTATTTTCGAAGCAATCTCAGCAAAAGTAGACGGTGATCCATGTGTATCATATATTGGACCGAATGGTGCTGGCCATTATGTGAAGATGGTGCATAACGGCATTGAGTATGGCGATATGCAGTTAATTAGTGAAGCTTACTTTATGTTAAAACATATTCTAGGTTTGTCTGCTAATGAATTGCATCAAGTTTTTGCTGAGTGGAACAAAGGCGAATTAGACAGTTACTTGATTGAAATTACTGCAGATATCTTCACTAAAGTTGATGATGAAACTGGTAAGCCAATGGTTGACGTAATTCTTGATAAAGCAGGTCAAAAGGGTACAGGTAAATGGACAAGTCAGAGTGCTTTAGATCTCGGTGTGCCACTTCCTGTTGTAACTGAATCAGTTTTTGCACGCTTTATTTCAGCATTGAAAGATGAACGTGTGAAAGCAAGTGAAGTATTAAGCGGTCCTTCTGCTCAAGATACACCATATGATGGCGATAAAGATGAACTGATTGAAGCCATTCGCCAGGCGCTATATATGAGTAAGATTACTTCATATGCACAAGGATTTGCTCAAATGAGAGCAGCTTCTGAGGAGTATGATTGGAACTTAGATTACGGTGCAATTGCTATGATTTGGCGTGGTGGCTGTATCATCCGTGCACAATTTTTACAAAAAATCAAAGAAGCTTATGATCGCAATCCACAAATTGCGAACCTTATGCTTGATGAGTACTTTAAAGAAATTGTTGAAAAGTATCAAACATCATTACGTAAAGTATTATCAATTGCGATGGAGCGTGGTATTCCAGTTCCAGGCTTTGCAAGTGCCTTAGCATATTACGATAGCTATCGTACAGCAACATTACCAGCTAATTTAATTCAAGCACAACGCGATTACTTTGGTGCTCACACATATGAGCGAATGGATAAAGAAGGAACATTCCACACAGAGTGGTTAGACTAAAATATGAAGCACGACTCACTTATTGGGTCGTGTTTTTTTATTACGAAAAAGCGATTATTGGCATCACTATCTATTAATCTACATGTATCTAACTATACCAATACAAGTTTTTCATTAAAATTTGTAAAATATACTCGAAAATTCTTTGTGAATGTGTTAACATAAGAGTGTAATAGAAATATAAATAAAGGGAGAGAAAGACATGAAAGGTTGGTTATTTACAAAAACGGGAGTAGCTCCTAAATTAATTGAAAAAGAAGATCCAAAACCAGCAAAAGATGAAGTGGTATTAGATGTAAAAGCAGCTGGATTATGTCACTCAGATGTTGGAGCACTTGAAGAAGAATCATGGATGGAAATTATTACTGCAGCTCCATTGATTTTTGGTCACGAAGCAGCAGGAGTTGTCAGTGAATTAGGTGAAGGAGTAACTGATTTTGAAATTGGCGATCGTGTTGGTGTTGCTCCAATTAACCCTGTAACTAAAGAAACAATTGGTTATCAAAGAGATGGTGGTTACGCAACTAAATTAGTTGTACCTGCTAACCAATTGATTAGAATTCCTGATGGCGTTTCTTTCGTAGAAGGAGCAGCTGCAACAGATGCTGGTATGACTTCTCACCGTGCTTTATTTGGAGTTGGACAAGCTAAAAAAGGTGATAAAGTTGGAATTGTAGGTATTGGTGGATTAGGACAATTCGCATTGCAAATGGCATTAGCAACAGGTTGTGAAGTTTACGCAGCTGATATTGCTGAGCATGCACGTGATTTTGCAGAAAAATCTGGTGCACACGGCGTAGCGAAAGATATCGCAGAATTCGCTGATAAAGAATTAGACGTAATTGTTGACTTCGCCGGATTTAAAGAGTCATTTAAGTCATGTCTTAAAGCAAGTGCATTCCATGGAACTGTTGTTTTAGCTGGAATGGGTAACACTACTCTTGATTTAAATGTAAACGATGTCATCCTAAAAGAGTTAACAATTAAAGGAAGTAACGGTGGTAATGCTGATGATATTGCTAGCGTTTATGAGTTCTTCAAAAAAGGAAGCCTAAAACCGCAAATCACAACAATTCCATTTGAAGATATCGGAAAAGGATTAGAAAAACTTAAAAACGGTGAAGTTTCTGGCCGCCTAGTTGCCGAAATTAACCCTGATTGATTTTGACTTAACTATACAACTAGTCTTTACATTAGAAAACACGATATAAAGCAATTTATATCGTGTTTTTTTATGGTTTGAAATAATCCAATGCATTATTTTTTTGTAACAGATGAACTTGAGTGCATTTTTGAAAAGTTGAGTGCATTTCCCTGAACTTGAGTATATTTTAGAAAAGTTGAGTGTATTTCCGGGAACTTGAGTGCATTTTAGAAAAGTTGAGTGTATTTCCGGGAACTTGTGTGTATTTCCGCAAACTTGTGTGTATTTCCGGGAACTTGTGTGTATTTTCGAAAACTTGTGTGCATTTTCGCGAACTTGTGTGTATTTTCGAAAACTTGTGTGTATTCTCGAAAACTTGTGTGTATTTTCGAAAACTTGTGTGTATTTTCGAAAACTTGTGTGTATTTTCGTAAACTTGTGTGTATTTCCGAAAACTTGTGTGTATTTCCGAAAACTTGAGTACATTTCGCAAAACTTGAGTGCATTTTCACAAACCTGAATGTATCACTCAAATACCCGAATAAATTTCCCCCAAAAAAAATCTACCAAACAAAAAAGGAGCTTGGATATTGAATCAAGCTCCTTTGTCGGTTTACTTATTGGACGTTCCACCAGTGGAATCCGTCTTTTTCTAATAATTCATCAGCGGCTCGGGGACCGTTTGTGCCAGATGCGTAATTTGGAAAGTCTGCTGGTTCCTTTTCCCAAACATCTGTGATTCGATCGATGAATTTCCATGATAATGATACTTCATCTGAGTGAACGAAGCTAGTAGAATCTCCGTTTAAACAATCGTTTAACAAGACTTCGTATGCTTCTAGATCTTCTGTTCCTTCATCTTTTTTATTGTAATGCATTGTGATCGGTGTGCTTACTGTATCATAGTCTGTTTTCTTTGCATTAAGGTGAAGAGTGATCCCTTCATCTGGTTGAATGCGAATAACCAGTAGATTCGGATCAATCGTATCGCCTTTTTCCTTGTAAAGATTAATTGGTAAATCTTTAAATTGAATAACAATTTCAGTTGACTTTTTCTTCATGCGTTTACCAGTTCGAATGTAAAAAGGTACGCCAGCCCATCTGAAGTTATCAATCATTAATTTTGCGGCAACAAATGTTTCAGTATTTGAATTTGATTCTACACCGCTACTATCTCGATAAGCATCAACAGGTTTACCATCAATTTCACCAGCATCATACTGTCCGCGGACGAAGTATTTATTCACATCTGCTGGCTCCATTTGTCTTAAGCTACGTAAAACTTTTGTTTTCTCATAACGTACTTCATCTGGATTTAGTTTTGCAGGTGGCTCCATTGCGACAAGTGATACCATTTGTAGCATATGATTTTGAACCATGTCACGAAGCGCTCCGTTAGCATCATAATACTTTCCACGTTCCTCTACACCAAGCACTTCACTTGACGTAATTTGGACGTTAGAAATATATTGATTGTTCCAAAGAGGCTCGAACAACGCATTAGCAAAACGAACAATTTCAATGTTCTGTACCATTTGTTTTCCTAAATAGTGATCAATTCGATAAATTTGATCCTCAGCAAAAGCTTGCCCAATTTGTTCGTTTAATTGTTCGGCTGTAGCTTGATTATGTCCAAAAGGTTTTTCAATAATTAATCGAGTAAAACCAGGATTGTTTGTTAAGCCTTCTGACTTTAAGTTAGCTGCAATGGGTCCAAAGAAATTTGGTGCCATTGCCATGTAAAAGATGCGATTACCTTCTGTTTGATGTTTTTGATCGAGCTGATTAATAAAGTCATCCAATTTTTTATATTCCGGTAAGTTCTGTGCATCAAAAGGATTGTAATAAAAATGAGATGCAAATTCATCATGATCAATTGCATCATTTTTAAATTCCTCAATCGATTTTTTTATATTATTGCGAAAGTCGTCATTTGTAAGTGGGCGCCTAGCCACACCGACAACAGCAAACTGTTCGGAAAGTTTCTTATTTCGGTATAAGCGATATAACGATGGATACAATTTTCGATTAGCAAGGTCCCCGGTTGCTCCGAAAATAACGAAGATTGCTTTAGGCATTTTTTGTGTCATTGATTCGTCTTACCTCTCTTTAATATATAATTTAAAAAGAATATGTTATCATTTCCTATAGATAACATATCACTTTCACTTCTGTTAATAAATAATTATACACTTTTGACGAGAAAAAAATCAGTCCAATCTTAATTATGTACTATATTATCATGTTTTCAGAAAATAACAAATAGTTTTAATATTTAATTGGGGGCAATAAAATGAAGCAATATAAAGGCTATTTAATCGACCTAGATGGAACGATGTATAATGGAACTGAGAAAATCCAAGAAGCAGTCGATTTTGTTAATCAACTGCATCAACGAGGAGAACGGTATATATTCCTTACAAATAACTCCACAAAACATCCACGTGACGTTGCAAAAGTTTTAAACGAGATGGGTGTTCCAGCTGAAGAAGAACACGTATTTACGACAAGTATGGCTACAGCAAGCTATATCGCAGCTGAAAATCCTAATGCGAAGGTTTTTCCAATTGGTGAGGTTGGGTTAATTGAAGCATTAAAAGCAGCAAACTTAACAATTAGTGATACAGAGATAGACTATGTTGTAATGGGACTTGACCGAAATATTACTTATGAAAAGTTAACAGTAGGGGCACTAGCAATTCGTAAAGGTGCAAAATTTGTTGCGACAAATGGCGATGTTGCATTGCCATCTGAGCGAGGCTTCTTACCTGGTGCGGGATCATTGATTTCTGTTTTATCAGTTACAACCGGTGTAAAACCGAAATTTATTGGTAAACCAGAATCGATTATTGTTGACCAAGCATTAGCTGTTCTAGGTACTAGTAAAGAGGAAACGTTAATGATCGGAGATAATTACGCCACAGACATTCTGGCAGGTATCAACGCAGGAATCGATTCGCTCCTAGTGTTCACTGGTGTAACAAAGCAAAAAGACTTAACAACAGTAAAAGTACAACCGACATACACAATTGATTCATTAAAAAATTGGGCACAGTAAAGATAAAAATTATTAAAGAAAGCAGGGTAATTGATGACAAAAGTGAATTATGAAATTGTAAAACATATTGGTGTGTTATCAGAATCAAAAACTGGTTGGACAAAAGAGATTAATCTAGTTTCTTGGAATAATCGTGATCCAAAATATGATATAAGAGACTGGGCGCCTGAGCATGAAAAAATGGGTAAAGGCATAACTTTATCAAAAGAGGAAGTACAAATTTTAATTGATATATTGAATGAGAATAAGCCTGAATAGTGCTTATCGGTATTAGATAGAGGGTATAAATTAGTATATCTAAAATTGGGGAGGCAGATGATTTATGTTTAAAAATTTATTTAAAAAGACTAAAAAAGTAACCGAAGAAGTTGTATATGCACCTGTTAATGGGGAAATTGTTGATATTACAGATGCACCAGACCCAACATTTGCGGAAAAATTACTTGGTGACGGGATTGCAATTGAGCCATCAGATGGAGAATTTGTATCACCGGTTAATGGCGAGATTATTAATATTTTTCCGACAAAGCACGCAATTGGGATTTTATCAGAGGCAGACGTCGAATATTTAATCCATATTGGTATTGATACAGTATCGCTAGATGGCGAAGGCTTTACTGCACACATCAAGCAAGGTGATAAGGTTAAAGTAGGAGATCCGTTAGTATCAGTCGATTTAGGTTTTGTTGCAAGTAAAGCTAAAACTATTACTCCGATGGTTATCACAAACGAAGTGCGTTCAATTGATAAAGAGTTAAATCAACAAGTATCAAAGGGTGAAACAAAAATACTTACAGTTCACCTATAAAAAAATCGTTCCCTACGTTAAAGTAGTGGAACGATTTTCTTTTTAGTTTAATCTCTTAAATTTGCTTAATTGTTTAATCGATTCAGCTGTTCCGATTGCAATAGCGTTTAATGGGTCTTCTGCTACTCTTACTGGTACAGATAATTCTTCTCTTAACCATTCTTCCATTCCACGGAGTAGTGCGCCACCACCAGCTAATGTAATACCGTACTCAACAATATCACCGCTTAACTCAGGTGGAGAATTTTCTAGCGTTTCATGGATTGTGCTTGCAATGCTCTCAAGTGACTCTCTAATTGCATCTTGGACCTCAGTTGAAGTGACAGTAATTTCTTTTGGTAGACCTGACACAAGATCACGTCCACTTACATTAATCGAAAGCGGCTCATGATCAACTAATGCATAGCCGATCTCTTTTTTAATTCGTTCAGCTGTTTGGTAACCAATTAACACGTTATTTTTTTGACGGACATAATGGACGATTTCTTCATCCATTTTATCACCAGCGGTACGAATTGAACGTGATGTAACGATACCACCATAGGAAATAATCGCTACTTCACTAGTTCCTCCACCAATATCAACAATTACACTACTAATCGGTTCGCTAATTGGTAAACCTGCACCGATCGCTGCGGCAATCGGTTCATCAATTAAGTGAACTTCTTTAACTCCAAAGCTTTTGACGGCATTTTCAATTGCTCTTTTCTCAACAGCTGTACTACCTGAAGGAGAACAAACAATAACGACCGGCTTTTTCAAAGTACGTCCAATTTTACGGCTTGCTTTTTTCAAAATTGCCTTTAGCATTTGTGCGGCAATATCATAATCAGCAATTACACCTTCTCTTAATGGACGAATTGATGCGATATTTTTTGGGGTTTTTCCTACCATGTCTTTTGCCTCATGACCAATAGCGATTATGTCATTAGTCTTAGTATCAACGGCAACAACCGATGGTTCATTAAATACAATCCCTTTTTGTTTTGAATAAACTAAAATATTAGCTGTACCTAAATCAATGCCAATTGCTGTGTGCTTAAACATACATTATTCCTCCAGTATAAACTCTAAGTTGTAAATTCTATACTAAACCTTCACTTGAAAAATCCTAAAATCAGTCATGTGAAAATCATATATATAGCTGATTGTGAAGATCTGAATAAACAACCGTTAAAAAGTATATTCCCTAGATTCACAATCAATATCATTTATTTTTAAAATAATATCATTTGAATGGTTGTAAACTTTTTAAATATCACAATTTTGTAATGTGTGATATTATATCATGATTAACTAGAAAAGAGCAAAAGTAAAAAGTACTACGTTTGAGTCAAGTATTTGTAGGCAATTTTTTCTACGTTAATAATGAAAGCGGATTCATCATTTTAAGGTGACCCCTTGATAAAGTTTTTGCCTTTTTTAAAAACCAGATAACTCCTTTAACACGTTGTATATCGGAATATTTGCCTTTCCTTTTAGGTACATAAGATTGTCTCTGGTAACCTGACCAATGGTTCTTTTAACCTTTTCTTTATAATGTCTTGGTGGTTTCTTTTCCAGCTCGATTTCTGTCCATTTATCTATTCGCCCGAATAAAGTCTTTAGGGACAAATTATCCAAGAAGGCCACTAATGCAGTGCCCATGGCACTTACACCTTTATCCGACCAACTACGGCCATTTTTTAGTCTTTTGGCAAACACACTCATGGTTCCCTCTGCGCTTCCCATTGGACGCATACCAGTTGTATCAATTCCCTGTTCTTTTAACCATATTCTATAATCTCCCAATGCTTCTGGATATTTTTCTAATTGGCGGATAAACGACACAAGTCGTTCCTCCTTCTCCTCATCCTCAAGCGTTCCTACGGCACTGTTAAGCTCTGTTAAGAACGTTTTGTATTTGTATGCCGCAAGGGCTTTACGAATGGACCGATAACGAGGATGCTTACTGAATATACTCTTAACCTCTCGTGCCACATGAAAGCGATCAAGAGAAAAGAATACACGACCTTTAAAATACTCACGACAGGATGTAATCCAGTTGGCACCATCTCCATTTATAACCAGCTTGTGAAAAGTCGGGTCATATTCGAAGTTTTCAATTAGAAAGTCCTCAAAAGCCTCCCAAAAGGGTTGCTTTCCTTTGTGAATAAAATGACGTTTGTTCTTAAGGCTAACCCGTTTTCCATTGACTTCCCATCCTTGATGGACAGCTGCTATTTTCTCTTCTTTTCCCTTTTTCCATTTACCTTGGCGTTTTACAAATAAACCATCTACTTCTACAAATAAGACGGGTTGGAGTATAGGTTCACGCTTTTTAGGTTTACACGTAACCTCTAATAGGTGTTGACGAATTGCCTCATGACTGATAACCCGGTAACCTAATAGAGTTTGTAATGTATTAGCTGCATTTCGATAGGAGCGACCCTTAACAGCTAGCTCAATGGCAGCTTCCTCAATCAATGGACTAAAAGAACCGGCCTCCTCAAACTCTAGATAACGATCAAGAAGATAGACATATTCCCCAGTTGATCGGTCAAGGTAATAATTGCGATATAATTCAATCTCACCAAAGAGACTAGCTATATTAAACTTTCTTTTATCAATAAGACGATAGCGCTTTTTATCACGTTCATCGGCAATCTGTTGGTCCATATCCTCCAAGACCTGTTTCATAACGAAACCAAAGGTTTCTTGTAATTATCTCCAAACCAATTGCTCAATTTGTTTTAAATTTGGGTATTTTATGATATTCTTTTCCATGAGGGATTCTCCTTTCGGTAATGGTGTTTTAGTCGACTATCATTTTACCAAGGAGTGTCCCTTTTTTCATGACTTTTGCTTTGTTTCCTACCGCGCTATCGCTTGCTGGCCCCTTCACTTAGTGAAGGGGTTAATATATTTTTGCGCCCACAATAATTTTACTCATACAAGTACTACACAATATTGATTAGACATCTCGCTTATTGACGAATAATCGTATATAATGTAAGAAATGCAGTTAGAAGTAAGAGGTGATTTTATGAAAACTTTCATGATTTACTTACAAGCCCTAATTATGATTATTGGCAGCCTACCTAAATTAAGACAGGTAAAGAAGCTACCTAATACCCCCTATCCTGAAAAAGTGCAGCAAGTGTTTAAAACTCCTGCTCAAATTTCCAAAAAAGTCATTAGTAAAACTAAATCAACAGTTACAGTTACAGGTTTAGAGCGTATACCTGATGGGCCTGTTCTTTTCGTAGCTAATCACCAAGGCTTGTTCGACATCTTACTCTTACTTGGTTACCTAGATAAACCAGTTGGTTTTATTGCGAAAAAGGAAATTGAAAAATTCCCGATCATCAATAGCTGGATGAAAGAATTGAAATGTGTCTTTATCGACCGCTCAAATCGTAGGGCAGCGCTACAAGTGATTGATGATGGAATTAATAGTTTGAAATCTGGACAATCAATGGTGATTTTCCCAGAAGGTACTAGGGGAAATGGTCGTGAAATTGAAACCTTTAAGCCAGGTAGTTTACGATTAGGCACACGTGCAGAAGTGCCAATTGTTCCATTAGCTATTGATGGTACATATGATGTTTTTGAAAAAAATAATAAACGATTTAAACCATCTAATATTACTTTAACCGTTGCTGATCCAATTTATCCAGCGGAATATAAAGAAATGAAACATAATCAATTAGCGGCTAAACTTGAACAAGTTATAACTGAAATTGTGACTACGAATAGCAATTAATGTACTTCAACATAGATATTGTAGAAAGGTGACGTCATGGTGCTAAAACGGATCGGAAACATTGATATAGATAACAAAATAAAGAAAATGATAGAAACCATTGAGCATCAACCAACGACTGAATTAGCCAAGGAGATAAAGGAAGAATTTGATCAATACATTGAAACACATTCCAATATACCCGATCAGTTAGTTGAACAAGTAAGCCTTGTTTTTAAGATGCTAGTCATGGACGACGAAGGTTATATTACATATATTGATGATCAATTTTGTCAAATCCTCGGTTATCAAAAAGAAGAATTATTAGAACATCATTATCGTATTTTACACGCGGCTGTACATAAACCAAATTTTTATCAAACAATGTGGGACACAATTAGAACGGGTGAAACTTGGACAGGAGATATTTGCACCCAATCAAAAACAGGTGAAGTTTTCTGGTATCGTACTCACATTTTACCAAGCTTAAGTGATGGAGAAAGAAAACCAACTTACATAGTTCTTCGTACTGATATTAGTGATGTTAAGTATATTGATAAACAGCTTGTTGAATCAATCGAAGGGGATTATCGGAGACTGTTTAGTCAGTTAATGAATTTGACATTTAGAGTACAACAGCATAAAGAGTTAAATCAATATCGCTTTCGTCTATTTGAAGGCAAGCTTGCTCAAAAAATTATAGCTATGACTGAACATTTAAATCCCGATTTTATTGAGGATGTTTTTTTCAATGATGATTCGATTGAAATCATGTCCTATTTTGAACAAGCATTTCTTGGCAATGAGGTTGTTTTTAAGCATCACATTGAACAATTAACACTATATACGATGTTAGCTCCTATATATGAAAATGGTGAAGTTATTGAAGTGGTCGGTTCATCTGTTGATATTACTTCTTTAGAACGTGCAGAGGCGCAGGTTGAGCAGTTAGCTAACTATGATTCATTAACAAAATTACCGAATCGAAGAAAATTTAGAGAAGATTTAAAGAGTGCAGTTAAGCATGGAGAAGAGCATCCTTTTGCTGTCTTATATTGTGACATTGATCGCCTTAAGCATATTAACGATACACTAGGTGAAGCAATTGGAGATCAAGTGATTGATATTATCTCTAAGCGGATTAAATCTGTCGTCGACCAAACGGGTTCTGTCTATCGTTATGGTGGAGATGAGTTCTGTTTAATTATTCGACTACCGATTCAAATGGTAAAAGAGAA
This sequence comes from Amphibacillus xylanus NBRC 15112, assembly GCF_000307165.1. Lineage (NCBI taxonomy): Bacteria > Bacillati > Bacillota > Bacilli > Caryophanales > Bacillaceae > Amphibacillus > Amphibacillus xylanus. The sequence continues at coordinate 618,579 of NC_018704.1, forward strand.
ATCTGAACAAATGCTTTCGGAGATTAAACAACCGATTTCAATTCAAGGCCATGAATTTTTTGTGACATCTTCAATTGGTGTTAGTTACTATGGTATTGATGCATGGGATGAGGATGAATTAATCAATCACGCTAGCATTGCTGTCCATTATTGCAAAATGAACGGTCGAAATAGTAAATTATTCTACACAAAAAAAATGGATGAGGCTTATCAAGAGACAATTCTATTAGAATCTGATATTCGAAAGGCATTGAAGTATGACGAATTTAATCTTCATTATCAACCGAAAATTAACGTTATTACTGGTGAGGTAACAGGACTAGAAGCGCTAATTCGTTGGAATCATCCGAAGAAAGGCCCGATATCACCGGCAACATTTATCCCAATCGCAGAAGAAATGGGAGTTATCACGCAAATTGGCGAGTGGGTCATTCGAGAAGCCTGTCAACAACATTATACTTGGGTAAATCAAGGATTTGATCCAATCCGAATTGCGGTCAATGTCTCTGCAATCGAATTACAGCGACCTGATTTTGCAAAAAAAGTTGCACAAATCATTGAAGAAACAAAAATGGATCCAAACTATTTAGAAATAGAAATTACTGAAAATAGTGTTATGGAAAATACAGAGGATTGTATTGAGACAATGAATACACTACGTCAAATGGGGATCTCCTTTTCGATCGATGATTTTGGCACGGGCTACTCATCTTTTGGTTATTTAAAGAAATTCCCAATTAATTACTTAAAGATTGATCAGTCATTTATAAGAAGTGTATTAACTGAACAAAGTAGTGCAGAAATTGTCAAAGCAATGATCCAACTAGCTCATACCTTTGGCTTAAAGGTAGTTGCTGAAGGTGTTGAGGATAGAGAAGTACTTCACTTGCTACAAGCTAATCGATGCGATTACTATCAAGGTTATTACTTTAGTAAACCTGTACCAGCAAGTGATTTAGAATCAGTGATCATGGGTAAAATGGCATAAACCTATTCAAAAGGTCTAATCCGGTCAAGCATTCGGGTTAGATCTTTTGGTTGTACATTATAGAATGTTGGTGAGTTTGAAAACTTACTAACGTTATTTTTTATTTTAAGTATATTTAATTTTATAACTCACGTAATAAACCGCAGTAAACCAAACCTCCACGTTCCCGCGAAAAGCGAGTGTATTTCACCTGCGGTGAACAAGTTGTATCTTTATTAAAACTAAAATAAATTTATCTTCGACTAATTATAAAACCAACCAGCTCTATTTGACATTGAACCGATCTTTTTTAATTTTAAAATTTGTTATAATAAGTGTACTAAGAATAAAAAGGTGGAATAGACATGATAAAAGTATTATTCATTTGCTTAGGTAATATTTGCCGTTCACCAATGGCAGAGGCGTATTTTAGAAATTTAGTTAAACAAGAAGGGCTAGTAGATAGATTTGTCATTGACTCGGCTGCAACTAGTAATTGGAATGAAGGAAAACCTCCACACGAGGGGACACAAAAGAAATTAAAAGAGCATAACCTTTCATTTGAAGGGATCTATTCTAGACAAATTACTGCAGCTGATTTTAATCAATTTGACTATATCATTGCTATGGATGATCAAAACTTGGTTGATTTAGAGAATATTCGCAAGCAAACCACACATGCTAAGATAGTTAAGCTTATGGACTTTGTTGATAATGCAACGATTGATTATGTTCCAGATCCATACTATACAGGGGATTTTGAAGAGACATTTCAACTAGTTGAACTTGGTTGCCAAGCATTATTAGCATCGATCCGAAAACAACATCACATTTAATATCAAATTAAATATGAGGAGACGTGGCATAGGTGAAAAAACATCGATTAATTAAATGGGTTCCAATCGTTGTTGGTGTATGTAGTGGTATGTTGATAGTTAGCAAAAATCGAAAAGGGATAAAAGAGCAAATTAAACAGCTATCAAATCAAGTGGTTAAACATCCTTATCAATCAGCAGTTCAAATTGAACGTTGTCTTGAGCAATCATTTAAAGTAGCTAATCAGAAGCTAGACAGTCTATACAATGGTGCGTGCCAATTAGAAGAGTTAATTGATCAGATCAAACGAAAATAAGCGAATGAGTAGACTCAAAATAGATTGGAGATATACTTATGGCTAAATTAAGTTTTGATTCAATTAAAAAGAACTTTCTTGAACTTGTGAGGCGATTTTCAGAAGATGAGATAACGAGTTTATCAGCACAGTTATCGTACTTCTTTTTGCTTTCATTATTTCCTTTATTAATTTTTTCTGTGGCGATTGCGAGCTATTTGCCTATCGATTATATGAGAATACTTGAAATGATGAGTAATTATATTCCCGTTGAAGCAATGCAATTAATCGAAAATTTTCTACTTGAAACAGTTGAATCTACTGGTGGTGGATTACTGTCGATTGCTATTATCGGTACGATTTGGTCAGCCTCTAATGGGATTAATGCAATTATGCGTGCATTAAATAAGGCGTATGATGTCGAAGAAAACCGCCCCTTTATACTAGGTAGGTTAATTGCGATATCATTGTTAATCTCAGTTCTACTTATTATTGTCGTTGCCCTATTGTTACCGATATTTGGTCGAATGATAGGTGTCTATATCTTCTCGTTTTTTGGTGCAAGTGAACAGTTTATTACTGTTTGGAACAATTTAAGATGGATCATTTCTTCATCGATCTTTTTTATCGGTTTTTTATATCTCTATCGAATGGCACCAAATACAAAGGTTTATCTAAAAGATGCGGTATGGGGGGCTTTGTTTACTACGATAGGATGGCAAATATCCTCATATGGATTTTCACTTTATGTTAATACGATGGGGAACTACTCAGCAACATATGGCAGCCTGTGTGGGGTCATAATCCTCATGCTTTGGTTTTATATCTCGAGCATTATTATTATTGTAGGTGGCGAGATCAATGCCATAATTGCTGACAAACGCGGTCGACTAAAAAGGTAATCGTATGATAAGCAGTGTAACATTTGATACACTGTTTTTTTGTATCAAAATTTAATAAAAATATTTTTTGTTATATAACAGATGGTAAAAATTTTATAATACAGTTGAGCATTTTCCTTGCTTTAAAGTTGTAGGATTGATAATCTTAAAATCAGATAGAATAACTATAAATTAAGGGGGACTTAAAATGTTGAAAAAGAAAATCAGTTTGATTTTGTTATTAATATTTGCCTTATTTTTAGCGGCTTGTGGTGGAGATGATAAAGATATTAACCAAGCATCTGATCATACAGCGTCTGACTCGGAAACAGAAGAGGTTGCAGACGAAGGACTTTGGGATGAAATTAAAGCTGCTGGAGAAATTACTGTAGCTACATCTGGAACTTTAATTGCTGCATCATTTTATGATGAGAACGATGAATTGACAGGCTATGATGTTGAGGTTGCAAAGGAAATTGCAAGACGCCTTGATTTAGATATTCATTTTGAAATTATGGGTATCGACAGTATGTTCTCTGCAATTAATAGTGGTAGAGTTGACTTAGCCATGAACGATATTGAAGCAACTGAAGTGCGAAAACAACAATTTAACTTTTCTGATCCATATAAATACTCACATGCTGTAATGGCGGTTAGAGAGAGTGATTTATCTGGTATTCATAGCCTTGAAGACTTAGAAGGGAAGAAAGCAGGCGGTGGAGCGACAACGATCTATAGTCAAATAGCAGAGCATTTTGGCGCTGAGGTTGTTACATATGGTAATGCTAATAATGAGGCTTACTTACGAGATGTATCAACAGGGCGTACAGATGTTGTAATCAATGATTATTATTTAACAACATTTGGCGTAGCAGCATTCCCAGACTTTGATTTGACTGTTCACCCTGACATTGCCTTTCACCCAAGTGAGCAAGCTGTTGTGATGAAAAAGGGTGAAGATCAATTGACAGAAGTGATTAATCAAGTGCTTAAAGAAATGCGTGAAGATGGTACTTTAACTGAGATAGCAATTAAATTCTATCAAGAAGATGCTTCAGTACAAAAAGATCAAGAAATAGAGACGGTTGAGGGACTAGAGCTTTAATAGAATCGATGAATAAGGGGCGAACGTTGAGATGTTACTTGCATTCTTTGATGTAAAACTTGCAATTGAAAATTTACCTATGATCTTATCGGGCTTACCAATGACGATTTATGTTTCATTGATAAGTATGGGAATTGGTATGGTGCTAGGATTATTTATCTCTTTAGCTCGTCAATCAGCAAATAAACTTTTGCAGATTCCAGCCCGGATCTACATCTCATTTATGCGTGGGACACCAATGCTCGTCTTTTTATTCTTAATTTACTTTGGCCTACCAGCTGCAGGGATTGAATTTACTGCTTTCCAATCAGCGCTAATCGGTTTTGGTTTAAATAGTGCGGCTTATATTGCAGAAGTAAACCGTGCTGCATTAAGTAGCGTTGAATATGGGCAATGGGAAGCCTCCTATTCATTAGGACTTGGATATCGTGACACACTCCTTGGGGTTATATTACCTCAAGCAACACGGATTGCAATTCCACCATTGACCAATATTTTTCTTGATTTAGTTAAAGCGACATCATTAGCTGCGGTGATTACTGTGCCAGAATTATTTCAGAAAACACAGATTGCAGCAGGTCGTTCGTATGACACAATGACGATGTATATTCTAGTAGCATTAATTTATTGGCCATTATGTTCTTTAATTGCTTTTATTCAAGAACGACTAGAAGGATATTTCAATCGATTTGTAAATTAAAAAACTGGAAATTTCACTAGCTGCGTTAAGCTTTTAACTTAAAAAACGCCAAAGTGATATTCCAGTTTTTTATAGTTTTACAATATATAACGTTGGTGAGTTTGAGAACTTACTAACGTTATTTTTTTATTTTAAGTATATTTAATTTTGTAATTCGCGTTATAAACCGCAGTTAGCCGAACCTCCGCGTTCCCGCGGAAAGCGAGTGTATTTCACCTGCGGTGAACAAGTTGTATCTTTATTAAAACTAAAATAAATTTATTCTCTACTAATTATAAAACCTACCAACTCTATTTGACATTGCTGTGCACCCCTAAAGTTAGACCGAAAATCTAACCTTAGGGGTGTTTCTTATGGTGAAATATAATTTTGAATTTAAATTAGAAGTAGTAACTGCTTATTTAGCAGGTAAAGGAGGTTATAAATCATTAGCTAATCAATTTTCAATTTTTGATAAAAGCACTGTTAGAAAATGGGTTAAAGTTTATGAAACGATGGGTGAATCAGGTCTAAAAAGGAGAAAGTCACATAAAATTTATTCTGTTCAATTTAAGTTAGATGTTCTACAATATAAATTAAGAACAGAAGAGTCTTATCAAGATGTTGCCTTGAAGTTCAATATGCACGAACCATCGATTGTCGCCAATTGGATGCGTATTTGGAATAAAGAAGGCATTGATGGGCTCTCTAAACCAAAGGGGCGTCCTCCTATGTCAAAAAAGAAAAAGCAAAAGAAAAACGATAATACTTTAACTAGGGCACAACAGCTTGAACGAGAAATTGAATTACTTCGTGCGGAAAATGCTTACTTAAAAAAGCTCCGAGCTTCAGGAATAAATATTCCAAGCCGACTGCGAAAGTAGAATCTAGAATTATTCATGCTCTTCGTGAAGATTTTAAACTAGCAGTAATTCTTGAAGCGACAGGATTTCCAAAGGCTACGTACATGTATTGGCAAAAACGATTCAACGAATCGAATCCAGATGAAGAGATTGAACATCTAATTAAAGAAATATTCAAGGAAAACAACGGTAACTATGGTTACCGAAGAATTTGTATGGAGTTACGGAAATGTGGACACATCGTTAATCACAAGAAAGTTTTACGTATTATGAATAAACTTAATTTGACATGCACAAAATTCACGAGAAAATCAAGAAAATATAATTCATACAAAGGAACTGTCGGAAAAGTTGCTCAAAATCGAATTAACCGTAGATTCAATACACATATTCCTTATCAGAAAATAACAACTGATACAACAGAATTTAAATATTACACAAAAGATCAGAGCGGTAAAACCGTTATTAAGAAGGCGTATCTTGACCCTTTTTTAGATATGTTTAATGGTGAGATTTTATCATATAGATTATCCCAACGACCAAGTGCGAAAGCCATTTTAGATGCATTGAATGAGACAATCATAATAACTAAAGAGTGTCCTTATCGAACAACAATTCATACAGATCAAGGTTGGGGTTACCAAATGAAGGCTTTCCGCAAGCGATTAAAGGACAATAAAATATTTCAAAGTATGTCACGAAGAGGTAATTGTTTGGATAATTCTCCGATGGAGAATTTCTTTGGGTTAATGAAACAGGAGATGTATTATGGAGTTATATACGAATCATTTGAAGAGTTGAAACAAGCAGTTGATAAATACATTTATTATTATAATAATAGACGAATAAAAGTAAAATTGACTGGCATGAGTCCGGTTGAATACCGAAAACAAGCCAGCCAATTAGTAGCTTAAATATTAAGTCTAACTTTATGGGTTCAGTACACATTGAACCTTTTTTATTAATGATTTAATACAGGCTTTTTCTTTACGAAGAATAAGGTGGAGAGAATAATCAAAATAACGACAATCATATAGAAAAAGGATACGTTAGGGAAAATATCAATAAATAATCCACCTAAATTTGGTCCGGCAATACTACCTAAGCTAAATGATACACCACACATAATGTTCCCTGCTGGAAGTAGCTCTCTAGGGACAATATCTGCCATGTATGAGACCCCCATTGAAAACAGAGAACCTAGCAACATCCCAGAAAATGCGAATGTACAGATTAATGCGACTGTTGAGTGTTCAAATTGTGCGCTTAAGAAAAAGATAACTGAACCTATTGCGGTAACAATCCCTAACAATTTCTGTCTACCAATTCGATCACCTAATGCACCAAGAGGTACTTGGGTAATGAGCGTCGATAGAGAGAAGAATGGAATGATCAATGAAATTACCTCAACATCATGACCGATTCTTAATCCATAGATTGGGAAAATACCATGTAAGAGAGCTTCGAGAATACCATAAGCTAAAGGACCTAAAAAGGCAATCCAAGCTAATTTTGTCGATGTTATAAAGCGTTGTATTGTTGAGGTTGTCTGAACATTATCAATTTCTCCACTTTCTGCAATATGTTCATTTTTAATAAACCAAACTAATAACCAAACGGTTAAGCATAATCCAGCTGCAATTAAAAACGGCAGGCTTTCATGAATTTGAATAAATCGAGACATCAATGGACCGAATGCAAATCCTAAACTGAAAAACAAACCGTATAAAGCGACAGTTCTTCCTCGCCTACTAGCAGGTGTTGTTGACGTAATCCATGTTTGTGAAGAAAAGTTCACCATTTGATCACCAATTCCAATTAACAAGCGAAGGACAAACCAAAAGACAATCGATTGATAAACTGGAAACAGGATCAGTGCGATAAACATTAACAGACCACCAAGCAAGATAATTGGTTTGTAGCCAAACTTTCGCAAAGGTTTTTCCATAAATGGAGAAGCAATTAATACACCAATATATAAACCGGTTGCATGTAGACCATTAACGGATGACGATACACCATTCTGTTCTAATATAATTGCAAGTAATGGAAGTAGCATACCTTGGGAAAATCCTGATATCATTACAAAACTTACAAGAACCCAAAACCTCGAACGTGTTGAAATCAAATTATTTAACCCCCAAACTTCAAAATCATTAACCTATCTTACTTTATATCTTTTTCTGAAAAAAAACAATCTATACTGAAATAGTCAGACAATAATCGTATATTATTTACATAAAAAATATAACTTAGTAGCAAACTAACAAAAAAAGAGCAAAGGAGTCTAAAATTATGAAATATATCCTACCAGTGATTATGTTCTTTTGTTTAACTACTGAGGTACTGGCAGAGGTCGACTTCACTACAATGCTTCCGGAGCATATACCGTCTCATGTTCAATCGATCGAAAAAGAAAATACTGCAAATCAAAAACAAAGAGAACTACTAGAAGTAGAACCGAACGAACAAACAGCTAAGTTGTTAGAGAAAACAGAAGTTAAAATTACTAACCCCCATTTAATTGAACAGCTAAACGCTACAGAAGTAAATCAATCAGTATTTGCTTTTGGTTATTCGAGTGAAGTATATCTTGGACGCTGGCCGTTATCTTATCAGTCAGTAGAATCATCTGTAAATTGGGCGTATCAGAAAATCAATGATAATTTTATTGGAGATCATCCGCTAACGTATGTTCAAAGTGAAGAACGACACGTTAGTGGTGGATTGCAAAGTAAGTTAGCCAATAGTGACCAAGTACAAAATATGATATTACAAGACGCACAAGAACGGATTAAGTGGCCAATTGATTATGAGTCGACATTTGGGATAAACACAACGAAGCAACTCCCAATGACTAATGATGCTCGTGCAGAACAACTTGAAGCTTATGCCGCTGCTGTTAAAGAAATTGGCAAAGTGACTTACGGTGAAGTTTACTTAAAGATGAAAGGCCGAAAACAAGAATTGAAAATAAAAAATATTGTAGAAGAAGAAGTCATTGCCTGGTTACCGATTCAAGATCATCTAGCCTTTCATTTAAAATAAGTAACACCAACTCACATTGCTTGAAAATTAAAATTCATCCCCTATTATGAAGCGCATCGCAATTTTGGTTGATGCTCTTTTTTGACAGTTAGAGACAAAGATAGATTGTCCTAATTTAAATCAACTAGTCATCAAACAGTTTTCACACGCTAAAAAAGCCCTATTTTTAATCAACTTCCGATTAAAAATGGGGCTTTTATATGTTTAATGATCTTTTCTTTCTCTCGTTAGTACATGCTGTTCTGGCATTTTAATATTATGTTTGTAAAGATACTTCGCGATAATACCTCTTGTATCACGGGCGGTTTGCCAGTATGTTGCATCCTGGCATAGACCAACAATATAGAAGCTGAAGCCGCGATAATCTTCATTAGTTGATGCCATTCCAATGTATTTAAACGGCTCAATTGGTTCACCTGATAAATCTTTAAGCAGGTGTTCACCAAGCTCACGGTTAAGTGCTGAACAAATTTGTTCAATGACAAGCTCTGTTTCTTGAGGATCTTGCTCAAAGCTTGTTGTAATTTTTTCAATAATTCTCATTCGACCTTCATTGAAGTTTTCGATCGTTTGAACTTGACCATTATTAATCGATAATAGCGCACCTGACCATTTTCTAATTTTTAAAATACGAAATCCAATCGCTTCAACTGTACCAGAATGCACATCATTGACAATGACATAATCACCAGTTTTAAGCTGCTTTTCATATACGATAAATAATCCACCTAGTAAATCTTGGACTAAGCTCTGTGCACCAAAACCAATAATTATTCCTAATACACCTGCACCTGCGAGCATACTTCCAATTTTAATACCGAAAACATGTAAAAAGTAAAAGATAAAGCCGATTAATGCGACATATTTAATGATTGAATTCAGTAGTGAAATCATCGTGTTTGATTCATTGGCATCGAGCAAGCGCCCTTTGCTAAAAATTGAACGCACAATACGTTGAAAAAAAAGCATGAAAATCAAAATAATTAAACCACCAATAATAACTTTGGCGATTCTTGATTCAAAAATTAATAAAATCGTTTGATAAAACTGTTCCCAACTTAAATCCATCTTACATCCTCCATTTGGAATTTCAACTAACATTATAACATAATAGTTAAGCCTGACTAAATTAAAATACTTATTAGATAGGTTTTATAAATGCTTGTATATTAGTCGAACAAGTACGCCAAACTAACAAAAAAAAGTGGGTGATAAGCTTGAAAATGCAAGTGAAAATCTTAACTGTTTTCATGGTCTGCTGTCTACTGATACCAAGTACGAGTTATGCATATGGTTGGGGTTATAAGAAAGGTCCAAAAAATCAGCCACCAGAGGTAGGAAAGTATGGAGAAATATTAAAAAAACATGGTGGATATTATTTAGATGATTCAGGTGAGAAAACCGTATATCTAACGTTTGATAATGGATATGAAGCTGGTTATACAGAAACAATTTTAGATATTTTGCAAGAAGAAAATGTTCCTGCAACATTTTTCCTTACAGGTCACTACGTAAGAAGCGCACCAGAGATTGTGAAGCGGATTGCTTCTGATGGTCATATTATTGGGAATCACTCGTATCATCATTATGATTTTACCGAGCTGACGAAAGAAAAATATTTAAAAGAAGTGACAGATTTAGACCGAGCCATAGAGGCAGTAACAGGTATCGAAAGACTTCATTATTTAAGACCTCCTCGAGGAGTCTTTAATGAGCAAACAATCGAGTGGGGTAATGAATTTGGGTATATTCATATGTTTTGGTCTGTTGCATTTGTTGATTGGCACAGTGATCAAAATAAGGGATGGGAGTCTGCTTACCGACAAGTGATTGATCAAATGCATCCAGGTGCTATTATCCTGTTGCATACTGTGACGGAAGATAATGCACTAGCACTTAGTCATTTAATCAAAGATCTAAAGCAAGAAGGCTATGAATTTAGATCTTTAGATGATTTAGTACTGCGTGATATGATTAAAGATCCACTTGCGATTGCTAAGTAAAAATAAGTTAAGCTAACAAAAATTAATAAAACATTTGTATTTACTCTTATTCTGGTAAATGCAAATGTTTTATTTTTTTCCATATTTATCGTCTTACTTAAATATGACTAAGTTTTGCTTCTGTGAAATTAATTATAGCTACTGCTTTCAGCCAGTTGTTGAAAAATACTTTGACTGTTAATAATCGGATCATTTTGATTTGGTACAACTAATTGATATGTTCCATCACTAAGTTGAATTCGTCGATTTGTATTATCAGTTATTGAAAGCTGAAGAATCTCGTAAATTCGTTGTTGATGATTAGCTTGTAGGATCGGAAACATAAGCTCAATCCGTCTTTCTAAGTTGCGTGTCATCCAATCAGCCGATGATAGGTAATATTGATCGTCACCATTATTATAAAAATAATAAATTCGACTATGTTCTAAAAAACGTCCAACAATACTATGGACTCTGATTTGATCACTAACTCCTGGAATTCCTGGTTTCAAGCAACAAATTCCTCGTACAATCAAATCGATTGATACGCCAGTTTGTGAAGCTTGATATAGTTTCATAATAATTGTTTTATCAGTTAATGCATTCATTTTTGCGATAATTCGACCAGTTCCAAATTGTTTTTGATTCAAGATTTCACGGTCTATAAGAGATAAAAAAGTATTCTTCAAATTGTGAGGGGCAATTGATAATCCATTTAATTTTGGTATTTCAGTTGCACCACATAAAAAGTTGAAGAAATGTGTTGCATCATCGACTAAAGCGTCTCGGGTAGTAATCAATGCTAGATCAGTGTATAACGTTGCTGTTTGTTCATTGTAATTACCTGTAGACAAATGCAAGTACCGTTCAACTGATTGCTCACCTCTACGAACAATTAAGCAAATTTTACTATGTGTTTTTAAACCACTTATACCATAAATAACGTGACAACCAGCACGTTCAAGTTTTTTGGCCCAATGGACATTATTTTCTTCGTCAAATCTCGCCTTTAGTTCAACGAGTACAGTTACCTGTTTTCCAGCTAAAGCAGCAGTCTCTAAGCACTTAATAATCGGTGAATACTTACTCGCACGATAAAGTGTTTGTTTGATCGCTAAAACATCTGGATCATGAGCTGCTTCAGTTAATAGTTTGATCGTTGTCTCAAATGAATCATATGGGTGATGCAGTAAAACATCGTGTGATTTGACTTGCATAAAAATTGACTGATCTTTATTTAATTCATGCGTATATTGTGGTTGAACAGGGTGATAAGCTAACTCAGGATAACAAGCTTTAATTTGACTGTAAAATGCATTTAAAAAAGTAAAGTCGAGTGGACCTGGTAGAAAATATAGATCTGCATCATGAATATCATACATTTTTGCTAAAAACTGAACGACATTAAAATCAGAATAATGTTGGTCAATTTCTAAGCGGACGACAGCGCCCCATTCTCTTTTGTGTAGCTCAGACTCAATCGCTTTTAAAAGATCACGCACATCTTCTTCATGAATCGTCATATCCGCATTTCGAGTTATTCGAAATACAGTAGTTGATATGACTTCATCATTTGGAAATAGTAAATTTAGATAATAAATAATGACTTCTTCAAGCAGTATATATTGATCAGTATGTTTAATTTGAATTGTTCGTTTAATTAATTCTGGTACTTGAATAAGCGCTGTTTTCTCACTTTTATCAGTCAATGAACATAAGCGCACAATCATATTTAATGATTTATTAGCTAGTAATGGAAACGGCTGATACATGTGTATTGCAATTGGTGTTAGGATTGGGAAGATCCGCTCTGTAAAATAATCCGCTAACCAATTCAGTTCCTCAATTGTTAAACCTTCAATTGCTTTAATTTGAATTTTTGCTTGAGCTAACGCATGGACCTGCTCCTGGTAAATCTGATTTTGTACTTGAACTAATCGATGAGTTTCCTTACTAACCGCAGTTAATTGTTCACTGGCAGTTAGCCCAGACTTATTATCAGGCTTGTTAAAATTAGCCTTTACTTGATCCATTAAACCAGCAACTCGAATCATAAAAAATTCATCTAAATTTGAAGAAAAGATTGAAATAAACTTTAATCGTTCTAAGATCGGATTATTTCGATTCAATGCCTCTTCAAGTACACGTTGATTAAAGCGCAACCAGCTTATTTCACGATTATTGAAGTAAGCTGGATTATCGTATGTGAAAACCGCATCAGTTCTTTGCTTCATTATGCCCCTCCTGCTAGAATCCAGCATATGCCTAATTGAGCTGATTAAATTGGAGAACTACTTTTTTATTGATTGCTTTTTCAAAATGTTTCTTTTGCTTTTCTGCTTGATATGATTCAGCGCTTGGATTTTTTTTATAATATACTATTAGCTTAATTTGTTTTTGCTTCATCTGAATGTCTACATTTTGAATCACTTGTCGTTTTGTTGCATCTAATGCATAAGTTAATTTTAATAATGAGCCAAGGAGTCGATACTTTTTACGTTCATGTTTTGTAAGCCAGCTTTTATAAGGCTTAACAAACTGATCAAACGTCACACTATCTTTATAAGAAGCAATTAATGCAATGATTAGTTTTTCATGATTTAATAGTCCATCTATCGTTTGATTAGCTAGTAAATAAAATGTATGCTGTGCACTGGACTCTGAATCAATATATTGACCAAGATTGAAAACATAAATAGCATGTGATAAGTAAGACCAATCAGCTTGTGTTAATGTCTTTAATTGCTGTGCAAATAATTGATTAAAGATTTTCCGTGTTAAAAAGTGGACATGTGAAATTTGGTTCATATTTTGGTTATAGCGCATGACGATTTCATTTAAGCTTTCTTCAAGCACATTAGGGAAATAGGCAGTGTCGTGATTTGCTAAAAGCCAACTGTAATTAATGCCATCACGTAATCCTTTTTGACTTAAGATAAATTGATCGGCTTTAACTGTTTCGTACAGCACTTTAAATGTTTCAATTGCTGGAATGATAATATCAGCCCGATCCTTAGATAAACCTTCGACTTTTTCCCTCTTCGATAAAGGAATTGAAATTAAATAATTTAAAATCCGGTTAATATCGTAAACATTCATTTGATATTGATGCAATCCAGCCATTGGATATGACTTCTCATTTTGGTCGATTTGTGCCATGTTTCTTGCACTTCCGCCAATTCCAATGAGAGGTATGTGGCGATCTCTTAGCCAAGGTAGTGATTCAAACTGATCTTTAACAAATTGGCGAACTTTCTGAGCATTTTCCTGTTCAGTTAGATCGTCTTGGTATAGTGCTTTTAACGTTAAAGTTCCAAATGGAAAGCTATGTGAGTGTACAAGTTCACGGTTTTTAAAGTATGTCACCTCTGTACTACCACCACCCATATCGACAGTGATTCCTTCAGTAAGCGACGTCGAATTAACAACAGCTAGGTAGCCATAATACGCTTCTTCTTTTTCCGATAGGATAATCATATCCCAATCAAATTTCTGTTTAACAAGTTTGATCAGCTCATGACGATTGTGAGCTTGTCTAATTGTCGCAGTCGCCATGCACATGAATTGTCGGTAAGGATAGATTGCCAGTACGTCAGCAAAATGCGCTAATGTGTTTAATAGAACATCAATACCTTCAGGAGATAGATTATGCTCATGATCTAAATAGTTTGAAAGTCGTGAAACAGCTTTTACATTTTCTACTTCATATAAACGGCCAGTTTTTTCTTTCTGGTAAATGACTAAACGCATTGAGTTTGAGCCAATATCAATTATCGCTGAGTAGTCTTCATTTGTATTTTTCACCTTTATCACCTGCTCTTATCTATTAAAGTAGCTTTACCACATATCGCCTCATATTAATCATGATTTATTTTAATACGATTATGAATATTTTATTTGGTGAATGATTTGTTCTTGATAAGCTTCTGCTTCTTCAACTTGTCCATTTTGTTTGAGCAGGCTAATGAGCTTTTTATAAAGCGTTTCATTATTTGGGTGTAATTCGATTTCCCACTTTAGACAATCTATCGCACCAGCAAAGTGGTTAAAGTACTGATAAATATCTGCTAATTGTGCTTGACTGTCTGGATTTTCTTTTAGCTCTTTGATTAATTCTAAGTGTTTTGTGAAATAAAACGGTGTGTCAAATTTGTCTAGCCAAGACAAGATATCTTCAATCGGTTTATACTTTAGTGCAGATTCTACGATCATTCTTGTGACGACTTCTTTTTCTTCACATGGAAATGAGTCGATTCGTTTAATAAATTGATCTTGATGTTTTGTGAAAATCGTTAAGTGGGTGTTTTGCTCGACTTGAGTTAAGTGACTCATAAATGCTTTGATATTGACTTGGTGAGAGAAATCTTTTTCTAATAGTATTTTTAAATATCGCTTTGAATCGACATACATGAGCAATTGATCAGAAAAAGGTTGA
The DNA here is from genome assembly GCF_000307165.1 of Amphibacillus xylanus NBRC 15112. Taxonomy (NCBI): domain Bacteria; kingdom Bacillati; phylum Bacillota; class Bacilli; order Caryophanales; family Bacillaceae; genus Amphibacillus; species Amphibacillus xylanus. Next base: position 633,650 of record NC_018704.1, read on the forward strand.
TGGTTGATTAGCTTCGGCTGTTGCAGGTACATTTCATACAAGGTAGCGGCACGAATGCTCGGTGGAAAAGGGTCTAGCGTTGATAAAAATAGCTGCCAATAGTGGTTTGAGAATTTTTTTAGTAATTGAACAGTTGCTAAAATGCTTCGTTCTAGTATGCGACTATCAGATTGATAAATTGACTCAAGTGTGTCGAGATCTAGTGGATTGAAGGCGAACATTTCACGTTCATGGACCTGGTAGCCTTGAAACGTTAAAGATACTAACATATCGTGTGCAAACTGATTATCTGGCTGATAATTTTTTAATGTGGATAAAACTTGGAAAGCATGCTGTAATTGACCGTCGCGACGATGCTGACGGAAACACTCGATAAATAGGTTGATAATTTTTTCTTGTGAAATAAATTGATCGAAATAAGTAATGATAATAATTTGATCTAATTGATCCAACTTTTTGGACATAGACTGGAGCATCTTCTTAAGTGGTATACATGAAAATGTTTGTTGATTGACGAGTGTATCAATGGCATGATGTGGTGAAGTGACAATAAGACCATACATGATGGCTTTTGCAATAAAGGAATCAGGGTTTAATTGATTAACTTTAACTGTATTTATATAGCGTTTCTTATGAAAAACTAAATAATAGGTTTGTCCAGAACGACCGTGTGCTTCAACTAATTGACAATTTCTAAACAGGATTAATCGTTTGACATCTAAAGTGGCTTGTTTCTGCTGAATTTGGATTCTACATTTCATTTAAACCGCCTCCTAATCATCCTATTGTTAATTATATCATACCATAAAATGAGAAAAATCAACTGATATAAGTTGATTATTGATTAAAATATGCAAAAAACTTGAAAGTCAAATAAGGTCAAAGTATACTATAAGTAAGAAAGGTCAAAGATAGTCAAAAAGAATAAAGGAGGAAGAAAAGGATGAAATGTCAAAAGTGTCAAATACGTCCCGCAACTATAAACTTAACTCTTCAGATTAATCAGGAAACAGAGCAACTTCATGTTTGTCCAGATTGCTACAAAGAAATTAGAAATAATTCATTGAACCCTTCAAGCTTTTTTGGCAACAAAGACGCCCATCCGTTTAGTGGTTTTGCATTTGGTGCACAGCCTAAGCAAGGTCAACAGGTTCGAACTGAGTCTGGTCGAAGCGGAGGAGGCTTATTAGATCAGCTTGGTCGTAACGTAACTGAAGCTGCAAGTGCAGGTATGATTGATCCTGTCATTGGACGCGATCTAGAAGTTAAACAAGTCATTGAAACGTTAAATCGCCGGAATAAAAATAATCCAGTTTTAATTGGTGAGCCAGGCGTAGGTAAAACAGCTATTGCAGAGGGCCTGGCATTAAAGATAGTTGAAGGTCAAGTGCCAAATAAACTGAAGAATAAGCAGTTATACTTATTAGATGTGGCTTCGCTTGTAGCAAATACAGGAATTAGAGGTCAATTTGAAGAACGGATGAATCAATTGATCCGTGAGCTACAAGAACGAAAAGACGTAATATTATTTATTGATGAAATCCATCTATTAGTAGGTGCTGGAACGGCAGAAGGTTCACAAATGGATGCTGGAAATATTCTAAAACCTGCACTTGCTAGAGGTGAATTGCAGTTAATCGGTGCAACAACATTAAAAGAGTACCGCCAAATTGAAAAAGATGCAGCTTTAGAACGCCGATTACAGCCGATTATTGTTAAGGAACCAACAACTGATGAAGCAATTCAAATACTAAACGGGATTAAAGATCGCTATGAAAAATATCATTACGTCAAGTATAGTGATGAAGTCATTGAGCATGCTGTCCGATTATCAAAACGCTATATTCAGGATCGATTTTTACCGGATAAAGCAATTGATTTAATTGATCAAGCAGGTGCTCGACTTAATTTATTGCATGCAGAATCAGATAAATCAGCTATTGAAGCTAGGTTAGAAGAGATTGCCGTTGAAAAGGCAGCTGCAGCTGAGAAAGAGGACTATGAAACGGCAGCACATTTACGTCATCAAGAGCTACAACTTGAAAAACAATTAAAAGAGTTAGAAGACAGTCCGTCTACAGAAGTGACAGTTGATGACATTCAACAAATTATTGAAGAAAAGACAGGTATTCCGGTTCAGAAAATGCAAGCAGATGAGCAAGCTAAAATGCGCGATCTAGCAGTAAAATTATCAGAAAAGGTAATTGGTCAAAATCATGCAGTTAATAAAGTTGCTAAAGCCATTCGAAGAAGTCGAGCTGGTTTGAAAGTAGCGACGCGTCCGATCGGTTCTTTCCTATTTGTCGGACCAACAGGCGTTGGAAAAACAGAGCTTGCTAAAGTACTAGCAGAGGAGTTATTCGGTACAAGAGACTCGCTCATCCGACTTGATATGAGTGAGTATATGGAGAGACATTCTGTATCGAAAATTATCGGATCACCTCCAGGCTATGTAGGTCACGAGGAAGCCGGTCAATTAACTGAAAAAGTTCGCCGTAATCCATATAGTTTAATTTTGCTAGACGAAATTGAAAAGGCACACCCTGATGTTCAGCATATGTTCTTACAAATCATGGAGGATGGTCATTTAACTGATTCCCATGGCAGAACTGTTAGTTTTAAAGACTGTGTCATTATTATGACAAGTAACGCAGGATCAAGTTTTAAAGAGATTCAGGTAGGCTTTAATAAAGATCAAAATGAAGCTGTATCAACACTTGATCAATTAAAAGATTACTTTAAACCAGAGTTTTTAAATCGATTTGATTCTATTATTAATTTCAAAACATTATCAACTGACGATCTCGTTAAGATTGTTGATTTAATGTTGAATGAGTTAAGCGCACATCTAAGTGAGCAAAATTATCAATTAACCATTACAGACGAGGCTAAAGAATTTTTAGCGAAAAAAGGCTATAATCCTGATTATGGCGCACGTCCATTGCGTCGTGTGATTCAAGAAACGGTTGAAGATGGCATAACTGATTTACTATTAGATGAAACAGATGTTAGTAAGATAACAGTTGAGTTAGTTGATGAAGAGATTGTTGTGAAAAAAGGATAATAGTTGAACATTGCTAATGTGATTTCAAGTTTATATTTTCTAAAAGAAAGACTGCATCGAAGGCTATGACCTTTAGTGCAGTCTTTTTATCTGTGAAATGTTAGATCTTTAACGTTTTGATAAAAAGTAGTAACAAAAGTTAAAGATAAAGCTCGAATCGTTAATGTTTAGACAAAAAATAGTGGTAAAAGTTAAAGATTATGCTCGAATCGTTAATGTTTAGATAAAAAATAGTGGTAAAAGTTAAAGATAATGCACGAATCGTTAATGTTTAGACAAAAAATAGTGGTAAAAGTTAAAGATAATGCACGAATCGTTAATGTTTAGATAAAAAATAGTAGTAAAAGTTAAAGATAACGCTCTAATCGTTAATATTTAGACAAAAAACAGTGGTAAAAGTTAAAGATTATGCTCTAATCGTTAATGTTTAGACAAAAAATAGTGGTAAAAGTTAAAGATAATGCTCTAATCGTTAATGTTTTGACAAAAAACAATAGCAAATGTCAAAGATTATGTCTAATTCTAAACACATTACAAAATTCCCCACTGCAAAGCAACTCATCTATATTTTAGTTAATAAAAAAGCTATCATACTAGGTAGTAGATAGCTTTTTCAAAAGTTTAGAGAACTTTTTTGTTTTTAAATATAATAAATGAACAGATTAGTAGAATGGCTGATAGACCAACAGTTATACCTGCCGTTCCCCAGAGTTCAGTTGAGACGGATTGATTATAGAGCATCTCGTTAATGTATGTGCTTAGTTGATTTGGGAACCAAGGTAACCAGTGGTTTACTAAACCGTTAACGACTGACATACTAAGTAATGTTCCGATTGTCACACCTGCAACAGGTCCTGGTCCTTTAAAAATGGTACTAAAGAAAATTGTTAATGAGATGACAAACATGATCCATAAAGCATAAAACAGCAGCAGATAAATTAGTTCGGTAAAACCTACATCACCAAAAAGTAGATTAACGTAATACCAATTTAATAGCATCCCAATCGTAAAGGCGATAAAAAATAGGACGAACTTAGCAAACCATTTAGCTAAAATATATGTTACGTGATTAACCGGCTTTACTAAAACTAATTCAGCAATACCAGTTTTTCTCTCACCAGCAATAGTCCCCATTGTTAATAATACGACGATTAAAACGCCTATTGAGCTGATTTGTACTAGCGCTAACATCACCGCATCTGGTGCTGGGATTTCTGGAATTTCAAATGCCATCCCCTCTGGCACACCACCAACTGCGTCCATGATTTTTGGTAAGTAGTAATAAGTCAATGGATCCATAATTGAAAGTAAAATAAAGACGATCGGTACCCAAATCCAACTAAAGTTACGCCATGACTCCATGAATTCTTTTTTGAATACTGTTAAAAACTGACTCATTTATTTACCACCTCCATAAACATATCCTCCAATGTAGCACGAGACACAGTAAAGTTAGTCATCTGCCAGCCGGAATCTAAGGTTTTTGATAAAATTTGCTCTCTTGCTAAATCAACATTGTTAACAATGCAATTTAATTGATCACGATTTTGGCTGATTTCTACAATACTAGAAAGCTGATTTAATTGTTCAATCATTTGATCATCTACTTCTTTAAAGCTTAACTCTATTTTCTGCTTTTGATATTTTTCCCGAAGCTCTGCAAGACTACCTTGCTCCACTAGCTGACCTTGATGAATTAACAGTAATCCATCGCTGATCTCCTCAGCATCATTTAAAATATGGGTTGAAAACAAGATCGTCGTATCTTGCTTTAATTCTTGTAACAACGTTAAAACTTCGCGGCGACCTATCGGATCTAGTGCAGAAACTGGCTCATCTAACATGATCATTGAAGGCTTATGGATTAAAGCTTGTGCAATACCAAGCCTTTGTCTCATTCCGCCTGAATATTTACCAATGCGCTTATTTTTTGCATCACTAATACCAACTTGCTCAAGTAAGTGATCTGCGCGATTTTCTGCTTCTAGCTTAGTTAAATTAGCTAAACGACCAACATAGACTAAAAATTCTTTCCCCGTCATCCAGCCATAAAAAGCAGGGTGCTGAGGTAAGTAACCGATTTTCGAGCGAATGTCGACACCATTTTGAGAACCGTCAAATTTTATCTCGCCAGATGTCGGTGTTAGTAAACCAGCTAACATTCTTAGTGTAGTAGTTTTACCAGCACCGTTCGCTCCTAATAATGCGATACATTGTCCAGATTTTAATTGAAATGAGACGTTATTTACCGCAACTTGTTGGTTAAATTTCTTAGTTAAATTTTCTATTAATAATTCCATTTAGTCTGTTCTCCTTCCAATTAAAAAGAATAAGATCGGTCCAATGATATTGGCAAAAAGTATAACGAGTAGCCATACCCATTTTGGCCCTTTTGTTTCATCTGTTTTAAACCAAGCAACTATTGCAACAACGAGTAAAATAAATTGTAAAACTAATAATGGCCATAACAGTTGAAGCAATTGAATGACGTCTGTCATCATTTCACCCCCAAATTTATTTTAGCTTTCGGTAAAGATAAAAAGAATAAATTGTCGGAATAAGTGAACCAACAATAACACTGATTAATGTAACAGGTAGAACATACTGATCAGAAAGAAACGGTGTTATCATCAAAATTAAACCTAAAATAATAAAGATTTTTCCACCAAGTCGGTGTGTTTTACGCCAAACCGTTTCATTATCTAAAGTCCACGGCGTACGAATCCCTATAAACCAATTTGGTTTAATTGTTTGCATGTAATTACCGAAAATCATTAATAATAGACCAATCAAAAATGGAATAAAGAAATTTATCTCTAGTGGATAACCTAAACTTTTGAACAACACAACTACATTAATGATTAAAAATAAGCCTAAAATAGCGTAAACCATGATTTCATATGAACGCGAAAACTGTTTATAGTTATTCTTTTTCGGATCGATTTTAGGGCTGAACATTAATAAGAGGTAAAGAAGAATGTACATGCCATTATTGACAAGTAAAGCTACAAATTTAGAAGCGGTCCAGTTGACTGAACCATCAGCTCCCCATTGCATCGGGACTTGTTCTGGTAGCTGACGGTAGAAAATCAACCATAAACTAATTGAAAAAATGATCATAATTAGTGGAATAATACGTTTATTCATACTTTGGAGTCTCCTTTATCAAGAAATTCAAGTGTCCAACTGACAAGCTCTTGGAAAACAGTTGTATTTAAAGTGTAGTAAATAAATTGCCCCTTCTTGTTATCATATACAAGTTCTGCCTGTTTTAAAATATTGAGGTGCTGTGAAATACTCGGTTTTGACATATCAAAATGACTAGATATTTCACCGGCAGTTAAGTCTCCGTCCTTTAATAACGTCAATATTTGTCTACGGGTAGGGTCAGCAAGAGCTTTAAAAACATCTTTCATAAGATTATCACCCTTAACTATTTAAGTAATTACTTAAATGCTAAAATAACCTCGCCATTTTGTCAAGAAAAAACGGTAATTGAAGATAAATTCAATCACCGTCAAAATACTATTGATTCGTTAATTCTTGCTTCTTTTTCAGTAATAATTGAAACTCCTGTTCAAGCTCATCGCTTGGCTCAAGACTAAGTTTACTTAACACTTCTGAGATTCGAGTTTCTATAATCATTAATTTTTGCTTTAAATCATCTACATCATCTACTGGATTAAGGTAAGATTCATATGTCCCGGGAAATAATTCAAGCCTCTGTTCTTCAATAACAATGATTTTCGTTGCGAGTCGTTCAATAAGTCGCTGGTCGTGAGATACAAACAAAACAGTACTTGGGTATGAGATTAGCAATGACTCTAAAGCTTCAATCGCTTCAATGTCTAAAAAATTTGTTGGTTCATCTAAAATCAGCATATTCGCATCACTTACAATTAACTTTGCTAACGCGACTTTTACTCGCTCACCACCACTTAATGCTCGAATTGGTTTATTAACATCGTGTTGGTTGAAATTTAGTCGAGCTAAGCAAGTTCGAATGATTGTTTCTGATTGGATAGATGATTCTCTTACATATTCGATAATCGATTGATTAAGTTTAAGTTGTTTTAGCTTCTGATCAAAATAGCCAATTTTCACAGCTGAAGATAGTTGTACGCCATCAACACGATTGATAATTTTTTTAATGAGTGTTGATTTACCAACGCCGTTATTGCCGATAACCGCGACTTTATCATTGCCATTGATTTGAAAACTAGTAGGTTTCCATAATGTTCGCTTGCCAATTTCCGCAGGTAAACTTTCAATTCTTAAAATCGTCCTGCCATATAATTTTTCTGCTTCAGGATGTTCCATTTTAATTGGCGCTTCTTGATAAACCTTTTCTACTCGTTCTAATTTTTCTAGTCTTGTTTCAATTGCTTTTTTAGACTGGTGAAGTTTCTTTTGTTTTTTTGCAAAGTATGGTTTAGCACCAGTTATCTTAGCTTCAGATGAACTAAGTTGTTTAGGTTTTTTTGTTGCTCGTTGTGCTTTTTGCTCTTTTTTGGCAACAGCACGTTCTAGCTGTCTTTTCTTTTGTAAATATTGCTCATATTCCTCTTCTTGCTTTACAATTTTTAACTGCTTTTGGTTGCGATAATCACTGTAGTTACCATGATATACATGGATTTTCTGTTGCTCTATTTCCCATATTTGTTCACATAGTTGATCTAAAACATAACGATCATGTGAGACAATGACGATTGCACCATTCCAGTGATGAAGTTGATTTAATAAGTGTTGAATATTGTCTTGATCCAAATTTGTAGTTGGTTCATCAGCTAAAAGTAAATCTGTTTCTTTAGCTAATGCTTGATTGATATAGCGCTGGGTCACTTCGCCGCCACTTTCAGTTGTATCGGTCACTTTCAATTGAGGAAGTAACTCTACTGAACCATAACGTTTAATATGGCCTTGATTAATTTCCTGCTTACCAGCAATTAGATTTAATAACGTTGACTTTCCGGATCCGTTTTTACCAACAAGTCCAATTCGTGCTTTCTTTTCGATAATTAGTTGTTCAACTTCAAATAGTAAATCACCATTGATATATTGCTTAATTTGATTTAATTCTGTTATAACCAATTCATTTCACCTCATTAAAGGAGACAAAAAAACCCCCTATTTTTATTTAAGTAAAAATGAAAATAGGAGGCACCGATTGCTTAAATGAAATGAGAGTTAAATTCAAATAACCGATTACATCCTATTTTCGCTAAACTAAATCAAAGCACACTTAATAAACTCACTTAGGAGTTGGTTAATGCGACTTAGATGTAGTTAGACTGTGAAAAAATAGGATTATAACTTCATCGGCTAATAATTCACCCTTTCTCATACTTGTATCTCCAGTTTAATAAAAGATTACGATAAATGTCAACTCTAGTATGATAGCAAGAAAAGGGCTTGAGATTTAAATCATAATCAGCTATAATAATTTAGGATTCATTTAGGGGCATTAGCTCAGCTGGGAGAGCGCTTGCATGGCATGCAAGAGGTCAGCGGTTCGATCCCGCTATGCTCCATATAAAACAAACAAAACACTGATCAAAACAGCGGTTAGTGTTGTTTTTATGAACTATTTGTGAAATGTTTCACAAATAGATTGTTATTTTTATAGATTAGAAATATAATGAACTAGAAATTATAAAA